>CAYMKL010000172.1:0-13307 GCA_964390805.1 uncultured Anaerolineae bacterium | reverse complement strand
TTTCGGACTGGACGCTGCCGCCCACCAGCGGCGGACGGGTTACCGGAAACTAAAGCTCTAGGTACTCCGGGGAACTCGGGGGAACTTTCGGTTCCTCGAAGGTCCTCGGAGTTCCCCAGAGTTCCCTCTTGGACACTCCTTCCTCGTTTCCTCGCTACTCGTAGATGTTGATCAGGTCTCGAAGCATGGCCGCCGCGGTGGGCATGGGGTTCTCTTCGACGATGGTGGCCGTAATGGTGCCGCTGATGTCGGTGTGGTAGACGATGCCCATCTGATAGGCTGTGAGGCGAGCTAGAGGGTGAGATAGCTCCAGGCAGGTGGGCCGTACACTCAGATGATAGCCGTCGTCTTCCTTTTCTGCCTTCGCTATCAGCTTGATGACCTTGCCGCTGACTGCGGCTTGCTTCAGTTCCTCAGGCCCGATCCCGGTGATGCCTTCAACCTCCACATCCTCCAGGCTGGCCACATGGCCGAGCACGCTGTGGGCCAGGATCACCAGCTTGTTGGCCGCGTCCCAGCCCTCCACATCCAGGCGGGGATCAGCTTCGGCGTGGCCATCGGCCTGGGCTTCGGCCAGGGCCTCCGCGTAGGACTTGCCCTTCTCCGCCGTCTGGGTCAGGATGTAGTTGGTGGTCAGGTTCAGGATGCCCTCTATCCGAAGGATCTCTGACCCGGCCAGGTCCCTCTGCCCAATGTTGACCGTGGGCAACCCTCCGGCCACCGCACCGCTGAAAGCCAACCGAACTCCCTTCTGCGCTGCTAGTTCGGTGAGCCGCGAATAGGCCAGGACCAATGGCGCTTTGTTGGCCGTCACCACGTGCATCCCTCGCCGCAGCGCCTCCTCCATGCAACTGAGCCCCGGCTGCCCATCCTGAAGGTTGGTGGGCGAGGCCTCGAGCAGGACATCGGCTTGGGCCTGCCTGGCCAACTCCATAGCCTCCATGCCGGGCCTGCCGAGCAGTGGATAGGCGGCCACTCCCTGGCCCTGTTGCTTCAGATGGATCACTTGTAGCGGATCAAGCCCATCGGCAGCCAGAGCCGCGCCGGAGGTGTCCGCCACTCCAACCAGCAGCAACTCCAGGTCGTATCGAGCGCGCAGGGTGTCTCCCTTGCGAGCGAGTATCTCCAGGAAACGCCGCCCGATATTGCCTACCCCGATCAACACCAGCTTGACTTGCTCAATTGCCATAACTCCCTTCCTTTCATGAGATTTGGGATTCGGGGTACAGGCGCAAGCCTGCCCTGGGCTCTGCAAAGGCGGACTTTCGTCCGCACTCCAGCGAGTTCTCCCGCTATTGATCATAGCATATCACGAAACGTTAGTGCTATCAACAGTCCGTCAGGGGCTCCGCTCAAGCCCCTGGCTCAGTCTGCGAAGCCCCGTTGGGGCCGGATCTGTCAGGCCGATATGACGACGAATCGAAAGGATTCACCGAATTTGCGATGCCAGATTCGGTGAATCCTCGGAATTCGATGTTATATTGATCCAGTCGCTTTTTCCGCCCTTTCGTGGTAAAATATCACCTACCCTTCGACGAGGCTCGGGACAAGTGAGAGTCAAGGACTTCATCAAGCACCTCAAGCGACAGCGATTCTACAAGGGCCAGATCGCCCACACGCAGCACATCCCCCCCAGGCGGGCGCGCTATGGGCGATTGGACAGGCCATTGCCACGCTCCTTGCGAGATGCCCTCAAGCGAGTGGGGGCGGAGAAGCTCTACACGCACCAGGCTCAGGCCGTCAACGCCACCCGATCTGGCCAAAACGTGGTGGTGGCTACTTCCACGGCTAGCGGCAAGACCCTTTGCTACAACGTGCCGGTCCTGGAGGCCATGATCGGCGATTGGCGATCTCGCGCCCTCTATCTGTTTCCCACCAAGGCCCTGGCTCAGGACCAGCTCCGCTCTTTGCGAGAGCTGACCAAGCCCAACTTACGAGAGGTGAAATTCGGCACCTACGACGGCGATACGCCTCAATCAACGCGCTCTCGCCGGCGCAAAGAGACTGCCATTATCCTCACCAACCCCGACATGCTACACCTGGGCATCCTACCCAACCATACCCTGTGGGCCCACTTTTTCGCCAACCTCAAGTACGTGGTCCTTGACGAGGCCCACGTCTACCGAGGGGTATTCGGCTCTCAGGTGGCCTGCGTCCTCCGCCGTCTGCGCCGCGTATGCGATTTCTACGGCGCGAAGCCCCAGTTCATCTGCTGCTCAGCGACCATAGCCAACCCCGGTGAGCACATTGAGCGACTAGTTGGTGTCCCGACCCTGGTGGTGGACCACGACGGCTCCCCTAGCGGGGCCAAGGACTTCGTCCTGTGGAATCCCCCTTTCCTCGACCGGGCCAGGACCAGTCGCCGCAGCGCGAACTCCGAGGCCACTGACCTGTTCGTGGAGATGGCTCGTCAGGGGGTGCGCAACATCACCTTCACCAGGGCCCGCAAGGTAGCTGAGCTCATCCTCCGCTACGCCCGCGGGATTCTGAAGGAACGGGAACCCGATATGGTCCCGCTGATCAAGTCCTATCGAGCGGGCTACCTCCCTGAGGAGCGCCGCCAGATCGAGCGGGAGCTTTTCAGCGGCAAGCTGCTGGGGGTCACGGCCACCAGCGCCCTGGAACTGGGGGTGGACGTGGGCAGCTTGGACGCTACGGTTCTGGTGGGCTACCCCGGCACCATCGCCAGCACCTGGCAGCAGGCCGGGCGGGCCGGGAGGGGCGTGCGGGAGTCCCTCTCGGTACTCATCGGCCTGGACGGCCCCCTGGACCAGTACTTCATGCGTCACCCTGAGGCCCTCTTCGGCAAAGGTCACGAGCACGCCCTCACCGCTCCCGACAACGTCTATATCCTGGAGAAGCACCTCCCCTGTGCCGCTTACGAGCTGCCCCTTACCAACGACGACGAGTTCCTCTTCGGCCCCGGCTTCGTGGAGGCGATGATCAACCTGGAGCGAAGGGGCATCCTGGTCTATCGGAACGAGCGCTGGTACAACGTTGGGCAGAGCTACCCGGCCCAGGAGGTGAACCTGCGCTCCATCACGGGCTCTCGTTTTGCCCTCTTGGATGAGTCACGGCGGTACCAAACCCTGGAGGAGATCGAGGGCTCGTCGGCTCTCTACCGGGTTCATCCCGGCGCAGTCTATCTGCATCAGGGGGAGTCCTACCTGGTCACCAACCTGGATCTGCAGGCGCAGGTGGCCTATCTGCGACCGGTGGACATGGACTACTACACCCAGCCCCGCGAGCTCAACGACGTGAGCATTGTGCGCTCTTTTAGGCACAAGCGGTTTCCCACCACCGCTGCCTTCTTCGGCCAAGTGCGGCTCACCCAGCAGGTAATCGGATACACTCGCAAGCAGCAGTTCAGCGAAGCCATTTTGAGCGTGGAGTACCTGGACCTGCCGCCTCAATCTTACGAGACCAAAGCCCTCTGGTTCGAAGTGCCCCCGGAGATTGCTCGCCGCGTGGCTGGCCGAGGGCTAAACTTCCACGGCGGTCTGCACGCCCTGGAGCACGCTGCCATCGGGATACTGCCTCTCTTCGCTATGTGTGACCGGATGGACATCGGCGGTCTCTCCACCCCCAACCACCCCGATACGGGCAGCCCCCAAATCTTCATCTACGACGCCTTCCCCGGCGGGGTGGGCATCGCCGAGAAGGGATTCGACATCCTGGAGGAGCTTTGGCGGACCACCCTGTCGGCCATCGAGGAGTGTCCCTGCAAAGACGGCTGCCCCTCCTGCGTCCAGAGCTCCAAGTGCGGCAACAATAACGAGCCTTTGGATAAAGAGGCGGCGGTGGTGATTTTGAGGGAATTAACGAGTCAATGAGGAACGAGTCCATGCTCTCAATCCGTTTATTTCCGAATCCGTTGTAGTGGCCGGTTGACATTTTGGGCAAAAAAGGTATGATTATCGGGCAAGAAGGAGGTAACCATTGCTCAAAATCGCAAAAATCATGGTCGGTGTCGCCGGCTTCAGTATCGCCTTCCTGGGCCTGCTGGCGGGAGTGTTCTATTTAATCCCCCCTTTCATCAGGGGAGGGGAAATGGATCTGATAGGGGCAATCGTGGGCGCCTCTTTCATCGCCCTGGGGATCGGGCTGGGCCTGCCCCTGGCCTGGCAGGGTTTCAGCTCGCTGCGGGGCCGTCCCTCGCGACTGTTCCGCCCTCGGCCTGCCTGGGTGCTGGCTGCTGTCTTCGTGGTGGCTGTGATCCTCGGCCAGGTAATTCTCACTCTTGATCTCGCGCCTGCGCTGACTTTTCCCCCTTTCTACATCTTGGCCGCCGTCCTGCCCCCGCTTTTCTTCCTGGCCTTTGTTGGCCGTAGGCTAACGGGGAGTAATACCCGCTGGCGGGGTGTGGTGCTTCAACTGGCCAGCGGTGCTTTCCTGGCTACCTTCGGGGCTTTCGGATTGGAGGCTGCGTTTGGCTTGCTCTTGATGGTCGTTGTGCTCGCCCTGACGGCTCTGATGCCGGGCGGCGCGGCCTGGTTCGAGGAGCTATCTGTCTATTTGCAGGATCCCCGCTGGCTTCAAAATCCTGAAAGCCTTTACAGCCCTCTTCTTTCCCCGCCAATCCTCATTGCCTTGGGCTTGCTTGTGATCGTCATTGCTCCGATGATCGAAGAGCTGTTCAAGGTCCTGGGCGTAGTCATGATGAGCTATCGCCGGCCCAGCAAGGCCCAGTCGTTCCTCTGGGGCCTGGCTGGCGGTGCTGGCTTTGCCCTGGCCGAGGCGCTGCTCAACGGAGCCTCCTCTTTGGAGGGCTGGGCCGGCGTGGCGACAATGCGCGTTGGGGCTACGGCCATGCACTGCCTGGGGAGCGGACTGATGGGTCTGGGTTGGTATTACTTGTTCACCACCCGACGCCCCTGGCGACTCCTGGGCGCTTACGCCGCCAGCGTCAGTCTCCACTCTCTCTGGAATGTCGCCGCTTCCATCATGCTCGTTGTCTCTTTATCCGCCGCATCTTCGGCGGCCAATGAAGTCCGTCTGGCCCTTGGGGGGTTGTTTATCTTTGCTTTGATGGCCTTCCTGACTTTACTGGCGTCATTTGTCATTTTCATTATCTTATATCTTACCAGATGGCTGCAAGCTCAGATGATAACTGAGGAATCTATCTAGAGGTCACATGCATCGGACTCTGGCCGTTATGCGGAAGGAGTTCATTCATATCTTTCGCGATCCCCGCACCCTGGCGGTGATGTTTCTCATTCCGATAATCCAGTTGGTCCTGCTGGGCTATGCCGCCACTACCGATGTGGATCACATCTCGACCGTTGTTTTTGACCAGGATCGAACGGCTCAAAGCAGGGAACTCATTGAGACTTACGGAACCTCAGGCTACTTCGACGTCAACTATTACATCGCCAGCGAGGAGGCCCTGGCTCGCCTCATGGACGGGGGGAAAGCTCGTGCAGGGCTGCTCATCCCTGCGGGTTACAGCAAAGACCTGGCGCGCAAGGGAACAGCTCAGGTGAGTGTGGTCATAGACGGCTCGGACCCCAATATCGCCAGCGCTGCTCTCTCGGCCGCCACTGCGGTGGGTCAGGCCAAGTCGGCCGAGATAGTCCAGCAGTTTCTGGGGGTAGATCCAGCGGAACAGCCGGGCCTGGAGGTGCGTCCGCGAGTCTGGTACAATCCAGAACTGGCCAGCGCCAACTTCATGATTCCCGGCATCATTGGGATCATCATGCAGTTCCTGACTACCTTCCTCACCTCCATGGCCATCGTGCGGGAGCGGGAGAGAGGCACCATCGAGCAGCTCATCGTCACCCCTCTCAAGTCTTATGAGCTCATCGTCGGCAAATTGGTTCCCTACGTGTTTATCGCTTTCTTGGACACCCTGGAGGTTCTGGCTATCGGATCCTTATGGTTCGGGGTGCCGATACGGGGCAGCCTCCTGCTCCTCCTGGCCCTCTCAGTTCTAGCTTTGATGACCTCTCTGGGGCTGGGGCTCTTCATTTCCACCGTCTCTAACACCCAGCAGGAGTCCATGCTCCTCAGCTATTTCATCATGCTTCCTTCCATATTCCTTTCGGGCTTCATGTTCCCCATCGCTGCCATGCCCAGGGTTTTGCAGTGTTTTGGCTATGTTATTCCCTTGACCTATTTTTTGGTCATCGTCCGAGGCGTAATTCTTAAAGGGATCGGTCTGGAACTCTTGACCGAACAAGTGATAGCTATGGCTATCTTTGGTGTGGTGATCCTGACCCTGTCGGCGGCGCGTTTCCGCAAGCGGTTGGAATAGCCAATAGCTAATGGCTGATGGCTAATGGCTGATAGCTGATGGCTGATAGATGGATATTAGATACTGGATATTGGGTATTCGATCATTGAGGGGGCGAATATGACAGCAGATGAGATTTTGACTCTATTGCAACGGGGGAAGGGCCAGGAGATAGACTTGAGAACCGAGCGGGCTTCGGCCCGCACATTGGCGGAATCTCTCGTTGCCCTGGCCAATGCCAGCGGAGGTACGGTTCTGGTGGGCGTTCATCCTGCGTCGGCCAAAGTGCAAGGGCTGAAGGACGCCGAGGCGGCTCGCGATAAAGCTCTGGAGGCCGCTTTTCTTACCGAGCCTCCCCTCATCATCCCTTTGCCAGAGGTGGTGACTGTAGACGACAAAGATGTGTTGGTCATCACCGTCCCTCCAGGGCTGCCCCACGTCTACAGCCTGCGGGGAAAGTACCTGATCCGCGTTGGTGCTCAGAACAAGCCCCTGGCTCCTAAAAGGCTGCGCCGGCTGATTATTGAACGAGGTGAGATAAGCTTTGAGTCCCTCATCCCGCCCGGCGCCACGCTCGACGACATTGACTGGGACAAGGCGGAGAGGTACCTGGCCTCGCTGGAGGGACTGAGCGCGGTTACGACTGAAGAGGCCCTGCACAACCGGGGTTGCCTGGTGACGCCCCCCCTTCCTCCTCCCCAAAGCGATGTCCTGAGCTTGTCGAAGGGTTGGGAGGGAAAGAGGGGGGGGTACCGGCCAACCAATGCCGGGATACTGCTGTTTGGCGTCCAGCCTGAGCGCTTTGTGAAGTCCGGTGAGATCATCGTGGCTCGCTACGCTGGGCGGGAGATGAGTGACGAATTCGTGCGAGAGGACATCAGGGGGACTCTGCCCGATCAGATCCGCCGCGCCGAGGCCTTCCTGGTTAGCAACATGAAGCGCGGGGTTCGTCTGGTGAGCCTGGAGAGGGAGGAGCGGGTCGAGTATCCCGTCAAGGCCGTGCGCGAGGCCATCGTCAACGCCGTGGCCCACCGCGACTACAGCGTCCGCGGCGACGAGATACGCGTCTTCATGTTCAGCGACCGCATCGAGTTCTACAGCCCAGGCCGCCTGCCGGGCCACGTGACGGTGGACAACATCGTCGAAGAGAGGTTCTCCCGCAACGAGGTCATCGTCCAGGTGCTGGCCGACATGGGCTTCATCGAGCATCTGGGCTACGGGATTGATCGCATGATCAAACTGATGCGGGACTACGGGCTGCCGGCCCCGCGTTTTCAGGAGACGGCGGGCGGATTCCGCGTCACCCTCTACGGGCACGGAGAGGGGTTGGTAAGCGAGGAAGAAATAGACCTGAGTCGCTGGTCTCACCTGGACCTGAACGAGCGCCAGGAGCAGGCTCTGGCCTACCTGCTCGAAAAGGAACGCATCACCAACCGCGAGTACCAGGAGCTCTGCCCTGAGGTCAGCTCCGAGACCATCCGGCGAGACTTGGCCGACCTGGTGAACAAGAACGTGCTGCTGAAGATAGGCCGGAAGCGGGCTACTTATTACATTTTCAAGTGATGGGTAACAAGGTAACGAGTAATGAGGCAACAATGAGGAACGAGGCAACGAGTAGCAAATCCGGGAGAACGGCCAGAAGCCAGGTTTTTAGAATCTTTTCCATCCAAGACGTACTCAATCGCGGGTGCTTTCGGCATCCCCAGTAGCGCTCTTAGGTGAAAAACCTGGTTTCTTTCACTTCATCCAAACTCCAGGAGCCAATATCCCACAGGTATCCCACACATCCCACATATCCCACAAGTATCCCACATATCCCACAGTCTGAAGTAGCTATCGCACAAATATCCCACGAATCCCACAGATTTTCTTCACGTCGCTCTGCTCCTACTCGACCGGCGCTCTCGCCCAACGCCTAGCTGGGGGAGGACTGACGCTCGTGTGTGCTAGTCCGTTTAATCCTGCCAGTCCGTTGTTCCTCCTCTATCGCCTCTAGCACCTCCACCAGCTCCCTCCGCCAAACATCTTCCCTCTCGTGGAGCAGCAGCCAGAGCTGACGCCGGCTCACTTGGGCTCGCCCCCTCAGGCGTTTCTCCAGTTGCTTGCGCTCCAGGTCCCCCTCGGTGCGAATGATAATTTGCCCCCCTCGAGCGGAGATGGCCTGCACACCGGCCCTGAGAGCCAGCACCTTGAGACGCAGTTGGTAGAGCAAGTTGGCTGCAGCTTCGGGCAGGTCGCCGAAGCGATCTTGTAACTCGTGCTCCATGTCCTCTATTTCATCCAGCGTGGCCAGGCCCGCCATGCGGCGATAGAGCCGCAGACGCAGGGGAGGATGAGGCACGTAGTCTCTGGGGATGAAGGCCGGCAGGGGCAAATCAATGGCAACTGAGGGCAGCAAGGGGGCTGCCAGAACCGAAGGGGTTTCTCTATCAGGCTCCTCCTTGAGCTCCTGCACCGTCTGGGCCAGGAGGCGGCAGTAGAGGTCGAAGCCCACTGCGGCGATGTGGCCGTGTTGTCGGGTTCCAAGCAGGTCGCCGGCGCCGCGGATCTCCAGATCGCGCATGGCTATGCTGAACCCAGCCCCCAACTCGCTGGCCTCCATGATGGTCTGCAATCGCTGGCGGGCAGTCTCGGTCAAGCGGTGGAGATGGTCGTACAGGAAGTAGGCGTAGGCCCGCCGAGCACTCCGCCCAACCCGGCCCCGCAACTGGTAGAGGCCGGCCAGGCCGAACTGATTGGCGCGGTTGACGATGAGGGTGTTGACGTTGGGAATGTCCAGGCCGCTCTGGATGATGGAGGTGCAGACCAGGACATCCACTTTGCCGGCGGCGAAATCCAGCATCACCTGTTCCAACTTGGCCTCAGGCATCTGGCCGTGGGCGATGGCCAACGTGGCTTCGGGCACTATGCGCTCCAGTCGTTGGGCGATGGGTCGGATGCTCTGAACGCGGTTGTGCACGAAATAGACCTGCCCACCCCGGTCCAGTTCGCGCAAAATCGCCTTGCGGATGAGGGTCTCGTCGTACTCGCCAACGTGGGTCTTTACGGGAAGCCGCTCTTCCGGCGGGGTGTCAATGGTGCTCATGTCCCGCACCCCGGTCAGCGACATGTAGAGGGTGCGGGGTATGGGGGTAGCGGTGAGGGTGAGGACGTCCACCTCCTTGCGCATCTGCTTGAGTCTCTCTTTGTGAGTCACGCCGAAGCGCTGCTCCTCGTCTATGATGAGGAGGCCGAGGTCTTTGAAGGCCACGTCTTTTTGAATCAGACGATGGGTGCCGATGACGATGTCCATCGTCCCTTCCTTTAGCTTACTCAGAATCTCACCCTGCTCTTTCCGCGATCGGAAGCGGGAGAGCATCTCCACCTCGACGGGGAAGGGCTTGAGCCGCTCCTGAAAGGTTGTGTAGTGCTGCTGGGCCAGCACGGTGGTGGGCACCAGGATGGCGACCTGCTTGTGACCCATCACCGCCTTGAAAGCCGCCCGCAGGGCGACCTCGGTCTTGCCGTAGCCCACGTCGCCGCAGATGAGCCGGTCCATGGGCTTGGGCTTCTCCATGTCGGTCTTGATCTGCTCGACGGCCCGCAGTTGATCCTCGGTCTCGATGTAGGGGAAGGATGCTTCCAGCTCGGCTTGCCAGGGGTGGTCGAGGGGGAAGGCGTGGCCCCGTATGACTTCCCGCGCAGCGTAGAGTTCCAGAAGATCGTGGGCGATGTCCTCCACAGCCCGCTTGGCCCGGGCCTTGACCCGCGCCCAATCGGCCGCGCCCAGGCGGTGCAGAGCGGGAAGTCGCTCGCCCGCCCCCACGTATCGGCTGAGGCGATCTGCCTGGTGAATGGGCACGTATAGCTTATCGCCGCCGGTGTATTCGACCTCCAGGTACTCCCGCTTCACCCCGTCGAGGGTCAGCTCAACCAAGCCGTGGAAGATGCCGATGCCGTGCTCGAGGTGCACCACGTAATCGTCGGGGGCCATGTCGGCAAAGAACGCCTCTGGAGTCACCGCCTTCGGTCTGCGCACCCGACGAGGCAGGGGTCTCGACCAGCCGAAGATCTCCGCATCCGTCATCAGGCAGCATGTTGCTTGCTGCCCTCCCCTTACATCCTCCCCGATTCTGGGGGGAAAGAGGGGGGGAAGCAGCGTCCAGCCCTCGGCCAGAGTGCCCTGCACGATGGTCAGACTGCGCAGCGGGGGCAAAACCCTAAGGGTCTCCGAGACCCTCAGGGTTTGCACGTAAGCTTCTCGCTCTCCCCACAGGGCGGCCAGGCGTTGGGCCTGGCGGCTCACCACCACGATCCGCTGACCCTCGTGGAGCATCCTCTGCCAGTTGTCCAGCACCTGCTTGAGCCGCCCGCCGTGGCGTGGGCCTGGGACAAAGAGCCGGCTCAGGGGTTGTTCCTCGCCGTCATCGTATCCCAGCACCAGCGGGTGCTTGTCCAGCAAAGCCTCCTGTAGCTCGTCCCAGGTGAAATAGGGGATGGGGAGCCCGCTGGGCAATTCGCCCGCTTCGAGCAGGGTCTTCTGAAGCTCCAGCGCGCTGGCCTCCAGGTCGGCCATAGATGATTCCAATTCGGCCAGGTCGTCAACGATCAATAATCCCTCGGTGGACAGGAAATCTATGAGGTTCCCCGGCTGGGAGTAGAGATGGGGAATATAGAACTCCAGGCCCTTGAAGTGCTGGCTCTCCTCCAGGGCTGCGAGGTTGGCCTCGAATTCGGCTGCCGCCGATTCGTGACAGGCTGAGAGGTCTAGTTGGGCTGCTCGCTGAGCTGCCCGTGGACCATGTTTGGGCAGGGCTTCGCTGGCCGGCACCAGGGTAAACGAGAGTACCTTGTCTTGAGAACGCTGTGTATCCGGCTCGAAAAGGCGCAGGGACTCGATCTCATTCCCGAAGAGCTCGATGCGCACCGGCTGCGCGCTGTGGGGAGGGAAGACGTCAATGATCCCGCCCCGTCGGCTGAAGGTGCCCGGCTGCTCGACCAGACTGGCCGGCTCGTAGCCCAGGGAGACCCAGTGGGCCAGCATCTTCTCCAGGGGGATGGACTGGCCCTGCTGCAGCGTATGTACGCCAGCCTGGAACTCACTCACGGGTATGGTTTTCTGCATCAATGCGCGGGCTGAGGTGATAATGAGAGGAGGAAGGATGCTTTGTTCCTGCGGTCGTAACAGTGTGGCCAAGACACGGACACGTTGTTGGATAGTCTCAATGGCCCAGGCAATGTGTTCATAAGGCAGGGCGTTGGGCTCAGGGAAAAGCAGAACGCTCTCCGGCCTGGCTGACCAGAGGCGTAATTGGCTGTGGAGTTGGTTGGCCTGCTCCGGCCGGGCCGTCACCACCACCATGGGTCTGCTGAGGTTCCGCTGCAGGGCGGCGATGAGGTAGGGCCGCGCCGAGGACAGCAGGCTGAGGGTTACGGGGTAGGGTAGGGATCGTGGGGCCGCATCCTGACCCCTCAAGCCCTCGATCAGCTCACGATAGCTAGGTATGTATTCGATAAGGGAGAGCAAGCCCGACAAATTCAGTTCGTTCACGCCAAATCCTCTCTAGGCACCTCCAGGGGCCGATCGAAGCGGCCCGCCTTTTTCTCCCTAAGCATTGCGCACCCCATAGTGGCCACTCTCGTTTGAACTCTATGGTTGGCCCCTCACCTCGGGTGATAAGCTCACGTACCTCGTCTATTGTCATTTCTTTCATCCTCAGAGCAAGCTTGCTATGATGACCAATGCGATTGGCCTCGGTCTGATACCCTACTTTCCCGGGGTGCAAGCCTCCTTCTGATGATCGCCCTGTTTCCTCTCGTACATCGCTCTATCCGCCTGGGCCAGCAGCTCATTAATGGAACAGGAGTGCTCAGGATCGTAGCGCGCTGTGCCCACGCTTAACGATAGCTTGTAGCGGCGGTCTCCCCTTGCGTTGCGGGCTGCCAGGTTCTCTTGCAGACGAGTAGTGATAACGTCGGCGTCAGCTCCACCGGTTTCTGCCGCCAGAACCACAAACTCATCCCCGCCAATGCGAGCGATGATGTCGGACTCGCGGAATGTCTCTCTGAGGGTATCGGCGGTTTCGATCAAGGTCCGGTCTCCTTCGGAGTGTCCAAAGGTATCGTTGATCTGCTTCAGGCCGTCAAAGTCGGCAAAGAGCAGCACCATTCTCCTCCTCGCTCGCTCGGCCGCCTTTAACTGCTGTTCGGCCAGGGTGAAGAACCCTCGCCGGTTGAATAGGTCTGTAAGGTTGTCCAGAAGCGCCAGGGAGCGCAGCGTCTCCTCCATCTGCACCCGCTCGGTGATGTTGGTGTAGACGACGACTACCCCGGTGAACTCATTCCCTACCAGGATGGGGGACCCGGCCAAGAGGACATCCACCGGAGAACCATCCTTCCGATAGCGGACGGTCTCTACAGGAGGCACTTCCACCCCGCTCATGACTATCCGCGTAAACTCGACCGCCTCCTCGAAGACATCGGGGTTGGTGACCAGGCGGTCAAGATGGTGTCCGATTGCCTCCTCCCGTGAGTATCCGAACAGCCTCTCTGCGCCCGCGTTCCACTCCACGACCTGAAAGCGGTCATCCAGGGTAACGATGGCGTCGGGAGCGGCTCCTAGCACCCGTTCCAGGTAAACCTGGCGCTCTTCAATCTCTTGGAAAAGGCGGGCATTCTCGATGGCGATGGCCGCCTGGTTGGCGAAGGCCGCGAGGATGCGCTTGGTCCTCTCGGTAAAAGCATGGGACCGAAAGCTCTGCACGGAAATGACGCCCACGACCTTGTCCCTGACAAGAAGGGGAAAGCCCAGCCAGGATTGGATCTCAAGCTTCCCCACCTGGCCCGGAGTCACCGGCAGGCTTTCCTTTTCGAAATCGCCGATGAAAAGGGGCTTCCTGGATTGGACTATCGAGGTCGTCAGGCCGCCTTCGTCGAGCTTCCTGGTGAACTTTGGCAGCCATTCGCCCTCTTCGACGAAGATATCGAAGCGTAGTTCTCCTCTCGCCTCATCATACAGGGCGATGTAGAAGGTATCGGGGCTGTAACTACTCAGGCCGTAAGCGTTCGTCAAGATGTTCATAAAACCTCCACGAGA
>CAYMKL010000171.1:0-13480 GCA_964390805.1 uncultured Anaerolineae bacterium | reverse complement strand
CCGTGTAGCCTCGGCGGCAGGCCTCATGGGCCAAGGCCTGAGCCAGGTGCGTTTTCCCCACACCGGTTGGACCACAGATGAGCGCGTTTCGCTTCTGGCCAATGTAGCTGCAGGTCGCAAGGTCGAGCACCTGCTGCCGGTTGACGCTGGGATTGAAGTTGAAGTCGAACCGTTCCAGGGTCTTGGTGGTGTTGATCCGTGCCCGGAGGATACGGAGTCGCAGTTGCTTCTGTGCTCGGCGTTCCACCTCGTCCTCCAGCAGCCGGGCCAAGAACTCCATGTAGGTCCATTGACCATCAATCGCCTGCTGATTGCGCACGTCCAGCGTCTGCAGGATGCCCGACAGGCGCAATCGTTCCACGAAAGAGGTGAGCTGGTGAGTCATTTCCATGCCGCACCTCCTGCCAGGTGGCCCACTAACTCGGCCGCTGGGCGGGCGAATGTCATGGCCGGTGGTGGTGGGGCGATGGCAGACACTTCTTCGAGATCCAGCCCTTGTTCCAGGATGCGCTTGATAGTCAGGTATGCCGGGTCGTTGAAGCGCAGCGCCCGGCCACAGGCCGCTTCGAGCCGTTGGGGGCCAAAGCGGTCGCCGAGACGTAACAGCCGTCCGGCCGTGCGCAGCCGATCCTCGGGTCGGTGGTCCAGCAGGCCATCGACCACCTCTTGCGTGGCAGCCCCGATCTCGGACGCCTGCTGTCGACACGCGTCGCGGGTCAGGATCAGGCCGGGCACCTTGTGAGGTGGCAGATGATCCAAGCGGGTGCACCGTTGGCCACGACGTTGGGCACGGGGGTGAGTGGCCACCAGTTGGTAGTCTCTGGTGAATATCTGGATCTCTCGGCTGCCGCCGCGTACCCATAGCTTCTGCCCCACGAGGCGGAACGGCGCCGAGTAGTAGGCGTGATCAAAGATCAGGTAACAGTCTCGGTGGAGTTTGACCTGTTTCCACATGGCCAAGTCATAAGGCGTATGGGGCAGAGGCCGCAGCGCGGCACGCTCCGTCTCAAAGCGTTCCAGGGGTTTCTCCTTGGTCGTCCCGTGGACGCGTTGTCCGGCAATGGTCAGCGCCCAGCGCCTCACATCCCGATTGGCCTGGGTGAGAGGGGTGGGCTCCCGACCAGCCAGGAAGTTTCGCTTGACGTAGTGGATGCCCCCCTTCTCGACCTTGCCCTTGTGCTGCGGGGTGCCCGGTCGGCAGGGAGTGATGAGAAAGCCGTAGTGCTCCGCGCACTCCCGGTACGACTGTTGAGCTTGAGGTTCATGCCAACAGGCCCGAATGATCCCGGCTTTGAGATTGTCGATCACCACCCGTTCCGGTGCGCCCCCGAAAAAGGCGAAGGCATTACGATGCAGCCGCAACCAGGTTGCGACCTTCTGGTCAAAGACGAACTCCGCGTATTGATGGCGGCTCCAGGACAGGGTCATCACAAACACCCAGGTCTTGCGCAGTTCTCCCGTCTCGGGGTCCACCATACGCCCAGCGTAGCCAAAGTCTACCTGAGCCTCCTCGCCTGGGCGTGTCTCTACACGCACCGTTACCTCCGGCGTACGGGGTTCCAGATTTCGCACGAAGCGGTACACCGACGAGTAGCTGCCGGTGTAGTCCCGCTCCTTCAAGCGTTGATAGAGAGCGGCAACTTCTACGCCCTCCCGGCGCAGCTTGATCACGATGTCTCGATACGGCTCCACCGACGACGTGTTCTGCGGAGGAGGTGGGCTACTCAGCGTTTCTTCCACCAACTGGTGCAGTTTGTCCAGAGGCAGCAACGGATCTTCCAGCAACCCTTGCTCCGTGGCCCAGGTGCGATACCGGGCCACCGTCTTGCGGTCGATGCCCATCGTCTTGGCCACCGCCCGGTTGCTTTGCCCTTGCCGCAAGTGTCTCAGCATTTCTCGAACGTCCATGGTCTCCTTCTTTCTGCTTGGCATATCCCCTCCTGGTTCCATTGTTTCCAGAACCAGAAGTATGCCCCAATTGAAGGAGTTTCGCCAGTGTCACCTTGGACCACACCTCGCTTGGGTTCAGTACAGGGTTTGGGCCAAGGGGCGTGGACCACTTTCGGTGAAAATCGGCGGACCAGTTTGGGTGAAAATGGTTGGCCCACTTTGGATGAAAACACCTGGACCATTATAGCCCGAAAGATGACACTCACCTCCAAACTCTAACTTCCAACCTCCAACCTCCCAATTCAGTCCATCGCTTCCAGGATGTGCGTGATGGTCGTGGCCCCGCTGCCACCGATGTTCTGGGCCATGCCCAGGTGAGGACCTTGTACCTGATTGGGTCCCGCCTGGCCGCGCAACTGCTCAACCACTTCTAGCACTTGATATACGCCGGTAGCCCCCACCGGATTGCCTCTCGCCTTCAGGCCGCCCATAGTGCAGATGGGAGTAGGGCCTTCGATGGTAATGTTGCCATTCTGTCCCATTTTGTAGCCCTCTCCTCGCTCGGCAAAGCCACAGGCTTCCAAGGAGAGGGCGCTCATGATGGTGAAAGCATCGTGCAGCTCGAACACATCAATGTCGTCAGGGCTGACCCCGGCCTGCTGATAGGCCCTCTGTGCCGACAGGTAGGCAGATTCTAGGAAGAGGGGATCGCGCCGGTCGTGCAGGGCAACGGAATCGGTGGCTGCTGCTGAGGCAGCCACCCGGATGGGTTGTTCTTTGAACTCTCGGGCTCGCACCGCTGGGCAGAGCACCAGCGTGGCCGCACCGTCGGCCACGGGCGCGGAATCCAGCAGGTTAATGGGGTCGGCCACCATGCGGGCCTTTTCGAAGGCATCCTTGGAGATGGGGCGGCGGAACATGGCGTATGGGTTGCCCACCGCGTTCCTGTGGGCGTTGACGGCGAACATGGCAAAGTCGGCGTTGGCAGCTCCGTACTCGTGCATGTAGCGCCGCATCAGCAGAGCGTGAACAGCCACCAGGGAAAGACCCTGGCTGGCCTCGTAGTCGCCATCGGCAGCCGTGGCCAAGCCAGCGGCGGTGACACAGCCCAGGGCATCGGTCATCTTCTCCACGCCAGTGACGGCCACGATGTCGTGGAGTCCACTGGCTACGGCGAGGTAGCCCTGGCGCAATGCTGCGGCCCCGGAGCAGCAGGCGGCTTCGACCCTGAAAGCTTCGCTGCCCCGCAAGCCCGCGAAATCGGCGATCAGCGTCCCCAGGTGTTCCTGACCCACAAACTGTCCCCCCAGCATGTTGCCCACGTAGAGGGCATCCGCCTCCTCGACCCCTGCATCAGCCATAGCCGTCCACAGGGACTCAACGGCCAGATCGCGCAGCGATTTCTCCCAGTGTTCTCCCACTTTGGTCTGGCCGATACCAACGATGATCACATCTCTCACCTTATCTTCCTCCTTCTTCTTGAAAGCTAGTAAGCCTCTGCTCGCGCCGGACGCTAGTCCGGCGCCGCTTGGCGGACTAGCGTCCGCCAGGAGCTATGAAGATGCCTAATGCATCTCCAGCTTTTTCTTGAACCTGACATAAAGCGCATAGTCAATGTACTTCTTGCGGGCGATGTAGTCCTGGGTGAGGGGAGCCCTCTTCCTCCTCTCCTCGACGAGGTCAGTGACGACCAGGGAGAAGGCATCGCTGCCGGCTCCAGAGCCAAAGGAGACCAGCAGCACCCTATCGCCTGGAGTGGCCTGGTCAAGAACGCTGGTCAGACCCAGCAGGGAAGAGCCCGCGTAAGTATTGCCCGTCACGGGCACCAAAAGCCCCGCCTTTATCTGTTCCTTGCTGAAACCCAGGGTCTTGCCTGCCTTGAGGGGGAACTTGGCGTTGGGTTGGTGGAACACGGCATGGGCGTAATCTCCCGCCTCGTAACCCAGCTCCTCCATCAGGCGCTCTCCCGCAGCTAGAACGTGTTTGAAGTAGGCAGGCTCGCCGGTAAACCGGTGCCCATGCTGTGGGTAGTGCTGGCCAGGCCGGCGGAAAAAGTCCGGCGTGTCGGTGACATAAGAATAGGACCCCTCTACGTAGGCCAGGCTTTGCTCCTTGGGGCCGATGATGTAGGCTGCCCCTCCTGCTCCTGTGGTGTACTCCAGAGCATCGCCCGGCCGCCCCTGGGAGGAGTCCGCGCCGATGCAGAGGGCGTAGCGCGCCATGCCAGAGCCGACAAAGCCGATGGCTGCCTGGATTGCCTCGGTGCCGGCCTTGCAGGCGAACTCCCAGTCCGCTGCCTGGGTGTGGGGCGCAGCTCCAATGGCCTCGGCCACGATGGTCGAGGTAGGCTTGACGGCATAGGGATGGGACTCACTGCCTACCCAGACGGCGCGGATCAACTCAGGCTCTATCCTTGCTCGTTTCAAAGCATTGCGGGCCGCCTCGATGGACATGGTGACCACATCCTCATCGAGGCCCGGCACCGCTTTCTCCTGGATGGGCGGGGGCTCCTGGCCCTCTTTCCAAACTCTGGACACCTCAGAAGCGGGCAGCCGATAGCGGGGCACGTAAGCCCCATAGCCGACAATGCCGACCTCGCGGTCTGGCTTCAGCAACAGAGAATCTTCGGTCAAATGCTAAGCCTCCAATATCCAATCTCTAGTATCCAATATCCAACCTCTCCTGCACGAGCTCCTGCGCCCGGTCGAGGCGGACCTTCCCCTCGGTTACCAACCGGCCAGCGATTGCCTCTACCAGATCGCCTGTGGCGCCGGCAGCGATGGCCACCTGACGCGCGTGCAGTTGCATGTGGCCCCGCTGTATTCCTTCGGTGGCTAATGCTCGTAGAGCAGCCAGATTTTGAGCCAGCCCTACGGCGGCCATGACCTCGGCCAGTTCCCGCGCCGTCTTCACGCCCAGAACCTTCAGCGCTACTTTGGCCGTGGGGTGCACCCGACTGGCCCCGCCGACGATGCCCACAGCCAGGGGCATCTCCAGCGTGCCTGCCAGGTTCCCGTTGGCGTCCACGCTCCAGCGCGAGAGCGAAGTGTAGCGCCCACCCTTCGATGAACTCAGGACACCGCTGCGGGCAGCGTAGGCGTGGGCTCCGGCCTCCACAGCGCGCCAGTCTTGGCCTGTAGCTAAAGCCACGGCGTCAATGCCGTTCATGATGCCCTTGTTATGGGTGGCGGCTCGGTAGGGATCGTTGGCAGCCAGGGCGTAGGCCTCGACGATGCGATTCGCCACCGTCTGGCCGGTGAACGCCTGGAAGGCCAGTACATCTGGTGGAATGGAGCATTCAGCACGCGCCAGCCGTCGGTCGGAGAGATTGGACAGGATGCGCAGCACCACCCGTCCGCCGGTGATGTTCTCTACCTGAGGGGCCAGGGCCTCGCAGGCGGTGTTCACCGTGTTGGCCCCCATGGCGTCACGGCAATCGAACAGCAGGTGAACGATCACCATTGGGCCAACGGCGCTATCCTCGATCACGCGGACGATCAGGTCGCGGGCCCCGCCGCCCAGGCTGATGAGCAGAGGATCGGTCTGGTCAGCCAACTGGAGCAGGCGGCTTCTATGGGCCAGGAGCTCGGAGCGGGCTGCCTGGGGATCGGCGATGTCCAGCACTTGTATCTGGCCGATCATCACCGGCTCGTCGCTGCTGGTGGTGAATCCGCCGCCATGGCGCACCAACCGGGCGGTGAAGCTGGCCCCAGCCACAACGGAGGGCTCTTCGATGGCCATCGGTATGAGATAGTCCTGGCCGTTGATGAGGAAATTGACGGCTATCCCCAGGGGCAGGGCGTGGATGCCCACCACGTTCTCGATCATCTGATCGGCTTGGGCTGGGATCAGGCCCTTCCCCATCAGGATCGTCTTCTCGCTGGCCGTCAGTCCGGCCAATTCTGCCACAACAGCCGCCCGGTCCTCTAAGCTCAGCTTGTAGAACCCAGGCAGGCGGGAGGATTTGTGCATCTATCCCTTTCGGTGCAAGGTCACAAAAAAGCCCATTGCGGGCTTCAATCATCGAAAGTATAGCACAACATCCCTGTCAAAAACTACCAAATCTGTCTGATGGGGAAACGAAAAAGAGGCAGGAGCCTGTCCTGCCTCTGGCGGGCCGTTTACTGTCATGCCCAGGACCGACTATGGCAGCCCTCGCTGCAGCGGGCGACCGGCCGCAGCATCCAGCGCTTCAACGGAACTCGCGTCATCTTGTTCACCTCCTCTCCTGTACGGACCAGCGAATACGCTTCTCTGTCTAACCCCACACTCCTCCCCTGACAGCAAGTTCACGCTGGCTTGTGAGCTGTGACCTTGATGCTGGCGACTTTCTGGGCGAGGTCACGGGGTGAGAGTCCCGCCTCGTCCAGAAGTGCTTGCGCGTCCACACCCTCAGCAACCTGTCCGTCGGCTCCAACCACCAGCAACTGCATCTCCTCCTCAGTAACCTGGTCAGGGTCCACATAGTCGCGGGACAGAACTTCTACACCATCAAATCCCGCTGCGCGGATCTTGCTCAGATAGTCCGACTCATCGAGGGCCCCGGCCACGCAACCGGCCCAGGCATCCAGCCTGCTGCGGATGGCTTGGGGGAGCTGGCCATCAACCACGATGTCGGAGACGCTCATCCGTCCGCCGGGCCGCAGCACGCGGTAGGCTTCACCGAAGACCGCGTCCTTGTCCGGCGACAGGTTGATGACGCAGTTGGAGATGATGACGTCCACTGACTCATCGGGGATGGGCATCTCTTCCATCTCTCCGTAACGGAATTCGACGTTCGTCGCTCCAAGCTTCTTGGCGTTACGCCGGGCCAGCTTGATCATATCTGGCGTCATATCCAGCCCGATCACCCGTCCCTGCGGACCGACTTTCTTGGCGGCCAGGAAGCAGTCAATGCCCCCACCCGATCCCAGGTCGAGCACCACCTCGCCCGGCTGGAGCTCGGCAATGGCGGTGGGATTGCCGCAGCCCAGCGAGATGTCGGTCACGGTGTCTGGCAGATCGGCGAGTTCCTCACCTGAGTAGAACCTGGTGGCGGCACCTGTGTTCTCAACAGTGACCTCAGACGGGCCACAGCAGCTAGTGGCCTGGCTGGGGCCGCAGCAGCTCGCTCTGGACGGCTGTTCAACAAAGCGGGTAGCAATGCCCCCATAGGCCTGGCGCACAGCCTCCTTTATTCTTTCATCAGTCGCAATCTCACTCATTTTTGTTTCCTCCTCTTCTTTTTATTTCGACAATGTTAAGTTTAGACCTCCGAGGTCTCCAATGGGTGATTGCACCCGTCGAAATGCCTGCAAAAGCTACGATTTCGCCATCCTAGAGCTGTTTCACAGACCTCGGAGGTCTGACGCAGGCGAAGTTAACATTGTCAAGTTATATACATGTATCGAAATGTATCTATGTATCGTGGCAAAAAAAAGTTCACATCTCGCATGCCTCCTCCGCGTCGAACTTGGCCATGAGCCGACCGCAACACTCAACCACGTTGTCGCGACTGATGGCGTAGAACACCTGCTTGCCCTCTTTGCGGCTGGTCACCAGGCCGAACTGCTTGAGGACGCTCAGGTGGTGGGAAATGGTCGGCTGGGATATGGCAAAGGCGGCCACGATGTCGCTGACGCGCATCTCACCATTCAGCAGCATCTCCAGGATCTGCTGTCGGGTGTCGTCGGCCAGGGCTTTGCAGAACGCTACGCAATCAATGGTCACGGCTCACTCCCAAATCCATAGACGTTTTTCAATACGTCTATATTATACTACATTCTTACCGGCTTGTCAAGTACCTGAACCTTGGAACTTTGGTGACTACTCACCTGTTCCCGCTGGACCCTACTTAGCGGGAGCAGCGGGGTGAATGTGAAGAAAGGGGGACAAAACCGTTACAGACTCGTAACATTTGTAGGCGCGGGCGTAATCATTTTGTGGTATAATATGGACGAAGTAAGGAGGAGAAGGGAATGAAGGATCAGAACCGTTCTGCTAGATTAGGCACGTCAATGCTATTCCTGCTTTGCGCTGTGGCTTTCGCCGTCGCGATGACGAAGGTGACGGCAGATGCCCAAACGTTCGGTGAAGGCAGTGGTACGATGGATGCTACTGGGCCAGCAACGACCACCTATACAGTGTGCCTTCCCTTGGTTCACAAGTATGCACCGCCAGACGCTAAACTGGGGGTGGATTTTGGGGAGGCTTGGGTAGTGGTCGCCGAGGTGATTGACTACGATTTCCCCGTAGCCAGAGAAATGGGGGCAGGCTGGATGCGAGTCTTCCTGCCCTGGCTTGGAGTAGAGGCATCGCCCGGGGAGTATGACTGGGACAAATACGACCCGGTATTCGACCGCCTCGGGGAGTTAGGATTCGATGCCATAGTCGTGATCTACGGAGCGCCAGGCTGGGCAGCCGAGGAGAGCTGCGGCCCCATTACAGACACGCTGGCCCTGGAGAGGTTCCTGGAGGTTGTTGTACCTCGCTATGCCGAGGTTGTGGACGCCTGGGAGTTTATCAACGAACCGGATGGGAAAGAGCCCAGACCCAACTATGGGCCAGCGGTGGGATGTTGGGGGCTTTATCCGGCTGAATATGCTCGGCAGTTGGGGATATTTCATGCCAAGATCAAGAAGCTTGACCCTGATGCTTTGGTTTTCTTTGGTGGCCTGGCGTATGATTACTGGGAACGTTTTGAAAGGGACTTCTTTGAAAAGGCATTGCAAAATGGCGCCGGGCTGTATTTCGATGGCGTTAGTCTGCACAGCTACCCTGTCAATGAAGCCGAGTTTCCCACGATGGCTGGCAAAGTGAATGAAATCCGTGATACAATGTCCAGGAATGGGGTCTATTGGAAGAGGATTTGGATGACCGAGACGGGCCAATGGGTCAATATGGGTCGGAGCGTGGAGCTTCAGCGCGATTTCATCGTTCGGGAGCTCACCCGCGGCTTTGGGGCCGGGCTAGACAACATCTTCTGGTTTGATCCCAGGGAGCATCCTCCATGGCCGTGGGGAGGTGAAGTGGAGCGATACTTAATCAGTACGGATCACGAGCCCATGAATGGCTATAGTACCTTCCAGAATTTCGCCAACAAACTTGAGGGGATGCATTGTTCTGGTGCCTACCAGTCTGTTCCTGAGGAGGTTGAGGCTTATGAATTCGTCGGCACAGAAGGCCTGCTCTACATTCTGTGGTCGAATACGATAACCAAGACGGTAGGGATTCCCTCCCCGGCCGATGCCGTTCTCACCAACCGAGACGGTGATGAATCGAGCGTTCTCCCGGTTCAGGCGGGGATGGTGGAGTTTGAGGTAGGGGAGGAGCCTGTATTCGTCGAGATGGCTCATTTCTTTGCCACGAATTACACGAATCTTCATTAATGCTTGCCCTATTGACGTTTTGCCCGATGGTATGGTATAATAATAAAGGACGCACAAAGAATGGAGAGAAGGGTCGGGGAGCAGGTGGGGCGGAAATCGAGGAGGAGGAACCTATGACGGCGAAGATCCTGGTGGCAGAGGATGATGAGTCCTTGACCTCGTTCCTGCAGCCCATGTTGAAACGGGCCGGGTTCCAGGTGGTCATCGCGCGAGATGGCGAGGAGGCTCTGGCGTTGACGGCTGCCGAAGAGCCTGACCTGGTGGTGCTGGATGTCCGGATGCCCAGGCTGGATGGCTGGGGGGTGTGCAGGGCGCTGCGAAAGCGAGAGCGCTATATCCCCATCATCATGCTCACCGTGCTGAGCGAGACAGTGGAAAAGGTGAAGGGCTTGAGCATTGGAGCCGATCACTATCTCACCAAGCCTTTCGACCCCCACGAGTTAATCGCCCAGATCGAGGCCACCCTGCGCACGGTCCGCCAGAGCAGCGGAGCGCGGCGCCCCAGTCGCCTGGTGTTTGACCGCCTGGAGATGGACCTGGAGAAGCGCAGGGTTTGGGTCGGAGGGCAAGAGGTGCAACTCACGCCGACCGAGTTCAATCTGCTGCGCTTCCTGGCCGAGCAGCCGGGCCAGGTCTTCGGGCGAGAGACGCTCCTGGATAAGGTTTGGGGATGGGACGTGGCCGTTGACTCCAGGGTGGTGGACAAGAACGTCGCCGAGCTGCGCAGGAAGTTGGAGCCCAATCCCGGTGTGCCCCAGTACATCCTGACCGTGCGGGGCGTCGGCTATCAGTTTCGGGAGCGCTGATGCCATTTCACAGAACCGACCTTGACTTCTCATGCGGCACCCGCCAGGGGCTCCGCTTCGCTCAAGCCCCTGGCTCAGTCTACAAAGCCTCCGCTGGGGCTGGATTTGGCAGGCCGCTAGGCCTTTGTATACTGAGCCCGACGGCTTCAGCCCCGGGCGGGGTGGCGACGGAAAGAGGGGGGAGATGAGTGAGCCGGTGATCCACATCTCTTTCGACGTGATAGGGGCAGCCGTCATCTTGCTCGTGCTTCTGCTTGTTGCCACAGGGCTGGTGCTTTTGACCTGGTGGTATGCGAAAAGACGGCTAGCTGGCCCGTCGGCCCTGGCCAGGGGTGGCGTTATGGAGGGGCAATTGGAGGCACTGCTGGACAGCCTGCCCATGGGGCTGTTGCTCACTGACCAACAGGGGCAGGTGCTCTGGTGCAACTCAGAGGTGCGGTGGCTATTCGATTCTGGCCGCGTTTCGTCTCTGCTTGAGGGCAACCTGGCTCCCATCGTGAAACGAGTAGCTGAGTCCGGGCAATCGGAATTGCATGAGCTTCAACCCGCAACTGATGTGCGGCTCCAGTTGCGGGCTATGCCCCTGGACGACCCGTCTTCCCCTGACGACAGGGTGATGTGCATGGTCACCGATGTCTCAGAGCAGCGCCATCAAGAGGAGTTCTACCGCAACTTCATCCAGAACATCTCCCACGAGCTACTGACCCCCCTGGCTGCCATTGCCGGCCACGTGGCCAACATCAAGGAATGTTCCATCGAAGAAGTGGATAGCTGGCGGCGCTCGCAGGACATCATCGAGCGAGAGGTGCGGCGGCTCACCGGCCTGACCAGCAATCTGCTGCTTCTGTCCCGACTGGAGTCGGGCGTGCCATTGCGCCTGGAGCCAACCCATATTGGGGTTGTGGTCGAGGAGGCCGTGGCCGGGCTTCTCAGGGTGGCGCAGGCGAAGGGGATCGAGCTATCCATCCAGAGCCCACCACGGCTGCCCCGTACCCGCGCCGACAGGCATCGGATCAAGCAAGTCTTCATCAACCTGTTGGACAACGCGATCAAGTATTGCCCTGAGGGGAGCGAGGTACAAGTCCGACTGGAAGCTAACAGGGAAAGCATTCTCGTCCAGGTGACCGACAACGGGCCGGGCATCCCGCCAGGGGACCTTCCCCACGTTTTCGAGAAGATGTATCGGGTGGAAAAAGAGAGCACCCGGGCGGTGGAGGGAAGTGGCCTGGGGCTTTCTATCGCTAAGAGAATCGTGGAGCTGCACGGTGGGCACATCGCGGTGGAAAGCACGGTGGGGGAAGGCACGACGTTCGGCGTCAAGTTGCCGTTGGCTGAAGTCAGCCTGTGGTAGAACATGAATGTAAGTGGAAAGGAGACCTTTGATCAAGGGCAACAGCAAGAACAGACTAAGATTAGCTCGTATCCTGAATCTTTTCCTCGTCGGGGTTACGGCCCTGGCGGGATGCAGGCACGTTCAAGTGGATATGGAGAGCACGGCGCCTGACCTCAAGGCCACCGAGACGGCGATAGCACGTAGCATCGTGGCCACGATCACTGCCCAAGCGCCCAGCCCCACCGCCACCTCACCACCCACAGCCACGCCAGTTGTCAGCCATTCGCCTACCGCCACGCCGCGACCTCCGACGCCAACGAGGACGGCTACCTTGACGCCCAGCTCAGTGGCTACGGACACGGCCACGCCGACCAAGACGCCAACGCGGACCAGTACCCGCACACCGACGGCTACCGCTACAACACCCACAGGGACCCATACCCCAACCTCAACCAAGACGCCTACGCCAATGCCATCGCTGACACCAGGTCGGCTCCCGTGCCGAGTGAGCCTGTTGAGCCCACCGAATGGGGCATCCTTTGGAAACGAAACGGGTGTGGTCACGTTACAATGGCGGTCCGACAGGGCATTGGCTCCAGACGAGTATTACTTCGTCAACGTGACCTACCTGCACAACGGAGAGACCTGGTACGACGGCACGTGGTTGGACCCAGCTCGCCACGTCCCCTCGGGGACGCAAGACACGAGCTGGGAGCTGGACGATTACCTCTGTGGGGAGGACCTCTCGGACAGCGGTTGCTTCGATTGGAACGTCGCTATGAAGCGGAAGACAGGGAACTATCCAGGCCTGGGCGACGAAGTCGAGTGCCTCAGCTCGACCTGGTCCTTCTGTTGGTCTGGGTGCGAGAGGAAGCCAACCCGAACGCCCGTACCGCCAACGGAGACACACACGCCTCAGCCTTATCCTCCACCGGTAACGCAGACACCGACTTTAGCTCCAACTGCAACGTGGACACCCACCTGGACGCCCACCTCTGTGGCTACCGACACGGCCACGCCGCACCCCCCAACTGCGACCTGGACACCCACTTCAGTGGCTACGGACACGGCCACACCGCGACCTCCCACGGCGACGACGACGGCTGCCTGGACGCCCACTTCAGTAGCTACGGACACAGCCACGCCGTCTTTCACTGCTACCTGGACGCCCACCTCGGTGGCTACGAGCACGGCTACGGCGCAGCGCTAGTGTAGGAACTCATAAACAGCATACTTGCTTGACGTTTTACCTGAGCCCAAGCTCACGGTCGCATTTGACTTCGTGCAGTTCCTGGCAGAACGCGATCTGCAGGCTGCCTGGATAAGCGCTCAGAGCCAATCTGCCACCTATCAGGAATGGATCGGCAGTGACAACGACATCTACGACGAGGTGTTTGCCGATGCCTATTCGTCAGGGGTCATGACAGACGCCGCAGTTGATTTTTGTGTCGAGTTGTGGTAAACTTGGGTATATCCGACTTTTTGAGGTGAAACCATGTCAGTAACCATAGACTACCGCCAGCAGTTGCTGGAGGAAATTAGCAATCTATCGCCGCAAGAATTGGAAAAAATCTATCAGGTTGTAGTGTTCCTCAAGGAGGAGTTCATAGCTCCTGACGAGGCTCGCTATTACACTGAGTCATGGATCCAAGCTGAACGGGAAGCGACAGAGGCTTATCGCCAGGGCGGGCTGAAGGCCTATGCCAGCGTAGATGAAATGATGGATGACATCCTCTCGGAGACCGAAGACGTATGAAACTGGTCCCCTCGCCCCGCTTTCGCAAGAGCCTTCGCCGCCTGGACCCGCAGATTCAACGACGTGTTCGGGAGAAGCTAAAGCTCTTTCTTGAGAATAAGTATCATCCATCGCTGCGCTACAAGACAGTGCAGGCTCTCAAGCACGAAGCCCCGCCAGTCAAAGAAATCTCTATTACCATGAGCATCCGCGTCACGTTGCAGGAGTTCGAAGACTATGTGTACTTGCGCAACGTGGGTGGACACGATATCTTGCCTTGAAATAGTATCACTTGATTTCGACAAGCTCAATCCAAGGATTTCGACAAGCTCAATCCAAGGATTTCGAC
>CAYMKL010000170.1:1878-13568 GCA_964390805.1 uncultured Anaerolineae bacterium | reverse complement strand
TCAGACTCAACGGTTACTGTTGTTACCATAAGTCACCTCCCGTTCCATTTCGGATTTCGGATGAGACTTTCGGCTACGGTCATCGTTTGGGCCGGGTGTAGGGCAAGTTGGTAACTTGCTAGGACGCAATTTGGCAAATTGCGCTACAAGTGGCCGAAACGATGATCAAGGCCAGATTTCGGAATGCGTGCTTCCCTTCCGCAGCCTGTACTGAGCCTAGTCGAAGTATCCACATTCCGCATTCCGAAATCGTTACGCTTCCTGGCGTACTATGATGGCCGGGTCCGAAAGCAGCCGCTCCAGGTCTAGAATAACCAGCATGTCGGCCGTGACCCCACGGACGTACTTTTGCGCCTGGGGGGAGATGGTGGCTGACGCTGGCTGCACCTCCGCCAGGGGAACGTTGATCACCTGGGGCAGGTCGTCTGTCAAGATGCCCAGCTCCATCTCTCCTTCGGCTCCTCGGTCTCCATTTCGCACCAGTAAAACGTGGGCCGTCTCCGACAGCGGGCGGGGTGGCAGCGCCAGGAAGCGGGCGATGTCCATCACGGAGTAGATGCGGCCGCGAACGTTGACCGCGCCGACAATGAAGGCCGGGGTGCAAGGCACGAGGGACCAGGTCTGGCTCTCCAGGGGCTGGATCACTTGCACCAGGGTGATCTCCACACCGTAGCGCTCTTCCCCCAAAGAGAAAGTCACCAGGTGCAGGGTCTCGCCTCCGACCTCGTCTTCGATGAGCAGATGGGCCAGAGCCCGGGCCCGCCTCTCCAATTCGGATTTCGGAATGCGGATTTCAGATTGTTTCATTTCCCGCCCCCCACTTTCCATTTCGGATTGCGGATTTCGGAGTACACAATCCGAATCATTTGCTTCTTCTTCTTGCAGTGTTTATAGATGCAACCGTGATAGCCACAAGCTCATCTGCTTCTTTCATCAAAGATTCCAGTTTCTCTGATTGCACAATTCCAGCTTCAACCAGCAGTTTGCGCTTTAGGCAATGAATTGACCAACCGAATAGCACGCAGCGAAAACTGCTTCGTTCTGCGTTTCATCTCCTCCTTATCCATCATCAACTCCTTCTCGGGTGGTAGGTTGTTATTCCGCAATCCGAAATCACATTGTTGCCCGCACCATGGTCAACAGCCGTCCAGCAGTCAAATCGTCGGAGCCGGGCACCACATCGTCCAGGGGCATCTTTGCCGCCAGGCGGATAACCTGCGCCCGGTGGCGCGCTGCCTCACCCTGGCGGCCCATCTGCTGATAGAGGTTGGCCAGACTGAAGCGAGCCAGGACGAAGTCAGAGTCCAGGTAGAGCGTCTTCTTGAGCCGGGCGACGGCCTCGTCCAGCGTGCCCTCCTCCTGGTGAATGAGGGCCAGGATGTAGTGAGCCTCAGTCAGCAACGGGTCTCGCTCTATGGCTTGCTGACACCACGAGCGGGCCTCTTCCAACTGCCCCCTGTTGGCATGAACCCGCGCCATCTGGTAATAGGCTAAGGCAAGATCTGGATCGTGTGAAATGCAATCCTGGAAACAAGTCCTTGCTTCTTCATAGCGCCCCTGTCCCAGCAGGACCAGCCCCTCCTGATAGAGATCGGCGGGCGGTTCGATAGGCGTGTCCTGAGCACTTCGACCTCGCTCAGTGTAAACTCCGTCGAAGGGCTCAACCCTCGGTCGCGGAGGTGGCCCTTCGGCGGGTGCATCCTGGGCCATGTCCTGCGTCTGTCGAAGGGAGAAGTCGAAGGGGAGATCGAGGGATTCAGGGAGTGGGGCAAGGGGCATAGTCATGGGAAATGGCCGCACTGTTGGCTGGGGGGATGGCCTTGGTATCAGCGGCGGCTGGACGGCCGTTCGTTCAGCGACTTTCTGGTAGAGAGTGGCTCCGGAGTAGTTGCGTACTGCAAACTGGTCGTAGATCATACTGTTCGTCTCGGATGCACCCACGATGAGCCATCCATCCATCACCAGGCAACGATGGAACCGCTCGGCTATTTCCCGCGTAACCCCCTCCGGCAAGTAGATGGCCACGTTGCGGCACAAGATCATGTCCGTGGCGTTGGTGTTGGTAGCCAGGGAAGGGTAGGCGTCCTCGGCCAGGTTCAGATAGGCAAAAGTGACCATCTCCCGCACCCTGGAGCTGAGTTCGAAGATCCTGTCCTGAGCTCCGCCGAAGGGCCCGTTCCGCGGGGTGAAATAGCGCTCGCGGATGGCCGGGTCGGTCTGACGAAAGGACCACTCGCGATAGCAGCCTTCGCGAGCCTGTTGCAGGGATTGCTTGTTAATGTCCGTGGCCAGAATGAGAAAGTTCCAATTGGTGATGTCGGGCAAGAGTTGGCGCAGCAGGATGGCTATAGAGTATGGTTCCTCACCGCTGGCGCAGCCGGCGCTCCAGATGCGCAGGCGACGGTCGTCCCGGTGGCGGGCGATCAGGTCGGGCAGGATGTGCTGGCGCAGAGCGTCGAAGTGGGCCGGGTTGCGGAAAAAGTAGGTTTCGCCCACAGTGAGGGCACAGATCAGGCCATCCCACGGCTCGCTGTCCGTCCTGGCTCCCTGCAAGAGACGGAGATATTCTCCCAGGCTATCACAGCCAGCTCGTTCGGCTGCGGCTAACACGCCGCTAGACAGCGCATCGTGCCGCCTCGGGCCAAAGAGCATTCCGGTGCGTGCCAGGATCAGATCCCGGAAACGCTCGTAGTCGGTGTTGGGTATTGGGTATTGGGCATTGGATATTGGATTGTGGATTGTGGATTGTTCCATCTCCAATCTCTAACCTCTAATATCTAATCCAACCCGCCATCATACCGCCTCTGCCGGCGGCAGCAGTCGGGCTACATCGAGAACCAGGATCAACCCCTCGTCATGTCGGACCATCGCCACCAAGAGCCTGGCCCGTGCAAGGGAATCGCCAGGCGGCTCCACCTGGTGAGCCGGCACCTCCAGCACCTCGGTCACTTCGTCCACCATGAAGGCCACCCTCTGTTCCAAGACCTGCGCGACCAGCAGGCGATCATCCAAGGCAGGCTCCTTCGGCGGCTGACCGAATCGCTGCCGCAGGTCTACCACCGGGATCATGCTACCGTGCAGGTCAATCACTCCAAGCACCCAAGTCGGCGCCTCCGGCACAGGGGTAACAAACACCATGCGCAGAGCGCGCTCCACGTGATCTAGCGGCAAGGCATAGAGCTGCCTGCCCAAACGAAAGCTGACAAGATGGACAGAGCCTTCCCCTCCGAATCCGACCGGCTTTGATGGAGCGGGATCGGTAAGTGAGGAAACAGTGGTTTCAGCAATCATGGTGTGATTTAGCTCCTTCCAACCTTCCCATCGCGGGGAGAGCGTGAGCGGTCAGGTGGCCTGCTTGGATGATGTTGGCAATTTGACAGCGAAGGTAGTTCCTTTTCCTACTTCACTCTTTACCTCAATGGTGCCTCCATGGGCCTCGATGATTCTCTTGCTGACTGCCAAACCCAAACCGATGCCTTTAGTCTTGGTGGTAAACAGCGGCTCGAAGAGCTTCCCCAGGTTCTCCTCTGAAATCCCACAGCCATCGTCCTGGAACTCCGCGACGACAAATCCCTGCTCTGCCCTGGTGGAGATCTTCAAACTACCTCCATCGCGCGCCTCAACTAAGTGCGAAGAAGTCATGGCCTGCACGGCGTTCGAGATCATGTTGATAAAGACTTGTTCTATCTGGCTCGGATCCGTCATGAGCGGAGGCAGATCTTCTCCCAACTTGGTGACCACTTCTACTGTGTTCGGCACCGGGGTACGCGAGAGGGCGTCTTGGACTATAGCATTTATTTGGGTCTTGTGTAGAGCAAGCTTCGTATCTCGGGTAAAATTCAGCAAATCACTGATGATCTTGTTCGACCTCGCTATTTCCTTCTCTATGATACCGACGTGTTTTATCACTTTCTCATCGGCATTACGGCCCAGCTTCATTGTTAGGTAGTAGGCGGAGTTCTTGATGATCCCAAGGGGATTGCGTAGCTCGTGGCCCATACTGGCTCCGAGTTGGCCTATGGTGGCCAACCTCTCCGAGCGAAGCAAGCGCTCTTGGGCGTCTCGAAGCTCTTTGGTGCGTTCATCTACCATCTCTTCCAGCCGCTCCGAGTACTCTTTCAGCGCCTCCTCGGCCTGCTTGCGCTTAGTGATGTCTTGCACAACGACCACTGTGGAACCGGCAGCCGTCCCCGTCCCCCAATCCTTCCGTGGTTCGATCTGGACGAGAACGTAACGTTCCAAGACCTCGTCATAGGCTTCGTATTGGACAGACTGACCCCGGCTTGCCTTCTCCCACGCTTGTTTCCAAAAAGAGCCGAGACGGCAAGAAGAATCGGCGCAACCAGGGTGGAGAAGATCATGGAATTCCCGCCCCTTTACATCCACAACCCGCCCCAGGTTCCAGGTCTCCATAACCCGGTTTGCTCTGGTGATGCGTCCCTCAGCGTCTACCAGGCAAACAAGCTCGGATAGCGAATCAGCAGTGGACTCCCACTCCTGTTTCGCCTGCTCAATGTGCTTCAGGAGTGTCTTGAAATCCTCTTCTGCCCGCTTGCGTTCGGTGATGTCCTGCACGACGACGACTGTGGAGCCAGCTAACTCGCCCATCTCCGAATCCTTCCATGGTTGAACCTTGACGAGGATATAACGTTCCAGGACCTCGTCATAGGTTTCGTATTGAGCAAGCCGACCTTGGATTGCTTCCTCCCATGCTTGTTGCCAGAAGGAATCGAGATGGCAAGAAGAATCTGCACAGCTTGGATGGAGAAGTTCGTGGAATTGCCGCCCCCTCACATCCACAGCCCGCGCGAGATTCCAGGTCTCCACCGTCTGGTTTGTACGGATGATGCGCCCCCGGGCATCTACCAGGCAAACGAGGTCAGACAGTGAGTCGGCTGTGGATTCCCACTCCTGCTTTGCCCGCTCGATCTTTCCCAGAAGCTCTTTGAGCTTCTCTCCTGCTCGCTTGCGCTCAATGGCATATCTCATGGCGCGCACCATCAAGTGGCCATCAAACTCCCACTTGAACAGGTAATCTTGCGCGCCCCTCTGCACTGCTTGTACGGCCAGAGATTCGTCGTCGAGACAGGTCAATACCAGAATGGGTACCTCTGGCGCATGTGTGTGCGCTTTGACGAAGGTATCAAGCCCCTGGCTGTCCGGCAGTACGAGATCCAATAGAAGCACATCAATCCCGCCTTCGTCCAGGCGACCCAGCCCACTCGAGAGTCGGTCGGTGCACTCCAGGTCGAAGGGAGCGTCCTCCACTTCTGCAAGCAGTCCCCGGATCAGATAGGCATCTACGGGATTGTCCTCGATCAGTAGGATCCTCATGGGTTTATTATCTTGAAACATGGCCGACTCCCGCTTTTATTGAGGTGAGGTATCGCACCGTTCGCTGGAGCTCCTCGATTTGGAGGGGTTTGATTAGACAGTCATCAGCCCCGCAGCGAAGCATATCCTGAATTGCCCCGTTCTCTCCAGATCGAACTACCCCTACAACCTTAATGTGCCTTGTCTCAGGATCGCTCTTTATCTTCTCGCAGACCTCTACTCCATCGGTCTCAGACCTCACCATGCCCAGAACGATGAGGTCCGGCGCGAAGGCCATCATTTGAACGCCGACCTCATAATAAGTGCTGGCAGAAGCGAATTCATAGACATCGCTATCTTCGTGGAGTGCCTTGATGATCATCTCAGTGGTATGTGGCTCATCGTCCACTACGAGGATTCTCGCCATACTATCCGGCAGCTTGCCCACCTGGATGTTTTTGACGCGCTCTACCGGTGGCGTGACTGGCAGATGTCGTTGCCGACTCCTCTCCAAGTACTCGTTCAATATCGCCAAGCTGTAGCGCCGATGCCCACCAGGCGTGCGAAAAGGCGCCAGCTTCCCATTCCTTTCAATCCTATACAGGGTAGCCAAGCTGACATTCAAGTACTTCGCAGCCTCTCGAGCACCTAGCAACGACATTTTTCCTCCTGGAACATCATTCAAGCTCATTCAAGTAATGGAAAACGTGTTAAATCACAATCAAAGTATAGCATGGTTTTCCAGTCTATGGGTGAAAGTGGCATGAAACCTGTATGAATTTTGCGTGAAAGAGAGGAGAGGATTTATCCCACGAAACACAAAGCCGAGGCACACGGCCTCGGCTTCACTATTTCCCCTCTATTCACCTGTTCGTAGGCCGGCCATCCAACACAGCCACTACTACCCTTCTGCTCCCACATCCGTTACACCTTCTTCCTCTTGCACGGACTCCGGTTCCTCTGAGTCTCCCTGGTCTTCCTGTACCGAAAAGGAGCTTGCCCTGAGCAAGGCCTGCCCTGAGCTCTGCCGAAGGGCCGATGGGCCGAAGGGCCTGTCCTGAGCATAGTCGAAGGGCTCCAGGTCCAACAGCTTGCGATGAACGTAGTTCCCCACAATGCGCAGGCTGGCGAGGGTGGGGGCAGCCAGAAACATGCCCAAAACACCAGCCAGGTTTGCCCCAGCGATGGCCCCGATGATTACCACCAGGGGATGCAGGTTGAGGCTGCGGCCAATGATGCGGGGTACCAGGATGTTGTTCTCCAACTGCTGGATAACCACGTAAAGCCCAATGACCAGGAGAGCAACCCACCCGTTGGATAGGGGCAGGTAGGTAGGGCCCTGAAAGTAGGCGATGAGGACGGCGGGAATGGCAGCGATGGCGGGGCCGATGTTGGGGATGATCTCCAGGACGCCGGCTATTATCCCCAGAATGAGGGCGTTCCTCACCCCCACAACCCGCATGGTCACTCCCACCAACGCCCCTATGACAGCACAGAGGACGAGCTGGCTCCGGAAGAAGGCGCTCCAGATCACATTGATTTCCTCTCCCAACCGGCGAACCTCATCCCGATAATCCAGCGGCACCAGTCCATGAATGAAGTGACTGAGTTTACCCAGGTCTTTGAGCAAGTAGAAAGAAACGATAAGGACGAAGACAAGCCAGGCAAGACCAGAGGCCAGGCCGATAAGGAAAGAAACTGTCTGCGAGGCCAGGGGAGAGACGATGTTCTGCAAGGTGCCGCTCACCTCCTGATAGACAGCCATGAGGTCAACGTAGAAGCCGAAGATGAAGAGAGGCCGCTCGAAGAAGCTGCTGATGCCCTCGACGCTGTCCTGAAGGCCCACGTCCATGCTCTTCACCTGTTGGATGAGGCTGGGAACGAAGGCCACGAGCACCAGGCTCAGGATGACGATGAGGGCCAGGTAGACACTAACCACGGCCCAGGTGCGGGATAGCCTGGCCCTGGTAGTGAGGAGTCTGACCGGGGGATTGAGAACGTAGGCCAGGATGACGGCAATGACCAGGGGAGAGATGATCTGGCTGAAGCGATAGACAAGCCAAACCAGGGCCAGCAGGCTACTGATGATCACTAGCCACTTAGTGGTGTCGCTCCAGCTTTTGGACATGATGGGTACTCGATCCTAGAATTCGCTACCGGACACTTTGTGGAGAAACTTTCTGATTCACTCCAAAAATCCTACCTGATCGAGAGGCCAGTAGGAAAACCAGGCCCGGCCGATGACGCTATCCAGGGGCACCGGGCCAAAGGCGCGAGAGTCGTTGCTGAAGCCACGGTTATCGCCCAGGACGAAAACGTGCTTAGGCGGCACAACGATGGCCTTCATGTCCCTTTGGGTCTGATTAGAGAGATAGGGTTCTTCAACAGCTTGCTCGTTGATGTAGACTCTGCCGCCCTTGATCTCCACCTTCTCGCCCGGCAGGCCGATGACTCGCTTGATGAGAAGCCCTGACCCAGCCTGAGGAACGTTGAGGATAATGATGTCGCCCCGCTGTGGCTCGTGGAAGTTATAGGAGAGCTTCTCCACCACCAGGCGCTGGTCTGAGTGTAAGTTGGGCTCCATACTCTGGCCGTAGACCCGGGTGGCCTGTGCCAGGAAGAGATTGATGAGGACGGCGATGAGAACAGCGGGCACGATAGTCTCCACGGCCTCGCTCAACCACCTCAACGCTACCCTCAGAGCCGCCTCTCGTTTTTCAATTTCTGTATCCTGCTGAAATTCGTCCAACCTCCAACCTCCAACTTCTTGCGATGGGCGCGGGAAGCCCTCCTCCACGGTCTTCTGACCGAGCCCCTTTCGCCTCGGTCGGGAGACCTTCGGCGATCAAACACCTACGACTTCCAACAAGCTAACGACGCTGGGAAGGGCGCCGATCGCGCGACCCACTGCCGCCATGGCCAGAGTTCCGAGAATCGCGCCGCCCCGTCCGACCGGAGGGCTTACGGTCGCGCTCGCGGGCCTCCTCGGCTGTCCAACCCTCCAGGACAGCCTGACGGGAGAGTTTGATCTTACCCTCCCGGTCAATGTCAATGACCATGACCATGATCTCGTCGCCCATACGAACTACATCCCGCACACTGGGTACCCGGTAATCCGCTAGTTGCGAAATGTGTACCATACCATCCTTGCCGGGCAGTATCTCCACAAAGGCTCCGTAATCCTCGATGCGCACCACTTTGCCGGTGTAAATCTTTCCTATCTCTGGTCTCTCTACCAGGGCTTCTACCATTTCCTTGGCCCGCTGTGAACTGGGACCATCGGCCGAGGCGATGTAGACGCTGCCGTCGTCCGCCACGTCTATCTTGACCCCCGTCTCCTCTTGGATACGGCGGATGGTCTTGCCGCCAGGGCCTATGATAGTGCCGATCATCTCAGGATCAATCTTGATGATGGTGATGCGCGGCGCGTAGGGTGACATCTCTGGCCTGGCCTCAGGAAGCACCTCCAGCATCTTGTCCAGGATAAAGAAGCGAGCCCCTTTTGCCTGTGCCAGGGCCTGGGCCATGATCTCGTAGCTAATGCCCTTGACTTTGATATCCATCTGCAGAGCGGTGATACCCTCCCTGGTCCCAGCCACTTTGAAATCCATGTCCCCCAGGTGATCCTCGAGCCCCTGGATGTCGGTCAGGATGCGGTACTCGTCCCCAGCCTTGACCAAACCCATGGCTATGCCGGACACCGGGGCCCTGATGGGCACGCCAGTGTCCATCAGGGCCAGCGTGGAACCGCAGACGCTGGCCATGGAAGTGGAACCATTGGAGGAGAGCGCCTCAGAAACCAGGCGAATGGTATAAGGGAACTCGTCCTCGGGGGGGATCATGGGCAAGAGGGCTCGCTCGGCAAGGGCTCCGTGGCCGATTTCCCTCCGGCCTGGCCCACGCAGCCAGCGAGCCTCCCCAGTAGAGTAGGGCGGGAAGTTGTAGTGGTGCATGAAACGCTTGGCCTCCTCAGGATAGAGGCCATCCAGTCGCTTCTCTTCCCTGGGGGTGCCCAGGGTAGCGATGGTCAGCACCTGGGTCTCGCCCCGGTTGAAGAGCCCCGTTCCGTGGGCCCGCGGCGAGATGCCGACCTCGCAGGATATGGCCCGAATATCTTCCGGGCCACGCCCATCGGGTCGAACGCCCTCGTGAAGAATCTGCTTGCGCACCTCGTCCCTCATCAAGCCGTTGAAGACCTCCTTAACGTCCTTCTCCTGGTATTCATCTACCAGTTCAGCCAAGAGTTCATTTTTTAGAGCGTCCAGGGCCCCTTTTCGCTCCTCCTTCTCGCTGGTCTGGTCCAGGACTTTCCTGATCCGCCCGTCCACGCGCTCAGCGACGATCTGGCGTAATCCCGCGCTCACGGCAAAGGACTGGTACTCCGACTTGGGCTTGCCCACCTGATGGCGCATCTCCTCCAGGAGAGCGATGATGGGCTGCATGGCCTCGTGGCCGGACTTGGTGGCCTCCAGTATCAGCTCCTCCGACACCTCGTTGGCGCCAGCCTCCAACATCATCATGGCATCGGCCGTACCGGCCAAGCGCAAGTCCAAGCTGCTCTCTTCCATCTGGGAGATGGTGGGGTTGAAAACCAACTGCCCATCAGTATACCCTACTCGCGCCGCTCCCACCGGCCCCATGAAGGGGATGTTGGAAATGGTGAGAGCCGCTGAGGCCCCGATTATGGCCAGGATGTCCATCTGATGTTCCTGATCGTGGGACAGCGCGGTGACGATAACCTGTATGTTATTGCGCAGGTCTTTGGGAAAGAGAGGGCGGATGGAGCGATCGGTGAGGCGGCAGATGAGGATGGCTGCCTCGTGGGGGCGCCCCTCGCGGCGGAAGAAGCTGCCGGGGATGCGTCCTGCGGCGTAGAGCCTTTCCTCATAGTCTACAGTTAGAGGGAGGAAGTCCCCGCCTTCGCGGGGTTCCTTCGACATAGTGGCCGTAGCCAAAAGCAAGGTATCGCCACAACGCAAGGTAACAGCACCACCCGCCTGGCCGGCCAGCTTGCCGGTCTCAATGCTAATGGGATGGTCCCCAATAGCACCGGTGAATTGATTTGTCATTAGATTTGCACCTCCGAGCTGAGGTCAAGCTCAGAGGCCAGGGACTGGGGAGTGAGTCAAATCACAATGAACCAATGACCAAATCCCAATTGGTCATTGGTCATTGGCTCATTGGTCATTGATTGGGCCCACTCCCCAATTCCTAAACCTCATCACCCAACCTCGCATCTTGTTTGGGTTATTTCACGTGCTTCGCTCTATCGCGCAGCACATCTTTGCGACAAGCTATTTCCGCAGCCCCAGTCGCCCGATAATGCTTCTGTAGCGTTCCGAATCCTTTCGATTCAGATACGCCAAATGACGCCTGCGCTGCCCGACCAGCTTCAACAGTCCCCGCCGCGAATGTTCGTCGTGCTTGTGGTTTCTCAGGTGTTCAATCAGGTAATTGATCCTGTTCGTCAGCAGCGCGATTTGGACCTCAGGGGAGCCGGTGTCTGTGGGATGCACGTGATACTCTTGTATGATGGTTGTTTTCTCGTCCCTCGATAGAGCCACATTTACCTCCTTATTGATAGACTACAACGGATTTGGGATCAAAAAATGGATTTGAGAGCCAAAGGCCGGTTGTGTTCTGCTGACACATTATAGCACATTTAGCTAAAGCACGCAAACAACCGTTACCCAAGAAGTGCCTTTCTTGTCAATACCGCAAAAGCAACTCCGTTTTCCCCTCGCAGGCCCATCTCGGGCCGTCTCACAGAGTGGCTTTTGCGACTTTTTTTGGTTATTGCCAAACGAGGGAAAATTTGGTATACTATTCTTGACAGGCAATAATGGAAAAGGGATTTCTGATTTTCGATGTCGGGTAATGAGATTGGTGGAGAGCAACCCTAGGTAACAAGAAAGGAGCTGGCGATGAGAACAAAACGCACCAACACAACGCTCACAATTGCAGTTCTAACCCTGATCACCTTCTTCATCCTTGCTGTCCTACCTTCGGCCAGCACTATTGCTGTGCGGCCAATGGAGTCCGCAATCGTCCAGAACGCAGAGCCGGTGAGCCAGATCGAAAGGGCAAAGCCGCCTGCTCCCGCTGTTGTGGCCAAGGGTGCCAGAACGTGGTCGTCAATGTCTGTGCCTACCGACGAAGCTACGTCTACCCCCACAGCTACCTGGACGCCCACTCTGGTGGCTACGAACACAGCCACGCCAACAAACACGCCAAGTGGGACACCTACGAAGACAGCAACGGCGACGAAGACAACCACCCCGACGCCGACTAGAACAACCACCCCCACAAAGACGCCGACGGCAACCAGCCCTCCCGCCACGCCCACCAACACGCCAAGCAGGACACCTACGAAGACA
>CAYMKL010000170.1:0-1778 GCA_964390805.1 uncultured Anaerolineae bacterium | reverse complement strand
AACCAGCCCTCCCGCCACGCCCACCAACACGCCAAGCAGGACACCTACGAAGACAGCAACGGCGACGAAGACAACCACCCCGACGCCAACTAAAACACCTACCCCCACGAGGACACCGACGGCAACCAGCACTCCCGCCACGCCCACCAACACGCCAAGCAGGACACCTACGAAGACAACCACCCGGACGCCGACGAAAACGCGTACCCCTACGAAGACACCAACGGTTACGAGCCTACCCACTCAAACGCCCACCAACACGGCGACGAACACCTCGACGCCAACGCCGACCGACACGGCGACGGCAACGCCGACCAACACACCAACCGCAACCGGCACGCCCACCAACACGCTGACCAACACCCCGACACCAACGCCGACCGACACGGCGACGGCAACGCCGACCAATACACCAACCGCAACCGGCACGCCCGCTACGCCAACCAACACGCCGACCAACACCCCGACACCAACGCCGACCGACACGGCGACGGTAACACCGACTAACATGCCAACCGCAACCAGCACGCCAACACGAACGGCGACAACCGGCTGCACTGTGACCAACACCAATGACGGAGGGACTGGATCGCTGCGCGCCTGTCTAGAGAATGCTATCAGTGGCGCCCAGATCAACTTTGATGCCGCTGTGTTTCCGGCGACTATCGTGCTCACCAGCCCCCTGCCGGACATCAACCAGGGCAACCTGACGATTGACACCAGCGACGCCGGGGTCGTCCTTGATGGCAGCGGGCTATCTTCGGGGTCCGGCTTCCGCATCACCTCGGGCGGTAACGCCATTCGGGGAATGCAAATCGTCAACTTCCCTGACAACGGCGTCGAGATATGTTGCGGAGCCAGGAATAACCTCATCCGGGGCAACTCTATCTCAGGCAACGGCGGCGCTGGCGTGCGCGTGGAGGGCTCCACCACCACCAGAAACACCATCACCCAAAACGCCATCTACGACAACGCTGGGCAGGGCATCGAGAACATCAGTGGCGGGAATGAGGGGTTAGCTCCACCCTCCCTGATGGCCGCGGTGGGAAACACAGTGGCCGGCACGGCCCCACCTGGCTCTAAGGTGGAGATCTTTGGCGATGACGCCGACGAAGGACGCTTCTTCCTGGGAAGCACCTCCACCGATGCTCAAGGTCACTTCGAATTCGCCAGATCGCTGAGGGGCGTCAATGTGATGGCCACGGCCACGGACGGAGCTAAGAACACCTCGGAGTTCTCCAGCCCGGTGGTCCGAGAAGAGACTATCCCCAACACCTTTGAGACCAACGATGACTGGACCCTGGCCTATCCCATCAGCGAGGGCGATTGGGTATCGTACATCAGCAGTCCCACCGACGTGGACTTCTACAAGTTCCCGGTTCCCGAACGCGGCTCCATCGTCATCTTCACCCTGACCGACCTGCACGAGGACTTCGACCTCATCCTCTATAGCTCCACCGATGCCCCTTCGGATACCCCTCTGGCCGACATCCCTCTAGCCGACATCCCGTTAGCAGACATCCCCCTGGCGGATATACCCCTGGCGGATATACCCCTGGCCGACATCCCTCTAGCGGATATCTCCTTCCATCTAGGTACCGAGGACGAGCAAGTGTGGGACGTCGCCGTGTACGCCACGGGGTTCTACTACGTGCAGGTGCTGGGCCATAACGGGGCCTACAGCTCCAGGCCCTACACCCTAGAAGCTGAAGTCCTACGGCCTCCTCCACCCCTGGTCTGCAGCCGCAGCCTTGCCCCAGGAACGCCTGGGGCCATCT
>CAYMKL010000169.1:4923-13636 GCA_964390805.1 uncultured Anaerolineae bacterium | reverse complement strand
TTCCTCCAGGGGGAATGCAACCCCCCGACTTTTGCGCAAAAATATGGTAAAACGTAAAACGTGATGGTTACGTTTCACGTTTTACGTTTTACTCCCATGGATACTCCACTCCCAGCGCGGCAAGTGTTTCTGATGTGGGCACGCCGTTCTCGTCCCAGCCGCGCACGGCGTAGTAATCGGCCCGCAACTGCTCGATGTCTGCCTCGGTGAAGCGGTGGCCGGCGGCTGGCCCGTCCGGCAGTGGCTCCTCTTTGAAGCGGCGCGGCAGGTCTTCGTCGGCCTTGGTCATGCCCGCCTTGAGATTGAACAGCCGCGTCAGGTTCCAGATGCGCTTCCCCAGGCTATACAGTTCGTCCAGGCTCAGGCGTTGCCCGGTGGCTGCGGCCAGCAGGTCGAGATAGGTCTGGTCGCTGAGGCCGTAGCGCCCGAAGTCGCAGGTGATGAGCGTATCCAACCCTGCCAGGCGGTTCTGCACCTCGGCCAGCAGTTGGGCCTTACCGTCCAGCGACAACCGCTCGTAGCTCTGTCCCTTCCACGTCTCCCCTCCCGCCTCGTAGAGGATGGGGAAAGCCCGCTGGTGGCAACCGCCGCGGTCGGCGGTCATGTAGGCCAGGCCCATGGCTGGAACCCCGCGTGGCCCCCAGGCCGGCAGCTCCAGCCCTTTGACGTGGATGGCGAAGTAGTCCGCACCGCCGCCGATCTGCGCGGCAACGGCTCGCACCCCTTCCGCTAACAGATCGCCGACGCCACGACGGGCAGCGATGTCCTGCAGCAGCGCGGCCAGGCTATCCACGTCGCCGAAGCGAACGTCCGCTTCCAGCAGGCCTTTCTCCACCGCCTCACAGGCGAAGCTCAGCACCGCGCCGGTGGAGATGGTGTCCAGTCCCAGCTTGTCGCACAGCAGGCCCAGATAGACCGCCTCATCCATCCTGCCCACCTCCAGATTGCTGCCCAGCATGGCCGCGCTTTCGTACTCCAGCGTGTCGCCTTCCAGCCCGGCGAAGCGGCCCTCCGTCAAGCGCCCTAGTTTGCTGCAAGCGATGGGGCAGGCTGCGCAGGCGATGTCGCGATACCAGTAGCGTTCCCTCTGCGCCGCGTCGCCCAACTCCTCCGCCTGGGCGAAGCTGCCCCGCTGGAAGTTGCGGGTGGGCAACATTCCCTCCTCGTCAGCCCAGGGGATGGAAGCGGGCGTTCCCCCGGTGCGAAACCCCACGATGTAGTCGTTGTCCTTCATCCCCGCGAGGGCTGCTCGTACATACTCCTTGAAGGCTTCAGGATCGGCCAGGGCCAGTTTGCCTGTGCCCTGCACGACGATGGCCTTGAGGTTCTTGGCCCCCATGACCGCGCCGCCGCCGCCGCGCCCAGCCTGGCGGTGAGGGTCGCAGTCAATGACCGCGAACTTGACCCGCCGCTCCCCCGCCGGGCCGATGCAGGCGATGCGCCACTCCTTGTCGGGGTAGTCGGGCCGCAACTGTTCGTAGGTCTCGAAGGAGTCCAGGCCCCAGAGGTGGGCGGCGTCCTTGATGGCTACATGGCCGTCGTTGATTTCCAGGAAACAGGGTTTGGCAGCCTGGCCGGTGATGAGCAAGCCGTCGTGGCCGGCGTATTTCAACTCCTGGCCAAAGAAGCCACCAAAGTAGGCATCAGTGAAGAGACGGGTGACAGGAGACTGGAAGACAACTGCTGAGCGCATGGATGGAGCTTGCGTGCCGGTCAACGGGCCAGCGATGAAGATGAGGGGATTGGCAGGGGCGAACGGCTCAGCTCGCGGATCCTGATCCCGGGCCAGCAGGTAGGCTCCTACCCCCTTGCCGCCTACGTATCGCTCCAGCACGTCCTCCGGCAGGGCAAAGGAAGACCAGGTTGCGGCGCCAAGGTCAACGTGCAGGTAACGGTTGTGATAGCTTTTCGCCATGTAGTAGATTCCTCCTCAAGGTTGGTAGGTTGGTACACTGGTAGATTGGTGGATTGGCAGATTGGTAGATTGGTTGGGCCTTCCCGATCTACCAGTTTACCAATCTACGAAACGGCTATCTGGTCAATAGAGCGCAGGACGACGTCGGCGTGAGCTTCGAGCAGCGCCGGCTCGCCCGCGCCGCTGAGCACAGCCGCCTTGAGCCCTGCGCCGGCCCGCTGGGCCATCAGCAAGTCACCTAATGTGTCACCCACCACAGCCACGCGGGCGGGTTCCACTCCCAGTCGCTCATAAGCAGCCAACATCATGTCAGGCGCAGGCTTCGACGGCAACCCGTCGTCGCCGCAGACCAGGTGATCCACCAGGTGGGCGATCTCCATGATGCGCAGTGTTTCCTCCGTATCCGCCCGATGATCGGCGGTGATGACGGCCACGCGAACGCCGGCTCCTTGCAGTCGTTCCAGAAGCCCTGCTACATCGCCCGTGGGGCGGATCAGGTTGGCCAGGGGCAGGTCAGCGGCGGTCTGACGAAAGGCCAAGTGAGCGCGGTCTTGGGCTTTGGGCCAGGGGATGCCGTGGCGATAGAGGGCGGCGGCGATGATGGTTTGCAGTTGGGGTGTGGAGGCGATGGCCAGCGGGCTCTGCGGTTTCGTACGCTGCCGCTGAGGGGCGTATCCCAGCGAGCGGTAAAGCTCCCGCCGCAGCGACTCGTGGCCCGTGTCTGCCACCAGTAGTTCCACCCAGGCCACCGCCAGTCGGCCCCACATAAACTCGAAATCTATCAGCGTGCCATCCTTGTCGAAGGCCACCAAGTCGGCGTCGAAAGGAAGGCTGCCGATGTTCAATAATGTCATTGGTGTCGTAGTTTAGCACAATCAGGGCGAAATGACAAGCCGGCGAGGATGGTCAACGATAACGCTGGGCTGCCTCGAAAATGGCGCGCACGTTCTCGTCGGGGGTGTCGGCGTCTATGCTGATACAGCATAGGGCTAGTTTATCCACTGGGCCAGCCTGGGCTAACAGCCGCTGGACATCCACCCGCACCTCCCCCGGCGTCTGAGTCAACAGCCGGGCTGGGTTCAGTCGCAGGCTGAAGAAGGCATCGGGCAGCGCCGCCCGGCAAGCAGCCACGTCGGAGCCCCAGCCGACGTCCACGAACGCCAACGCAGGCACGCGGGCGTAGGCTTCAACCACGTGCTCCAGGTTGTCGCCGCAGTGGTGGATGCCATAGGGCTGCAACCGCTCGGCCAGCCAACACTCGTAGGGCAAGAGGTACTCCTCGTAGGTGGCCCTGGAAATCATCTGCACTGAGCAGTTGCAGTGTAGGTTGAGCCGGGGGTCAACGCTGGCTACGATGCGGTTATTGGAAATCGAATTGGTACCGGTGCGGCGGCGGAAGTAGTCGGCTACGCGATAGGTGGTGCGGGCGATGACGTCGAACAGGTGATGGACCAGCTCGGGATGGTCGTAATAGTCCAGGAAGAGCTGCTGGCCGCGCAAATCCAGGGCGATGTTTTGCACGCCATCCCAGCAGGCATCCCCTTCCAGATAACCAAACTCCGCCTCCAGTGCGTCCATCATGGCTATGATCTCACGCATCGGACTGGTAGTTTCGATGTCTGGTACTTCCAGGGCCCAGACCTGCTCATCGTCCAGCTCGGCGCACAGGATCCAGGGGGCGGCATCAGTTGAGAAGCGGACAGCACAGCCCAGCATGGCCTGGACAGCAAAGCCGATGGACAGGTGCACTGGGCCGACCACGGGACGAGGCTGGGCATTCGCTTCTCCCAGATCCAGGTCGCCGAAACGATCGTGGAGTGCCTGCCGCATACGCTGTTCGCTCTCCACCCGGACCTGGGGCTCGAAGTGGAACGGCTCACGGAAGTCCAGCCCGAAGTGCGTGTGCCACCAGTGGGGATTGAAGATCACATCAACCGGCAGGAGTTGTTGAGGCTTAAGATTCATACTCTCACTCCTCTGTGTCCAGAAAGATAGGATTGCTCCAGGCCCAGCAGCCTTGGTTGCCCTGGCACGCCACCCGCACGTACCGCTGGAAGGGGTTCAGCCGGTGGCTTGCCTCGGTCAGCGTTTTGCCGGGCGGCGCTGCCACCCGGTGACTGAGTGGGCCGTCGCCGATGAAATCAACCGCCACCGCTGGGGAGCAGCGCACCCGTGCCTGGCCGCCTTCCAGTTGTAGGTCGTGGATCTGGGGGCCGCTGCTGGCGTAGAAATACCCCTGTTCCAGCGCATGGAGGATCGCCTCTTGGGTCAGTACGGTCGCCTTGACCCAGACCCAGCCCAGGCCAGCGTCATCAGGGCCGTCGGGCTGCCAGTGGGCATCGTCCACAGCCAGCCCCCACAGGCGGCAGCCGGCCGCCAGCAAGTCGTCCCAGTGCACAGTTGATAGCCCCTTGCCGTCTACTACCTCGCAACTGCCGTTCCACACCTCCAGGCCGAAGCACCCCTCCAGTGCGAGCATATCCTTCGACATCTGGCCCGACCAGTAGGGATGAGCCAGACATACCAGGCCGCCCGCGACTCGCAGGCGGTTGACTGTCTCCTGCATGGAGAGCCCCCCCTGCCCGTTTAGGTCAGGCGGTCTCTTCAGCCCTAGGCCGACCAGATGGTATAATCCTGCCAACGGGTCCAGGCCTTCTAACTCGATACCGCTGAGAATGATGAAATCGTCGGCTACCGACCGGGGTTTTGACAGAACGCCGTGGTCGGTCAGAGCCAGGAAGTGGTAACCTCGACTTCGATACCAGGCCGCGACCTCATCTGGTGTCAACTGGCCGTCGGAGGCGGTGCTGTGGATATGCAGGCTGCCTTTGAACCAGCGGCCTGGCCGGGTAAAAGGATTGGCGAAATGCATATTGCCTTCATAGGGGGATCCCCATTCCAATCAGTTCCTCTTTCACCTCGTCGTAGAGACGGACATACTCCTGACCGGGTTTCCCGGAGGTGACGTCGTAACACTCTTGATACGCGCTTCCGGCTGGGGCTGTCTCGATCTGGGATTCGTACTTTTCCAACAGTCGGTGTGCTAGCTCGTTAGCTTGCTGTCGAGTGAGCCTGGAGGCCGCAACGCCCATCTCAACGCCAAAGTTGGCCTCCATAGGGGTGATGCCGTCCACCTTCACTGCTTTGACCGGATGGGGCGTCTGCACCGCAGGAGCACCGGAGGCGACCGCACAGAGCAGGTAAGCCGCCGACTCGTAGAAGAACATCTTGGTATTAGGGCCGGCGGCCATGTACCCCAACCAGATCACCGGCATAGGGATGTTCCGGCTGGCCGCCTGACAGCTCGTTGACACAACCCAGAGAACGTTGCGGGTGGTGGAGCAGCCATGTCTGAAGTGAACCGGAAAGGTGAGCTGGTAGTTCCCCTGGTGGACGAGAAGCCCCATCAGCACGTAGGCCGTGCTCACCACGGCTGTCCCTGCCGGGCCGCCGCAGTAGCCTCCCAGAATGGGGCTCGATTCGGCGCCGATGTTGGCCCCCCAGTTGAGCAGGCAGGCCACCTTGTTCATGGCCCCAAAATCAATCTTCATCTCCGAAATCGCGCCGACCAGCCAGCCATCTGTGGGCCGCAGTCCGAACTGGGGCGCGCTGGCGGCAATGGTCGTCACTGCTGTCGCCGCCGTAGAGATGAGGTTCATGATCGGCAGTCCCGGCCGTCCCGCCCGCCGCAGCGCCTCCCGGCCGATCTTGATCCCCTGAATGGCCGCGTAAAGCTCAGCAGGAGACCCCGCCATGACCGGGATGCCCCGGATGCTGTCCAGGGCGGAGATGCTGATGGAGTTCGCCTCGGCGATGGAGCCATAGGCCTCGATCAGGTTGGTCATCATCTCTTCGGTAGTGCACACGATCCCCGATCCGACGTGCAGCCAGGGGATGTGGCCGTCATCGGGCTTTCTCATGCTCAACACCCCGGCGTCCTTGCCCTCACCGGCGAAGCAGCAGCCTGGCGCTTCCCTGACTGCATCAAGGATCTCTGTTCTGCTGAACTGGATCACCCGGTTGGTGTCTTGGCAATAGACGCCCACCTGGCTCAAAAAATCCACAGCGACGTGGAACAGCTCGTCCGCCAGAGCATCGTCAGAGGGGACCAGGTTTTCGGCAGCGAAGCCGTCGTAATGAATCCCATGCTCTTTGACCACCCGCCGCAACGTGGGTATAAAGACCTTCATGTCGAAATCTTGTTCGCTCATGAGCGGGCCATTCAACGCCCGTTCGTAGACATCCAGGAAATTCAGCATTAGAGAATCCCCATCCTTACCAGTTCCTCTTTGACCTCATCGTATAGTCGGACATACTCTTCTGAAGGTTTGCCTGTTGCTGTGTCATAACATTCCTGATAGCGTTTCCCCGGTGGGGCTTTGTCAATCTCGTGCTCGTACTTTGCCAACAGTTGATTGACCAGTTCATTGGCCCGCCCTGTTTTCATTCCCGTGACTGCGTAGGCCGTTTCCACGTTGAAAAGGGCCTCCAGAGGCGTGACCCCATCCTCAACGACGGCCCTGGCGGGGTGAACGGTCTGCACGCCAGCATAGCCCGAAGCCACACAACACAGGTTCACCGCTGCCGCTTCATAGAAGTACATGCGGGTACAAGGGCCGGCCGCGGCGTAGCCCAGGCCGATGGCGGGATAACGGATGTTTCGACTGGTGGCCCGTCCGACCACAGAAAAGACCCACAGAATGTCCCGCGTGGTGGAACAACCATGCCTGAAGTGGATGGGGCCGGTCAGGTGATAGGTCCCCTGGAAAAGCGATATGCCCAGCAGATAGTAGGCCGTCATCACCAGGGCAGTCCCCGGCGCTCCTCCTGCGTAGCCTCCCAGGACAGGCAGAGCCGTCGAGCCGATGTTGCTCCCCGTAGTGAAGGCCAGGCGATTGAGCGTTTCGTAGTTCACCTTCATCTCAGCGATGAAGTCAATGAGCCAGCCATCGGAGGGACGCAGACCAAAGGCGGGGTGAGTGCCGGCGATGGTCGCCATCGCGGTGGTGGCAGAGGAGATTAGGTTGAGGATGGGAAGACCAGGGCGTCCTGCCTTCCGCAGAGCCTTGCGCCCTGCCTGTACGGAGGCGATGGTGGCGTAGATTTCCAGGGGCGATCCCCCGCTGACGGGCATCCCTCGAATTCGCCCAAAGGCAGGGATGCTGATGGAATCGGCCTGAGGGATGCTGCCATACCCCTCCACCTGGGCCAGGGCGATCTCCTCCGACGAGGCGACAATGCCCGTCCCCACGTGACACCACGGCGGGTTCTCGTCCTCAGGTCTGCGCGGCTTGAACAGTCGCCGCTCTCGGCCCTCGCCAAAGGCGCTTCCTTCGGGAAGATTCTCCACTGCCTCCAGGATCTCGGCCCGTTCCACCTGGATCAGCCGGTTGGTGGCATCGCAGTAGACGCCGGTGCGGGTCACAAACTCAATGGCGGCCTCGAAGAGACGGTCTGCGAACTCGTCATCCGCCGGGACGGGGTTCTCTGGATCGTACTGGATCTCGAATTCCTTCACCACCTTGCGGATGTTGGGGATGAGGACCTTCAGGTGAAAGTCATCTTCCGAAAGGATCGGGCCGCTGGTGGCGCGCTCCATGAAATCAAGGAAACTTGGCATGGTCTTCTCTCTGGCTGCTGGGCGTGGCCGTCCAGTGGGAGCGGAGGGTGTAGCCTTCCGCTCAAGGCGGACGGTCACGTCCGCCATGCCTCGCGGCTGCTGGACGTGGCCATCTGGCGAGAGCAAGGCTGCAATCTCCTGCTCAAGGTGGGCGGTCACGTTCACTTTGTCTCGCCGCCGCTGGACGGCCACGTCCAGCGGGAGCGGGGGTTGTACTCTTCCGCTCAAGGTGGACGGTCACGTCCTCCGTGCCACGCGGCTGCTGGATGTGGCCGCTGGACGTGGCCGTCCAGTGCGAGCGGGGGTCGTGTTCTCCTGCTCAAGGTGGACGGTCACGTCCTCCGTGCCACGTGGCTGCTGGATGTGCCCGCTGGACGTGGCCGTCCAGCGGGAGCGGGGACTGTATTCTCCCGCTCAAGGTGGACGGCCACGTCCTCCATGCCACGCGGCTGCTGGATGTGGTCGCTGGACGTGGCTGTCCAGCGGGAGCGGGGGTCGTACTCTCCCGCTCAAGGTGGACATCCACGTCCGCCGTGCACTCATATCAACAGTTCACTCGCGTTGTCCAGCGGGATGATGGCCGGCTCTCCCAGGATGTAGAAGCGCGCACTTGACCACGGGTAGTCTTCTGGCAACTCCACGAGGTTCCAATGAGGCTGGCACGGATTGTTGTGACTGTACGTCATCTTCTGGCGCAAGAAGTCTGGTGTGAATACATCCTTGGCGTTGTAACCGTCTTCCCAGACTTTGGAGTTCTGCTTCTCCGGGCGAGTGACTGCTGCGGCCAAGAAGTCCAGTGCCTTCTGGTTGCCTTCGGCCTGGTAGTGGCGGATAACGCGGTCAGATGCGCGTGTCTTGAAGTCACGCATTACATTGGATACTGGATCATCTGGTGTGCACTGAATGATGATATGGATGTGGTTGGGCATGACGACAAAGGTGTACAGTTCGAATCGTTTCTGGCTCCGAAAGCAGTCCAGGGTATCCACCATCAGCCGCTTCATCACGTCGCGCTGGAACAGGTGGGCATACTGTACGGCTTTTGTGGTGACGAAATACAGGTGTTCTGGGGTGAAGTCTGGTCGCCAGTCTGTCATGTGGTAACTCCCTTCTTGGCCGCTGGACGTGGCCGTCCAGCAGGAGCCGGGCTTATAACCTCCTGCTCAAGGTGGACGGCC
>CAYMKL010000169.1:0-4823 GCA_964390805.1 uncultured Anaerolineae bacterium | reverse complement strand
TGGCCGTCCAGCAGGAGCCGGGCTTATAACCTCCTGCTCAAGGTGGACGGCCACGTTCACCGTGCCGCGTGGTTGCTGGACATGGCCGTCCAGCAGGAGCCGGGCTTGCGACCTTCTGCTCGGGCTGGACTGTCACGTCCGCCGTGCCGCGTGGCTGCTGGACGTGACCGTCCAGCGAGAGCGAGTTGGCCGGCATGACAATTTACGGGCGCTCACCGCGCGCTAGCCGCTCGTTGATGTTGTCAATAACCGGTAGGATGTCTGTAATGCCATCCACCACGTAGTGGGCGCCGCTTTTGGCCAGACCCTCACGCGCCCTGGCCAATTTCCTCGCCAACACCTCCGGGGTCAGGGCGTTGATCTCTTCCAGATTCAGCCCCACTTCGTTTCCCGTTTTGGCCAGGCCCACGGTCCACGTACCCGCGTTGAGCCCTTCACCGATGCCAGGCTTGGTGTCGTCCACTTTGACCACCGCCTCGGGCGGATAGACGCCGGTGTTGAACATGTTCTGCAGCACCATCCACGGGTGCGGGCGTCCGGCGGGAACTTGGGTGGCGCACACGCTGCTGTCCGGTACGTAGCCCCGTCTGGCGGCTTCTTCTTTGAGCATCTCCATGGCCTCAGTGAAATAGCCCGTGCTAGAGCCGATGAGGATGCCGCGCTCTCGCAGGGCGGCGACAGTTTCCAGCGTGCCGGGAATCAAATCGGCGTAATCGGCCAGGCACTGCAACTGCAGCGGCTGAAAGTCGGCGAACATGTCGTCCACATCCTGCTCAGTGACCGGCCGGCCGTGTACTTCTTTCCACGCCTCAGCCACTTCCTCCATCTGGCTGATGGCCCTGATGTGGTCGCGCTTGTGCAGGCCCATCGGGCGTCGCGCCTGTTCCATGCTGATCTCCACCCCGCGGCGCTTGTAGACCTCAATGAACACCACGGCGGGCGCGTAGCAGCCATAATCCAGGGTTGTTCCGGCCCAGTCGAGGATCACCAGCTTGACCGGGCCACGGTAAGATCTGCGATACACGAATTCCATGATGATTCTCCTCTATCGAAAACCAGAAACCAGGTTTTTCCTTGCTAAAGCAGTCATGGCGCTCAGAATACTCAAAGAGCAACGATTTGGTTGGTTCAGATGACGGAAAACCTGGTTTCTTCTCCCGTGTCGGGTGGTGAAGCCGTGGCTACACTTTCTGGCTCATCAGGCGCTTGGCCGTCTCCACGGCCTCAATTGCCGATTTGCCATAGCCATCGGCCCCAATCTCGTTGGCCCACTCCTGGGTGACCGGGCCTCCGCCGACCATCACCAGATACTTGTCCCGCAGGTTCATCTCTCGCAGAACTTCCATGACCTCCCTTTGCGACGGCATCGTCGTTGTCATCAGCGAGGAAAGGGCGATGATATCGGCCTTTATCTTTTCAGCTTCCTGGATGATGTCCAGGCTGGAATTGTCCACACCGATGTCCACCGCTTTGAACCCGTTGATCCCTAAGACGGTCGTCACGATGTTCTTGCCGATGCTGTGAACGTCGCCTTTGACCGTGCTGAGTAGAATCGTCCCCTGGCTGGTCACCTGCTTCTTCTGGGCCTCGATCTCAGGTTCCAGGATCTCCATGGCGGCCTTGAAAGCAGCGGCGGCCATCAACAGCTCCGGGAGAAAGGCGTCTCCTCGCTCAAACGCCTCGCCAACGATGTCCATGCCTTTTGACAGCCCCTGTTCCACCGCCTCCAGGGGATCCATCTGCGCGCTCATGGCCTGCTTGGCGTTCTCTCTGGCTTCATCCTCGTCCCCGTCAACGACGGCTGTGGCCAGGTTTTCCAAAACCTGTTCCTTGCTCATCTGTTCTTTTCCTCCTTGAGATTTTCTTCAGGCGTTATTCAAAGGGAATCCCCATTCCCGCCAATTCCTCTTTTGCCTCGCCGTAAAGCCGAAGGTAGTCCTGGCCAGGCTTTCCAGTGACGACGTCGTAGCACTCCGGGTAGCGGCTGCCGGGCGGGGGCGACTCGATACGAGATTCGTAGTTCTCCAGTAAGCGAATCACGATCTCGTTGGCCTGTTCCCGGTTGAGCCTGGACGCCGCCACCGCCATCTCGACGCCGAATCTGGCCTCCATCGGCGTGATGGTGTCGGTGGCGATGGCCTTGGCGGGAAAGGGGGTCTGTACCGACGGAGCGCCCGAGGTGATCGCGCACAGCACGTAGGCCGCCGCTTCGTGAAAGTACATCCTGGTCTGGAGACCGCCGGCCAGATACGCCAGCCAGATCACCGGCATGGGAATATTCCGACTGATGGCCTGGCAACTGGCCGACACGACCCAGAGAACATCGCGGGTGGAGGAGCAACCGTAGCGAAAGTGCACTGGAAAGTGCAGTTGGTAGCTGCCTTTGTGAACCAGCAGGCCGACCAGGATGTAGGCTGCGCTCACCACGGCCGTGCCCGCTGCCCCCCCGCAATAGCCTCCCAAAATAGGAGCGGTCTCGGCCCCGATGTTGCCTCCCCAGTTCAGGAGATAGGCTATCTTGTTCATGGCCCCAAAATCAATCTTCATCTCAGCAATGGTGCCCACCAGCCAGCCGTCGGTGGGACGGATGCCAAACTGAGGCGTGCTCGCGGCGATGGTCGTCACCGCTGACGCTGCGGTGGCGATGAGGTTGAAGATGGGCAGACCAGGTCGCCCGGCGCGGCGGAGCGCGTCTCGAGCAATGCGCACGCTGCGGATGGCGGCGTACAGTTCCGCCGGCGTCCCTGCTGCCACGGGGATGCCGCGGATGCTGTCCAGTGTCGAGGTGGCGACCGAATTCGCTTCGGCGATGGTCCCATAACCCTCGATGAGGTTGGTCATCACCTCTTCCGACGAGGCGACGATCCCGGAGCCCACGTGGTGCCAGGGGAGCTTGCCGTCGTCAGGTTTTCTCAGGCCAAACACCCCGGCGTCATGGCCCTCGCCACCATAGCAGCAGCCGGGGGCCTCTTTCACCGCTTCCAGGATTTCGTCCCTGGTGAACTGGATGATGCGGTTCGTGTCCTGGCAGTAGACGCCCACCTGGCTCAGGAAATCCACCGCGGCGTGGTACAAGTTGTCGGCCGCGTCGTCGTCCGATGGGATGGGGTCTTCCCTGTCGTACGTGATCCCGTGAGTCTTGACCACCTTTCTCAGCGTGGGGACAAAGACCTTCAGTTCAAAATCCTGCTCGCTCATGATGGGCCCTTTGAGCGCGCGTTCGTACACGTCTAGGAAATTGAGCATGTTGCATCTCCTCTAAAAGCGGAACGGTATCCCCATCTGCGCCAATTCTTCTTTGACCTCGTCGTGCAGGCGGACGTACTCTTTCGACGGCTTGCGCGTCTTGAGGTCGTAACATTCCTGGTAACGCTGGCCCTGGGGAGGCTCTTTGATCCTCTCCTCGTATTTCTCCAGCAAACGCTTGACTAGCTCGTTGGCCTGCTCTGCCTTCATCCCCGTTGCGGCGTAGGCCATCTCGACGCTGAACAGGCCCTCCATCGGTGTGATGCCGTCGTCTATGATGCCCTGAGCAGGAATGACTGTCTGGACGCCGCCATAGCCCGCCGGCACGCAGGCCAGGTTGAACGCGGCAGCCTCGTAGAAGTACATCCGCGTGCAGGGGCCGGCCGCCGCGTAGCCCAGGGCCAGGTCGGGGTAGCGGGTGTGACGGCTGGCAGCCCGTCCGGCCATGGCGAAGACCCACAGACAATCCCGCGTGGTGGTGCATCCGTATCGGAAGTGGACGGGACAGGTCATGTGGTAGGCCCCTTTGAAGAGCAGAATGCCCAGCAGATGGTAGGCCATCATCAACAAGGCTGTCCCGGGCGCCCCGCCTGCGTAGCCGCCCAGAATGGGCAAGGCCGTGGAGCCGACGTTGCCCCCGATGGTCAGGATGAAGGCCAGCCGGTTCAGCGTCTCGAAATTGACCTTCATCTCGGCCAGGAAGTCTATCAGCCAGGCGTCGGAGGGTCGCAGGCCAAAGCCGGGGAAGCTGCCAGCGATGGTGCCCACGGCCGTGGTCGCCGAGGCGATGAGGTTCATGATGGGCAGGCCAGGCCGCCCGCATCGCTGCAACGCCTTCCGCGCCGCCTGGACGGAGGCGATGGTGGCGTAGATCTCCAGCGGAGAGCCCCCGGTGGCCTGCATTCCCTGCACCTGATTCAGGGCCGGGACACAGACGGACTTGGCCTGGGGGATGCTGCCGTATCCCTCCACCTGGGCCATAGCGATCTCCTCCGACGAAGCGACGATTCCCGATCCCACCTGGCACCACGGCGGGTTCTCGTCTTCGATCTGGCGCGGGCGGTACATCCGCCGGTCACGGCCCTCACCAAAGTGACTGCCCTCGGGCAGGTTCTCCACCGCCTCTAGAATCTCTGCGCGGCCCACTTGAATCACCCGGTTGGTCGCATCGCAATACACGCCCGTTTGCGTCACGAAGTCGAGGGCCGCCTGATAGAGGCGATCTGCCGCTTCGTCATCGGCGGGAACGGGGTTCTGGCGGTCATACCGAATCCCATACTCCTTGACGACCTTGCGGACGTTCGGGATCAGCACCTCCATGTTGAAGGCTTCTTCCGAAAGAATGGGGCCGGTGGTGGCCCGCTCCATAAAATCGAGCAAGTTCGGCATGGGTTTCCTCCCAATGGGTTTCGTCAAAGGATAACTTCCCGACACGATGTCATTGCGAGCGCTTTTTGCGAAGCAATCCCCACGTTTGTTCAGCAAGGAGATTGCTTCGTCGCAGAAAAACGCTCCTACTAAGAACTTTAGTTTCCGGTAAATGTGACTAGACATTCGGTGAAAAATGTGGCAAAATA
>CAYMKL010000168.1:0-13690 GCA_964390805.1 uncultured Anaerolineae bacterium | reverse complement strand
ATCCTGGTAGATACCGGGTGCATCGTCGCGTTCGAGAATACCATAGACTACGACATCGAGCGGGCGGGCAACCTGAAGTCCATGATCTTCGGCGGCGAGGGACTGTTCCTGGCAACTCTGCAGGGTATGGGCCGCGTCTGGCTCCAATCGCTGCCCTTCTCCCGCCTGGCCGACCGCATCCTGGAATTCGCGCCCGCAGCGGGTGGGAAGGACATGGGTGAGGGTTCGCTCGTAGGTGGGGCGATCAAGTTCTTGCAGAGATAGCCAAATGAACAAATCAGTGAACGATTCTACACGCCGTAATCCCCACCAGCGCGTGGTTATTTCCGGCATGGGCGCCATCACCCCAGTCGGCCACACGGTGGCTGAGACGTGGGACGCGCTCAAGGCGGGCCGCTCTGGGATAGCGCGCATCACAGTGTTCGACCCCACTCCCTTTGCTTGTCAAATCGCCGGGGAGTTGAAGGGATTCGACCCGCAGCCATTCATCCCCCGTAAAAAGACCCGCCACATGGCTGTTGCCAGTCAGATCGCGGTCATTGCCACCGGCCAGGCGCTGGAAGACGCCGGTCTCGACCTGGAGCAAGAAGATCGGGACCGGATTGGCGTGTTTATCGGGACAGCGGGCGGGAGCAGTGTGGAGGAGACGGAACGAATATTCGAGCGACTGATGGAGAAAGGCTCAGGGCGACTGTCCCCCTTTCAAGTCGTGCGGCTTTGGCCCAACATGGCCGCGTACTTCGTCGCCGAGAAGTATCAGGTGCGCGGGCATAACGGTACGGTCTGCACGGCCTGTGCTGCGGCCACGCAGGCGATTGGCGAAGCGACTGAAGTGATTCGGCGGGGTGAGGCCGAGGTGATGATCACTGGTGGGACGGAGAGCATGATATCCCAGACGATGTTGGCCGGTTTTACCGCCATGCGCGCTCTACCCACCAGCTTCAACGATGATCCGGAGCGGGCGATGCGTCCTTTCGAAGCTAACCGCGAGGGGTTTGTCGGGGCTCAGGGCGGCGCCATGTTCATCCTGGAGAGCCTGGCCCACGCCCAAGCCCGGGGCGCTCGCATCCATGCCGAAGTGTTGGGCTTTGGCACTTCGAACGATGCCTTCCACATGATAGCGCCTGACCCGGAAGGGAGCGGCGCTGCCCTGGCGATACGCCGCGCCCTGGCCGACGCCGGCGTGGGACCGGAAGCTGTCGGTTACATCAACGCCCATGGGGCCAGTACTCCTCTGGGGGACTTGGCTGAGACCAAGGCCATCAAGGCGGCTTATGGAAAGCATGCCTATGACATCCCCATCAACTCGACCAAATCCATGATCGGGCACTTGATGGGCGCGACTGGCGCGGTGGAAGCCATGGCCTGTGTTCTGAGCATCCAGGAGGGGATCATTCACCCCACCATCAACTACGAGACGCCCGATCCTGAGTGCGACCTGGACTACGTGCCCAACGAGGCGCGCCGGGCCGAGGTCAAGGTGGCCGCGTCCAATAGCTTTGGCCTGGGGGGACAGAACGCCGTACTGGTGCTCGGCGCAATGGCTTGAGATGAAAAACATGGAAGAAAGCGTCGTGCCTGAATCAGCAATGGTGATTATGGCCCACCCCGACGACGCCGAGTTCACCGTAGCCGGCACGGTGGCAGCGTGGACCAAGGCCGGTTCCCGTGTGACCTACGTGGTTTGCACCGATGGGAACGCCGGTTCACACGAACCGGGCATAACGAGGGAGAGACTGGCCGAGATTCGCCGCGCCGAGCAACGCGCTGCCTGCGCCACGTTGGGCGTGAGCGAGGTGGTGTTCCTGGGCTACGACGATGGACAGTTGCAGCCCACGCTCGATCTGAGGCGTGACCTGGTGCGCGTGGTCCGTCAGCACAAGCCTGAGACTGTCATAACGTGGGATCCGACCAGGTTGTTGATTGGCGACGAATACATCAACCATCCCGATCATCGCGCGGCTGCGCAAGCGGCGCTGGACGCGGTAGCCCCGGCGAGCGCCATGCCGCTGTTATGGCCCGAGGTCGGCGCCCCACACCAAGTGCGCCAGGTGTTCGTTTTCGGCCATGACAAACCAAACGTGTGGGTGGATGTGACGGAGACTATCGAGCAGAAGATCGCCGCGCTCAAGCAGCACGCCAGCCAGATGGGAGACTGGGACCCAACTGAGATGATCGAAGAATGGGGCGCGGAAACGGGCAAGGAGAAAGGACTGACCTACGCCGAGAGCTACCTGGTCATCACGTTGGAGCGATCGGGCGCGGCCGAATAGAGAGTGGGAGACCACACTGTGAATTACGATTTCGATCAGCGTATTGACAGACGCCACTCTGAAAGCGCCAAGTGGCTTTACTACGACGAAGATGTGTTGCCCATGTGGCTGGCGGACATGGATTTCAGGTCGCCTGATCCCGTCATACGGGCCCTGCATGAGCGTGTTGAGCACGGGGTGTTTGGCTACGGCTGGCATCCGCCAGAACTTCGCCAAGTTATCGTGGAGCGGCTCCAGCGCCTTTATGGTTGGCAAGTGTCGCCCGAGGCGTTGCTCTTCTTGCCGGGAGTTGTAACCGGCTTCAACTTGGCCTGCCATGCCGTGACCTCCCCCGGCGACGGCGTGCTGATACAGACGCCGGTGTATTGGCCCATACTCCGCACCCCGGCTGGCGCGGGGCTAACCGGTGATGAGATGGAATCGACGCGCCAGCCAGACGGGCGCTATGAGATTGATTTTGACCTCTTCGAAAAGGCGATCACTGACCGGACCCGCATCTTCATCCTGTGCAACCCGCACAACCCCATAGGGCGCGTGTTTCGGCGCGAGGAGCTGGAACAGATGGCCGAAATCTGCCTTCGGCGCAACGTCGTCATCTGCTCAGACGAGATCCACTGCGATCTGGTGTTTCCAGGTAGTCGCCACTTGCCGATTGCCACTTTGGCTCCCGAGATCGCCGACCAGACCATCACACTGATGGCGCCGAGCAAGACCTTCAATCTGCCCGGCCTCAAGTGTTCGGTAGCCATTGTCCAGAACCCCGAGCTGCGAAAGAAGCTAGAATCAACCCACACTGGTTTGGTCCACGGAGTAAACGTCATGGGGTACACGGCTGCCCTGGCGGCCTATCGTGATGGTCAAGCGTGGCTGGACAAGCTGTTGATTTATCTGGAGGCCAATCTTGACTTTCTTCTCCAATACGTGGAAGCGCATCTGCCCGGCATCACTATGAGCAAACCACAGGGCACCTATCTGGCCTGGCTGAGTTGCCACGAGGCAGGCATCCCCGGCAATCCCCACGAGTTCTTTCTCAAACAGGCCAGGGTCGCGGTGACTGATGGCGCGATCTTCGGCCGGGGCGGCGAGGGGTTCGTTCGGTTGAACTTTGCCTGTCCGCGCTCGATGCTAACCGAAGCGCTCAGCAGAATGAAAGAGGCGCTGCTCGCTCTTGATTGAAAAGGAAGTCCGGGAAAATGAGACAATTGCTGATTCTCCTGACTCTGGCGAGTTTGCTGTTAGCCGCCTGTGGTGGTACCCCAACACCTGACGTGGAGGCAACTGTGCAAGCCGCCGTTGCAGCCACACAGACCGCGCAGCCAACGGAAGAACCGCCCACGCCAAAACCAACAGACACCCTTGTGCCAACGGCTACCCCGATTCCACCAACGGCTACCCCGATTCCACCTACGCCGACCCCGATTCCGCCTACGCCGACCCCAGTTCCAGTCCAGCCTACCGTGACATCAGTGTCAGTTTCACCCTATTACGGAACATACATGGTAATCAACGTAGCCAGTGACGATGTCTTGAATGTGCGAGCTAACGCAGGTGTGTCCCATCCCATCGTTGGTGTCATTCCACCCAATGGCACGGGAGTTCAGGTTACCGGAGCAGGTGAGCAAGTTGGCGGCGCACTATGGGCGCCCATCAAGTACAAAGATATAACCGGCTGGGTCAACAGCAACTACCTGGTTCGCCAAATATACACGGTTGTCAACGTGGCCAGTGATGATGTCCTGAATGTGCGTGCTAATGCTGGCGTGGCCCATCCCATCCTTGGCACCATTCCACCTCATGGCATGGGGGTTCAGATTACCGGAGCGGGTGAACAGGTTGACGGCGCACTCTGGGTGCCCATCAAGTACAAAGATATAACCGGCTGGCTCAACAGCAACTACCTGGCTTATCAGGTCGGCTGGGTGGATGAGGCCATTGCCGCTCAGGCAGCGGGGATAATCATGGCTCTGAAGAACAGAAACCTGGGGAACTTATCCAGGCTCGTTCATCCAGACAAGGGCGTTCGGTTCTCTCCCTATGCCTATGTGAGAGTGGCGACTGGATCGCCTGAGGGTGCGGATCTCGTTTTCAGTTCAGCCCACATCGCGAACTTCTTTGCAGATCAAACAGTCTACCATTGGGGACGGTTCGACGGTTCAGGTGAGCCGATAGACCTCGCCTTTGAAGCATACTTCGCCAGGTTCATCTACGATGCCGATTTCGCCCGCCCGCACGCGGTTGGCTACAACGAGGTCATCGGCCGAGGGAATACCATCAACAACATAGCCCAAGTCTATCCCAACGCCGTCGCGGTTGAGTATCACTTCGAAGGGTTCGATCCGACATTCGCAGGACTTGACTGGCGGAGTCTGCATTTGGTGCTTGAAGAGAAAGAGGGTGCCTGGCATCTGGTCGGCATTGTCCACGATGAGTGGACCGTATGAAGGTCAGATCGGACCGCAATACGTAGTCCAGATGTTGAGCACACTCTCTTGTGCCCGCCAGCGTTCTTCTTCGGGGACAGCCAAGCAGGCTGAGAAAGGAGGTGCGCCCGGTTTGTGCTCTTTTGAAATGTATGATACAATGCCGTAAGTCTTTGAAAACAAGGAGGAAGTCATGTCTGAACAACCACGCAGCGACAAGGAAGAGAAGGACGAGAAAGGCAGAGACGAGAGTTGGGACGAGAAGTGGCGCCGCGATCCGCTCAACGCTGTCTGGTGGGCCCTTATCCTCATCTGGGCTGGGCTGGTGCTGATCGCAGATAACATGGGCATGCTGGACAACCTGGGACTCAGCGGAAAGGGGTGGTCTCTTGGTTTTCTTGGCGCCGGGATTCTCGCGCTCCTGCTCGTGCTCATTCGCCTGTTCGTGCCGGCCTACCGACGGCCCGTCACAGGCAGCATCATTATCGGGTTCATCCTGCTGGGCATCGGGCTGGGGGAACTGACGAGATGGGACGTGGTCGGGGCACTGGTCCTGATCGCCATCGGCGTGAGCATTATCCTGAGCCGCTTTGTCCAGCGTGAGTGACCCAAATGCACCTCAAACAAGCCTTGCGAAGGCTTGAAGCCTTCGCAAGGCTTATCATTATCGCCATCGGCCGAAAGGTATTGCCCTATGCGTGTTCTCTTGCTTGAACCGCCCAAGACCCCCTGGTTGATGATGGGGGATGTCGTAGCACCCCCGCTGGGCTTGGCCCAACTGGCCGGCTGCCTGGAACAAGCCAACATTCCAGTCGAGATCCTGGATGCCAGCGCGCTGCAGATCGGTTGGGACGGGCTGGAGGCAGCCATCGCCCAAAGAAAGCCGGATCTGATTGGCATCACAGTCTATACGCCCTGGGTGCCCGATGTGGCCCACGCCGTCCGCGTGGCTCGCCAGGCAGCCCCTGAGTCCATCATCGCCCTGGGCGGCCCCCACGTGACCTTCACCGCCGAGGAGACGCTGGAGACGATGCCCGAGGTAGATGTGGTGGCGCGGGGCGAGGGGGATCAGATCATCGTAGACTTGGCGAGGGCTTTGGAGACCGGCGATGGCCTCGCGGGCGTGCCGGGCATCAGCTTTCACCGTGATGGACAGACGGTGGAGAACCCTGCTCTACCCCCTCTGGACCCGCGCACGCTGCCCATGCCTGCCTTTCACCTGATGCCGATGGAGCGCTACCACTTTGCCTCCCTGGGCGGTCCCTTTGCCACGGTCATCGCCAGCCGGGGCTGTCCTTTCCAGTGCACGTTTTGCTCCGAGTGGCCTTTTTGGGGTGGCGGTTGGCGCCCTCACGACCCGCAGCAGGTCGTGGAGCAGATGGACATCCTGGTCAACCGCTACGGGCGCAAGAACATCTGGTTCGGCGACGACTGTTTCAACGTGAATGGCGATCACATGGCGGCCATTTGCGAAGGGATTCTGCAGCGAGGGGTTGACGTGAACTGGTACTACCAGGGGCGGGCCGACCTGGTGGTCAAGTACAAAGACCTGCTGCCTCTGATGCGGCGGGCCGGCAACCGCATGGTGCAGATCGGCATCGAGGCATCCAACGACGAGCAGCGGGAGGAGCTGAACAAGCAACTGAGCACCGAGATAGCCGAAGAGTCGGTGCGGTTGCTGCGCCAGAATGACATCGTCTGCCAGGCCATGCTGATCGTCGGCCTACCCGACGATACCCCGCGGACCTTCGAGGAGAAGGTGCGTCTGGTCAACCGGCTCGACGTGGATTTCCCCGTCTTCCTGGTGTACACGCTCTTCCCCGGTGCCCCCGACTATGACAAAGCGATAGCCAAGGGCTGGATCGAACTCCCCGCCAACTATGCGCACCACGACATGGCCCACATCCTCATACCCTCCGAACACATGAATCCCCAGCAGATCTGGGATTACACCCGTTGGGCCTGGACTACGGTTTACCTCAATCCGATCAGGCTGGTGCGGAACCTTCTCTCGCGCAACAAGTGGAGGCGGCAGAACTGGTGGGGGATGCTGGTCTACATCTTCAAGCAGATGGCTCGTAACCTGCTGCCGAGGTTCCGGTGATCAGGCGCGCCCAAAGTCCAGGTTGAGGATGCCGTCCAGCCAATAGCGCAACCTGGTCAAACGGCCCTGGCGACCGATGCAGCGAAAGTAGGGTGGGTCGAAGGCGCGAATCAAATCGCCGACGCGGTAGCGGGGCAACACCGGCGTGGAGACGATCAGGCTGCCGTACTCGCCCAAGCTCCATCTTGCTGGAGCCCGCATCTCGTGGAGCATCTTGACCTGTCCCCTCCCCACTTCCACCTCGAACACGTACAGGTCAAGATTGGGAACCAGCAGGCGGCGATCGTCTCGCTGTTGGGCAAAGGTGCCCTCAGTGGCGATGTACATCTCGACCACGTCAACCGGGCCGTAGAGGGCTTGCAAGGCCGGCTTGTACTTGGTGGAGATGCCGGGGACGCTGGCTGCGGCGATGACTCGCATGGGCCACAATTCTTCGGGCAGCACCTTGTGGCGACGGTGGAGGAAATGCCCAAAGGCGATGATAGAGGGGCAGACCCCGGCACACATCGTGATGGGCGCGTCTTTGGTCCGCTGGTAGATCATCTCGAAGCGACGCTCCCAGGCGCCGGGTGTGGTACCGCCGCCCAGGGCATCAATCTCCTCCTGGGGCGGCAGGATCTCGACGGGGGTGGCCTCTGCCGCGTGCCGGACGTAGATGCCGGAGCTGAAGCCGTAGGGGGTCTCCTGCCCGGCCACCTCCATCGTCCCCACCACGGAAGGATAATTGAGGTTGAGACTGTAGCCGCCGATGGCATCGAGCTGGTCGGTCCGCAGGAGATAATTGAGGAGACCGCGGGCGGCAGCCACACGGATGCCCAGGTCGGCATCGGTGATGGGGATGCGCTTGGGGGTGCCCCGTGTGGTGCCCCTGGTCATGGCCCAGGCCACGGGCGGCTCTGGCAGCAACGCCTCTACTTCACCGGCTATGACCCGGTCAATCCAGGGCTTGATCTCGTCGTAGGTGACGGCGGGAAAGGCACGCCGATAAGCCTCAAAAAAGCAGGGCGGGTCATCAACCAGGGCCAGCAACCCGGCCGCACCACACTCCTGACCGTAGACCGTCCGGGCATACCCCTCCACCAGCCACTCCAACGTCTGAGCCTGGGTTCGGGCCGGATCTTCCAGCCCCTTGTGCCACAATTCAACGAAAACCTCAATAAAATCGCGATACTCTTCCATCAATATCCAATCTCTAACTACTTCGACAATGTTAAGTTTAGACCTCCGAGGTCTCCGATGGGTGATTGCACCCGTCACAATGCTTGCAAAAGCTACGATTTCGCCATCCTAAAGTCGTTTCATAGACCTCGGAGGTCTGACGCAGGCGAAGTTAACATTGTCAAGCTACAGTCGTCCCAGATTCATCGTACTGAACTCGTCCCAGACATACCGCAAAGGCGTCCACCACTGGTCGCGGCCGATGCAGCGGAAATAGGGCGGTTGGAAGGCACGAATCAGGTCGCCGATCTCGTAGCGGGGCAGGATGGGCGTGGAGACGACCAGACTCCCCATCTCGCCCAGGCTCCATCTTGTTGGAGCCCGCATCTCGTGCAGCATCTTGACCCCGGACCTGGTCTTCACCTCGAAGAAAAAAAGGTCGTAGTTGGGCACCCAGGCGCGGCGGTCGTCCCGCTGCTGGCCGAACATGCCCTCGGTAGCGCCGTAGATCTCACGGATGACGACGGGGCCATAGAGGGCGTGGAGCGCCGGCTGGTAGCGGGTGTTGATGCCCGGCACACTGCCCAGGGTCATGATCTGGGTCTGCCAGAGATCCTTGGGATAGACCCCGTGCTTGCGGTGCAGATAGCGGCCGAAATCGCGAGCGGTCGGGGCCACGCCACCCACTAGAATGACGTTCTCGCCCTTGCACTTTTCATAGGCCAGCTCGAAGCGCGCCTCCCAATCGCGGGTGGTCTTGCCCCCGCCCAGGGCGTCAATCTCATCTTGCGATGGCACCGAGCGAATGGGGGTGCGGGCCGATACGTATTTGGCGTAGATGCCAGAGCTATAGCCGTATTCTAGCTCTCGCTCTCCCACCTGCACCGTCCCCACCACGGAGGGGAAGTTCAGATTCAGGTTGACGCCCTGAAATAGATCGTATCGGCCGCTGCTGACCACGTAGTTCATCATCGCCCGCCCCGCGCTGACGCGCATCTGCAAGTCGGTGGGCGTCATGGGGATGAACTTGGACTCGCCCTTGGTCGTGCCCCGCGTGATGGCCCAGCCAATTGGCTGTTCGTTGAGGAGCAAGCCCACCTCGCCCGCCATCACCCGCTGGATGAGCGGCTGGTAGTCCTCGTAGTTGGCCACCGGGAACGCGCGACGGTAGTCCTCAATGGTCTCGATCTGGGCTGCGCCGTGCTGCGCTCCGTAGTCGGTTTGAGCGTAGCCCTTCAGGAGGCGATGCAGCACCTCCTGTTGAGCTTTCGCCGGATCGCCCACAGCCTCGTGCCAGGGTTGTAAAAGAGCGTTGAGCATTGCCTTGGGATCGCTTTCAGACATTGGCCTACCTCCTGAAATGAGCTGTTACTGCATTGTACCACATTGATCCAATGAAGGCAAGCGGGGGCGCAACTTTGCTTCGGCTTTTACGTATAGCTATGTAGGCGCTTGCCCTGCGAGGTCCAGAAACCAGGTTCTTGGGCCGAGGATTTGGCGCTTTTGCGCCATCGAAAGCCCCAGGGTGCCGAATTGTCCATCCAGGCAAGGAAAAACCTGGTTTCTCCCCCCAATACCAAACATATTATACGAGGAGGTGTATCATGTCAGACTTTCAAGAACCATTTGAAGAGAAGCAGTTGGTAGCAAGTGAGACGGTCCCAGAGGGCGAAGGGCCGACTGCGCCGCCCCCGCCGCCCCCGCCGGTTATCCCAAGAGAGTCACCAGAGCCACCGTACGAACCTCGTCCGCCACGGCGCCGTCGTCCGCCCTCCCTCTTCTGGCCGATAATACTCATCGGCGCGGGCGTCGTTCTGCTCCTGGCGACCCTGGGATACCTGCCCGATCTATCGTGGGGAGTTATCTGGAGACTATGGCCGTTGCTGGTCATCGCCCTCGGCGTTGACCTGTTGATCGGCCGGCGTTCGGTGATCGGGGCCATCGTCAGCGTGGTGCTGCTCCTGGTACTGATCGGCGGGATAGTGCTGGTCGCTCTCTTCGCGCGGAACATTCCCATTGTGTCCGACTGGATCCAGTCGCCTGAGTTCCGCACCGATCACGTTGAGTCTTCCCTGACAAATGTGGAGTGGGCCGAGGTCTACATTGACTGGACCAGCGTGCCTGGCTATCTGGACGCGCTGGAGGACTCGCCCAATCTCATTGAGGCTGACGTTGACTACCTCGGTGAGTTGACCTTCAGAACGGACGTGCGTGGCGGCCGCGCCGATGTGGTGCTGGATAGCCGCTTTACTGGAAGTTGGTTCGGGGCATGGCCGCGAGGTGACCAGTCAGATAAGCGCTGGGACGTGGGACTCAGCCCCGATGTGCCCCTCGACCTCAGCCTAGACGCTGGTTCCGGTCCCTGCGACCTCGACCTGACCGGCCTGCAGGTCAGTGGCCTGGTACTCGACGCTGGCTCTGGGCCTGTTGACCTGGTACTGCCATCCGGCAGCACCTTCGATGCCAAGATTGACGGTGGCTCCGGGCCTCTCACCATCGTCCTGCCCAGAAACGTGGGCGCGCGGGTGGAGCTCGATTCGGGCAGCGGCCCCTTCGACCCCGACGCGCGATTCGAGTTGGTGCAGGGCAGACCCCACGGCGATGGCGTGTGGGAGACGTACAAGTACGACGTGGCCGAGCACACCATCTTGTTCGAGATAGATCAGGGATCGGGGCCTGTCACCATACGGTGAGGGCAATGAGTCAATGAGGTAACGAGTCACGAGGTAACGAGGTAACGAGCGTCTGCTAAACTCGGTACTCGTTGACTCGTTATCCATCCACTCGTTGCCCTCCCACATTCCAAAGGAGGAGGTCTAAATCATGAAACGATTCGATGTACGCGCTATTGGGGGGATCCTGCTTATCGTTGCCGGGGCCCTGCTCTTGCTCCAGAACTTCGGTGTTCTTGGGGTGGTTGTTGCCCTGATCTGGGCACTCCTTTTTGCCGCTGGCGGCCTGGTCTTCCTATACCTATTTCTGACTGAACGCACCCGGTACTGGTGGGCGGTTATCCCAGGCTTTGCCCTCCTCGGCATCGCGGCACTCATCGCTCTGGATGAGCTCTTCCCACGGGTTGGTGAAGCCTTGGGCAGCATGATCTTTTTGGGCGGAATTGGGCTGGCCTTCTGGGTGATCTACTTCATCAAACGCGAGCACTGGTGGGCCATCATCCCCGGCGGCGTGCTGTTCACCCTGGCTTTGGTCACCGGCCTTTCTTCCATCTTCGAAGGCGCTGCGATAGGCGGGGTGTTCTTCCTGGGGCTGGGGCTGACCCTTGCCCTGCTCTATTTCCTGCCCACCCCGCACGGGCAGATGAAGTGGGCCCTCATCGCTGCCGCAGTCCTGGCGGTGATGGGTGTGCTGATCACGCTCGCGGCCACAGGGGGTCTCGTGTACCTCGGGGCGGCGGTCATGATCCTGGCCGGGCTCTATCTTCTATTTCGCCTCTTCGTCTCCCGGTAAGGATGCACCAGTCGGACAGTTCCCCCGAGTTCCCCCGAGCCCCCTCGGCTACTCCTATGAACCCAGGGGAACTCAGTGAAAAGACAACGTATGGAGGACAATTATGAACGAGCAAAAACAGAGGGTCCGTCCCGAGAAACGCAGACAGGTGAGCCTGGTTGGCCCTGTGATTCTGATCGGTTTGGGCGTCATCTTTCTGCTGAACACTATGGGCGTCTTGGCCTGGAGTGTTTGGGAAGCGATCTTCCGCCTCTGGCCGATACTGCTCATCGCCGCGGGCCTGGAGGTCATCCTCAGCCGCCTTTCGGTCTGGGGTTCCCTGCTGGCCCTGGTGCTGACAGTGGCCATCCTGGCGGGCATGCTGTGGATGCTCGGGCCGGACCTAGGCACCGGGCAAGTCGTGGCCGGTGAAGAGATCACCCAAGCCCTGGGTGAAGCGAGCCGGGCCGAGGTCGTCATTGAGCCCGGCGTCGGGGCGCTGTACATTGAAGCGCTCCCCGAATCAACCGAAGCCATGCCTTCGGCCCTGGTCGAAGGCGTGGTCAGTGTGGGCAAGGGACAAAGAGTGAAGCGTCACTTCGCAGTTGCGGGCGAGACGGCGACCTTCACCCTGGGAAGTGAGGGCGAGACGTTTGGCCCATTCGTCGGGTGGGGTGATCAGTGGAACTGGGACCTGGGGCTGACCCCTGAGGTGCCCCTGGGGTTGGAAGTTAGCTTCGGCGTCGGACTGGCCAACATTGACTTGACAGGCCTGACCGTGAGCGACCTGAAGGTAAACACGGGAATCGGACAGACGAAGGTCATCCTACCTGATGAGGGCAACTTCCAGGCCAGGATCGAGGGCGCCATCGGTGATACGGTCATCGTCATCCCGGCCGGGTTGGCAGCGCGCATCCGTGTAGACACTGGGCTTGCCGTGAGCCAACTGCCTGACGGTTATCAGCGCCGGGATGACGTCTACACCTCGCCCGGCTACGCCAGCGCCGATGATCGTGTTGACCTGGAGGTAAGCCAGGCCATCGGCAAAGTCACGATTCGCCAGTCCGGAACATGGTAGATAGGTATGCCGGAGAACACTGTTTAGAAAAGAGGACGAAAAATGAGTGATCACCGCCCAGAGATTTCAGAAGATCGGCTTTTCTTCTTTGAGAAGCAAGAGGTCATCGTCAACGACTTTGATTCTCCGGGATACATCTTGGACATCGGAGGCGGCGGTGAGGGCGTCATAGGGAAGCTGAAGGGCGAGCAAGTCATCGCCATTGACCCCAACAAGAGAGAATTGGAGGAAGCAGCCGGTGGCCCGCTGAAGATCGTAATGGACGCCAGAGATCTCCAATTCCTCGATGGTGCTTTCAGCACAGCGACCTCGTTTTTCACCCTGATGTACATCAAGGCCCCTGACCACGAGAAGGTGTTCAGTGAGGTTTTCCGAGTGCTCGCCCCTGGCGGAGTGTTCCTGATCTGGGACGTGGTCTTTCCGCAGCGTCTCGACGCGGACAAGGATATCGCTGTGTTTCCCTTATTGGTTATGCTGCCCCACGAGGAGTTTGATACAGGGTACGGGGCGAAATGGCCTGAGGAAGGACGCGACTCGTCCTATTATGTGAAGTTAGCTGAGGAGACGGGGTTCGTTGTCGTTGAGCGGAGAGAGGAAGGCCGCCAGTTCTTCCTGAAACTCAGTAGACCCCAACGCGGATGATGTTTTCAGCACGTAACCACTCAGCCACCCTCCCGCAGGTTGCGACTGATAAGGCTAAACCTGCGGGAGGGTGAGTAGTAACCCCAGCATCAAAAAAGCGGGAGGCGCTCCATGCCTCCTGCTTTGCTCTGCAAGTTCCGGGGGTCTGCTATGACAACGAATAGGGTGGATTGAACGAATCGGTATGCCACCAGCCAAATTCGTTCAACTGTGAATTCGCTGTCATATTGGCAAACTCACCTCCGCCGCCGCGCCCGCACTTGTCCTGAGCCCCTCGACCTCGCTCGGGATAGACTCCGTCGAAGGGCCAACAGCCCGACCGCAACCATCGCCGCCAGCGCCAGCGGCAGAGCGAAGCCGTTCCCACCCCCCACCGAGCGGGCTACGAAACGTGCCAGCGTGACGACAGTGCCGCTCGCCTCCATCATCTCCACTTCGGCGATTTCTAAGTAATCCGTATCATAGATCTCGGTTACATAGATTCGGTAATACCGATACGCCGTGGAATTGGAAAAATCGGCATGGTTCATTCAGCGAGATAAACACCTTTACAGACTGAATAAGCGGGGTG
>CAYMKL010000167.1:0-13830 GCA_964390805.1 uncultured Anaerolineae bacterium | reverse complement strand
TCGGTTTTCAAAGATCAGTGGCACCGTTTTGTCGATTGTTACCTGGACATATCTGCGTCCGAGTCAGAGCCGAGTGGCCGAACTGACGATCGTGGCCCGGTTCTTCCATTGACGTGGTCATGGGAAATGCAAGCCCCGGCGACGATCGTCGCCGGGGCTTGTGTGTTATTGCGGTTCTCTCCGCCGTTCCAACTCTCGCGCTATCGTCTCCCTCACTGTGCCATGGTCGGCTGGCAGTTCCAGCGGAGGGTTGTCGTAGCGGGCGACTACCTCTTTCAGCACCCGGTCGTGGTAGTCCACTTTGAAGTCGGTGAATTTGAGGCCGTGAGCGGTGGAGATGACGATGACCCTATCCGAGGGCTTGATGTCGCCTCGCTCTACCAGCTTGAAAAGCGCAGCCAGGGCTACGCCAGTGTGGGGACAACAGTACATGCCGGTCTTGTCGGCACGGGCGGCGGCGTTGGCCAGTTCGTCCTCGCTGACCTGCTCCACCACCCCATTGAAGGCCTGGAGTGCTTTGACGGCCCGCTCGTAACTGACCGGGTTGCCAATTCGGATGGCGCTGGCCAGCGTTTTCTGAGCGGTGACCGGGCGGTACTCCTTGAACCCGGTCAAGTAGCTCAGATAGAGAGGATTGGCCTTCTCCGTCTGGGCGCAAGCGATGCGCGGCAGCTTGTTGATGAGGCCCAGTTCCCTCATCAGCAGAAAGCCCTTGCCCAGCGCGCTGACGTTGCCCAGGTTGCCCACCGGGATCACTATCCAGTCGGGCACCTCCCAGTCAAACTGCTGCACAAGCTCGATGCTCACCGTCTTCTGGCCTTCCATGCGCAGAGAGTTCATAGAGTTGGCCAGGTAGATGGTGTTGTCGGCGGTCACTTCTTGCACGATCTCCATGCAGCCATCAAAATCGGTGTCCAGGGCCAGCACCAGGGCACCGTTGGCGATGGGCTGCACCAGTTGGGCAGTGGAGACCTTGCCCTGTGGCAGGAAGACGACAGAGGGGATGCCGGCTGCGGCGCAATAGGCAGCCAGGGCAGCCGAGGTATCTCCAGTGGAGGCACAGGCTACGGCTTGGATCGGCTTGCCGTCGGCTATCATCTGCTTGACCACCGAGACCAGCACGGTCAGGCCCAGGTCTTTGAAGGAGCCGGTGTGGCTGTTGCCGCATAGCTTGACCCATAGGTCTTCCACACCAATTTCCTTCCCCAACCGTTCGGCCCAAAAGCAGTTGCTGTGTCCTTCGTACATGGACACCACGTTCTCGTTGGCCAGTTGGGGGCAGACCCATTCTTTCTTGCCCCACACCCCGCTGCCATAGGGCCATTCGTTGGTGCGCATGCGCTGGTCGAAGAGCTTCATCCAGGCGGCGGCGCTACGGGCCTTCAGGGCCTCGATGTCGTGCTCCACGTCCAACAATCCACCGCACTGCTCGCAGCGGTAGACGACGTCGTAGATGGAATAGCGTTGATCACAGCCGCGAATGCATTGGAACCAACAGTTATAGCTCATAGTCTGTCTCCCTCTTCCCTCTCCTCTTCTCCTGGCGGAACGATGCGCCGGATCTTGTCAGGACTCTCCACTCGATCAATGTAGAGGATGCCGTCGAGGTGATCGCTCTCGTGCTGAAAGGCGCGGGCCAGAAACCCCTCCGCCTTGATCCGCACCTTCTTGCCCCGGCGATCCTGGGCCTTGACGACGACCGAAGTGGCCCGTTTGACTTCTCCCACGTAGCCGGGCAAACAGAGACACCCTTCCTCGCCTGTCTCCTCCCCTTCGGCCCTGACAATCTGAGGATTGCAGAGAGCGAAGAGCTTGCCGCTCTGAGGGTCTTCCTCGTCCTCAGGCAATTGGATGACGATGACCCGCTCCAGCACGCTTATCTGGGGTGCAGCCAGGCCCGCTCCGTTGGCGGCGTGCATGGTTTCTACCATGTCATCTATCAAGACCTGCAAGGCTTCCCCGAAATGCTTGACCTTCTTCGATTTCTTCCGCAGTATAGGATTGTCAGCGAAAATTATGTCACGAACAGCCACGCGACCTCCTCTGAAACAGCATTTGCAACGTGTATTATATTCATCGCGTCCCAGATGTCAAAGGGTGATTCCGGCTAGTACTGTAACGAGACTTTGTCATTCTGATCTGCTCCATGTCGTGTTCGTGCCACTAATAAGGGCAGAAACTGCAAGTGTCATCGCGAGGCGGTGCTTTTCCGCCGAAGCGATCTCCAATTTGCGAGGTGGAGATTGCTTCGGCAAAGAAACGCCTCGCAATGACACGGTCGTGAGAAGCCTCGTTGCAATACTAGTCAACCACTCTTGTCTCCCGCACTTTGGCGAGTAGAGCCGTGCCTGCCAGAAGGCTGAGGCAGGCCAGGACAAAAAGTACCGAGTAGCCCTGGCCTGGCTGGCGTGCGTTGAAAGAGTCAATGAGAGGGCCGCTCAGGCGCGAAGTGGCCCCAGCCCCGGCTGTCGCCAGGTTCGAGATGCCCAGGTATTTGCCGGCCTCGCTCCTGGGGATGAGGTCTGTGGCTAACGCCCAGTTGACGCTGAGGAATATGCCCGTGGCAGCGCCGATGATCGCGCCGAAGACCATCAGCCTCGTGTAGTCTGTGGCGAAGAGCAAAAGGAAGATGCCCAGAGCACCCAGCAATCCGGCGAAGGCGTTCAGCCGCTTGCGGCCGATGCGGTCCGAGAGGTAGCCGGCGGGGAAGATCAGCACCATCAGAGCAAGGCCGATGGAGAATAGCAGGTTGCCGGTGACCTGGGCCGGGTTGGGCGCTTTGAGGACATCGCGGATGAAGTACTGGGCGAAGCCTTGCACAGCGTATATGCCCAGCAGGATGAGAAACCGGGAGGCGATGAGCCACAGGTAGTCTGGATAGCGCCGTGCATCAATGCGCAGTGTGTCCCGGATGTTCTGAGCAAAGGTCTGGGTCAAGGGCTTAGCTCTCTGCTGGACCAGCGGCTCCTCTTCCTCTTTCACGCTGAATAGGGTGATGAGCAGCGTGACCAGGAGCAGGAGGCCGATGACCACGAAGGCCACGACCGGGTTCTGGCGGCCCATCAGATTGCCGGCGACCAGCGAGGCCGCCACCAGCCCGCCCATGTCGGCCAGATTCTTGACTCCGCAGGCGACGCCCCTTCTATCCTCAGGCACGAGGTCGGGTATGAAACCCTGTGCGGGGCCGTGAGCGACGTTGGAGGAAATCTGGAGGAGGACGTAGCCGGCGAACAGCACCCAGTAGCTGCCCGCCAGCCCCAGAACTGCCAGGAAGACGAAGTCAAACAGCGTGCCAACCAGGATGTAGGGCCGACGACGCCCCCAGTGGAATGCGCAGCGGTCGCTGATAGCCCCGGCGATGGGCTGGACGATCATGGCCAGGATCAGGCCCAGGAAGGTCAGCCCTCCCAGGTAGGTGTTCTTCAACCGCTCAGGCACGAAGTTCAGCAGAATGGCTGGCAGGATGATGGGGTGCAGGCTGTTCCACATGAAAGCCAGGCCAAACCAGTACACATTGATGTTGAAGTAATCAATGGGGCGAAGCCTTTTCATGTGTACCTCACGGTGTGAGCAACAGAGCGGCAGTGCCGGTGACGTTGATGAAGTCCTCAGCGATGAAAAGCACCCGCACGTTCAACTGCAGGAACACTCCCTCTCGCAGCTTGCCCTCCCAGACGATGGAGTCGCCAAGCTTTCGATAGGGATAGCCCTCGACGCCGCTCAGCTCAATTCCCTCCTCTGCCTTGCCAACGTACTTGGCCAGCGTGCCCGGAATGGTGTTGCCTTTCTTCACCTGGTAGGTCACCAGAGCGTTGGAATACTTTACCGGAGGCTCTGTCGGGATAGAGGCCGCCGCAGGTGTGGGGCCGCGCACGGTTGCCTTGGCTGTCCCCCCCACGTAGAGGGTCTCTTCGGTGAACCAGAGCACTCGCAGCGTGAGGTCTAGCTCTACATTCCCCACGGGGCTGCCTTTCCAGTCGAGGGAATCGCCCTTTTGCTTGAAGGCGGTTTGGTCATCAATGAGAATCTCGGCTCCCATTTCGGACAGGCCACGGTAGCGAATGCCTGTGCCCGGCAGGTTGGAGCCCTTCTCAATGCCGGTCTCAAAGGGGGCGGTGTAGAGCAGCTCCAAAGGGCCGCCATCAGGCTTGCGCTGGCAGGCGGGTAGGAAGGATAGCAGTAACCCTAGAACGACGAGAGCTATCGCGTTTTTCTTCATTTCGTCCTCCTCTCTGGATCTTCACTTCTGTCTGTCCCGCGCCGCCGTGGAACAGACGACGCCAGGTGCGGGGTTATCTTCTGCGAGCAAGCCACTCAACCGCTCTCAGGGCGAAAAGCTGGTTGTCTCCCGCATTGATGTCCCAAGCAAATGCGGTCCTACACCCGATAGCGATGACCCGGCCCTGCCTGGCCTCGGCAGCCACCGCCATTGGAGGGTTGTGTGTGTAGTAGTCATTGTGGGCATCTTCCTCGCCCGTCACCAGGATCGTAACTTTCGGATCATTCGGGTTGGTCGGGGTGACGCTGAAGTCGTTGTCGCTGAATACGATTCTCCGCACCCCATCAGTTGCCGGATGAGTGTGAATTTGCTCGGTGAACCGACGGCCTTCCCAGGTTTCATTCCTCGGGTCTTGGATACCGCTATCATCTACTCTGACACCCGCCACAGGCGTTAACACAGCATTAGCTGCCTCCCGCCAGCCCTGTCCCGAGGGGTTGTGGGCGGATCCCCAGAGGATGTGGAGGAACAAGGCCCCGCCGCCTGCTTGGATCCAATCCTTCAAGAGGGCAGTCTCACCAACTCCTAAGTCAGCGCGGTTGCCGAATAGTATGACCCCGTATTGTGACACAACGTCTGGGGCCAGTATCCCCTCCAAGTCATGCACGGCAAATCCGGTGCTCTGTATGGTATCAACCAGGCTGTTGAGGCTGTCGTCCATTCCAATGACAAGAACGTTGTCGTAGGAACCAACGGAGATTGATAGCGGGGGTGGTGAGATGGGTGTTGGTGCGTGCTCTACTGTCGTTGGCGCGGCTGTGATCACCCTCTCAACCACCCGCGTAACCTCAACAGTCTCACGAATCACTTCGGCTGTTGGCTTTGGAGCACACGCCACCAGAACTAGGGCAGCTACCAGAAACAGCAGTGCTACTGAGGTTGCGATCCTGTTGGTGTGTTGCATGTTATCCTCTTTCCGCCTTGTACCGAGCGATTTCGGTCCGGATGGCGTCGCGCTCACCGATGGCTTCCCCGACTGGTTTGACCAGCCTGTCCTCCCAACCGCCCACCAGCTCGGCCAGTCTTCCCAGGAAGGCCTCCAGGGGGTCCAAGAGCCTGGTCACGATGGGGTCTATCAGACTGGCTTTGAGCCCCTTGCCCTCTTCTTCGGAAAACCAATCATGACGCAAGGGGGACAGCAATTTGGTGTCGGCGACACAATACAGACCAAGCCATCACTCTCACCGCCCGTATTGTACTCAAGAAACTGCAAAAAGGCAAGGAGAGAAGTGGCGAGATGGTGCAAGTGGTCGAAAGGAAGGATGGTAGAAGGCGTGAGCAAGCCGTCTCGGACGGTCTGACAGAGACAGCTCAAAAGCCACCTGCATCGACCGAGCAGGTGGCTTTGGGGGAGGTTACGGATTGAGTCAAGCCGCTATAATCGATGTGAAGGCAAAGCTGGCTATTCAAAGTGAAGCTTCATCTAGACCAGGCCCGCTTCTGCCTTATAGCGAGTGATTTCTCCGCGGATGGCGTCGCGCTCGCTGATGGCATTCTCGGCTGGCTTTACCAGCTTGTCCTCCCACCCGCCCACCAGCTCAGCTACTTCTCCCAGATAAGCCTGCAGGGGGTCCAAGAGCTTGGTCACGATGGGGTCTATCAAGCCACCCTTGATGCCCCTGCCTTCCTCTTCGGAGAACCAATCTTGGCGCAGGCGCTCCAGAAGTCTGGTGTTGATGCCTTCTATGGTCTCAGGGATACTGGTCACAAGGTCACCGAGGCGATCAAGGATGGCCCTGATCCTGTCGCCGTAGCCGAAGGGCAGCAAATCCAGCACAGAGTCGAAGAAACTGCCCAGGGCGTCGGTGATAGGCTCAGCCCTTTCCAACACCCTCTCTATGGCATCTTCCAGCGCCTGCAGTCTATCAGCGAGGGTGGAGACTATCCCTTCCGTCCACTCGATGCCGTCCTGAATGGCTGGGAAGGCTCCTTCGAAGTCCAAGAGAAGCTCTTCAACGGTATCCAAGCCAGCCTTGAGAGCTAAGCTTCCGGTCTCCACTCCCCTGAGCAGTGTACCCACGGCTGCCATGCCGGTTCTCACGATGGCGTCCAATTGGATGTTTTCCAGTTTCTCGTAAAGTCCCAGCAGTTCCTTCAGTTTCAGGGCTCTTGCGGCTGCTTCCAACTCGGCGGCCGTACGCCCCGCGGCTGTGCCCGTCTTCCAGGCGACCAAGCTCCCGCCAGCGGCCACCGTCAAGCCGGCTGCTCCTCCGGCCAGAGCTCCCTGTAAGAAACGCCGCCGGGTCATCCCCTCTCCGTCAGGCATCCCCATGTCCGTCTCTACTTGCTCTGTAAGCTGGTCGAGCCTTAAGAGGGTCTCGTGATCAAGAGCCTGTAGACGCTGGCTGATCCGCTCCATCAATTGTCCGCGCGTGCCTTCGCTGAATTCAGTTTCCATTTTTCTCTCTCTCATGGTGCGTAATGTGTGCAGTTGTTATCTGTGATATTAGACCACGAAATAATGGACACAGTTTACAACCTGTTGTGATCACAGATCGCATTGTGTTGGACGTGTAGCCCTATTATACACCCGAGCCCCTGTCGAGGCAAGTTCAGTAGTGCAATGGGATTCCGCAATGAGTCCATAAGGGTATTCTCGACCTTGCCGCCCAGGTAGCCAGCGACAAGAATCGGCGGTTAGAGGGGCGTCTGCGCGCAATAAGTCACTGGAGGGGGGAGGCGGAGGCGCAATAAGTCGATCTCGCGCTGATTCGGGTTCTTGTCGAGGTTCATGAGGAGTGAGATTGCGAGGAGAAACTGGGGGCAATCTGACCACGGAGGGTTACGAGAGAACTCAAGTCCAATGAGGAGGCATGCGTCGATAGACCGTCGGCGCGGGGCGACAGTTGAAGGAGGGGAGTGTTGCGGTTCAGAGGATGGGGGCTGTCACGGACACATCGGTCCGCGCCGCCTCCGGCTCAGGTGCCGGAGGCGGCGGCTGTGGTGGCTTCCCGCACGAAGCGGGCCACCCTTCGGCAGCCTCAGGCCAGGCTGTTGAGGGCGCCAGCGAGGATGTCCCCCAGGATGTGGGCCCTGGCGCTGTCGGTAGCGTGATGGCGAAGTTTGATGGTGCGCAGAGCTTGGAGGTCGTCGTGGACGAAGAGGAGCACCTCGTCGAAGCCCTCGCCGGCGTCGCCTAGCATCTCGCCGATGTTCAGTTTGGGGAAGCGGTGACGGAGGTCTTTGACACCAGGGAAGGCATCAATGAAGTGCTCCGTCAGCAGTCGTCGCTGGGCGGCGGGGAGACCGCGGGTGGCGGCCAGATCCTGGCGAGAAGGGCTGATCAGTCGGTGGAAGGGGCTGTCGGCCACCTGGTCAGGACAAAGCCCTTCCACGGCAGGGACCAAGACGGTACTCATCGCCGCCTCCTTCCCCGCCGTTGCCGCAACCAGGTATGATTGAGAGCCTGGGTTCGGGCGTAGGCGGCGCGGCTGTCCTGGTCACACAGACGGCGCAGGCGAGCTGAGAAAATCGGCAAACGCAACAGAACCAAGGCATCGTTGCGCCACTGGCGCACCCGCTCCCCACTGACCCCCAAGCGGCGACCGATGGCGGCCAGGCTACGGGGCGGATTCTCGCCCAGCCCGTAGTAGCAACGATGACCTCCCGCAACCGCTCAGGCAGACAGGCCAGGGCCTCGGCCAGAGCCGGATGCACCTGGGCCATCCACCAGGCTGCTGCGGCTGCCTCCAGAGGATCGGGCGGTTCCGGTAGAGATAGTCTCCCCTGGGGACGATTGGCCTGGGTCACTGCCCGCCAGATGCGCCGCTGGATGGCGACCCAGGCATAGGTAGAGAAGGCCACACCGCGATGGGGATCGAAGTGGAGGACCTGCTGCCAGAGGGCGATGCGCCCCTCTTGCAGCAGGTCGTCGTAGGGCACATCCCATGTCTGCCGCCCGCACGGCATATCCGTCCATGGCCGAGTTATCGAAAGGTGGAATGTCTATATCGGAGTTAACGTCCTCAGCCAAAACACGATCCAAGGCCTCGAGGATATCCACTCCCTCCGGCTCCAGTGGCTCGAAGTGTTTCAGAACATACTCCAGGGCTTCATCCACGCTGATCATCTTGACCTCCTGAATCACCTTTCCTCTCCATGCACTCAACAACACGGAGGCACCTATCCTTCCGCCGCGCGAACCTCTACATCAGAAAGTAACTCGATAGCTCGCATCACCGCCGAGTGATCGAGGTCGCCCCACCCCTGCGCCTCCCACTCGGGCGTCGCCAGCGCCGATCACTCATTGGAACGCTCGCCCGCCGATAGGGACAGCGACGATTGCAGTAGCGACTTTCGCGGCTGACCGTTCCCTTCACTGGGGAACTTGCCTTAGGGGCCCATAAAAAAGAGGTAACAAATGTGTCACCTGTACTACGCGGAGGCGCACATGGCTCGCTAGGGGCATCGTATGGGCACACTTAAGGGCGTCCTACCCTGCCACCGGGAAACCTCTATCGCCCTGCACCATGATCCAAAGTACTGTCAGGGACACTACCCATTTTGTCACATCAATCTAATTGCATCCACAACCTGAATCTGAGGCTGTTCGTCTCGCCGCCCCGGTTGCCCCTGCGGCTCCTCCAATTAATGGCGCTTCGGTTAACGGTAAGGTCGCTAGTGGGATATGTGCGACATCACTAAGACGTGGGCCGATTGCACCCGTGAAAGGGTCGGCATACAAACCCTTTGCTACACGCATCCTCGCTCTTGGCACCCAACTTGTCTGAGGATTAAATCCTCCTTTGGGTTTAAGGATATTGCCAACGTGTTTGATCTCCATCCTGGCATAATGTGACCCGACGTATTTCTCCATACCCCTTTGAGCGGCACTTCGACCCATACCAGCCTTGGACGCCACATTTCTCAACTTAGTAACTCGATGAAGTTTCCGAAACTTGCTCAAGATACCAACTCCCGCTGCTCCAATGCCAGCGTCCAAGAGCGCGTCCCGCCACGTGTAGCAATCACCCGTCAACTTCGCGATTGCCCAACCTGTTAAAACGCTGGTACCTGCTCCGATCAAGGACCCTATGAATTCCCCTGAAGGATCGATCCAGTTTATCGGATCGTTGAACACATAGCCGTACAAGTTCGTGTCATCGCCGGCAAACAGAATCGGATCCTTCGTCGTCCATCGTCCCGTCTGCGGGTCGTAATCCCGCGCCCCAAACCGCACCAGGCCGGTGTCCTGATCATATATGCCACCCGCAAAGCCGAAGGGCTGGAATCCGAGGTTGGTGTCCTGAATGACATTGCCAAATCCGTCATAGTCCATACGCTGGGCAATGGTTCCTGTACTGACATCCACCACCAGCCGGGGGCTACCCAGGTGGTTGGCGATGATGCGGTAGATGGCGCCGCCCTTGAGCATGTAATCCGGCACGTTGGTCCGGCTGCCATAGATGAAGGTGGCTACGACGCTGTTGCCCCCGTCCAACTCGGCGATGGGATTCAGTTCGTCCTGGTACAGGAAGCCCTGTACCAAGACGCCGTCCACCCGCTTGCCGACGCGCCGGTTCTGGCCGTCAATCACATAGTCAATCTGGGTGCCATCGGGCAGGCTGACGCCCATCAGATTGCCCAGCACATCGTAGGTATACGTGGTGGTCTGGCCGGCAGTGATCTTGGCCTGGAGTTCGCCGTTGGCGGTATAGGTATAGGTGGTTGCCTCGTATTGGATCAGGCGGTCCTGATCGTCGTAGGTACTGGGGCCGGTCAGTCGGTTGCCATTGTCATCGTAGGTGTAGGTGCTGATCAGCGCCCCATCTTTGCGGACTTGTACCAGGCGGCCTGACGAGTCAAAGGTATAGTTGTAAACATGAGACTCGCCACTGACTGTTTCCGTGATGGTCTCGATCCCCGCCAACTGGTCATACGCATACTGGACGTCATAGAGCGAAGCCCCATCGGCGGTGGCAGCGTAGTGAACCGGCTCGCCAAAAGCGTTATAGTCTCGCGTATCCGACACATTCCCCAGAGTGGTGCCGTCCAAGAGGCCACTTTGATGCTTATAGGTCAAACTGAGATCCCCGGCCTGGGTGAGCAGGTGATCAGCGGTGTATTGGAATTGGATGGGGGCGCCGCCGTTGACGTTTTGAGTGGTGACCCGATAGTAGTTATCATACGTCTGGCCGACACTGCCATTGACCACCCCTGTCCAGGTGGTCTGGGTGACAACGTCGCCATCGTAAAGCAAAGTCAGAGTGACGTTGCCCGGCGCAGAGATGGTGGTGAGTTGGCTGGTTGCCGGGTCATAGCCGTAAGTGATTCGACCACGTGGCAGGGTCAAACTGCTCAAGTGAATGCCCTCATCATAGGCAAACAAGATTTGCCGATTATCAGGACGGGTCACTCCAGTCAACAGTCGGAATGCATTGTAGCCGTATCGGGTGTCATCACCGCTGGCTCCGACAGCGGGTGGAACATAGGCGGTTACCAAACCCCTGGCGTCATATTCAAAGCTGTGAGCCGGCCGACCCGGCGGGGAGGTGACCGTTGGGTTGCCGCGCGCGTCGTAGGCTAAACCCAGTGCCCGGCCGTCGGGATAGATAACGCCGGCCAATTCCCCTTTGAGCGTGTAACTGTAGGCGGTGGTTTGCCCCAGGGGATCAACCTGCGCGACGAGCTGGTCAGCCTCATCATAGGTGTAAGCGATGGTGCGCCCGTAGGCATCGCTCAAGGTGGCCAGTTCGCCGTTGACATCGTAGGTGTTGACGATTTCCGACACCATGCCATCGGCCTCGGTACGCCAGCTCAGTAACCGATCCTCGGGATCATAAGCGTAGGTCGTGACTCGGTTGCGTCCCGTCGTGCCGTCAGGCGTGTAGCCTTCAGTTAGCTGAACCAGGTTGCCGCGCCCATCGTACTCGTAGCGGATGACAAAGCCCAGGTCATTCTCCATCGTCAAGATGCGGCCGAAATCGTCGTAGGTCTGGTAATAGACCGCCCCTCGCGGATCGACGATGGTGCCTGGATTGCTCGAGGCATCAAAGTCCTTGAAGGTCGTGGTCAAGTTCAGGTGAGCGTCGTCGCCATAATCCTCAATGACCTGCGTCAGCAAACCAGGCACGGGCGTGACACCAGGCGCAAAGAGCGGATTGGCTCCATCGCTGGCTTCATCTGGGGTACCCTGGGTGTAGATGTACTTGGCAACGTTGCCCTGCAAATCCGTTTCGCTGTCCAGTAGGCCCCAGGCGTTGTAACTGTAGTCCAGCGTGGGGGTGATCAGGATACCCGTTTCGGCGATGATGGGCGGGTACAGGACCTGGACCAGATTGCCTGTCTCCCCGACGCCTTTTTCGTAGTCCAGGATAAAGGTGATGGTGTGGCCGAGAGGGTCGGTCAATGTCTTGAGCTGGTTAAAGCGCTCCTCGTAGGTAAAGGTCCAGCCCTGCGCCTGCGCCGGGGCGCGGTTAACCAGGTCGAGGGCGCACTGGGCGGCCTCCATGCGGCTCTCGCTGAGCAGGTTGCCTAAATCGTCGTAGGTGTATGCGACGCAATCGCCGTCGGGGTAGTCCATGCTGGTGACGTTGTTGGCATCATCGTATTGATAAAGGGTAGTGCGCCCTTCGCCGTCGGTCTCGTCCAGCCAATTGCCCCATTTGTTGGTGTGGCCGCTGCGACCCCCGCGGCCATACGTAACGCCGTCCATCAGATCTCCTGAGACGGGCACAGGAGGCGCGGGGTTGTCCGGGTCGCCCACGGGGCTGTCGTTGATCAGGGGATAGGCGGTATCAGAGGGAGTGTAGTAACGCACTTCCTGGGTGACTTCTGTTTGGCCAGTGGCTGGGTCGTACACGGTGCGGGTCGGCTCGGTGATGCTGGTGATGCGGCCGTAGCTGTCGTAGGCGTGGGTGGTTACCGCGCTGTTCTGGTCGGTGTAGTGGGTCATCAGGTGGTTGGCGTCGTAGGCGAAGCTCTGCGTGGCGTTATCGGGGGTGGTTACTTGACTCAGGTTGTCCTGTGTGTTAACGGTGAAGCTGGTGACCCGCCCGGCCGGATCGGTGATACTGCTTAACTTGCCATCTGCATAATCGAAGATCCACGTCCAGCGCGGGGCGTCCTCACCAGTGGGTATGATGCCCATAGTTGCCACCGTACCGTCGGGGTTATAGGCGTACACCGTTTTGCGGCCACCCGGCTCCAGAGTGAAATCATGGGTGCCGTCTGGATTAAAGTGGACTTCGCTGCCGTCGGGATAGACGCGGGTATAGGTGGCAGTGTTTGGATCATAAGTGAGGGTGGAGTAGTCGGTGGCGGTGCGGGAGGAGGCAATCTCGCCCCGGAATTCATCAGCGCCAATGTCGGGGGCAAGTCCCATGGGCCGAGGATCTCCCTCAAAGTCGGTTTCGGGGTAGTTGTCGGGGTCACCGGCGTCAATGCAAGGCGAGCCTGGCGCCAGGTGAAAATCGCCTCCTTCGGCGTCCACGAACAGGGGGTCGGCAGAGATGTCGTGCGGACCGGGGGACACGCCGTAATAGTCCCCACCGCCGTTGTCCCACACGTCGTTGTAGTCTACGGTGGGGCTGCCGGAGTAGTTGTAGATGCCGCCGCCGCTAGTGGCCGAGTTGCTCTGGAAGGTGTTGCTCTGGATGGTGGGGCTGCCGGACCAGTTGAAGATGCCGCCACCGTAATAAGTGCCCGAGTTGCCCTGGAATGTGTTGTTCTGGATGGTCGGGTTGCCGGAGCCGTTGCAGATGCCACCACCACTGGATCTGGCCGAGTTGCCCTGGAAGGTGTTGTTCTGAATCGTGGGGCTGCCGCCGCCGGCGTTGAAGATGCCGCCGCCGCGGCTGGCCGAGTTGCCCTGGAAGGTGTTGTTCTGAATCGTGGGGCTGCCGGAGTCGTTGTAGATGCCGCCGCCCCAATCGGCCGAGTTGCCCTGGAAGGTGTTGTTCTGGATGGCGGGGCTGCCAGAGCGGTTAATGATGCCGCCGCCGTAGCCAGTGGCCGAGTTGCCCTGGAAGGTGTTGCTCTGAATGGTGGGACTGCCGGAGTCGTTGTAGATGCCAGCGCCGTCGTCATTGGCCGAGTTGCCCTGGAAGGTGTTGCTCTGAATGGTGGGACTGCCGGAGTCGTTGTAGATGCCAGCGCCGTCGTCATTGGCCGAGTTGCCCTGAAAGGTATTGTTCTGGATGATGGGGCTGCCGGAGTCGTTGTATATGCCGCCGCCCGTGATAAAAAAGCCCTCGATAGTGGGGGAGACGTCGCCGCTCACCAGGAGCACACGGCCCATACCTTGCGCATCCAGCGTGGCGGTGTGAACCGTAGTATCCCGCACGCTAAAGTCCTGGCTCCAGCCCCCTTGTAAGATCAGCGTCTTGTCCAGGGTAATGTCGTGGATTAAACAGCGGCCGCTGACCCGCACCACGTCGGTCGGTTGCGTGCTGGCATCAATGGCTGCCTGGAGGTCCGTCCCCACCGGTCCGTCGTTCAAACGCACGGCACACCAGGAGATCCAGGTCAGCACCTGGTCACGTGCCGCCAGGCCGGTGCCGCCAGCGCGGGCGGTCCCGCTGATGACGTTGGTCAGTGGGCGGGAGGCAGGC
>CAYMKL010000166.1:0-13879 GCA_964390805.1 uncultured Anaerolineae bacterium | reverse complement strand
TGCGGCCTTGGAATTCGAACCCCTTGATTTCTATTAAAAGTGTCCGGTAGTGAATTGCGTGCGACGGTCGGGACCATAAATGACACTCGATATGACGCCCTGCGCATCGGCGATCATCATGTCGCCTGGTTTTAGCTCCTGTTCCTGACCGTTGAGGCGGATATAGCGCTCCGTGCCCTTTGCCACATCAATTCCCACCGGCATCTGTACGGCTGCTAAATCATGGCCCGCCGTCAAGAGCAGATTCTTGAGCTCGGCCATGAACATGGCTTCCACAAGCCCCGCTACCCGAGGAATGGACTTGCCCTTGAAGACGACAGACTCCAGTTGAAGCTGGACATGATAGGTCTTCTTGTAACGCTTGTAGTACGTGTTGTATGCCTGGATGGTGGGGAGGGCCTTCAGCGCAGCCCGATCGTAGCTGGAAAACCGGGATCGCAACTGATTCTCTAACTCTTCTTTCTGTTTCTCAAGCACAGGGTGGTGCTCTGGATTGACAACAGTGTGCATGGCCAATACCCCCACTGCTGCCCCTGGATACGCCGTCTTCCACACCTCAGTAACTATGAACATGGTAGCTGACTCCTTTTCTTGATTCGATTGTGATTCGAATGTCTCGCTTCACCAGTTCCTGCGCAAGGAGCTCGTAGGGGACGTCATTGATGGGCGAAAGCAAGCCCCGCTTGGTGAGCTTGCCGCTCCCAATCAGTTGGGCGCCGATGCTGGCGGTATAGCCCACGGTACGACTCATGGCGGTGAACCCTGTTTCCAGATCGCGTCTGTCAATCACCTGGTAAACTAGCCGTTTCCTCTGGTCTTTCTTTCTACCTGTCACCTCGACCCGCACGATCACCACGTCCCGCTCATCGGCGCCATACTGGAGTTGCGGCTCCAGCAGGGCCGCCAGAAACCGCTTCCGATCCACCGCCATGCCGTCCACCATCACCGGCTCGTCGTCTAGGAAATGCATATCCACCAGCGTTTTCCACAAGGCACAGTGGCCAGGCCACCGCAAGGTATAACGGCCCATGTTTCGCAGCCCAGACGCTTCGATACCCAGCGGAGCGGCGTACTTTAGAGCGTCACCATTGGGAAAAGCCTCTAGCCTTCCAAGCCCTTCAAGCTCAACCTCGTGGATGTGTTCGGGGTTGAACATCTCGGTGTCTTTTATCTCGACGATCTTCCCATCCCGGATGACGCGCCCGGCTCGATGGTAAGACCTCAATACGCCATCGAATGTCCAGGTCACTTTGTACTTCAGAGGATTATTCGCTGCCTCCAATTCGGGAAAACCAGCGCCGTAGGTGATGATCCCCTCCACCTGATCCAGCGAACGCACGGCCTCACCCAACAGCACCAGGTCAATCCCAGGGTCCAGGCCAAACTCAGGCAGAATCGTCACACCCCTCGCCTGGGCTTTCCCCGACAGTTCTTCCATCTCTGGGGTGGTGTAAGAGGCATTGACCAAATGAACACTGTGTTCCACGGCAGTGGCAGCAACAGTGTCGTGAAAAACCACCGGCATCAGATCAATGGCCACATCCGGCTCCTGCGCCATCAAGTGACTCAAGCTTTCTGCACTGGCAGCATCCACCTGCTCGCAGCGCACTTTGTCGTATCCTTTGCTCTGCACGTATTTCTGGAGACTCTCGAAATCCCGGTCAGCGGCGACGATTTCCGTCACCTCTCTGCTGTGCACGAGATTATGCAGTGCGGCTTTCCCCTGCATGCCCACACCCAAGAGCAATACTTTCATGTAGAAAACCTCCTTCATGGTTGCTAGGGCGGAATACCGCGCCGTTTCTATCCTTGTTCATTTCTCCCTCAGCCACTGGTGCGCCCACTGGTGATAATCGCTCCAGGCATCCCACACCGATCTTGCCCAATTATATAGCAGAAGCCCTTACAGGTCAACCACCGGTACGATGTCCAGCCCGAAAAGCAAAACGCACCCAAAGCAAAAGGAGAATCCGTTATTTCCAATAACGTCTAATTGTCGCCCATCAGCACATCGTGGAGAGACTAGCAGGTTAAACATCTGGACATCGTGGAAGAGCTTAACTTGACAGCCATCAGAACATCGTAGAGAGCTATCCCAGCATTAGTGGTAAAAGCCGCGAATCAGGGCCTAGACCACTAGATGTAGGGGGTGGGCTTCAAAACACATTCCACGATGTCATGATGGTTCAATATGCTGTTAGTGCTGTCTGATTCTCTACGATGTCTTGATGGACGACATCTAATACCTTTCTAGCAAGGGTTTAGGCCTACCCTAGCTGTGCCATGCCCCTTCCTTGAGAAGGGGCTTTTTGTTGCCTGGTACTTCCCAATCTCCCCGTTACGGTGTATAATGTACAAGCAATCTCAGCATGGGAGGGTAGTTTATGAAAAAGATTCGAGTACTCATCGCCAAGCCGGGCCTGGACGGCCACGATCGAGGGGCAAAAGTAGTGGCCCGGGCCCTGCGCGATGCGGGGATGGAGGTCATCTACACTGGCATCCGGCAGACGCCGGAGATGATCGTTGAGGCGGCTCTGCAAGAGGACGTCGACGTGGTGGGTCTCTCCATCCTCTCCGGAGCCCATACGACGCTCTTCCCTCGAATCGTAAACCTTCTAAAGGAGAACGGTCTAGACGATGTGCTGGTCCTCGCCGGCGGGATCATCCCGGACCAGGACGTGCCGGCTCTCAAAGAGATGGGCGTCCGAGGCATCTTTGGGCCGGGTACATCTACTGAGGAGATTGTAGAGTTCATTCGGGGGGAAGTTAACGAGTAACAAGTGATGAGTAACGAGTCCACTCGTTGACTTGTTACTCATTGACTCGTGACACCACTGCTATGAAAGTCACCGAACGCCTGCTGACGGGCGAGCGCCGCGCCATCGCCCGTCTGATTACGATAATTGAGAACAACGGGGCTGAGGCGCGAGAGACTCTGGCCGCGCTCTACCCTCACACCGGCCAGGCTCACATCGTGGGCGTGACAGGTGCGCCCGGCACGGGCAAGAGCACCCTGGTCAACGAGCTGGCCAAGGTCTACCGCAAGAGAGACCACACGGTGGGCATCATCGCTGTGGATCCCACCAGCCCCTTCTCCGGCGGGGCCCTCCTGGGTGACCGTATCAGGATGCGAGACCTGTCGGGAGATCCGGGCATCTTCATCCGCAGCATGGCCACCCGAGGCAGCCTGGGTGGGCTGGCCCGGGCCACCGCTGACGCAGTAAAAGTGCTGGACGCTGCTGGCTTCCAGACGATTTTCGTGGAGACGGTTGGGGCCGGCCAATCGGAGGTGGACATTGCCAAGGCAGCCCACACCACCATCGTGGTGAAAGCGCCGGGCCTAGGCGACGAGATCCAGGCCTTCAAGGCCGGCATCACCGAGATAGCCGATATCTTCGTGGTCAACAAGGCCGACCGGGAGGGAGCCGATAGCGCTGCCCTGGCCCTGCAGATGATCACGGACCTCGACCACTCCTCGCACCTTTCGCCCCAGGCCCCCAGGTGGCGCCCCCCCATCTGCAAGACGATAGCCCTCCACGGCAAGGGCATCGAGGCGGTCGTGGAAGCCATTGAAGAACACACCGCTTACTTGCGGGAGAGCGGGAATCTCCAGCAACGCGAGCGCGAACGGCTTGAGCGGGAACTCAGGAATATACTAACTCAGGAGATGGCGAGGAGCTTCTTTGAGAGATTGGACGAGGCGCAGTTCGACAGTCTTATTGACAGCATCATTCGCCACGAGTTGGATCCTTACTCGGCGGCCGCGTTGCTCCTCGAAGGGCAGAAATAAGCGTTCAGGTGCCAGGCACTTTCAGCGGCTTCTTGGAGGCTACAGTGCCCAATGTCACTAACATTTCGCGCCGCATCGCCCTGAGCTAAAGCTCTGGGCTAAAAGGACGAAGCCCTACGGGCTGAAATCAGCCCCGAAGGGGCTTTGTCCCCTCAGCGCGGGGACTTCAGCCCCGCGCGGGCTGGAAAAGTTAGTGGCATTAGGTTACAGTGCCTCCAAGCCAAGTGAGATTGCTCAACCGGTCAGTTATTCGCAAGTGCCTGTCACCTTTGGGAAGGACCGTATGCCTGAACTGCCAGAAGTTGAAACCATCGCCCGTGGCTTGCGAGAGCCTCTCATTGGCCGCCAATTCACCGGCGTCCGCGTCGGGTGGGAGAACTTAGTTGCCAGGCCGACAGTGGAGAAGTTCAAGCGAGGTCTGGTTGGCCAGAGAATACTCGGCGTGAAGAGGCGAGGCAAGTACCTGGTCTTCGCCCTGTCCGGCGGGGGAAGCCTGATCGTCCACCTGCGCATGACGGGCCGGCTCCTGATCGTGAATTCCGGCGACGAGCTCAACAAGCACGATCACCTGATCTTCGAGTTGGACGATGGGCGGGAGCTGCGTTTCAACAACGTGCGCAAGCTGGGCCGGGTCTATCTGGTGGACGACGAAGATGAGATAGTGGGCAGGCTGGGGTCGGAGCCTTTGGACGAAGATTTCGCTCCGTCCGATTTCGCCGCCCTTCTCTCCGGAAGGCGGGGTATGATCAAGCCCCTGCTCCTGAACCAGCGGTTCATCGCCGGCGTCGGCAACATCTACGCCGACGAGGCCCTTTTCGCTGCCCACATTCACCCTGAACGCAGGGCCGACACGCTGACGGCTGAGGAGATCGTGGATTTGTATCGCGCCATCCGCCAGGTGTTAGCCCAGGGAATCCAGAATCGGGGGACCACCTTCAGCGATTACCTTGACGCTGAGGGGCAAGAGGGGGGAAACCAGGAGCATCTTCGGGTGTTCAGGCGCACGGGCCAGCTCTGCCCCCGCTGCGGAACGCCCATTGAGCGCACTGTGGTGGGCGGACGGGGGACGTATTTCTGCCCCAGGTGCCAGAAGTGACCCGCATCAAAAGCGAAGGGCGGAGTAGAAACCTCCGCCCTTTTCGTTTGCTACGGTCGTATCTGTTCACCTTGTGCTCACAGCGGACCCTAGTCCGCTGCCTCCAGACGGCAGTCGGGCGCCGAAAACCGTGGGGCTCTGCCTAGCATTGCAACGAGACTTTGGAGCAATTCCTGAGCTCATAACGCTCGAAGTTGTGCTAGTCAAGGATCACAACGGTCTGCCGAGGCCGCTGGACTGGGGTCCAGCGGGAGCAGATGAACAACCACCTATGGCCTAGCCGGTTCAGGCGCTACCTCGACAGCATTGTACTTCCCGCCCTCCTCCCGCAGATACCCCATCTGCACCCGCGAGTCGTGCCCAAAGATGAGAAGGGCGTCCTTCTCCAGGGCCCAATTTCTGATGCGGCGCTTGGTCTCTATGGTCTCCAATGGCTCCACGTCGAAGGCGGAGGTCCAGGCCAGCCGCTGCATTTGTATCGTCCAGGAGGCCAGGTCACCCAGGTAGATAGCCGTCTCCCCACCCGATTCGATAACGACGCTCTGATGAGATCGGGTGTGACCTCTGGTGACGATACAGCGCACCTCGGAGGTGACGCGGGTGTCGCCGTAGAGGAGGCGCAACTGGCTGCGCTCTTCCAGGGGGACGAAGTTCTCGGCCAGGTAGGTGGCTCTGGTGCGCTCGTTGGGGTAACGGGCATCGGCCCACTCCAGGCGTTGGATCCAGTACTCAGCGCGGGGGAAAGTGGGCACGACCTCACCCTCCCTCAGAATAGTATTCCCGCCGCAGTGGTCGGAGTGGAGATGGGTGTTGATGACGATATCAATCTCCTCAGGAGCGAAGCCCAGGCGGTGCAAATCCCCCACCAGGCGATTCTCGCCAGCAATGCTGTAAATCTGGCGTTCTTTGGGAGACAGCTTATCGCCGAAACCGGTATCCAGCAGTATCCTCTTGTCCTCAGAGACGACGAGCAGGCAGTTCAGGGCCATAGGAACCCGGTTCAGCTCGTCGGCCTGAACGACTTTCTCCCAGAGAACCTTGGGCACCAGCCCGAAGTGCCCCCCGCCGTCCATCCAGGCGAGGCCATCGCTGACGATGTACAAGTTCGCATTGCCAAGACGCAACTTCTCCCTCCCACGCCCCCCCTTCATCCCCCCCAAAAAAGGTTGGGGGGAAGGGGGGGGTACTCTGGCATCTATTATACATGAAAAGCCCTGTTCTAGCTACTGGCTCAACTGAACAGGGCTTGACAATCCCCTCAAAAGAGAATACGTGACCTGAACTCGTGCTTCTGTTGAGGAATTAACGGCGGCTATTGTTGAGGTATTGGTTCAACATCCTGAGGCTGTACCTGCGGTGCCCTCCGGGAGTGCGATAAGGAATCAATCCACCTGCTCTCTCTATCTTGTCCAGAGTGAACTGGCTCACTCGCAGGTACTTTGCCGCTTCCCTGGAGTTCATGAGGTTTGCCCTTTTACTTGCCATTTTCCCACCTCCTTTCTTTGACGGCTGCTATTGAGATATTCGTTCAACATCCTGAGGCTGTACCTGCGATGACCCCCTGGAGTGCGGTAGGGCACCAATCCGCCCTCCCTCTCCATCTTGCTCAGGGTGAACAGGCTAATCCTCAGGTACCTGGCCGCCTCCTTAGCGGTCATGAGGTTCATCCTACCTTCTGCCATTCTCGCACCTCCTTTCTAAAGAACTTCGATTACCCAAGAACCTCTCCCGAAAGCGGGCAAAACCATTGTAAATTGGGTGAACTATCTGCATTATAGCAGATTCCCGCCTGTTTGTGGGTAAAAGATGCGTGAATAAGGAATAAAGATAACATGAATAAGACGTGAAGCAGGCGTGAATTTAGCGCCGGATTTTGCGTTTTCACTCATTATGAATAGTACAAAAGAAGCCCGTCTGGATTGCACCAGACGGGCTTCTATGCTACAATAGGCTGGCTTGTAACCCCAGGTCCCGGGGTAACTGACTGCGACATTCAGGCGAGATTCTACACTATTCAATGGCAATAGAAAGATGTGAGAGATGACCCTCATCTACCTCGGCTGTGCCTGGCTGGCAGGTGTCATCCTGGGCTCCTTGCTCGACTTGCCATCAGGGTTCGTTTGGCTGCTGACATCATTGCCGCTGGCGGGCCTGCTCCTATGGCGCAGGGATCAGCGAGTCAGGCTGATCAGCGTCTGCTTTCTCTCTTTGCTCCTCGGCACTCTGCGTTTCAACTACAGCGCACCTCTTCAGGGTTTCGGTGAAGGCCACATAGCTCACTACAATGACCAGGGCTGGATCAAGATCGAAGGCGTCGTCAGCGACGAAGCCGATGTGCGCGATACCTACACCAACCTGCGGGTGGCGGCCTCCAAGATGGAGATGGACGGCCAGAAGCACGCGGTGAGCGGCACCGTGCTGGTGCGCGCTCCTCGCTATCCGCAGTACGACTATGGCGACGAGCTCGAAATCGAGGGGGTACTGGAGACTCCGCCAGAGCTAGAGGACTTCTCCTATCGAGAGTATCTGGCTCGTCAGGGCATCTACTCGACCTTGCGACGCGCCCAGATCACCCTCATAGCGCGTGGTCAGGGCAGCGCTTGGCGACGAGCCCTACTAGGTTTCAAGAGACGAGCCCAGGGGGTCATCGCTCTCATCCTGCACGAACCTCAGGCCGCGCTGCTGACAGGCATACTCTTGGGAATCGAGACGGGCATTCCCGCCGACCTGATGGAAGCCTTCTCGGCCACGGGCACCGCCCATATCATCGCCATCTCAGGCTTTAACATCTCGATTATCGCCGGACTCTTCAGCCGCCTCAGCACGCGACTTTTCGGCAAGCGGCGGGCCATGCCTGTGGCCCTGGCCGGCATCATCGTTTACACCATCCTGGTGGGAGCTTCGGCGGCAGTGGTACGAGCAGCTATCATGGGCTGCCTCTACGTCATCGCCACCCACTACGGCCGCCAGACCGAGGCCCTCACCTCGCTCATAGCGGCCGCCGTATTGATGACTCTCATCAATCCCCAGACCTTGTGGGACCTGGGCTTCCAGTTGTCCTTTGCTGCTACCCTGGGTCTGATCCTCTACACGCCCCCGCTGCAAAGCTGGTTTGAGAGGCTGCTATCCAGGGTGCTCTCGCCCGGGACCGCCAAGCGAGCTGTCGAGCTCTTGAATGAGGCTTTCGTCGTTACTCTTGCAGCCACAATCACCGTCATGCCCATCATCGTCTACCACTTCCGCCAGCTATCTCTGGTTACCCTGCTCAGCAACTTCCTCGTTTTGCCGGCACAGACGGGAAACACATTGTGCTCTTGGGTGGACAATAGATGCTGAGACGCTGATGAAGATGACCAGGCTGTTGAATGGTGAGAAAGTTGCTGAATGGTGAGAAAGTTGTTGGTTGCTGACTCTGATTGAGGATTTAATTTTCCACTTTTCCAGGGGAAAATCAAATAGCTTGGAGGAAGAGGGTTCTCAGGTAGAGCCCTCTTTTTGTTTGGGTATTGTCAATTGAGGTAAAATCTGATACCTATGTACGGGTAAAGTTGCGCTCTTGGGGCTGTGAGCAGGAAATGCCATCCAGGTGCCCACAGCCCCTCATCAGGCAGCTGCTTTTAGGCCGTTCCAGTGAGGTGGTAGATATGCCCACCCCGCTTGATCTGGGTGACATGGTTGATCTGGATTTGGCGAAGGCACTCCAAGGCGAAGGCGCTGCTGCTGCCAGAGCGGTGATCCGACCGGTGCTGTGTTTCTGCCCAGAGCGATGGACAGAAGGCACTGAGCCAGCGTAGCTCGATAACTTCTTGGCGTTAGCGAAGCGAGCGATGTCTCCCACCTCGGCCAGGATGGTCAGGGCTGCAAAGACGTTAATGCCCGGGATCTGCATCAGGATAGGTACCCGCTCATCCTGCTTAGCCAAACGAGCCAGAAGGTGGTTCATTTCAGCTAGGGCCTGTTGGGTGCTTTCCAGCAGTTGAAGGTTCTGTGTGATGAGGATCTTCTCCACCTCCGGCAGATCGATGCTTACCAGCCAGGCCCTTCCCGCACGAGTGAACAGGTTGCGGTAAGGCGAACAAATCTGGTTTCGGTGCAGGATGGCGTGAATGCGATTCTTGAGCCGTGTGGCCCCTTGAGCCAGTCGGATCCGACGTTGGTGGTTGCCTCCAAGGCCACAGCGTCAGTAGGTCTCAGGGTACGGGCTGCCCAGCGAGGCAACTGGTCGAGAGAGAGGCGCTCTTCTCTCAGTAGCACCTGGCCCTGTTGACTAATTGCGCAAACTGTGGCATACTTCTTGTGAAGGTCGAGGCCGAAGAAACGTGTTTGCATCTTAGGTCTCCTTTCGTGGAGTGGTGAGAGAGACAGATCGGAAGACAGATGTGACACACACCTATTCGGGGTGGATCCCAGCCTGGTGAGTCGATGGACGGCCAAACATAATGACGGGCTTGAAAACCCATACCAAATTCGGCCGGTCTTCGCCACCTGTCTCGGTGAATAGAGTGCTTCACCTTGGGGTTAAGTATCATCGTGGTCACGTGTGGTACATCCTAAGCTTAGATTCAACACTTGGCCGAATCCCATTGGTATAGACGGCACATAGGGCTGATTCTGGCCTGAAATGGCCTATCCACGACCATAACATGACCGTCTCTCGGTCATTGCTGGGATCACGGTGTCTCCCCTGCGGCGACGGTTGGGCTTGTACTTCCAAGTCCACGACCACAACAGCACCTCCGAGGAGGTTATCGCCTTTCTCTACCTACTGCACCGCCACCTGCGCCGCAAGTTCATCGTGGTGATGGATCGCTACAGTGCCCATCGCAAGGCCGTTCGGCTCTTGCGAGAGGCCGAAGTAGACTGGTTTGAGGTGGAGTGGCTTCCCAGCTACGCCCCTGATCTGACCCCAGTCGAGATGGTCTGGAATCACACCAAGTACGGTGACCTGGCCAGCTTCATCCCCGATGATGTCGAGGAACTCCGCCAAGCCGTGACCACTTCGGTGGGCGATAGACGCCAAAACGCACATCTGGCTCACTCTTTCTTCAGACATGCTCAACTGGAACTATAGTCTGTTCCTTTAACTAAACGAACTCCAATAGGAAGTACGCAAGATGAAGGATGAACAGAAGACCAAAGAGCAACTCATAGGTGAGTTGGTAGAACTGCGCCAACGGATCGCCGAACTGGAAGCACTTGTCCTGCCCTTGGTCCCTGGGCCCAAGGACCAGGGGGACGACAAGTACAGGGCGGCAGACGCTGAGCGCCTGTCTGCCGAACAGGCAGGCAAGCGGGTGGAGGAGACGTAATCATGGAGGATTCTGAAAAGATCAAAACACGTTCGCATCTGGAACGCTACGCTTGGGTCTTGGCAGTGGTGTGGACGGTGGTCGTCGCCGCATCGCTGGTGTGGAACGTGGTCAGCGTCAGACACGATACCTTGGAATTGGGGCGCATTTACGCGCGGGTCGCTTATGAGAAAGACGTCATCTACCGCCGCTGGAACGCCGGGCACGGCGGGGTCTACGCGCCGGTGACTGAAGAGACGCCACCCAACCCCTATCTGTCCCACATCCCCGAACGCGAAATCATGATGCCGTCGGGTAAACTGCTGACGTTGATAAATCCGGCCTACATGACGCGCCAAGTGCACGAGCTGGCGGAGGAGCAACAGGCTGTTCGCGGACACATCACGAGCCTGAATCCGATCCGCCCAGAGAATGCCCCCGATCCGTGGGAGGCTGAAGCGCTCCGGAGCTTCGAGCGCGGAGAGACCGAAATCAGGTCGGTCGAAGAGATGGAAGGCGAAGAGTACATGCGCCTAATGCGCCCCTTGATTACCGAAGAGGGGTGTCTGAAATGCCACGCTGCGCAGGGATACCAGGAGGGAGACATTCGAGGTGGGATAAGCGTTTCGATCCCCATGGAGCCCCTGTGGGCCATTGCGCGCAGGGACATGTTTACGTCGGCCCTGGGTCACGGCCTGCTGTGGTTGGTGGGCCTGGCCGGGATCGTCTTAGGCACGCAGCAACTGAGGCGAGGTGAGCGGGAGCGCAGGCGGGCGGAAGAGCAACTACGCATGGCGAAACAGGTAGCCGAAGCCGCCAACCGCGCCAAGAGCGAGTTTCTGGCCAGCATGAGTCATGAACTGAGAACACCACTCAATTCCATTATCGGCTTTTCGCAGGTCTTGCAGGAACCATATTTCGGTGGACTCAATGAGAAGCAAACTGAATACGTCAATGACATTTTGGAGAGTGGCAGGCATCTCCTCTCCCTGATCAACGGCATCCTGGACTTCACCAGGATCGAGGAGGGCAAGATGGAACTTGAGCTATCCAATGTGCACGTAAAGGGCCTGCTGGAAGACAGCCTGATCATGATCAGGGAGACGTGCTTGAGGCACGGCATCAGTCTTAGCCTTCGCGTCCCGCCGAAGCTGGAGACACTTGAGATCACTGCGGACGAGCGCAAGCTCAGGCAAGTCATGTTCAACCTTCTCTCCAACGCGGCGAAATTCACCCCGGATGGTGGAGCGATTGCGGTGGAGGCCGGTCAGGATGGAGAAGAACTCTTCATCAGCGTCTCAGATACCGGCATCGGCATTGCCCCAGATCACCGGGAAAAGATTTTCGAGGAGTTCTATCAGGTCCGTGGCGGTCTATCGGGAAAGACACCGGGCACGGGATTGGGTCTATCCATGACCAAGCGCCTTGTGGAGGTGCATGGGGGTAGGATTTGGGTGGAAAGCGAGGGAGAGGGGAAGGGGAGTCGGTTTAGTTTTACCCTGCCCTTGAAAGGAGTCGACCGAGATGAAAGACGAGCATAAGACCAGGGCTCAACTCGTCAATGAACTGGTAGAAGTGCGCCAACAGCTCGCCGAATTGGAAGCGGCGAACACCAAGCACAAGCAGGTGGATGAGACGCTGCGGGATGATGAAGCACGCTATAGCCTGTTGTTCAACAGCGGCAATGATGCGGTGTTCGTGTACCATCTATCACCAGAAGGCGTGCCGAGCAAATTCGTTGAGGTCAATGACGTTGCGTGTCAAAGGTTGGGCTACACCAGAGAGGAACTGTCAGAGCTATCGCTGCTAGACATCAGCCTTCTTGAAGAGGGAATTGACGTTCGCGGGAATATCGAGAGGCTTCTGGCCGAGAGACATGTTCTCATCGAAGCAACGCATGTCGGCAAAGACGGGCGGCGGATTCCAGTCGAGATCAATGCCATGCTGTTCGAACTCAACGGACGGCCTGCCGTGATGTCCATCGCTCGCGACATCACCGGGCGCAAGCAGGCCGAGGAGGCGTTACGAGACAGCGAGGAGCGCTATCGTATGCTGGTGAATCTGGCGCCCGACATCATCTACCGTCTCAACGAGGATGGGAAGATCGCCTTCATCTCGCCATCAGTGCGGCAACTGGGCTATGATCCAGGAGAACTGGTTGGCAGACCGTTCGAGGAAATCGTGCATCCGGATGACAGTGGGAAGGCCACGAATGGGTTTGTGGAACGACGAGTGAGCGAACGGGCGATGAAAGATGTGGAGATCCGCTTGCTGGCGAAGGCAGGAGAAGCTCGCGATTATGCTGTGATATACAGAGCGGTTTCTCTCAGTGCACGGGGGCTGTGGGATGTGCCGGATGACCAGATCAAGCAGCCCGACAAGAGCTTCCTTTACACGCAAGGAATTGCTCGCGACATCACCGGGCGCAAGCGGGCGGAGGAGGCGCTGCGGGAGTCTGAGGCAAGATTCCGTTCCGTGTCCCAATCAGCTATAGACGCAATCATATCAGCCGATAGCCAGACGAACATCGTTTTCTGTAACGCTAGTGCCCAAAGGATGTTTGGTTACACAGAAGACGAAATGCTGGGCAGGCCGCTGGCCGTCTTGATACCCGAACGATTTCGGGACGCTCATGGCCAGGCAATGAGGCGACTTCGTTCTGCTGTCGAGTCTCGCCTGATTGGGGAGATGACCGAGTGGGTTGGGCTGAGACAAGACGGCAGCGAGTTCTCCGTAGAGTCTTCCCTTGCCACGTGGGAGGCGGGAGGGGAGGCATTCTATAGCGCCATCATGCGCGACATCACCGAGCGCAGACAGGCGGAGTGGGCACTAGTTGAGAGGATGAAGGAGTTGACCTGCCTGTATGCGGTGCACCGCGACATGCAGGAGGATTTGTCCGTTGATGAACTTGGCAGGCGAGTTGTAGAGCACCTGGTTCCGGCCATGCAGTTCCCAGAGATAACCGTACCGGTGATCGAGCTGGATGACAGACGGTTCACCTCCAAGAGATACACCGAGGAGCTGTCACACCGTCTCCATGCGGACGTCCGAGTGGGCGGCGAGGTTCGGGGGCGAGTGTGGGTCTACTATGCCGAAGACAGACCCTTCCTGATCCCCGAAGAACAGAACCTTCTCAATAGCATAGCGGAAACACTTGGTGTGTGGCTTGAACGCAGGTGGGCAGAGGAAGCGCTGCGGGCGGAAAAAGAGAGGGCGCAGGGTTATCTGGATGTTGCGGGGGTGATGATCGTAGCCATAGATATCGATCAGAAAGTCAGCCTCATCAATAGACGAGGAGCTGAGATCTTGGGATGCGAGGAAGAGTCAATCATCGGCCAAAACTGGCTCGACAACTTCATTCCGGAAAGTATCAGGGGAGAAGTCAAGATCGTTTTCGACGACTTGATGGCTGGCAGGATGGAGGCGGTTGAATACTTCGAAAACCTCGTCTTGACCAGGAGTGGCGAAGAGAGGCTTATCGCATGGTACAACACTTATTTGTGTGATGAAGCGGGAAACATCGTTGGTACCCTCAGTTCAGGGGAAGACATCACTGAGCGCAGGCAGGCGGAGGAGACGATTCGGTACCAGGCTAATCTCGTTGAAAATGTTTCGGACGCCATTATCTCTACCGACTTGCACTTTAACATCAATACCCGTGAATGAATGCTCGTTAGGTGATTACCGAGATGGTGTTGACATCTA
>CAYMKL010000165.1:0-13912 GCA_964390805.1 uncultured Anaerolineae bacterium | reverse complement strand
CCATTCCCGTGGAATTCCAAATGCCTCGCTTGGTAAAAAGTGTACGGTAGTGAATGTATACCAGAGGATTGAGACCATGTCAAATTCACGCATTGGTCCGGGGAACGCGCGTGTGTACGATTAGCTGTCTTCTGCTGGCGGATGTTCCCCGGCTGCGTAGAGTATCCGTCTCAAGCTGATTAGCCCAGTCCGATTCAGGTGTAGGGTTTGCACCGTAGCACGTCCTGTTGGTGTTAGGCCTATCATGTGCGTGAAATCCTCGTCCCAGGCGAAGTGGTCGTGCCATCGCTGATGTCTAGGATGGTATAGTGGCACTGTTTCACCCGTTGCAGGGTCGTGGCCTTCGGTTTTCGTGTACTTGTGGTTGTTGCAGCCCTGACATGCCAAAGCGAGGTTATCCAATGTGCTTTCGCCGTCACGACTACGGGGGACAATGTGCTCAACTGAAAACGATTGCGTAGCAAAACGCGCCTGGCTGCGACAATACTCACAGCAACCTAGGGCTCGTGCCGCCACAGCCGTTTTCGTTTGTGCACTGATCTGTGGTTCAGGCATAGGTAGGGGACGGAATGCTCAACTGCTTCATGAGATTGACCAGAGTAATCTGTCGCAGTTGAGCCAGTTCTGCCAGGTGTGTCATGCGCTGGGCTTCCAGGTTCTCAATGAGGTCAGTTAGTCGCAATAGCTCAGCATATTCGTCCGACGAGAGCGTTTCTGTTTGCCGTTTGACAATGAGCACGTCATAGCGACTCTGAACTTCAGGCGGTATGCCTTGATTGATCTTCAGTAGTAGTTCAGCTTCACCCCGAGGTAAGCTGGGGGCTTGTCGCTGTGCCCGTAGCGCAAGGGCCTGAGACATAAAACGCTCTAAGTCGGCTTTGCTCAACTGGCTAACAGCGCTCAGCAGTTCATTCATGGACAACTGTGCTTGCACTTGGACAATAGGCATTTTGGATCCTCCTAGCGGTTTGGGCTGTGCCAAGTCCCGCTGTACTCATTCGGCAGGCAAGTAGCGCGTCTAAGTATAACATGGAGCACCAATCTGTGCAAATTCCCTCCTTATCGAGGATCAGATCGGCCCTTCGCCTCACTGGGAGGCTGCCGACCAACTCCCTCACGCAGTATTGACTGAGGGGGGTAAGGTGTGGTACAATATCGTTGCAGGCGTCCCTTCATAAATTGTTGTCGTAACCAGGTTTGGTTTTACAGACATTTTACAAAGCGCCAATACGAGCTTAACGCCCAACGTGTATAATGGAGTCAAACCACAACAGTGAGGAGAACACCATGTCTACTCTGAAGAAACTTCCATTCCGGGCTATCTTGGCCCTCTTTTTGCTGACAACCCTGCTGATCCCAGCCACCGGCGTGGCTGCGGCCCAGCCCTCTCGCCCAGGACGCGGCAACCTTCCCGCCCACCTAGCTGGCGAACTGATCACGTACGTGAAATCTCTCCCTTCATCCCCCCCAGAGCCTGCCCTGAGCGAGGTCGAAGGGCTGGGGGGGACAGAGGGGGGGCTGATCGCAGTCAGCCTCAGACTGCCCACCACTCCCCGCTACCCCGAGGGCGCACCCATCGTCGTCCACACCTCGACCTTTTTCACGCCGGGTCAGGGGTTTAGCGGTGTGGGGGCCACCAGAATTGGGGCCATTGAGGTGAGCTACTTGTGGCCGGGAACGACTGATTCGCGCGCAGGCGTCTCCAGCGAGGGGGTGTACGACTACGGCGGACCGGACAGCATCGCTGCCTTTAGAGACGTGCTCCGCTTTGTCTCTGGCCAAATCCCCGACTACCAGGGGCACTACATCGCTGAGCTGCTCGACATCACGCCGCTGACGGACAACGTCGGCCTCTACGCCTTCTCCCATCCCGGCATCGCAGCTACCAACGTCCTGGCTCACCACGGCCACGACCTACCCAATATCAAGTACCTGGTGGGCGGGGAGAACCCGACCACGGACACCCTCTCGTGTGTCGAGATCGGGCACTGGGGAGAGCACGGCGAGCCCATCTACAATCCGTACTACAGCTATCCCGACGACTACTCGCCCTTTGGACTGGACGTTGACTACGCTACGATAGGCTGGCTCCAGAACGCTGAGTACCCCGATGGGCGCCCCTACTTCGACGTGCCCGATGGCGAGGATTACGTTCTCGGCAGCCGGGTTCCACAGATGTGGGGCAAGCGGTACTACTCCATGGAGCTCACCCAGGCGCTGCTGGACAATAGTGCGTTGATGCTTGAGGACTGGCCTGAAGATCTGGCGACTCCAGACGAGGCATGGGCGACCTGGCCCTACCGCATGACTGTCGCCAACTACCCCTTGCTGGCCAGTTCCGCTCCACAGCTCAAGGTTATGCTCACCTTCGCCGAGGATGATCACGTGCACCCCGCGCTAGACAAGCCTCACATTCATACGGCCTACGATGGCTTTCACGATGGGGCAGGGCTGTGGGTGCGGTTGAACCCGGACGTGAGCTACGTGCAGCAAGTCAAATCCGACTACGGCAGCAGCGGGCACTGCTGCTTAGCAGCGTTCCCCGACAACGACGCCAACACGGAGCCCGCCAATTGGCTCAACGCTGTGTCGTGGGCGCACCCGATGATTGGGGGCGGCACTCGAAACGACGTTGGGTTGGCTGCCGTGGCCGAGATGGCCGACCGCGTGCGAGCGAACAACTGGGACGACAACCTCGAGGAGGTATTGGTTCAGTATCCGCCATCGCCACCGACACCCACTCCGACACCGCATCGCTTGTACCTTCCCCTGCTGATGAAGGATTGGTTCGGCGAGCCGACCCAGATCACCGACGTAACCTTCGCCGTGGTCGAAGGCGAGTCGCTGGCATTGGACGCTTACCTGCCGGCGACGCCCGGCCCACATCCCGCTGTCATCCTCATCCACGGCGGCTACTGGCAGGCCGGCGACAAGGAGAGCCATTCGCGGTTGGGGGAATGGATGGCGGAGCACGGCTACGCCGCGTTTGCCATCAACTACCGCCTGGCTCCTGGTTTCCCCTTCCCTGCGGCCGTTGCCGACGTGCAGTGTGCCATCGCCTGGGTGCGGGAGCAGGCGGCCGAATACGACGTGGATCCTGATCGCATCGCCTTGATGGGCACCTCTGCCGGGGGGCATCTGGCTGCGCTGGCAGGTCTGGCGGCTGTCCCTGCCTCCCCCGCAGCATCCTGGCAGCCTTCCTGTGGCGACCCGACGGCCAGAGACTTCGGCGAGCTCAGTCGAGCCGTCGAGGTGCAGGCCATCATCTCCTGTTTCGGCCCTGTGGACCTGGCTTTCCATGCCCAGGAGAGCGAGCCGGCTGAGAGCATTGTGGCTGTCTTCCTGGGCGGTCAGGCCTGCCAGGACGCACCGCAGCTCTGTGCCGCCGCCTCGCCGATGACCTACGTGACGGCAGACGCGCCGCCCACCTTCCTCGTCCATGGCACCGATGACGACGCCGTGAGCTGCGAGAACTCCGCGCGGTTGTACGAGGCCCTCAATGGTGTCGGAGCCAATGTCACTTATCTGCCCGTCGAGGGGGCGCAGCACGGTTTCATCGTCGGAATCAGAACCCCTGAGGCGCAGGCCGCTATGGAGGCCGTGGGGGACTTTCTGGCGGCGAATTTGTAGCGGTAGGTTTCTGTATCCATTAAAGGAAAGGAGTTCACACCCATGTCTAAAAACACTGGCATCCATCACCCTCTATTCCCCTGGCGGCCTTTGTCCATTTGCGCTGCTGTGGTGAGCCTGGTTTTGCTAAGCACAGGCCTGGTTGCGGCTCAGCCACCTCAGTCAGTATTCCACGCTCCTCCCAGCGGCCTGGTTCCGATAGACATAGACCTGCCTTCCGATAGCACCGGCAGCCCTACCGGAACGCTGGCGGTGCGCGTCCACACGCCGATGCACGGCAACGCCCGTTATCCCGAAGGCGCGCCCGTGCTCGTCTGGGGGGCGGGGGGCTTCGAGGTAAAGGGGATCAACCACGATCTGCCCGCCAGCGTGGACGACGTCATCATCGTCACCTTCGTCTACCCCGGCGGGGAGGACCCGTGGGCCGGGCGGCAATCCGATGGCGTCTACGACTATCGCGGCCCCAACTGCATCGCCGCCCTGCGCGACGTCATCCTCTACGCCGCCGGCGAGCTGAGCGATAGCCAGGGGCGCACCATTGACGACATCGTGCCGGTGCCTGTGCTACACGATAACATCGGGCTGGAGGGGGTCTCCAACGGCGGCAACATCATCGTCGCCGTGGCCGCGCTGTTCGGGGATGAGCTGGCGGGGCATCTGCGTTATATCATCCAGTGGGAGACGCCCGTTTCCAGCCAGATCGCCACCCGTGATCTGGGCCGCGTCTGGCTGCAACCCCCGCACCCTGGCCAGGGCGATTTCTTCAATCCTCGATACCTGGGCTACGGACCTATGGTGTTAGCCGTAGATTACAGTGACCTGACGTACGACCCCATCGGCACGATGCGTCAGGTTTTCCACGACGGTAATGGCGATGGGGAGTACACGACCATCGAGGACCCGGTCACCCATCTCCAGACCCCTGACCTGAACCTGGACGGCGTTCTGGACATGAGCGAGGACTTTCCTCTGGACACCTACCCCTACTCCGACACAATGGAGGTCTACTCCCGCGCCGTGACCCACGCCCTGGCCGACAACCAGATCATGCCCCACCCCTGGCCAGAGGGAATCGCCATCCCCCCAGAGGCCGATGCCTACTGGGACATCCGGGAAGCGGTGCGGCTCTACGACGACGCGGTGGCCAATATCGCCGATCCTTCGACAAGCTCAGGACACCGCCTGGAGGCGATGGTTCTGTGCGGTGTGCGCGATCACGTCCAGTCCGCCCCCACCAAGCCCCACATCCAGCAGGCGTTTGAGGGGTGGAACAGCAACGGCGCCTGGGTGCAGATCAACTCCAGCCCTGCCTACCTTATCGAGGCCGACCCCAGTTTGGCGGGCCGTGATGACTTGCCCAACCGCGTGCCCAACACGCCGCCAGGCGATTGGGGGCGGGTGAACTCCTACTGCATCCCTGAGGACATCGCCAAGGCCACCTATCAACTGGCCGCCGTCTGGCAGATGGCTGATCGGGTGCACGGGGTCTTCACACCCACACCAGCAGGAGGAGACTTGGTCACTTACGTGGATTCCGGCGGGGATCGCATCGCGGTGCGAGCCGAAGTCCCCCTACAACCTCGTTATCCGGAAGGGGCTCCGGTCGTCGTCGAGGTCTCGACGTGGTTCACACCGAAAAGCGGCTTCCACCGCGTCAACGACACCACCCAGATCGGCGCCGTCACCGTGTCCTACCTCTGGCCAGAGAGGGTGGATCCCGCCACCGGCGCTCAAAGCGAAGGAGTGTACGACTACGGTGGGCCCGATTCCCTGGAGGTTCTGCGCGACGTGATCCGCTTCGCCTCTGGCTTGATCCCGGACGTTGACGGATACTACATCGGCGAGTTGGTGGCCGTCACGCCGCTCACCGACAACGTCGGTCTGTTCGCGTCATCTCATGCCGGCGTGGTAGCCACCAACGTTCTGGCTCATCATGGTTCGGAGTTGCCTACAGTCAAGTATCTGGTCGGGCGGGAGAACCCGACCCGCGACGAGATGTATCCCCTGGAGTTGGGCCATTTCGACGACCAGCACAATCCCGTGTACAACTCCTTCTACGATGAGGACGACTACACCCCCACCACCGTCACCGTGGATTACTCGACCGTCGGTTGGTATCAGCCGGATCCGCAATCGCCGGGCCGACCCTACTTCGCGGCGGGCAACGGCCTCCCGGAGCACGTCCTTCACGAAACCATCAGTCCGACCATGTGGGGCAAGCGATATTACTCCCGCGCCATCACCCAGGCTTTGCTGGACAACGGCGCGCTGACGCTGGGGAACTGGCCTGAGGATCTGGCCACTCCTGCCGAAACCCAGGCTGCCTGGCCCTTCCGTGTCACGGTGCACAACTATCCGGCCTTCGTCACCCAGGTGCCGAACCTCAAAGTGATGTTGGTGTTTGCCCAGGACGACCACGTGCAGGCGGCGGAGACCAAGCCCCACATCCACCAGGCGTGGGACGGCTTCACTGACGCAGCGGGACTATCGTGGGTGCGCATGAACCCCGACCTGGCCTACGCCGACGCTTACGCTTACTCTTACGTCCAGGCCATCAACCCCGGCTATGGCAGCGGCTTCCCCGACAACCTGGCCAACTCCGAACCCGCCGATTGGCACGACATCCGTCCCTGGGGTTTTCCTGCCGGGCCGGGAGGCATCCGAGAGGACGTCTGGTTAGCATCGGTGGCGGAGATGGCCGACCGGGTGCGGGAGGACAACTGGGACGACGACCTGGACGAGGTGTTGGTGGAATATCCGCCGGAGGAACCGACGTTTCGGCGCGTGTTCCTGCCGCTCATCCTGAAGTAGATGCAAAGCAAAGAGCCTGGTCCGAAGACCAGGCCTTGCTATTCCATGACCTTGGTGCCTTGGTGCCTTCACCTGTAGTACTGCGCCTGTGTCTCAAACAAGCGTGCATACGTTCCGCCCAGGCGAACCAAATCATCATGGCTGCCGCTTTCGATGATTCTCCCATCCTCCAGCACGAAGATGCGGTCGGCCATCCTAACTGTGGAAAAGCGATGGCTGATGAGAATAACCGTCCGGCCTTCGGCCAGTTGGCGGAACTTCTTGAAGACCTCGTATTCGGCCTTGGCGTCCAGGGAACTGGTCGGTTCGTCCAGCACGATGATCTGGGCATCGCGCAGGAATGCCCGCGCCAGGGCCACTTTCTGCCATTCACCGATGCTGAGCTCCTCTCCATTTTCAAACCACTTGCCCAGGATGGTCTCGTAGCCCTGGGGCAACCCCGCTATGACCTCGTCAGCGCCGGCATGTCGGGCCGCTTCCACGATCCGTTCCTCATCGGGCGTCAGAGTGACGTTTCCGAACCAGATGTTCTCCCTCGCCGTCAGATGGTACTTTGCATAGTCCTGGAAGATAACACTGATCTCGCGGCGCAGTGCGGTGGTCTCAAACTGGCGCAGGTCAATGTCGTCGAGGGTAATGGTCCCGCTGGCGGGGTCGTACAAGCGGCACAGCAGCTTGATCAGGGTCGTTTTGCCCGATCCGTTCTCACCCACCAGGGCCACCACTTCCCCCGGCCGAATGGTCAGGGTGATGTCCTCCAGCACTTCCCTGTCGCCTGTGGGGTACTGAAAGCTGACGCCATCAAACACGATGCCGGTTTGCATAGCTTGCGGAACGGCCTGTGGCTGTGACGGTTCGGACACCTTTGGTTTCAGATCCAGGAACTCATAGAGATTGGAGAGAAACAGGTTGTCCTCGTAGAGGCCAGCCAGACCGCTCAGTATTTGCTGAAGAAAGCCCTGCCCGCGCTGAAATGCCTGGTAGTACATGACCAGGTCGCCTAGAGTGATACTGCCCTGCACTGTCCGGTAGGCAATGAAGGCGTACGAACCAAACACCGCCAGGGTGGAGCTGATCTGGGCCACCAACTCCGCCATGGAACGCCTGGTGGCGATCTCGATTCTCTCCCGGCGGAGTTGCTGGCGCAAATCGCGAAAGCGGCGCATGAACAGAGACCCCAGATCAAATTGGCGGATTTCCTTGGCATGTCTGTCTCCGGTGAGCATCCAATGGAAGTACCAGGCTTGCCGTTCGGCAGAGGTCCGTTGGCGTTGCCAGCGATACGTCTGGCCAGCATATCTCAGACGCACGAAGAGTCCGGGGAGGGCTGCGACGAACAGGATGGCGGCAATGCCCCAATGGAATGAGAACAGCAGGCCGGCCATGGCCAGCAGGGAGATGCCGTTCTGAGCGACCTGCACCAAGCCATTCACGATACGGACAGGGCGGAAGGGGGCTTCTCGTTGGGCGCGATGGAGCTTGTCGTAGTACTGCGCGCTCTCGTAGTATTCCAGGTCTACCTCGATGGATTTGGCGTGGAGAACATCGCTCATGTGGTCGGTGATCACCTGGCCCTGCGCTTCGCTGACCAGCCCTGCTATCGAGCGGGTCAGGGCGCTTAGCAGGGTCACCCCGCCCGTGAGGGCAATGAGGAGTCCCACCTGCCCGAAGGCGGCTCCCTTGTCGGGAGCATCCAGTGCGGTAGTTACCGCGTCCACCACCAGCTTCATGAGATAGAGCGACGCCAGCGGCAGGATGCCCTGCACAATCAGGAGCGCCAGGCTGGCCATCGTCCAACCTGGCGCGCTTTGCCAGACCAGGCGCAAGGCGAAGTCAAGTCGCAGTGCACGCTCTATCTTGAGTTTTGCCGATTCGCCTGTTTGCAATTGCCGCATTTTTGTACGTCCTTGACAACTTGGCAAGTCTGTGGTATCATACGAACAACAGTCGGGGGGTCCGTGGCCTTCCCGGAACGCCACCGGGGACTAAGCGGGTCTTGGGCGCAAGCTACCCCGACCGTTTTTTATTGGCTTAATGCGCTTGAAGACGCCATAGAAACCCGTTTTCTTGGAGAAAACGGGTTTCTGAGTTCTCAATCAAGCATCAAGTGCTCAATGATCTTTTTGTCACTCTCAACGTAGGCCTCGACGAATAGACGGTAGGCATCTGATGAAGAAAACTGCGATAGCACTATGTCTGGTCTAGGCAGCGTACCGTTTCGCAGGCCAATGAACTCCGGGTAACTGGAAAACTCCCAATCTTCTGGTCGCTCGACCAGTCCAGCGGCGACCGGGTTCAAATGGATGTATCGCGACAAATGCATCAAGTATTCGTCTCGGTCTACATGGATGGCTTTGAAACGTCCCTGGAAGAGTGAGCCAACTCTCGCATAGCGTTTATTGATGGCCTTGGTATAGGACAGGGCAAACGGCTGCATCAACTTTGACAAGTCGTCGGTTTTGAGCTGCACCAATAGGTGATAATGGTTGGGCATCAGACAGTAAGTGATGATTTCAATAGCCTCAATCACCAGGTATTTGCGCAACTGGCGTAAGAAGTACAAGTAGTTCTCGCGCTCAAAAAAGATCGGCTGGAAGCTGTTGCCTCGGTTGTAGAGATGGTAGTACTGACCTGCTCGGAACTCGACACTGCGATATGGCATGTGAACCTCCTAAATTGGACTTTGGACAAAGCTAAAGAAACCCGTTTTCTGATGACTCCGTTACCGAAATCTAACTGAATCAACCTGTTTCAAATTAACATGGTCGGAAATCTGGCGTGAGAAAACGGGTTTCTGATGTGACAACCTGGTCAGGCGGCTCCTGACCGCGAAAGGCTGCTAACGCACATCGGTGTGCGGGTGACTTTTTGCCCACCCGTGGGCCTTTTCCCATAGATCTTGATATGTTGCACGAACCCACGGGTCCAACTGGTCTGCCAGTGCCAAAGGTAGCCTCAGGCGAGTGATCAGGTCTTGCACGTCGGCTAGGTCTCGCAGACGGTGAGGAGCGCTCATCCCCGACGCCAGTTTCAACTCGATCAATTTCTCCAATGTCACCACTCGGAGACCCTCGATTTCCTTCGTCACCCCAGGGGTCGTCGGATCAGGAAAAGCCACTGGCTTAGGTAACCCATCGCCCGGATACTCGCCGGTGGTCAGGATTTCGATACGCACGCCTGTCTCGGTGTCGCGAAACGTTTTCCTGGCTCCGCTGAAGGCCGGTCGGTATCCCAGGCCCACTAGTCGCTGGCGGAACCGCTCCAACCCGGATGGTGTCAACAGCAGGTCAATGTCCTCTGTCAATCGCGGGTACCCATGTTCGGCTAGAGCCAGTCCTCCCAACAGGGCATAGGGAATCCCCTCCGCATCCAACTGTTGCGCTAATCGCCGCAACGCGCCACGCAATCGTCCTCCGCCGGCAAAGTAAGCGCTTGCTTCGCGGAGCAACCGGTCCCCACCCTGCCGTAGCAGGTGCTCGTAAGCCACGCTGTTGTCTCGTGCCATGTCTCCCTCACCTATGGACTGTTCTGATTGTACCACAACTTCACCGTCTTGCAAATCACGAATGACACAAGGGGAGGGGCGTAACAAGCGGTGTCCCTCAAGGCACCTCCACTGTAAGGTCTGCGACCTCCTCCAAGACAACACGATCGTTGGCGACAGAGGTGCCGTCAGGGCCAACCGCCCCCAGACGATCCATGGTCTGGGGATCGTAGACGCCCAAGGCAAGACGGTAGCTCCCTGGGGGCACGTCCTTCAGAGAGAGCGCAATCTCATCGCTGACCACTTCGCCCTCAGCCCACCAGGAAGTGGGATACTGGTTCTGTCGGGGCATGGCGTCGTCCTGGGCCACAATCTCCTCTGTAGCAGGATCGAACAGGTGGACGAAGACTTTGTAATCCTCCTCCATGTGCTGCAACGCCTGCCAGTGCAACCCCAGCCGCAGTTCCCCTCCCTCGCGCTCTAGATCATAGCCCAAAAGGTGCATCTGGCCGCCGAAACTCACCTCCAGCTTGGCCTGCATGGCGGGTACGGCGTAGCTGCGCTCCCTCCCCGCGATCTCAACGCCCAGCAGGAGAGCGAATTCCCCCAAGGCCTCGTCAGTCTGAGGATCAAACACGGCGATGACCAGGTCGTAGCGCCCCGCAGGCAGGAGGGGATCGAGGGGCATCTGGTAGCGGCTAGCGACGATGGCGTTGGTCGGCCAAAGGGAGGTGGCATAGCTCCTGGCTATCGGTTCAGTTTGCGACTGGACGGCCGTCCCACTGTTATCTCTCAGAGATAGGCGGCAATCGTAGTCACGGGTGGGGTGCTCAGTGGCGGCCCATTTTGCTTTCACCAATAGAGGTTGCCCCTGCTCTATCTGTGTCCTCGCCGGGCTCAACTCAACCAGGGCCAACTGACCGAACTCCTGGAGCACAGGATAGGTGGCCTTGATGGTGGGCTCTGTCAGGGTCACATTGGGTATCTGCGCCGTGCCGATGGGGGCCAGCGACGCGACTTCGTAGAGAATCACTTCTAGCGAATAGTCTTCGCCGGGCGGGGTGCCCTCGGGCAAGGGCAGGGCGTAGCCATCGCTGATCAGCTCTCCCTCTCGCCAGAGGCTGGTGGGGTAGAGGCCATAGTGGGGTTGGGTATCCAGGGAGGCAAGCACCTGGCCGTCCCAGGCCCGCAGGCGCAGGGCCAGCCCGTAGTTGGCGGCCACTGGCTCAACGACTCGCCAGGTCAGTCTGGCCTCCAGTACTTCGGGCGCTTTCTGGGAAGCGTTAGCCGTCTCCACCTGGCTCAGGACTATGCCCGGCCCAAACCTGGCCAGGGTCGGCTCATCGCCCGTTGCCCGGCGCTGGCTGCGAACGCGCAAGGGGCGCAGATAGGTGGTGCCCAGGGTCTCGCCCCGCTCGGTGATGGGCCTGATCTCACCCTCTTGGTCCCTTAGCTTCACGCTGATCAGGTAGAGGCCGCGAACGGTTTTGTCGGGTACTTTCAAATGGTGATGCGTTGCCCCCCCCTCTGTCCCCCCCCGTGGGGGGGGGATGGTGACAGTATCCTCGGCTAGGCCAGCGCTGACGTGGAAGAGGTGTTCTGCAGGAGAGGTCAGGCGTACGTCTGCTTCGAGGCCCTCGTCCTTAACCTCAGCCCAGTGGAGGATCACCTCAACGATCTCTCCGGCCTCCACGTCGTCAACTGAAAGCTGATAGCTCTTCAACCTTGCCGCCCCGCCGAAGTTGACCCCCTGTGGATTGTGATGCAGGTAGGGCAGGCGGTCGAAGTCCATGGTTTGGTCTGGGCGTAGCCGTGGTCCTTGGTCGGGTGGTCGGGTGATCGGGTGGTTGGCCATAAATCGGCTCGAAATCCCAAACCTGTACTGAGCCCAGCCGAAGTAGCCGATAACGCCTACCATCAGAATCGCTATCGCCACGGCCCACAGTCGGCGGTCTTTGACGAGGCGGAGAACGGGCTGCGCGTGACTTCCAACTCCTAATATCCAATATCCAATACCCAATATCCTGTCAACGATTGGAAGTGCGGCGACGATAACTAACGCAGCAACCAGCGATGCCCCCTCAGCCAGAGCCCGCAGTGGCGTGCGTTCCAGGCGCAAGACGACCTGGTGCTCCCCCTGGTCGAGATCAAGGCCGATGTAGCCCAGGTTCTCGATGGGCCGCACCTCCTTCGGTTGGCCGTCCACGTAGGCCCGCCAGCCGGGGAAGTAGTAGGTGTGGAAGGCCAAAGACGCCTGCGGTGAGGTCACGTCAACGGCCCACTCTTCGGCTGCTGGTTTATGCCAAATCAACTCGGCTGCTTGGACCTCTCCGGCCATCACCAGCGGCGGCGGTTTCTCACCGCCGCGCAGCAAAACCTCGGAGGTGTAGGGGCGGGGTGCCACCCAGCGGGGCAGGTACTCGTGGCGGATGGTCGTGCCGACGTTGGCGGTGAAGTACTCGTAGAGCATCAGTCGCTCCATGGTGATGTCCGCCTCGCCGATGGGTAGGTACTCAGGCTTCAGGCCCAGCATGGAAGCCGCCAGCAACACCGCCCCCACTATGCCAGCCAGCAAACGCGGCCTGGGCAAACCCAAACCGGAGTCCCGAACGGCTCGACTGAGCCTGTCCTGAGCGTAGCCGAAGGGCTCGCCGAAGTCTTGTTCGGGTTTGCTGAATCGTGCCCCCAACAAGTTGGGGACTCCAACGCCCTGACGTGCCGATTCTAGAGATCCGCTCTTACTTTGGGACAGTCCTAAGTAGCCGATGATCAGGCTGGCGAAGAAGGCCTGCACCGACAGAAAGCGCCACGGAAACTGCACGAAGGGCAGGAGAGGCACGTTGTCCCACAGGGGGCGCGAGAGCGGGGTGATGAGGAAGGTGGACAGGGCTAGACCAACGATGAGGAAGGCACTCTGGGCTTCGGGACGGCGGCGCTTGATCCACCAAGCGACGATGGCCGCTGCCCCCAGGAGCGTGAGCACAGCTTGTGCCAGGCCCATGGCAAAAGGAGTCCTCCCAGCTTCGATGGCATAGTCGAAGAGAAGCGAAGGCTGCACCAGATCCAGGCCGCGAAAGTGGTTGCTGTAATTCAAGTAGCCGGTGGTCTGGTGCTGCAATTGTGCGTACTTCCCCTCCATCAAGGCCGGCAGCCAGAACCAGGCGCTGATGGCCAGGCCGAGGCCGAGGCCGCTGATGGCATATAGCAGATAGCTTATGGTAGTTCTCTTGTTGCTCGTGGACCATAAGCCATAGGCAATAAGCCATAGGCCGACGAAGGGACTGAAAATGAGGGCCGAGATGTTGTGGGTCAACATCAGCCCGCCGTAAGCAAGGGCGACCAGGGCGATGTTGCCAGCCGAAGGATAAATTAGTGAAATTAGTGAAAACCGTGGCAAAAACTGGTTGTTCAGAAGTGAGTCCCGCAGGCGCAGCAGTGCCCAGAAGATGAAGGGATAGAAGGCGAAGGCGTAGAACTCCGACAGGGCGTCGCCTCGCACGTAGACGTTGACCAGGTGATAGGGAGCATAGGTGTAGGCCAGGGCGGCCAGTATGGCACTGGCCTCTCGCTCAAACAGGCGCTTGGCCAAGAGATACATCGAGGCTGCGGCAGCGACAAAACCCAATAACTGGGTCAGTCTGATGGCCCAGATGAAGCCGAAACCCGCCAGCTTGAACAAGGCGGCGATGTAGTAGGGTAGGGAGGCGTAGAAGTTGAAGAAAGGGTAGCCCAGGCCATAGGCGGCGTCGGGCATCCAGCGGGCGGGGAAGACGCCAGCCCTCAGGTTGGCAACCAGTTGGTGGAGGCGAACCAGCAAGAAAGGGCTATCGCCTCCCCCGCGTGTGTTTATGGGGCCATCACCTGCCAACAAGGGCAGGCAGGCGATGAGGCTCAGGGATAGGGCAAGGAGCAATCCAATAGTTTTCTTATTCACTTTAGTTTCCGGTAAATGTGACTAGACATTCGGTGAAAAATGTGGCAAAATAG
>CAYMKL010000164.1:0-14085 GCA_964390805.1 uncultured Anaerolineae bacterium | reverse complement strand
TGGTGATCTTAGCCCACGTCCTGGCGGAACTCCGACTCCCCCGCTGGCCTCACTCGCTGCTCCCTGATGGGCACATCCAGCCCCTGGTCTTGCCGCCGCCAAGGCGACAGCAGATTGCCGCATAGGCCCGAGCCATCGGGAAGGGTGAAATGCGCCCAGGAGCAGGAGGAAAGCCCAATTCACCCTCAACACCACCAGAAGCGACCCCGTCGTGGCCTGAACTTTCACCCTACGTGCGTCAGATGCGGTATTCATGCCCTGTGGCAGGACAAACTTCGCTCTCTATTCGGTTTGAAAAGTGCGAAACATAGGCTTAGTGCTATCAGCCGAAGGCAGTCTGCGAATTCCGTGCTCAAAGGCCGCACGCAACCGACTCGAGATGTCCTCTTGAGTATCAACCAGCACTACGCCTAACTCAAGCTATGGCCGGGAGACTATCCAGACCCAAACGAGCAACGAAATCGCCAGAACACCAAGCGCTATAGCACACCCGGCCCAAAGGCGAACAATGGCCGGATGCGAAACCACTTCATCTACTTCGACACGTTTCGCTTCAGTCAAGCGTCTCGTACTCAGCCTTATCAGCCATCCTAGACCTAGCGGCGGCGAACCGGATGGATTCTTGAATTGCTGCCAACCCCTTATCAGCAACCATAGCCCATAGATGGAGAGAGCAAGAAGAATGATCCATTGGATTGCGTTTGGCGCTGCATTATCCATGACGACCTCGCAGTCTATAGTTCTTGCCGTGTTCTAACTTCACGAGTCACACGAATCACGGAGTGATTTGAAAGCCTGAAGCCAGATCATACGCTATGCCAGCTATATCGAAAAGTGTACCTATCACAGGTACCATGCCACCCACAGATGTGACAACCTCGACCCCTAGATCTACTGTTGTAGCCTCACCTCGTTGCCACTCCGAATATGTCTTGATGGGTGAGACTACACTTGCAGCCTGTCCGAAACCGTAGAGATGCACTCCAACCACAGCACCCACGGGGTTACCCGTCGAAGCGCTTGTCACTGCTGTTGCAAGACCAACATCGCTCGAGGCTGACAGCACTCCAAGTCCAACGTCAACCCAGTCCACTCGGCCTGGGTCAAATCTGAGGTGATAGTACTTTCTTTCAGCGTAGATCTGGCGCCCCCCATAGTACCCACTGGCTCTTGAGTGATGTGCCGTGTAGTAGGCATTACCCCTCAGGCCTACCACATTCGCTGGAACAAGGTTTTCACCACTCTGGACGAAGAGTTGCCCATCCCTGTCCACGAAGGTCCCGGCAAATATCGTGAAATCATTAACGGAACCTGGCGTACCCGTCTCTTCGTTCCAAGCCCAGGCACTCCAACCCTCAAGCACTTGCACTTTGTCTCCCAGTTCAACCTCTCGTAGTACTTCAAGCCATCCCCACCTGCCTTCCAGTTCCCCTCCTGCCTCAAAGAAAGCCAGCACCTCTTCCCAGGTTTCGACGCCGAAATGGGTCATAATCTGATCTTCGGTGAGGTATCCCGTCGGGTCTATGTACCGCAGCGGGTTATTCCGCACGTACGCATATCTGTTAAGGTCCTGCGGGTTGGCGGGGTTGGGAACAATCGTATCCGCCTGCACGAAGCGCCCCAGCGCGGGGTCGTAAAAGCGCGCCCCATAATACATCAATCCCGTGGATTCGTCAAGTCGCTGGCCGGTGAAGCCGTAGTCGGTGGGCGTATCGCCTGTCGCATATCGCCTATCGCCGTAGGGATAGAATCGCTGCTCAGCCACCAGCCCCTGGTACGGCACGCTGCCGCAGCCGCCCGTCTCCCCACACGTCACCAGGCTCACGCTGCCCAGGTGGTCAGTGTGGATGTAGTACAGCGTGTCGCTGCCTCCCCCAGAAGGGGCCACCCGCATCGCCACCCTCCGGCCACCCAGCGTGTAGTACTTCACCGTCTCCGCCAGCTCTTCACACGTCTCCCGCCAATGCTCCGCCACTAGCATGATGTCCGCGACGTCAATGTCGCCGTCGTCATCCATGTCGTAGCGTGGATCCCAGTCAGGATCAGCGCTGGTCATGCCCCAGCGAGCCACTACCTGCATGATATCTACCACGGTGACCAGACAGTCGCCGTCCAGGTCTTCGTCCATGTCCTGCTTCTCGAACCGCAGCTCGTAGTGGGAACCCACGTAGACGATGGTATCGGTCACTGTGTCCCGCTTCACCCGCCGTCCGTCGGCGTCGTAGGTGAAGGAGGTTGTCTGGTCACCCTGGGTCACGGACTTGAGCCGATTCTCGGCGTCGTAGGTCAGGGTGTAGCTGGTGCCACGGCTGGTCATGTTGCCGTTGAGGTCGTAGCTGTAGCTGTTGCCACCAGCCGAGATCACGGCGTGAGGCTTGTCGGAATCGTAGCTGTAGGAGCCCACGCCACTCTTGTAGGTCAGGTTGCCAATCTGGTCGTAGCCGTAGCTCTCGCTGTACTCTCCGCTGGCACCGGTCAGCCGGTCCAGGATGTCGTAGCTGAAGTTCGTCGCCACGTCCCCATCGGTGATGCGGGTCACGTTCCCTACCGCGTCGTACCCATAGCTCAAGTTCTGTAGCAGCGTCGGCTGGCCTGCCGTTCCTGATTGGATGCTCTCCAACCGACCCTGGCCGTTGGGCGTGTTCCAGGCGTAATACTCGTGATCCACCTGCAGGCCACTCCCCAGGCTCAGGAGGTCCAGCCGCCCCTCGGCCGTGTAGCTGGTGGCATCGGTCACGTAGGTCTCCCCCAGCGAGCTGGTTAACGTCTCCGGCAACCCCATGGCGTTGTAGGTGGTGGTGATTACCTCGCCGCCCGGGTAGGTCATCGTCACCAGCCGGTCCATGGCGTCGTAAGTGTATCCGGTGGTGTAGGCGTCAATGCCGACGAACTGGCGCGTCTCCCCCACCGCCCGCCCTCGCTCGTCGTAGGCCCACTCAGCCACCTTCGTCCCATCCATCATTACCGTGCGATACCCGATGCCATACGTTCCCCCGTCGTACCCGTATTCCGCCAGTATCCCCCCTCCCGCTTCCTGCTTCCTCACCAACCGGTTCAACTGGTCATACTCGAAAGCAATCGTCTGCGAGAGCGCGTCCGTCTGGCGCGTCAGGTTGCCCGCCGCGTCATAGTCGTAGCTCCACGTGCCCATGTCCGGGTCGGTCATCTGGGTCTTGCGGCCCAGCATGTCGTAGTCCATGGTGGTGACGTTGCCCAGCGTGTCGGTCACCGTGGTCAGGTTGTCCAGCGCGTCGTAGGCGTAGGTGGTGGTGGCGTAGAGTAGATCGTGCTGGTCGTTCCAGATAGGGAGGCTGTGGGTGCCGGTGAACTCTTTCACCGCCGTCAGCCGGCCGAAGGCATCCTCCTGGTAGACCTTCGTATGGCCCTTGGGGTCTATCACCGCCCGCTGCCAGCCGTTGTAGGCCATCTGCACCGTCGTGCCGTCTGGATGGATGATCTTCTCCATCCGCCCCAGCCCGTCGTATTCGTAGCTCGTCTTGTTCGACATGTCCGGCGTCACGTAGTCCCATAAGGGCGGGCCGGAGAAGTAAGGCATGGACGCTTCCTTCACCAACCCCCGCTCATCGTAGCTCGTGTTGGTCACCACCACCTCAGCTCCGTCTTCCGCCTCGGCCTTGGTCTGGATCTTCTGCCCCAGCCCGTCGTAGAAAGTGAACATCTGCCGCACACAGCCCGGGCACCCGCTGGTCTCCCGGTAAAAGGTCTGTACCCGCGTGGTCGGGCCTGAATAGAAGTCGTCGTACACGTACTCAATCGTGGGATCAGTGTCGCTGTCGTAGGGCCGGATCACCTTGGTCAGCCGCCCGAAGGGGTCGTAGGTGTACAGCGTCGCAGTGTCCGGCCCGTTGGGGCCGTAGCTGCGGCAGACGGCGCCAAAGTGGTAGCCCGCGGGAATACATTCTGAGTCATTGACCCCGTAGTACTCGGTGTGGCTGGTATGCCCCACGGCGTTGGTCACCGTTATTGGAAACTGGTGGTAGGTGGTGTCGTAGAAGGTCTGGGTGGTCCGGGCTTGGAAGGGCTCTCTGTACATGTCTCGGGGAAGCACATTCCCATCGCTGTCCTGGCACATGTAGCCGTAGTCGTCGTAGGTGGTCTCGGCTATGAGGTTGCCGTAGTCGTCGTAGTCATATTCCACCTCACTGGTGCGATAGGCATCAACGCAATCAGGCCACTCCTCCCCGGGCACCTCCCCAGGATCAATGACTTCCAGCCGCGCCACCCGCATCAACTCCCCTTTGCTTCCCGGGGCCTCCTGCGGCGAGGCGTTGCCGTCGTAGAAATACCAGGTGCGGGCCATCATGCTACTGCCACCCTCATCTTCCGCCTGGATGCCGCTGTACACCGTTCCCTGTGCCACCCTGTTGAGAATCCACTCAGTTGTGTTCGGGTAGTACTGCCAGTAGGTCGTGCGCTCGTCGTTCCCGGTCGTGTCCACTTCGGCGACTGTCACGTTGTCCCAGCAGATCGTGCCTACTGTCGAAGTGAAGTTCGCAGCGAGGTGGATGCGCATCTCACCCGTCATCGTGTTCGCCGTGTATGTCACTTGCACCAGCCGCCAGTCGGTGCCCGGCTTCGCTGGGGAGGCAGGGGCACCTACCCAGCCAGCGCCGGTGGTGTCGTGTACATACAATTGGGCTTTCGCGGTGCCAGACCCCCGGACCCACGCCGTGACGTGGTAGCTCTTGCCGTACGTCACGGCCATCTCCTGGTACAGCACGCCCTCACCGGTGCTGCTGCTCATCTCCACCTGCCCCCCATCCCAGTTTACACTGGGGTTGCCATCGGGCGAATAGTAAATCCAATAGTTCATATCTGTGTCAACATTGAAAAACCCACCTGGCACCGTTTTCGTTATGCCCCCATAGCTCCCGTAACTCAACTGAGCCCTTCGGTTCCCGTAGTTGTCTTCCAGGTACAACGTCCAATCCCGCACTGAATCATCGTGGAAGGTGCTGCTTGCCACCGGCACGACTTGCCACACGCGCCATTCATCCCCCAACTCCTCCGTCTCCAGGAACCCGGCAAAACCCAGAGTGTTCTCCACCCGATACACCTCCGCCTCACACGCGGCCGTCGGACACTGATACTTGGCTATCTTCTTCGGCCGCCCCCGGCGCGGGTCCAGTGTCTTATTCTCACACTCGCCCTCAGGGTCAGGATCGAGGCATTGATAGAACTCCGTGACCGTCCGCGCCACCTTTGTGCTCCCGTCGTACACCGTCTCCACCACCTTCGCGTGGCCCCAGAATTCCCCCCGCTCCGTGTGGCCCGACGGGAGGCCGTAGTCGTACTGGGAGACCTGCACGGGCCCATCATTAATGCCATCGTAGACCTCCCGCTTCCACACACGGCAGCGCTCTACCTCCCCCACCTGCGGAGGGTCATGGAAATCCTCGTACTGCCATCCTACACTACTCGGACCCGTGTAGCAGAACGTCGTCGCCCCGCCATAGCCATTCTGGATCTCGGTCAGCATCGTTCGGTTGTAGTGACCGCAGGTTGTGCCCTCGTCCCACCGCTTGCCGTAGATAAACGTCATCTCCGGCAACTCGCCGTCGTCCTTCCCCACGGTCGTGATCTTTTCCAGCGTCAGCCACTTCGGCGGGATATCCTCCTCCCACCACGAGGTGTCATAGTAACTAAGGATGTAACGCCGCACCACCTCGTACCCAGTGTTGTCCCACGCCTCTACCTTGATTTCATCTATCTTATACCTATGGAAGCGTTTCTGCTTTTTCTCGGTCGGTTCATCCCACTCGCCGGCCCCCCAGTCGTTACGGTCCAGGGGCGCCGACCGCTCGAACGTGATCTTTACCTCCTTGCCGTCGGGTCCGTACTCGATTGTGTCCGGGTACACCGCTGCGTGGCGGGTCTTGGTGCATGATTCGCCCTCATATTCCGCATCTACCTCGTCCCTCCAATAGGTGATGCGCACCGTGTTGCCCTTCGTGTCCCTGATCTCCGTCAGGTACCAGCGCAACACAATTGGCTCAGAGGTGTCGACGTTGCACGGCTCAGGGGTCCTCCAGTTTATGATTTGCAGACGCCCATTGCGAGCAGGCTGAGGCACATGCGCCTGGTCGTCCTGGCCGAAGATGTACTTGGTGCCATCCGGCCCGTACGCTTCCCACGACCCGAACCCCATCCCATTGCCCTGGCTGATTTCGTCCTCACTGTCGATCCACTTCACCCGCCACTCCGGGGCAAACTCCGGGTAGTAGTAATCCTCTCTATAATCACCACTTCTCTGCAGTCTGCCGCCTACGCCGGGTAGGCTCAGTGTGAACTTGTGCTGCTCGTAGTCTGTGCTGTTCCCCAGCCCCCCTTTCGGGTCCCGCGTGATGACGCCGAAGAAGGGGAGCGACCAGCCCTGCCCCAGCCAGCCTGGCTGCGAGGTTGAGTGCGTGTCCGTGTCCGCTATCTGTGACGCCAACCAATTCTCGGCCACGTCCCCGCTCGAATAGCGCAGCGTCAGGTCTGGCTGCAACCCCCCGGGGCCCGATGGCACGTACAGGGGGATGGCGTAAACCGCGTCACCCGTGAACTGGCTCACCTGGGCACCCAGCACCGAGGGGATGAAGTCGGGCTCAAAATCCGCCATGGGATCCCCTTCCACTCCACCACCGAAAGTGCTGAAGTGGTCCACCTCCACCGTCAGCACGGGGCCAACTTGCTGCTCTACCAGTGGCAGGTGCACCCAGCGGCCAGTGGCCTCGTCCAGGTAGCCCACAAATGGCCTCTGGTATTCCCCCAGCGCCGCCTCGTCCACGAGCTCCGTCATGTCCACCGTCAACTGCACGGGCTTGTCGAACTGGGTGAAGGGTGGGGCTGTGTTCTCGTCGGTCGCCACTTCCCCCGTCAGGTCGAACCGCAACGCCAGGCCGGGCTGGCTGGGCGGCAACTGGTGGACTTCCCGCAAGCGGTAGATGGCCCAGATGGGATGGGGAACGGCACCGCCAGGGAACTCCACTCGCACCCGACCGCTTGGTGAGACCAGCACCCCACCCTGGGGGTTGATGAGAGCCCGGCTGACCACCGCCACCGTCGCCTGGGCCTGGACAGGATCGGCCAGACCCCTGCCCGTCACCTCGGCCAGGTTGACCACCAGCTCGCCCAGGACGTCGCCTCGCACCCGGGCCTGGAAGGTGAGGGACAGGAATGCGCCCGCCGCCAGCTCCTGGATATCCCAGGTGAGGGTCTTGGTGCGAGGGTCGTAATCTCCGTCGCCGGCACTGTGAGGCTTGTAGGCCAAACCGTCGGGCAGGGGATCGCTGATCACCAATCCCTCCATCGCCCCTCCCGCCGAGTTGGTCAGCACGATGGTGTAGGTAATGAGGTCGCCTGGGCTCGCCACCTCCGGCTCCGCCATCTTGGTCGCCAAAAGCCCGCCAGATGCCCCGTTCAGCGAAGGGCCAGGCTCATCCACCGCTCCCGTCGTGTCGGTCAGGGCCATGGTGTAAGTGAGGTCGCTTGGGCTCACCACCTCCGGCTCCGCCTTAGCCACCGAGAGCCAGCCAGATGCCCCGTTCGGCGAGAGGGCAGGCTCATCCACCGCTCCCGTCGCGTTGGCCAGGGCCATCACTTCCTCCACGTGCGTCATTGCCGCTTCCTGGGCATGAGCTATCGGGAGCTCGAACCTGGGAGATCTCGTGTTCTGGGCAGGGGGCAAGATGCCCAGGAGCAGCACCACAATGACCAGCGCATTACATGACCGGTAAAGGGTACCTCTAAGCCATTTCATGACTATCCTCCCTCTCAGGGCAGGTGCGACGCACTTCGAGAGTGCGTTGCACCTGAATCTCCTCCCAACACACCTATTATACCATATCGCTGGCCCAAACGTCAATTGGGAAAATCCTTAATTTCCGTGTAAGCAAAAGGCTACATTTCGACCGAGGAGATTAAGGAAAAGCCTAATCGCATGTAAGGAAAAGCCTACATCCCGTGTAAGGAAAAGGATAATTCACATAACATTGGGGAGACACGTCTGTGGACGATTGGGGTTAGGGGAGTGTCAACTCCCCACCCCACCGCCAGATTGACGCCCGCGAGGACTTCTGCATCGTGCAGGGCCCAGATAAGCGAAGGCCACGAAAGCATTTCGCGCCTTTCGTGGCCTTTCGCGTGTCTCGCGATCCAAAATTCCTACTCACTCAAGAGAGTCGCCTCATAAAGTGCAACGCACTTCGGCTGACTCTCAAATCGAAAATCAGAAACTTCTCCGTGTCGGGTAGCAAAGCCCTACTTACCAATGAGGGCATCTATCTTATCACTCACAATCTCCAGGGTAGCAATGGGAAAGGTGCGAGCTTCGACACTCTCCTTCAGCTCGACTATGCTCGTCCTTATCTCCTGGAGAGCGATCTTGCCTTTCTCATCGGCCAGAGCCATCGCTGCTTCCAGAGTAGCATCACACTCCGCCAGATCCCGCTCAGCGAGGCCCACTTCTTTCTCGGCCAGGTGAATCCGCGCTTTCAACGCCTTGGCCGAAGCCTTGAGGAGCAACACCTGGAACTCGGCTTTGGTTGCCACGTACGTGGCCTCTTCCTGGAATCGGTCGGTATTGGCGGAGATGTCTTCCGTCAAGTCTTCGCGCAGGTCTTCCCTAAGCCGGTTCCCCTCCGCTTCTGCCCTCTCTATGGCCGCTTGGAGTTTGTCTATCTCAACTTCCGCCTGCTCCATTTCCTCACTAAGGCGATCCACCTCGGCAGATATCCTCTCGGTGCTCGCACGGTTGGCGGAAATCCCCCTGTTGCTAAGGAGACCCACTATCACTACGGCAATCAGCAGGAACAGGGCAGCCGCTGCCGTAATCCAGGGAAAGTATGCTTTTATCTTCTCTGCCATTTCTCGTCCTCCTTCGGGACGTGCTCTTGAAGCAATCAGTGCTCAATAGTCACATTCACTTCACAAGGCTCCGGGTAGTTGCCCGTTTTGTCCACCACCACCAGGCGGAAGGCGTAGGCGCCTGCGGGAAGAGCTGAGGTGTCCCAGACTCCCAAGACCCCATCGGCTACCGGTGCATCATAGGTAACAGTAGTCTGCCATTCCCAAGAAGTGACCTCTCCCTTCAGTTCGAACTTATAAAACTGGAAATCGTCAATGTTTGCCGAGCCCCTGATTTCCACAACCCCTTTTAGAACAGCGTTCACCGCAGGATTGGTGAGCCTGACTTGAGGGTTGGGACAGTTGGGCAGAACGACAGGTTTGGGCGTAGGAGCAAGAGTGACCTCAGGTGTCGCCGTTGGGCGGGGAGTTCGCGTGGGACGGGGCGTTGGAGTGGCCGTAGGCGGTCCTGTAGTCGGACTTGATGTCGGTTGTAGCAAGACGGTTGGCGTGGGCTCAGTTTCGGTCTCGAGATCCAGATTGGGCTCCAAATAGGTGGCAGTGAAATAGAATGCCGCAGCTAAGACCGCGAGGACGAAAACCATGCCTATAGAGCGAAGCCTGGTACTGGATGCCGTTTCCTTCTCCAGGGTGAAAATAGCCCTGCTTTTTTCCCGGTGGGCCATGATAGCCCTTCCGATGTAAAACAGAATGCCCAGGACACAGGCGCCGATCAGCCAAATGTAGTACTCAGAGACTAACTTCACTAGTGTCGTCATTGACCTTAAGAGTCCCCCTCACTAGCCAGCAGGCTGATTACCCCCTTGAGCAGAGCAGTGAGCTTAGGCACGAGGAGCTTGCCGGCTTCCAAAACCTCCTCGTGGACGGCCTTGCTTTCCCCCGTTGGTTCTACGACAGCCACGTTGCTGATCCCGGAGATGCCCAGTACCCGCATGCCCGCGTGACGGGCAACACTAACCTCAGGCACAGTGGACATGCCCACGGCATCAACGCCGATGAGACGGAGGAACTTCAGGTCGGCCGGAGTCTCAAAAGACGGGCCGGCCAGGCAAATATATACACCTTGATGGAGAGTAAAGCCCAAGTCCTGGGCCACCCGCAGGGCCATCTCGCGTAGCTTCAAATCGTAGGCTTGGGACATGTCAACAAAGCGAGGCCCCAGTTCAGGGTCGTTGGGGCCACGTAAGGGGTTGAGCCCGGCCATGCCGATCAGGTTGATATGATCGGCGATGAGCATCAAGTTGCCAGCTTTGAAGGCAGGGTTCAGGCCGCCAGCAGCATTGGTTACCATGAGGGTGCCGATGCCCAAAAGCTGCATCGCCCGGATGGGCAGGGCACTTTGCTGAGGGGAATAGCCCTCGTAGTGATGAGCACGACCCTGCATAATCAAGACCTCTTGGCCCTCCAACTCCCCGATGACCAATCGTCCAACGTGACCCTCAACAGTGGAAGCTGGAAAGTGCGGGATATCGCTATAGGGTATTACATCGGCTCTCAGCACCTCTTCGGCGAGAGGGTTCAGCCCTGTGCCCAAAATCAGGCCAATGGTTGGTTCGTGTTTCGTGTGGCTACGGATAAAGTCGGCTGTCTCAGCGAACTCCTTGCGCGTGAAGAACTCAGCCATCATTGCCTCCTTGTCTGGTCAGCTAAAGCGAAAGCCCTTTCGCTCAGCTACTTTGCTCTCGGGTGAGCCTCGTCGTAGACCTGGCGCTTATGCTTGCTGGTTACGCGGGTGTAGATTTGAGTGGTCGAGATGTTGGCGTGTCCCAGAAACTGCTGGACGTCCACCAGAGTGGCCTCTTTGCTCTCCAGCATGTGGGTGGCGAAGGAGTGGCGGAGGGTGTGGGGAGTAATGCTGGGGTCAAGGCCCGCTTGCCCGACGTAGTACTTGATGATCAGCCAAAGGCCCTGTCGGGTTAGCCGCTTGCCCCGGGGGTTTAGGAAAAGGGCCTTCTCGTCCGGGTCCTTAAGGAGTGCGATCCGTCCCTTTCGCAAATAGGTCTCGACAGCATGGACGGCGCGGTCATATATGGGGATGATCCTTTCCTTGTCGCCTTTGCCGATGACCCGCACACTGCTCGAAGGCAGATTCACATCGTCTATGTCCAGCTCCACTAACTCGGTGGCCCGCATGCCCGTGGCATACATGAGTTCGAGCATGGCCTTGTCCCGCACTGCTTTGGGAGTCGAGAGACTGGCAGGTTCGGCCAGCAATCGCTCAATGTCCTCGGTAGAAATGGCCTTGGGCAATTGCTTCTTCACCTTGGGCGAGTCCAGGGTAGCTGTGGGGTCATCCTCTATCAACTCTTCAGCCATCAGGAAGTGAAAAAGTGATTTGGCGGCTGCCACCTTACGGGCCACGGTAGAGGCAGCATACTCCCGTTCCTTGAGATATAAGATATAGGCGATGATCATGTCCTTATCTACATCATCCCAAGACTTGACCTCGAATGTATCCCGTTTGCTCAGGAATGTTACGAGCTGAGTCAGGTCGTTCCGGTAAGCAATCAGGGTATTGTGTGGAGAGCCCTTCTCCAGAGACAGGTAATTCAGAAAGTCTTCGAGCTTTTCCAGCATGGCCAACTCCTTCCAATGAGTAGTAACACAGTAGAAAGACTGTCGAGTATATTATATCACAAGTTTGCATAAAATCAAATCGGGGTTGCAGCCTCAATTCCTCGCTACCTCGACTCAATTATATCGCAGAAGGCTCGATTTGCCAAACTCCCGAAAACTACAGTATCAACATCGCGTCCCCAAAGCTGTAAAAGCGATACCCTCCCTGGATGGCTTCTTGGTACGCCCTATCAATCAGCTCCTTGCCGGTGAAAGCCGCCACCAGCATCAATAGCGTCGAGTGGGGCAGGTGGAAGTTGGTGATCAGGGCATCTACGGCACGGAACTGGTAGCCGGGATAGATGAAGAGATCAGTCCGACCGGTGAAGGGTTTCAGGCTCGAGGCTTCGCCGTGAGCGCGTCTCGACTGAGCTCGACGAAGTCTCAGCCGAACGGTTTCAGGTTCCAGGTTACGGACGGCTGTTTCTAACACTCTGACCGAGGTCGTTCCCACGGCTATAATGCGCTCGCCCTCGGCCTTGGCGCGATTTATCTGCTCCGCCACCTCTGGGTTGAGCTGGCAATACTCGCTGTGCATGGGGTGATCTTCGAGGTTCTCCGTTCTTACCGGGCGGAACGTATCCAAGCCAATGTGAAGGGTGACGAAGGCGAATTGCACTCCCTTGGCCTCCAGTTCTTTCATCAACTGCGGCGTAAAGTGCAGGCCAGCGGTGGGAGCGGCCACCGAACCTTTGACTCTGGCGTAGATGGTCTGGTAGCGTTCCGGCTCTGGCAAGGGTTCGTGGATGTAGGGAGGCAGCGGAACGACGCCCAACTCGTCCAGCAGCGGCTCGATGGGCGCTTCGAACTCAATCAACCTCGCGCCATCTCCCACCTGCCCGATCACTTTACCGACTAGCCCTTCCCCTTTGTCCCGATCCAACTCTATCCGCGTTCCCGCCCTCACTTTCCGCCCCTTGGTCAGCACCTCCCAAGCTTGCTCCCCCCTTTTGGCCACCAGTAGCAGCTCGACCTTGCCTCCCGTCGGCACCTTGCGCCCAAACAGGCGCGCTGGGACGACGCGGCTCTCGTTGCAGACCAGGACATCACCGGCTGCCAGGTAATTAGCGAGTTCGTGAAAGGTCCTGTGCTCGATGGCCCCAGTCTGGCGATCCAGCACCATCAGCCGCGAGGCATCACGGGGTTCGATGGGGGATTGGGCGATGAGGTCCTGGGGGAGATAGTAATCGAAGTCGTTGGTCTTCACGGTCTCACCTGCCCAACAGCCGGCCAACCACATTCAGGGCGATGGTCAGCAAAACGCTGAGCACGATACAGGTGACGATGGGGAAGTAGAAGCTGAACCCCTCGCGCTCGATGCGGATGTCACCCGGCAGACGGCCCAGGAATGGGATATTCAACCTGGGCGCGACTGTCATGATGAGCCCCACCAGCACAACGAAAAATCCCATCAGAATGAGCATCTTGCCGATACCCTCAAATCCCTGCATTTCCATCACCTCATTGCCTCATTGCCTCGTTGGCTTTTTACTCATTACCTCGTTACTCATTTCCCCCACCAAGTCATCAATATGCGCCTCGTTGTACCGCTCCCACTCGCTGTAGACGCAGCCGCAATACTGCTGGCGATAGAGGTCGTGCTCGCGCGTGAGACGCCCCCGCTCCGACCAGCCACGGCGGAAGTTCTCAAAATAGAATTCCACCCCCCACTCCTCAGCCACCTCTTCGCCGATCTGGCGGATCAGAGCCTGGTCTTGGTGGGGGCTGATGAGGAGGGTGGTGGTGAAGGCATCGAAGCTGCGTCCTGAGCTTGCCGAAGGGCCGCCCTCAGCGGCCACCCGGGCCGTCTTTTCCAGGCGCATCCGGTAGCAGATGCGGCAGCGCTCCCTGAACTTCTCGTGTCCCGCCACCGCCCGCAAGTAGAGGGGCATCTCGTACTGCTCGTACCAGATCACGGGCAGGCCGACCGTTTCGGCGTACCTCCGCGCGCTCTCCCGCCTCTGCTGGTGCTCTTGCCAGGGATGGATGTTCGGGTTGTACCAGAAGCCCGTGACCTGGAATCCCTCCTCCCGCAACTGTCCGATGGGGTAGGTGCTGCACGGCCCGCAGCAAATGTGGAGGAGCAAACGCTTCCCTTCGCCTGGCTTCTCCACCTCCTCTGGCTTCGACGGCAGCTCCACGCTGTAGGAGAGCTGGATGGTGAAGGGCTCCTCACTGACCAGTGCTGCCTTGCCCTGCGCGATGAGCTTCCGTGCCTTCTCAGCGGTGGTGGGCGAGAGTTGCTGGCCGTTGGCATCAAGGACGAAACAGGTTTGCTGACTGAGCATTACCGCTTGCCACACTAGGCGAACTCGAACACAGGAACTTGGATTACACGCTGGGGTTCCCTTTGAGTCCAAATCATCTGCTGTAGGCGCTTCACCGTGTCCGGCGAGAAGAACTGCTCACCTGTTTCCAAATTCACCCGTGCGGGAACATTCTCAACGACGATGAGTCTACCATTCACCTCAAGGGTGTAGCTGACTTCTCGTTCTACCAGGATTTCTTGCCATTGATCATTTTTCATTTTCAGCTTCTCCTCATACTAAGCCTACATTTCGCACTTTTCAAACTGAATAGAGAGCGAAGTTTGTCTTA
>CAYMKL010000163.1:5439-14197 GCA_964390805.1 uncultured Anaerolineae bacterium | reverse complement strand
GACCGGCAACCCCTTCATCCCTTGTACTCTTGAGGGGTAGCCTGAGTAGTTACGACTGGGGAATGGCACGGGACGTTCCGGATGGTGTTCTGGTGATCGGTCGCCTGGTCATAGATGCGACTGACTACACGGCCCAAAAACAGAAGAAGGAGATGGGACAGACGCCTCTCGAAGCGGTGGAGAAGTTTCTTGAGGATCAACTGCCCACGTACCAGGCCAATCCCTACATCGTGTACTGGGAGGGCCACAACGAGCCGGTCTGGGAGGACGAGGAGGGTATGGCCTGGTATGCCCAGTTCGAGGTGGAGCGTATGCGGCTGATGGCCGACCTGGGGCTGAAGTGCGTGCTCGGAAACTTCGCCACCGGCACGCCAGAGCTAGATCTCTGGCCCGCCTTCCTGCCGGCGCTGCAGGCGGCCAGGGAGTATGAGGCCATCCTCGGTCTCCACGAGTACAGTTGTCCCTGGATGTGGTGGATGACGGGGAAGCATCAACTGGATCCCACCATTGATGAGGGGGATGAGGGCTGGACGACGCTGCGCTACCGTAAGGTCTACCGTCAACATCTTATCCCCAATGAGCTGGGGGACGTGCCGTTGGTGATCACCGAATGTGGCATTGATTATGGGGTGAGTCCCAAGCCACCGGGTGTCGCAGGCGGAACGTGGAGGGAACTAGGCGGCTTCTGGGCCCAGCGCGACAACGAGCCCGACAAGGCCGACTATTATTTCCGGCAACTGGTCTGGTACGACGAGGAACTGCAAAAGGATGACTATGTCGTCGGAGCCACTATCTACACCTGGGGCAGTTTCGCCGGGGTTTGGGCGCGTTTCGACGTGGCCGGGACGGAGGTGGCCAAAAAGCTGATCGCGTATACCCAGGCGAACCCGGCCGAGCCTTTTGAGTATCCCGGAGTCATAGGCGAAATCATAGGTGAGGGCGAGGCAGAGATACCACTCCTTGATCGGGATTTGGGAAAGCTCTATCCGGTCTTACAGAATAGAATCGAACAACTGCTTGCCGAGGCGCACGCCGAGGGACTGAACGTGGCCGTGTACGAAGCCTATCGCTCCTTTGAGGAGCAACAGAAGCGGTACGATGAGGGGACCACCAGGGATCTCCCTGGCTACTCCTGGCACCAGTATGGCCTGGCCTGCGACCTGGTATTCAGGGACGATGACGGGGATTGGAGCTGGGACCAGAGCTTTGACTGGCAGAGGCTGGGAGAGATCGGGAAAGGGTTGGGGCTGGAATGGGGTGGGGATTGGCTTGATCCAAAGCACATGTACCATTTCCAATTGTGCCGAGGAATGTCCATCAACCAGGCCTGCAATTGCCATGAAGCTGGGGGGATTCCGGCCGTGTGGGTGGAATTCATGCGCCGCATCCCTGGCCGTCGGCGGCTGGAGTTGAAGGAGCCGCAACTGCGGGGCGAAGACATCAAAGAGGTGCAGTGGCGCTTGTCGTCCCTCAAGTATGTGGAAGCTCAGGACATCAGCGGCATCTTCGCTGAGATCACCGATGCGGCGGTGCGAGAATTCCAGCGGGCCAACGATCTTATCGTAGATGGGATCATCGGGCCGCAAACCTGGGCTGCTCTGACCAGCGCCGCAGCTTTGGCCAAGCCGGAGAAACCCAGACTGGGATACCTGAAGGTTGGCATCGAGGCCAACCGCCCTATCACACCGGAAACGGGGGCCATAGAGGGGCCCTCGGCCAGCCCTCACATCCTGGCCAGCACCGGCGCCTGCTGGGTTCGCCTCAATTTCATCCTCGGGCCGTGGAGCCGTCCCGACGACCCAGAGCTTCACCTAGGGCGAACGTGGAGCGAGACCTACCACCGCATCATCCAGGGCCTGATTAACGCCTGGGGTGGGGAAGGCCCACAGATCTATGGCCTGGTCGGCGCAGAGGCCACTCGTCCAGACCCGCGCAACCTGTTCCGATTCCCGCCTGTTGAGGCCACTTGGGCCCTGTCGGGGTACACCAGCGCCGCTCGGCAGAAGATCAAGGACTCCGTGGAGGGCTACATCGCTGATGTAGGGGAAACGCCTGATGAGTGGATCGAGCGGTACACCGATCACTTCGAGACCATCGTCCAGGAGTTCGGCAACCAGATCCACGTCTTTGAGACCTTCAACGAGCCTGACGACTGGCATCACCATCACCCTCCTGACAAGCCGGGGGACAAACTGAACCCGTTTGGAAAGACCTGGTCACAAGCCTGGATTCACCCCTACTGGGTGGCGAAGATGCTGCAGAGCATCTACCAGCGGGTGAGACCCTACGGGGTCAAGGTCATCACGGGGCCCCTGGAAGGGCTTTGGGAAAACTGGGAAGGGCCGGCGGGCTATCTGGAGAAGGTATACGACGCCGGACAGCGTCTGTTTGGGTGGGGTGACGGGAGCTACCCATTTGACGGTGTAGGCTACCACCTATACCTCCATGAGGAGTTCAACCAGAACAAGGACGAAGTGGCCGCCAACATCCGGCGTGCCTACGCTGGCCACCTGGGCCGCATCGAGTGTGTCATCAAACAGCATGAGGGTCAGGATGCGGCTAAGAGGCTCTATATCTCCGAGTTCGGTTGGCCGACGCCCGAGAGTGAGGACGTCTCGGAGGCCGACATGCAGGATTTCCAGGCCCATGCCATGTGCACCGCTTTCGACGTCCTGAAAGCCGATCCCCGGGTGGCCCTGGCCGTTTGGTTCTGCACCCAGGATTTCCCTGGCAAGAACTATGGACTGTACAAACAGGGAGCCCTGGGACCAGCCACTCAGAAGAAGGTGACCTGTGAGGTGTTTATGGCCTGCGCTGAGGCCAAAGAGGTCGTGCCAGGAGAAGCAGTGCCCGGCCCGCGCATTTGCTTCCATGGCGCAGACCAGGCTTTCGAGCATGGTAGGATGGTCTGGCGAGAGGACGAAGTAAGAATCTACGTTCTGTATAATGACAACACCTGGGCCGACTACGAGGACACCTTCAATCCTGGTACAGATCCCGTCAGCACGGGGCTCCAGCCTCCAGCAGGGCTTCGGGAACCAACCTACGGCTTCGGGAAGGTATGGCGGGAACAAGCCGGTGTGCGCGATGGGGTCGGTTGGGCAAAGGAGGGGGAGCAGGCGTACGAGGGCGGGAGCCAGCGCTTCGCGTGGGGGCAAAAGCTCTGGACTAGAGGGGGCGTCTACCTATTGCGAGACGATGGAACCTGGGAGGCTGAATAGTGCTGTTACGGATGGGAGCAGTCTGTCCCAGATGGAATTTCACGTCTGCTTCAACCTGTAGTACAATGGCAACATAGAGCGGAATGTAGCACCTTCGCAGCCCTCGTCGTAGCAAATCTCTTTCATCAAGGAGGGTTACATGGAAGATTGACAGCCGACCCCTAGCCCGGGAGAGATTCTGGTGGGTGGTCGGCTGTCTGTTTGTTGGGTTAGCCAATCCTGCTCAGTCCCAGAGGTGGGGGAGGGGCTTTGGCAGTCAGGGCGACAGGCTTTCGCTCCGCGCTTGCAACGCCGCGAAGCCGCCGGTTCACGTTGGCAGCCTAAGCTCAGTGGGTAGACCCTCCCAAAAGGGGAGTGGCGACATCAGGCCAGGGCCGATCCGTAGGATCGGCATACTAAAACCGCATAAGGAGGCATCGCATAATGACTGAGAACAAGCAGGGAACCGAGACAGAAACCACAAAGGAGGCAACGAAAACGGCTGAGGACCAGCAGGTAACTCAAGAAGAAACCCCACAGGAGAAAGCAGAGCGGGAGAAGCAGGAAGAACTGCAGGCGAAACTAGAGGAAGCGCTCGACAAGCAAGCAGCACTGGAGAAGCAATTGAAGGCAAAGGTAGGCGCTCAAGCCTTTAGGGGGACACTGTTGGTGTTGATTGTGCTGGTGGTGGTGTATGCCATTGCCCACGTGGCTACTTTCCGGGAGTACGGGTACATGCACTATGAGGCAGCGGATGTAGCCGGCGCTAGACGGGACCTGCTGGTCACAGTCGCCGTGCTGGAGGGCCAACTGGAGACACCGACTGCCATCGCATCGCCCGCCATCCAGGCGTTGTTCCACGACCTGGAGCAGTCAGTACTCCGTGCTGAGACTAGCGACGAAGTGACTGGCCTGTTTGATACAGCAGCCAAGGACCTAGTCAAATCAGGGATACAGGAAGCTGTCAGCCCGAAGATCCTGGAAGCGGCCAAGTCGAAGGCGACCCAGTTCGTATCGGCCTCTGAAGAGGAACGAGAGGTTCCCAAACAACTATTCCAGGCTGAGTTGGAGACGGCCCAGGCGTGGGCGTTGGACGCGCTGGGTGCCCAGACCATGCTTGATCAGGTGGAACAGCTCAAGGAGACGACCAAGGGTTTGGGATACGCCACTGACTCGAAAGTGGGGCAGACCCTCGCTGACATCACGCAAGAATTGGGGATGGACCGGCCAAACCGCCGGCTGGTGGCACAGTTGGTCAGTCAGGTCGCCGATAGGATCCGTGGCCCACAGTCGCTATTCTGGAGTCATCCGGGCATGCGGTGGCTGGAGGTAATGGCCTGGAGCCTGGCGGGGATGCTGGCGGTGAGGTTGTGGTATGCCGGAAAGTATATCGCCACGGAAAAGTTCGATCCTGGCTGGAACTGGTGGTGGTGGGCCAAGATCATCCAGGCTCCGCTGCTGGCTGTCGCTGTGGTGTTGGCACTCAGCTACTTCCAACTAGGTATGACCAGTGGTGAGACGTTGGGCTTCAAGATCAGCCTGCGCGGCCAGCCTGTGGAGCTAGTAGTGGCTGTGTCCTTCATACTCGGGCTGTTCAGCGACAGGGCCTACGAGTTTCTCGATGACTTGGCAGTCAAAGTGCTAGGTGAAAGGGAGCAGGGAGAAGGAGTGAAGAAGCCGGAGCCAAATGAGCCGGAGCCAAAGGAGCCAGAGCCAAAGGAGCCAGAGCCAAAGGAGCCAGAGCCGAAGGAGCCGGAGCCAGAGGAGCCGGAGCCAAAGGAGCCAGAGCCAAAGGAGCCAGAGCTAAAGAAGCCGGAGCCAAAGGAGCCAGAGCCAAAGGAGCCAGAGCCAAAGGAGCCGGGAGAGTGAAGGAGGGGGAGCTAGAACCATTCTCACAACGAAAGCCACGCGAGCTGGAACTGCTGGTGGATTATGATCATCCGGGGCCACTGTTAGCCATCGGTGTGGTGTTGGCACCGGGCGATCTTGAGCTAGGTGTTGCGCATCTACCTGAGAAGAGGCTTTGCCGCGCACGGATCAAGAAAGCATTAAATTGTGGAGGCAGTAGTGATGACAGAGGTAGAGAAACACTTCAGAGAGGTAATGAAGCAAAACTCGGGCGCCGGATATTATAAGGCCGATCTGCACATCCACACACCCTCGTCGGCCGATCAGAAGTACGGATACTCTCAGAAGGATGCGGAGGAGGACATTGACAACGGCTACGAGAGAGCACGCGGGATCGCCGGCCAGATCCTCGACAAGTTCGTAGAGGAGGAGATCTCCGTCGCCGCTTTCACCGACCACAATACGCCCGGCTACGTCAATAACGCAGACTTTAGCAGCCTTAGCCTTTCTTGGTATCAACTGGTCAAGGACGAGTACAAACGGCGCCGAGACGAGGATGAGAGCTATCCCGAGCTTCTTCTTCTACCGGGAGTTGAGATCACCACCGACCGCATCCATGTCCTGGGCATCTTTGACGACGAGGATGATTTTGCCACGTTCAAGATCGCCTCCTTGCTGCGCAGCGTTGACGTTCGAGAAAGCGAGTTCGGCAAGGTCATTGGCGTCTTTGGCACCAAGAGCATCTGGGAAGTAGCCGCTGCCATTGATGAGCTGGGCGGCATTTGCATCCCGGCCCATATCAATCAGAGGAACATGCGCTCCCTGCTACGTCAGTTCCAGCCACCCGACATGGAGATGGAGCGTCTGGTGCAGCACCGGGCCATCCACGTCTTCGGCGTTGTCCCCCCCAATGCGAAAACCTGGAAAGACGAAAGGAGTTATCGGAGCATTCTCGAGAACAAGACCTTCAAGAACACGAGTGGAGCCAGGGTGCGCTATCACGACTGGATGGTCGCGAAGCGCGAAGAGGTCCCGCAGCATCTCCCGGCCTTGGGTTATGTGATGAACTCCGATGCCCACTCCGTTTCCAAGATCGGTGAGCGGTTTAGCTGGGTCAAGATGGATGACCTCTCGTTTCGCTCCCTGGCATCTGCTTTGCGCAATCCCTCGTATCGTATCCACGAGACCCGCGTGAAGCCAGTTTCTCGGGTTCGGTCCCACGTGTTGGGGATCAGCGTGAAAGGCGGCTTCGCCGATGGATTATGCCTGAGGTTCAACGAGCACTTCAACTGCATCGTCGCTCGTCCCAATGTCGGCAAAACCACCCTCATGCGCGTTATTCAGGACACGTTTCGGAGCAGGCGTCTAGGTCTGCGCGTTCGCGATGAGCTCGAAAGGTCGCTCAACAGCATTGCCTATGGACTGTGGGAGCAGATGAAGGGAGGGGAGGTACTCACCACGGGCGGGATGCTGAAGAAGCGAGGTGTGTCCGAAGAAGTGAGGCAACGCTTCCAGGATTCCTTCCTGGAGACCCATGGCCTGCCCTGGACAGTCTTCGTCTTCTTCTCACAATCCCAATCGGGTGGCGGCAAAGTCATCTACGCCGCCGAGAGAACCCATTCTAACGGTAGCCACTCCCTGGACGGTAAGGAAGACTACTTCCGCTATTACGAAAGCGATGTGCAGCCAGATGATCTAGAACTCATCGAAGCAATTCGCTTTTCTGAGATCGGCGAGGGGCACACGCATGACAGCGGGAGGCCCTTCCGAAAGAAGCTGGCCAGATTGGGCTTCTATTTCGGACGACTTGGTTTGGGTGACGAAGAGCCGAAGAGCTTCCCTGGTGCGCGCAGGCTGCTAGACAACCATTTGCTGCCCGTGATGGATGGCTACACCGAGGGTCGAAATAGGCTGTTTGTTTTATGTAGGGACCTAGAAGAGGCAGCCCGTAAGACTCCTCCTGACACCGCGACCATAGCTGCAAACGCCGCGGAAGTGTGCCAGCTACTTGAGAAGCTGTATGACTTGCGGGGCAAGTTTGCCGAAAGCTTCAACGAGACCGAACAAGAACATGCCCTGCGGATTGCGTTCCGCAAGGGCCAGTGGCAGGCAGTCGTGTCCAGTACACCACAGCCGCATCAAGTGGCCGATTACGTGCATAACGTCAGGGAGTATCTCCACGGGTACGAATACTATGACGTACTGGAGATGACGTTCTACCAGAAGAGGAGAACCAGACAGGGGGAAAGCCTGGAAAAAGTCCCGTTTTCTCGACTGACCCCGGCGCGCCGAAGCCTGATGGCCCTGCGCTTGCTACTCAACAGCTCCTTTGAGATGGCGCCGGTGTTCATTGATGGTCCTGAGCGATGGTTGAACAATGAGGCCCTCGTCGAGTTCTGTGATATGCGCGGCACTCGAGACGACCAACTGATCTTCTTTACCGACAACCCAAACATGGCAGTGCTGGGCAACGCCGAGCAGACGATCATCCTGGACGTGGACAGGGGCCGCACAAAGGTGGTGGCTAGGGGCGGGCTTAACAGGAAGCTTAAGAAAGAACGCAAGAAGGATGAGGACAGATACGTAGCAGACGAGGTCATCAGGCTTCTGGAGGGAGGGACTACGGCCTTTCAACGAAAACTGTTACGCTACCAGGCCGAGCTGCGACGTCTCGGGCTAAGGGTCGAACTGCAGCGTCCCGAGAAGCCGTGAAGCCAGAAGAGGATAGGGGCACGAGAAACTAGGGAAAGGGTGCCCAGGATCGCGATCCAACACAAGGAGGGCAAGATGGTTGGACTACTGAAGCGCGTGTACCGTCAGTACCGTAGCGCTGCACACCGGGAAGGATTGCACGAGCTCAAGGAGCTGGAAAAGCAGACGCGGGACATCGCGGGCAAGCTGCGAGCCCGAGAGGACCTCGATGACGGCGATAAGCGGAGGCTTGAGGAGCTCAAGGACAAGCTTGTCGCATTCCCCAGATGGTTGATGGCGGAATGGCGGCTGGCCGATAGGGAATACCAGATAAAGAATCTGAAGGAACTGACCGAAGGGCTAAGAGAGCGACTGGCCAGAATAGACAAATGGCTGCTGGACCAAGGCGACGACAGCCTTGACAACGAGAAGGTCAAGGAGTTCCAAGAGAGGATACTCCGGATCGAGGAGTGGCTCGAGGAGAAGCAGGGCTATACGGCGCAACTCAGCAAGGTGCTCGAAAAAGAGAATAAGAAGATCGAGGAGCGCAGAGAGAAGGCCGCGCGCGAGTTCGAAGAGGGCGCCCTGACGGTGGACGCCAAGATACTGTTGAAGCTGTCCCCTGACCAGCGCCCTCCGATTGGTCTCGCGTTTTCCGGCGGGGGCATCCGCTCGGCAACTTTCAACCTGGGCCTCGTGCAGGGCCTGGCGAAGTATCGCATCCTCCCCTGGGTTGACTATCTGACGAGCGTCTCTGGTGGAGGGTTTACCGCGGCCTGCATGACAACGCTGCTCTCCATGGATAGGGGATATGGGAAACAGAAGCAGTACTACTTCAATACTCAGTGGGAGCGTTTTCCGTTCAATCCCGAGCTGGAGGTCTTTGATCACGACGGGGTTGCCGAGGAGAAAAACGATGCAGAAAAAGCCGCCGACTCCAGCCAGCCTGCGCCGGAGGTCTGCAATCACGACGGGGTTGCCGAGGAGAAAAACGATGCAGAAAAAGCCGCCGACTCCAG
>CAYMKL010000163.1:0-5339 GCA_964390805.1 uncultured Anaerolineae bacterium | reverse complement strand
CCAACCAAAGCTGAAACGTGGTCGCAACAGGCAGTTGGTGTATCTGCGGGATAGGGGGAACTGGCTCGTCCCACGCATGGGATGGGCTACCCGCGATGTTCTGCGCGGAGTCGGTGGATTCCTGTTGAGGCCTACCTATACGGTGATGGTTTTCTTTCTCGCGTTGCTGGCCCTGGCGGCATTTCACTACGGGCTGAACGCAGCATTGGTGCCCAGCATCATGCAGAACATCGCACCTCCTACACTTGACAAGGTGCTTCTAGTCCCCCCGCAGCCTCACCTGTGGACGACATTGGGTGTAGGTATTGCATTCGCCTTGCTGAGCGGGCTCGTTCTCAGAAAGCTGTATAGGAATGACCCGACCATGAAATACAAAATGACCCCTTGGAAGTCACCCAACTACAAGCTGCAAACGCGAACCTATCTTACCTTAGCCGGTGTGCGTGGGTTTGCCGGGCTCGGCTTTCTGGTGCTGTTCCTGCTGACATGTGGGCTGTGGGTCGGGCAGCTTCTGGTTTTGTCGCCAGAATTCAGATCGCCGTTTTCGTTGCCCCTCCTCCAGTTTCGGCAGTTGGCGGAATCGCAACACGCTCTGCCCCATTTCTTCTGGGCGTGGACTGTGTTGTTCGCTGTGTTTGCCGCCGCTGCTGGCTGGTTCGTCTTGCGCTACAGCAAAGACGATACATGGGTTGAGACGGGATTGCCTGAACAGTTGCGTATTGATACTCTGGTCATGTATGCGTTTGCAGGGCTTGGACTGTGGGCGGCAACCCTATTGCTCTTCTGGTTGAGATTGCAGAGCTTTGGGGCAGGTGACGCCAGTCCCCAGGTTTTCTGGATCTGGCTGCCTGCAGTATTCGCACTGGGCAGCCTGCTCGGGTTCCTGCTGTTCCGCATTCTCCCTCTGAGACAACACGTATATGCCAAGCGGGACGAGCTTTACCCGGAGAGCCTTCGTCCGTTCGACAAATGGTGGTTTGGCCATGTCCTGGGGAAGGCCGACCAGCCTGCCCGTGCCAAGCGGGACGTTGACTACTATCTGAGCATCTGGTCCAACCCAGAGTTCCGTTCCATCATCTCGACCCTGCAAGGGCTGGCTCTGTACGGCCTGATCGCTTTCGCAGTGCTTGCTCTCCTGCTGCTCCCGCACAGCCTTTCGGTGGAAACAGGCACAGATCCCAGGGCCGTGGTCCCACTGGCGACGTTGATACTGTCATCAGCGTGGGCTGCAGTGCTTACCTATGCCAAGGACAAGGCTAGTTTCCAGGCAACGAACCTGGTTACGAAAATAGCAATCCCCTCAGGTACGTTGGGGAATTATCTGCTCGGGCTGCTGGTCATCCTGCTCAACCTGTCACTGATCTTCATCATGCAGTCCGTGCTTGATAGCAGAGCCACATGGCATCCCTATTGCATCGGGGGTGCGGCGTTGCTACTCCTATGCATCGTAGGTAGGTACCTCAACTTCAACTACCTTTCCCCACATCTCCTGTACTCTGATCGCATAGCCGAAGTCTGCCTGAAGACGGACGTGGAGAGGGATGGCTGGGCGAAGATTGTGCGCGATGAACGTCAGGAGCGCCTGTACTGGATTACGCCTGAGGGTTGTTCGGCACCGAACCACATCGTCCAGACCACGCTGAACCTCCCAGGCACCTGGCGTCTCAAGCCAAAGGATCGCAAGTCAGAGCCGTTCATCTTCTCCAAGTGGTATTGTGGCTCCGATATGACGGGGTATGTGCGAAACGACCCGGGCCAGTATAGAGGAGGTGTGACTCGCTACGCCGAGGCCGTTGGGCTCTCCGGAGCAGCGATATCACCCGGGTTGGGATTCCGCACCTTCTTTGCCCAAGCTTTCATGACCACGTTTCTGAATGTTCGGCTGGGGTTGTGGCTGACAAACCCGCAGCTGTATAAACCAGGGGTGCCTCGCCACACCGCAAGGCCTCATGACGCAGAGCGCACGGCGTTCTGGCCCCTCTATCTGTGGGACGAAGCCCGCGCGCAAATATCTGAGCGGCGGGACTTGATCAACCTGACCGACGGCGAGCACACCGGCGACGGCATCGGCCTCTATCCACTGTTCCAGCGCCGTTGCAAGTTCATCATCGCCGGCGACGCTGGTGGGGATCCAGCGGGGACCGGGCGCGGGCTTTTCACTGTCCTGCGCCAGGTGAAAGATGACCTGGGGATCAAGGTGGATATTGACGTCGAGGGCACAAAACCCGAAGAGTACGATCCAGAGAAGAAGGTGGCCAAACCAAGCAAGCGGCACTTTGCTGTGGGCACGATCAAGTATCCCGCAACCTTCGATGAACAGGGCAACCAGGTGCTGCCGGAGCAGGATGGCTGGCTGATCTACTTCAAGCCGGCGGTGACGGAGGAGGATCCGGGTGCCATCCGCGCCTACTGGAACACCCACAAGATGGAGTTCCCTGTTCCCCCGACGGCAGATCAGATGTTCGAGGAGGAGCAGTGGGAAATGCAGAGGTGGGTTGGTGAGATCACCGTCGAGCACACCTTGAAGGCACTCAAGAGCCACTACGAGGAGAAGGTCAAGGGAGGAGGGAGCCAAGCTGACCGTGACAAGCTGAAGTTCTTGCAGGGGCTGCTGGCCTTCCAGCGCATCGACTTTGAACTCTTGGCCAAGTATCCCACGCTGCTAGAGGGGTTCCTGCAGGTGCTGTACGACATCTCCAACGATGCCACAGCCAAGGCTGAAGCAAAAGAGACACCCGCTGAGGGAAATGAGCCAGCCACGAGAAATGTCCATAGAGACGCAAAGACTGGCCGCTTCGTCACGAAGGAATATACCGAAGAGCATCCGGATACAACGGTCACGGAAACCGTGGAGTAGGCCAAGGAAGTGCATATGGCTTGTGACAGCAGGTTCTCCTGCGCATGTTGGACGGGCAGAGCAGCACAAGTAGATGCATCTGGGAGGAAGCCGCAATGGTAAGTCGAGTATTTGATCAATCCAAGGCCTCACTGCTACACCCAAAATCGAGGGGAGGACGGATCGCGCTGGGCGGTTTCGTCTTTCAGCGCCGCTATGCGCTCGTACTGCTGATCCAATCACTGCAGAATCCGGATTTCGTCGCGGTCGCCGTCGAAAAGGCCGAAGACGTCGAGGCCCGGTTCGACAGAGAGGGTGTGACAGAGCGGCGCGCGATCCAGGTCAAGAACCACCGCGTCACGATCGGCGAAGCAAACAAGATAGTCGGCCACTTTGTAGACCTGGCCGAGGCTTCCCCCGGCACGTGGACGTCGTTTGTTATCGCGTGCACCGAGTTGGATGATAGACTGAAGGCGATTCACAACCGACTGCAGGACTATCGTCGGTTAAGCTCAGACGGGTTCTACAGTGCGGGTGACCCGATCTTGTGCAAAACCAGTGCTGATGTGAGAGACAAGATAGACAGTATCGATAAGCCTGGACTCGCACCAGCAGACTTTGTGATGAAACACGTGACCTTTGAGGTAGGCCTCCATTGGCTGGAATCAGACGATGGCGCACATGCACGCGCCGTGCGTCTACTGCGGGACACGTATCCACAAATCGCGCCAGAAACAGCAGAGACGATCTATCACGAGTTACACACCCTCGTCTCAGATTCGGCTGGGTCGTCCATCACACGCCAACAAGTGGAGGATGTACTCGCCAAGTATGCCAAAGTTGGACAACCAGGTACTCTATTGCGCGAGGCATTCAACCCGTTGCTGGAAGACCGGACAAGGCTTTTCGGTGGACGCGAAGACGTGCTCGCCGACATCGCCGAGTTTGTCCAGGATCCGAAAGGGGGCTATCTAGCGATCACTGCCCCGGCAGGCTTTGGCAAAACGGCACTGATAGCCAAACTGGTCAGCAGCGCGCCGGACGCCTTTGCCTACCACTTTTTCACACCCCTGTACGGCGAGGACAGCCTGGGCGAGACGTTCTTTCTGCGCAACGTCGTGCAGCAGATGGCCCAGTGGCACGGGCACACGGGCGAGCTGCCGACCCAGCTCAACGAGCTACGTGCGCTCTACCAGCGCTTCATTGACGACCCGCTGGAAAAGATGCAAGTCCTGCTGCTCGACGGTTTGGACGAAGTCGCACGTTGGGAGCTTGCCCCTTACCTCAGCCGCCAGTTGCCGGACAACCTACATGTCATTGCAACCGTGCGCGACGTTGGACAGGACTGGCAGGCCAAGTACAGGATCCCGGCGGATCAGATCCGGCTTTTGCCCCTGGGCGGCCTGGACGAGGGAGAAATCGGGGCCGTGTTGCGGGCCGCCGGTGGACAGGCGGCTGCACTTGCCGAGAACCCGGACCTGTTGAAGCAGATCTCGGAGAAAGCGCGCTACCTGGACGATGAGAAGCTGGGCGCTGACCCATTCTACGTGCGATTGCTGGCGGAGGACGCAGCGGTAGGACGTGTCACCGCTGACAACATTGGCGATCAACCCAAGGGGCTCAAGAGCTACCTGGATGAGTGGTGGCAGCGGGTCAAGGCCATGGCCGGCGACCGTCCGGCCAAGGATCTGCTTGGTACGCTTACGGTAGCGCTGGGGCCGATCTCGCGCGATGACCTGGAAGCGATAAACCCCAGCCTGCTGGATGACTGGGCTGAAGATCGCTTCGACGAAGTTCTCAGTAGTGTGCGGCGCTTTGTGATGAGCGACGAGAAACACCGGTACGCCCTGGCACACCCCCGGCTGCGAGAGTATATGCGCACACGCGTCAAGACTGGGCCGTATCTCGACAAGCTGCTAGCCTACTGCGCCCGCTGGCAGGAGCATGGGAGCCGCTACACCCTTACCCACTATGCCGGGCACTTAGCCGATGCTGGCAGCGATGACCCGAACCGAATTGAAGAGCTCTACAACCTGATCAGCAAACCCTGGATGGAGACCAAGCTGGCTCGATTCGGGTCCCATCGGTCTTTCGCGTCCGATGTGGACAGGGCCATCGAAGCTGCCGAGAAGGAGACGCCCATCCGGTGGGACCAGTTGATTGGTGGCTGTCTGATCTATGCTTCTCTGGGTTCGATGGCGACCAGCGTGCCGCCTGAAGTGTTGGGTGTTCTAGTCCAGACTAGCGAGCAGGGTAAGCTGAGAGAGGTTCTGACGAGAGTTCGTGGCTACGCTGCCTTAATGCATGACAGAGAGAAACAGGCCGATGCTTACAGGCTGATTGGCGAGGCGCTGTCGCAGCGGGGGAAACTTGGCGAAGCCAGAGAGGTTCTTGTGCAGGCGCTGGCGGCAGCGGAAGGGATTAGGTATGAGTACTTCAGAGCGTGGGCGCTGAGCGGGGTGGCCCAGGCGCTGGCCCAGGCGGGGGATAGGGAAACAGCGGC
>CAYMKL010000162.1:0-14243 GCA_964390805.1 uncultured Anaerolineae bacterium | reverse complement strand
ATTCCTGGGGACGCGCCACGATCTCAACTCTATCAACGCTCACTTCGACCACTGGAGGGCGGTACCGCCCGACACAAGGGCCGGGTTGTTCCAAAGCGACCAGATAGATCAACCCAATGTGGATCTGGCTGGAGCCGTGAACTTCTCCATGGGATGCCACGCCGGTCTCAGTATCTGCGACCTCATCTCCGTCGGTGGCCTGAGCACCAGCCTAGATTTCGCCCAGGCCTTCGGCAGGAAACAGGCGCTCTTCGTGGGCAATACAGGCTACGGCTACGGCGACACCGTCGCGCCCTCCTTGTCTGAGGCGCTGATGAGCAGCTTCGCCCACCACCTGGGAACAGAGGCGGTGGTTGCCGTGGGACAAGCGTTGGTCGAGGCTAAGCAAGAATATGCCCTGAACAACATGGGGTTCTATGGACCTTACGACGAGAAGGTGCTCATCGAAGCCACCCTCTACGGCCCGCCCATGTATCGGGTGTCGGTGCCCGCACCCCTTAGATTGCCGATTGCCGATGGTTCGGCCCTTCGACAAGCTCAGGACAGCGCTTCGCTCACCACAGGTTTTCGAAATCCGATTCATAATCGGCAACCTGTACTGAGCCCCGTCGAAGTATCGGAAATCGAGAATCGAGAATCCGATGGGTTGATCGTACGTTCATACACCATCACGCCCGAGCTGACTGCCGTCAACACCCCGCAGGGCATCTACTACACCGCGGACGGTGGGGTGCAGGCCGTGCTGTACCGACCACTGCAACCCCGTGTCGTCCTGGACGTCGCCCTACCTGGCGACCTGGGGGACGGGGCAATGGCTCATGGGGCGCTGTTCCTGGGCGGCAGCTACAGAGACATACCCAACTTCGATCCCGCCATCACCATGCCCGTGACGGAGACGACCCGCTATGAGCCTCAGTGGATCTACACCGGCTGGCGCCCCCAAGGACTGAGCCGTATCAACCACTTCCAGACACCCCAGGGCTTGTTGGAGCGCCTGGCGCTAATCCTGGGTCAATTCCGCCACACCGACGTAGTGGAGAACCGCGTGATGGGCATCGAGCGGCTGTATGACCAGGTGATCTATGACGTCTACTACTCCGACTCCAACGACATCACCCCGCCGACTATCGGGTCGGTGAGTGCTACCCAGCAGGACAGCCTCATCCCACGGACTGTCGAATCCGTGACCGGCCTGCCCTTCGACGGAGCTCAGGACGAGCGACAGACCAGCTCCGTTCGCTTCGTCGTGAAGACCAGCGATGCGTCTGGTGTGGAACGGGTGATCGTCGTCTACACCAATGGCGCCGGAACATGGGAGTCGCTGGACTTGACCTATGATCCAACTGCGGATGAGTGGATTGGAGAGGCAACGGGATTGACTGGCGAGAATGTCTTCATGGCTCAGGTTGTGGATGGCGCCGGCAACGTGGGTGTCAGCAGGGCCAAAGGGTTGTATTTCATGACGATTGGCATTGACGCAGGAGCCGATCAGATCGCCAATGAGGGTGAAGAGATCCCTTTCAGTGGTAGCGGACCAGCAGGCGTCACGATTCTCTGGGACTTTGGCGATGGGCTATATGCCACCGGCACCTATACACCTACCCACTGGTATCGGGACGATGGTCTCTTCGAGGCCAGGCTGCGTGTCAGCGACGAGGAGGAGCGCATCGGGCTGGGCGCCTTGTTTGTGACCATCAACAACGTCCCGCCCACCGTCTCCGTAGACGAGTTTACCTCGTGGCCCATCTATCCTGGCGAAGTCGTTACGTTCACCGCCAGCTTCACTGACCCTGGTGTACTGGATACCCACACCGTGACCATAGATTGGGGCGATGGCACAGTAGAAGCAGGCGTCATCAACCAGAGAGCAGTCGCCGGTACAGCATCCGGCTCCCACGCCTACGCCGATGATGGCGCGTTCACCGTCGAGGTCTGCGTCACCGATGACGAGGGTGGAACAGGCTGCGACACCTTCCAGATCACTGTCCAGCCCTTCCCCGATCTCTTCATCAATGACTACGACATCTGGACCGATCCGGTGACCATCCGCGATGGTGATGTGGCAGGTATTGGGGCCAATGTCCACAATGGAGACAACAACACCGCCTCGGACATCGAGATCCGCTTCTACGACGGCGACCCGGACGATGGCGGCACGATCATCGGGGCAGGCACTTACGTTCTGCCTTTCATCTCTCCCTACGGGGTAGCCACCGAGTGGACGGGCGAAGTTTGGGACACTACCGGCCTCGGCGGCGACCATGAGATCTACGTGGTGATTGATCCCGACAACAGGGTCGCTGAGGGCGACGAGACCAACAACGTAGCCAGTCGCACCATCACTATCTTGCCTCCAGCGCCCGACACCATCCCACCCAGCGGCTCGGTCTTGATCAATGGGGGCGATGATATCACGTCTGCGCCGGAAGTCGTTCTCACCCTGGACGCCCAAGACAATCCCGGTGGGACGGGTGTACAGTCAATGTACATCATCGAATTCGAGTTCAACTACGTTTCAAGGCAGTGGTTGCCGGCGCAGGAATCCGGCTGGGTGGCCGCGCCGAGATTTACGGCGTCCACCACCAGTTATCCCTGGACGCTGCTTCCTGGCAGCGGAGTGAAATACATCCAGGCCTGGTTTACCGATGGTGCACTAAACATCTCGAACCTGCCCGGCAGGGCCATGATCAATTACATTCCCGGTGGCGAGAGCATCGGGCAAGGAGAATGGAGGTTGTATCGGCAGGAGATCGGCCAGGGGACAGAAGTAACCATCACCCTCGACGTGGTCTCTGGCGACGCCGACTTGTATGCTTGGGACCCTGGCAGCACCGGCGCTCCCGATTACTACGGCATCAACTTCGGCACGGCCCAAGATCAAGTGGTCTTCACCGCCCCGGAGACCGGGGTCTATCAGATCCAGGTATTTGGTTTTGAGGCATCTGTCTACGACCTGACCATCGAGACGACGGCCGGAGGAGAGTTCCTGAACATATCCTCCCTGAATGTCAATACCTTGGGCGAAGGCAAAACCCTACCCAATGCTCCGCTCAGTGTAGTCGAGCCACCGGATCACATCGGGGTTCCAGGGGTGCAATACAAGCTCTACTTGCCTCTGATCTTGAAAAAAGTGACCCTGAAGCCGTCATACGAGGTCTATTTGCCCCTGATCCTGAAGAGCATCTCCAATTCATAGAGGTGTGAATGAAAAACCTGCACCGATGCCTGATAGATTGCGATATGGCCATGCTGAGGGCCATCGCCCAGAGGCGGGGGATCGAGCTGACGAGCAATCGCCAGCGCGAGGTCGTGGAGCAGTTGGCCGAGGTGTTAGCACAGCCTGAGTCAATGGCCGATGTCTTGGAAACATTGAGACCTCAGGAGCGGGAAGCCCTGGAGTCTCTGGTCTCAGAGGGAGGGCGGAAAAAGACCCACATCTTCTTCCGCCAATACGGCGAAATCCGACCCTTTGGACCCGGCAGACTGGAACGCGAGCGCCCCTGGGAGAGTCCCATCAGTGCCGCCGAAGGGCCTGTCCTGAGCCCAGCCGAAGGGCTCTGGTATTCAGGGCTTGTCTATCGGGCCTTCGATGAGGTGGAAGGCCAAACCAGCGAGTTCATCTTCGTACCTCAAGACTTGTTGCCCCTACTGCCTGGGGTTGAGAAAGAACCGCCAGCCCTCGCGCCGGCCGTAGCGCCAGCCGTCGTAAAGACCGCGTCCACACCCTCGGCCATCCGCCAAGGCGATCTGACCCTGGTGCAAGACACCTGCGCCTTTCTTAGCCACCTTCAAAACGAGGACGTCAAACCCCTCAAAGACGGCAGCCTGGCTCGCCGCGATATGGAGGGCATTAGCAAACGTTTCCTGGTCAAGGAGAGCGAAGATGAACAGGGAACCGAACGCCTGGCCTTCCTACAGCATCTCTGCCAGCGGCTCAGACTGGTACACACATCCGAGGGCTTTCTGAAGCCCAATCCCCCTGAAGCCAGGCGCTGGCTCAAGGCCCCACGGGGAGAGCAACTCCGGGCTTTACAGGAGGCATGGCGCGATGACCCTGATTGGAACGAACTATGGCGGGTCAAATCCCTGCGCTGCGAGCCCACCGGCTGGCGCAACGATCCCCTGCTGGCTCGAAAGAAAATCCTGGAGCATCTCGCCAGGTGCCCACCCCAGCAATGGCTCTCTCTGGTTTCCTTCACTGATACCATCAAAAAGAGCGAGCCCGACTTTCAACGCCCCGACGGCGATTACACATCCTGGTACATCCGCCAGGTGGCTACCGGCCAGTATCTGACGGGTTTTGAGCATTGGGACCAGGTCGAGGGGGCCCTCGTCGTCCACCTGGTGACCAAGCCCCTTCATTGGCTGGGGGTCACTTCGCTGGGCTACGATGCCGGGGGAACCCCTCGTGCGTTTCTGATCACCCCCTGGGGGGCTGCCTTTCTAGGATTGCCCGGCAAGATGCCGGCCGAGGCGGCCCTACCCCTTCGACAATCCTTCGACAGAGCTCAGGACAAGGCTCAGGACATCGCACCCATGGTCGTCCGGCCCGACTTCACCATCATCGCCCCAGGCAAGGGCAGCCTCTACGACCGCCTCCAGTTGGAGAGGATCGCTGCCTGGCAGTCCTCTGGAGATTTCTACGTGTATCGCATAACCCGCGACTCCCTGGCCCGTGGGTTGCGGCAGGGCATCACGATCGAGATGATCCTGGCCTTCCTGAAGCGAGTCAGCGGCGGCAAGGTTCCCAAGAACGTGGTCTCGGCCTTGCGAAACTGGGATAAGAGGCGAGGACAGATACGACTGCGGAGAGCGCTTCTGCTCCAGGTCGAGAATGAACTGACCATGGAAGAGCTGAGCACTTTGCCCCAGACCAGCGTCTATCTGCGAGAGATCATCTCGCCCAGGGCGGCCATAGTAGCCCAGGAGGACTGGCCCAAACTGTTGGACGAGTTGCGCAAGCTGGGCTACGAGATAGGTAATGAGTAATGAGGAACGAGAAATGAGGAATTCAAACCTCAAACCTCAAACTTCCAACCTCAAAGCTTGTACTGAGCCCAGTCGAAGTGCTCAAAGCTCAAACGTTAGGCGGAGGTTTGCGGAGATTTTCGATGAGGAACCAGTTGCTGTCGTGCGAGCGCCTGGGCGGGTGAACCTCATCGGGGAGCACACCGACTACAACGACGGCTACGTGCTGCCAGTAGCCATTGACAGGAGCGTTTTGGCTGCTGCCGCCGCTCGCGATGATCGGCAGGTCGTCATTCACGCCCTGGATTTCGGTGAGAGCGTCGAATTCTCCCTGGACGACATCGAACACGATCAGGTCAACACCTGGAGCAACTACCAGCGAGGAGTGGCCTACTTCTTGGAAGAGCGCGGCATTAGATTGCCTGGCTTGAACGTTGTAGTCGTCGGTGATGTTCCCATTGGCTCAGGCCTTAGCTCCTCGGCCGCCATAGAGGTGTCCATGGCCTACACCTGGCAGGTGCTCACTGGCTTCCAGTTGAGCCGGGTGGAACTGGCCCTCCTCTGCCAACGGGCGGAAAACGAGTTCGTAGGCATAAATTGCGGCATCATGGATCAGTTCGTCTCCGCTCTGGGCCAGCGCGACCACGCCCTGCTCATTGATTGCCGGAGCCTCCACCACCAGCCAGTTCTCCTTCCGGCTGGAGTGGCCATCGTCATCGCCGACACTATGAAGCAGCGAGGGCTAGTGGATTCGGAGTACAATACCCGTCGGCAGGAGTGCGAGGAGGGGGTGCGCATCCTGCAGCGATACCTGCCGCAGGTACAAGCCCTACGCGATGTCTCCGTGGCCCAGTTCGCAGAACACAAGAGGCAACTGCCCGAAAACGTGCGCAAGCGTTGCCGCCACATCATCTACGAAAACGAGCGGGTACTCAAGAGCGTGGCCGCTCTGCAAGCGGGCGATCTAGCTGCCTTTGGTCAGTTGATGAACGAATCCCACGTTAGCCTGCGCGACGACTACGAGGTCAGTTGCGTGGAGCTGGACATCATGGCCGGGGCTGCGTGGAGGGTGGATGGGGTCTATGGCTCTCGCATGACGGGGGCTGGCTTCGGTGGCTGCACGGTGAGCCTGGTGGCCGAGGAGGCCATTGGGGATTTTCGGGGCCGGGTGGCCACAGCCTACGAGGAGGCTACAGGCATCGTCCCTCAGATTTACGTCTGCCGGGCCGAGGACGGAGTTGCGCTGTCCTGAGCCTGTCGAAGGGCGGAGGTGTCACCAGCGTAATTGCTCATGTCAACTTCAGGTTGGGGATCACGTCCAGGTCCCAGCCGGAGCGATAGCCGGCCTGGTAGCGGAAGTAGGCAGCACCGGCAACCATGGCCGCGTTGTCGGTGCACAGGGATATGGGCGGACAGAGAACAGGCAAGTCGGACCTCTCGGCCATCTCCTGGCGCAACGGCCTGTTGGCAGCTACTCCACCAGACAGCAAGATCTGTTCAGCACCATGTTCCTGGGCCGCTCGCCTGGCCTTCTCCACCAACACGTCCACCACCGCCATTTGAAAACTGGCAGCCAGGTCAGCCACGGGCAATTGACGCCTGCCCTGAGCACTTCGACTGCGCTCAGTGTAAACTCCGCCGAAGGGTTCGTGCGCCTTCACGATACGCCGCACCGCCGTCTTGAGCCCGCTGAAGCTGAAATTGTAGCTATCCCCCAACCAGGCACGGGGCAAATCGAAAGCGGTGGGATCGCCGTATTGAGAGGCCCGCTCGATGGCCGGCCCGCCGGGGTAGTCCAGCCCCAGCAGTCGTCCCACCTTGTCAAATGCCTCGCCAGCCGCGTCGTCGAGGGTGCCGCCCAATCGTTGGTATTGACCGTGGCCCTTCATGAGGATCAACTCCGTGTGGCCGCCGGAGACCACCAGACAGAGTACGGGGAAAACAATGGCGTGCTCTGCCTTCCTCCCCAGCCAGTTGGCGTAGATGTGAGCCTCAATGTGGTTGATCCCCAACAGGGGCAACCCACAGCCCAGGGCGATTCCCTTGGCGGCGTTGACGCCGACCAGAAGGGAACCCGCCAGGCCTGGCCCGTAGGTCACGGCCACAGCCTCCAGGTCATCCCAGGACACCCCCACCTCGCCCATAGCCTCCTCGACGACGGGGGTGATGGAGAGGACGTGCTGGCGGGAAGCCACCTCCGGAAAGACGCCACCATAGCGGCGATGAATGTCTATCTGGGAGGCGACAACGTTGGAGAGGATTCTCCGCCCATCCTTCACCACCGCTGCCGCCGTCTCGTCACACGATGTTTCGATGCCTAAGATAAGGGTCATAAAATGCTCTTTATTAGTATCTGTTCAACTTATGCTCACAGCGGACCCTAGTCCGCGGCCCAACGGCGATGACCAGCGCTGAAAACTACTGAACCCTACCTGGTCAGAGTTACAACGGGCTGCCGAGGCCGCTGGACTAGGGTCCAGCGGGAGCAAATGTAGTTACCTTTATCGCCTCAATCAGCACTTCGTCCTCCTCAGCCAAAACCGTGCGCGGGTCGAGGAGGAAGAGGTCGTCCTCAATGCGTCCGATGACGGGGGGATCGCCAGCTCGCAGACGATGCGCCAACTCGTCGGGGGAGTCCACCTGGATGGCCACCAGCCTGGTGGGCAGGGTCTCGCCGGGGAGGCTGCCGCCGCCCACAGTAGAACGACCACCCACTACCCTGGCGGCAATCCCTGCCTTCGCCAGCTTCTCTACCCAGCTCATCGCTCTCCCCTCGATGGTCTCGATGGGCGTGGCAATCATTCGCCAAATAGGAACCTTCTCCTCGGTCTCCCCTTTCAGATAGTGGAGCAGAGTTGCCTGCAGGCCAGCGATGGTCGTCTTGTCCACCCTCAGGGCTCTGGTCAAGGGGTGACGCTTCAGGCTGCCGATGAGATCCCCTCGCCCGAGGATGATACCCGCCTGGGGTCCCCCCAGGAGTTTGTCGCCGCTGGCTGAGACCAGAGCCACTCCCTGGGCGATGCTCTCCTGAAGCGTCGGCTCGTGGGCTAAGCCGTAGACCGCGGTATCGAGCAGGGCGCCGCTTCCCAGGTCGTCTACTACGGGCAAGCCCGTTTTCTCGCCAAGCTCCGCTAACTGGCCCAACGTTGGTTCATGGACGAAGCCAATCAGGCGGAAGTTGCTACGGTGGACGCTCATGAGGAAAGCCGTCTCCTCGGTGGTGGCCTCCTCGTAGTCCCGGATGTAGGTGCGATTGGTGGTGCCAACTTCCACCAGGCGCGCCCCGCTCTGGCGCATAACCGCCGGCATGCGAAAGCCCCCACCGATCTCCACCAAATCTCCCCGCGAGACGATCACCTCTTTGTCCCGGGCCAAAGCAGTGAGGATCAGCAGAACCGCTGCGGCGTTGTTATTGACCACCAGGGCAGCCTCAGCTCCCGTCAACTGGCAGAGAAGCTCCTCGGCGTGGACGTAGCGGGAGCCGCGCCTGCCGGCCTCCAGATCATATTCCAGGTTGGTGTAACCTCGCGCCGCCAGCTCCATCGCAGCCCGCGCCTCAGCGCTCAGCGGGGCCCGGCCGAGGTTGGTGTGGATGATCACCCCGGTGGCATTGATCACCGGGCGCAGAGTGGGGCGCGATTGAGCCTCCAGGCTGGCTCTCGTCATCTCCACCAGTGCATCCGTTGAGGGGCAATCCTGGCCATCCATGATGCCCTGCCGAGCGAGGTCCACGGCCCGACGGATGGCCTCCACCGTCAAATCGTGCCCGTGTTCTTCAGCCAGATCCCGAACGCTTTTCTCCTGCAGCAATCTGTCCACGCTAGGTAGTTTCCTCAGTTCTTCTCGCATATCATCATTCCCTCAAACGCCCGTCCAGCGGTATCTCTTTAGATCCAAGCAGCCGTCCTCGTTGAACACGATCCCCTCGTCCTCCAAGAGCTCTCGCTGGATATTTCGTTCGCCGACAGTGTGGCGGGTGCTGATTCCTCCTGAGCCGTTGACAACCCGATGCCAGGGTATGTCCAGCCACTCCGGTGTGCTGTGCAAAGCCCAACCCACAGTGCGGGCCTGCCGTGGATCACCTAGGGCGGCGGCAATCTGGCCGTAGGTAGCGACCTTGCCCCTGGGTATGCGGGCGACCATTTCGTAGACTCTCTGGAAGAACTCACTCATGCATACCATTATACCCCAAAACGCCTTTTCTGGCTAGAAAGCTCCTGCAGGGGATTTCGCCGAGCCCTTCGGCTCAACTTCTGACAGGGAGTTTTAGCCTTCGGCCCTCGCCTGCTCTTGACACCGGGGGGGGACGTGGTATAATTATTACAATTGTACGGGGCAAAGGTTTCTCCCGCAATTGCATAAGGTCCGACAAAGGCGATCCCATCGAGGGGAGACGCAAAGCCACGGGTCTGTCTCAGCGATCAGTGATCTGACAACTGATCACTGGTTATGGACATGACGGCCGGACTGCCGAAGACAGATGCTGAGAGGTGCGCTGTTCGGAAGCAGCCTGGCCGCTTTTTTGTGGGTGTGACGAGATGACAGGAGGTGTGTATGAGAACATAAGAAGCAAGACCCCCTATCCATTGTTATCCATCGTTCTCATCAAGGAGGGAGAAGACCATGAACAAGACGACGCTGACACATAGCTTTGCCAAAGGACTGGTTCTGTTTTTCATCATCGCGCTGGCTCTGGCTCTCAACCTGGCCCAGCCGCCCCTCGTAGCCCGCGCTGATGAGGGTACCGTAACTCCACGGGAGGCGCGTAGGGCAGCTTTGGCTTGGTTGAATGTCTGCCCCGATTTCGCGGGTATGGCTTATACACCTGCTCCAGAGATGTTGGAAATCAAGAATCAGGAGCAGAAGCAAACCATTGCCTACGTGCTGGAATTGCAGCCCAAGGGATTCATCATTGTCACCCCGAACCTTGAGCTCAACCCCATCGTCGCCTATTCGGAAGACTCTGTTTTTAATGCCACGGAAACCCCTGAAAACATTCTGCTGGATCTATTGCGCGGTGACATTTCCGAGAGACTCCAGGCTTTAGAAAAAGGGGTCATCAGTTCGAGTTACCGAGACAAGGCCCGCTCGCGTTGGGAAAGCTATATGGAGAAGGTTGATGATCAGGGACAGGTGCGCACTGAAGGCACATCAAGACGGCTACTTCAGTCTTACGCTGTGGACTATGGCCCCTTCCTGACCTCAGAATGGGGGCAGAGCAACGATGGAGGTGGCAATGCTGCGTTCAACTACTATTCCCCTCCCGGCCCCGATGGCAGTTCGTCGAATTATGTCTGCGGTTGTGTGGCCACTGCCCTGGGGCAGATACTCAACTATTACGAGTGGCCGATCACCGGTACCGGAGCATACACCTATACCTGGGACTCGCAAACGCTGTCTGCCAACTTTGGGGCAACGACGTATGAGTGGGCCAGCATATTGGATGCTTATCATGATACAGCAGCAATAACTGAAACACGCCAAGCGGTTGGCACACTGACCTACCATGCCGGTGTTGCCGTGGATATGGACTATGGATCTGGTGGTTCTAGTGCCTATACTTCTGATGTTGCGTGGGCCTCAAAGAACTATTTCCGTGCGTCAGGAGAATACGTGGAAAACACAGGCAGCAGTTTCTACGATCGTCTGTATGCCAATATGATCAATCACCGTCCGGCAGAGCTTTCGATCAGAAAGTCTTCTGGTGGAGGACATGCCGTGGTGGCAGATGGGATACGTCATAACACAGACGACGACGACGGCAAGACAAGATACTACCACTTGAATATGGGTTGGTCGGGCTCAAACGATGACTGGTATGATTTGCCCGATGTTGGTGACTATGACATAGTGGACGGCGCTGTCTTGGACATCATCCCCACGCCCAACTTGAGCGATCCCGGAACCACTACTACGGGGGCCGCTATCCCGGTTTCTTGGGATGTCGCGGATCTCCAGGATGCCTCAAAATACGAGCTGCAACAGGCGGCTATTTCTAACTCACTTGGTGATTTCACAGATGACGCTGAGAGCGGTACGGGAAACTGGGCGATAGATGGCTATTGGGAACAATCAAGCACCTACTCCCATTCACCCAGTTATTCCTTTCACGGGGATTTGTATAATGGGAGTACATGGGAATACCCTGGCACTTTCACATTGGAGAAAGCAGTAAAAATTGATGCATCAACCACCATAACCTATTGGTATCAGCTCAGTAGTTTTACTAATTATGAAGCACGTTTTCAAATCGCAGACGATGGGACGAATGAGAAAAATTGGACAACTTTAGAAACCTATACATCTACAGTGGATGTTGGTTGGACTTTGGAAACGATCAGCACTGCAGATTTATCGGCTTATGCAGGAAAAGTCGTCTCTATGCGATTTGTGATTGATTATTTGGGAGGGTCTATCTCTTATGGTAGCGCTGGCTTCTATTTCGACGACTTCACCATTAACAACTGCTACAGCGGTGACTGGACAGTAGTTGACAATAACATCACCACGGAATCCAAAGCTGTCCCTGTCACTGAGGGCGGTGAATACTGCTATCGTGTGCGGGCTTATGGTTGTGACCCATCTGTTCAGACCTCCTGCTCTGGGCAGTGGTGGGATTGGTCGGATGTGGAATCCATCACGGTGACGAGCGACTCTTGCGCTTCCGCCGCCACGGGCGACTGGAGCACCGGCGGCACCTGGGTTGGTGGTTGCGGGCCTCCCACAAGCAACAGCGCGGTCATCAAGAACGGCCACACCGTCACCGTGGATAGCAATGCCCAGTGCAATGACTTGGTCATCGAGAGTGGGGGCACGCTTGTCGTACCTACTGGCGTTACGTTGACCATCACTGGCGACTGGGTCAACGATGGTACCTTCACGCCAAACAATGGTACCGTCACCTTCAACGGCAGCTCGGCCCAGGCCATTGGCGGTAACAACACCTTCTACAACCTGACCAGCGCCAACACCGGCGGTGGGGTGACTGCCGGCGACGGCACGTTGACTGTATCCAACCTGCTGCGCGTCCAGAGCAACACCTTCACCAGCGCTTCCGACCTGGCCGATGTGCAGATAGATAGTGGCACCACCCTGGCCCTCAGCGGGGACATCACCGTCAGCGGCGACTGGACCAACAACGGGACCTTCACCCACAACAGCAACGGGGTCACCTTCGACGGCACCACAGCGATAAGCGGCAGCAGCACCAACTCCTTTGCCAACCTGACCGTCAGCGGCAATCTGACCGCGCCCAGCGGCAACATGAACGTCGCCGGCAACTGGAGCAGCACGGGCACCTTTAGCCCCAACAACGGCACGGTCACCTTCGACGGCGCCTCGGCCCAGACCATCACCGCCAACGGCAGTTCCCCTTTCTACAACCTGCAGATCGGCGATGGCAGTTCCACCCAGACGGTGACGGCCAGCAGCAACCTGGACGTGAACGGCAACCTGACCATCCAGACCGGCGCTTCGTTAGCAGGCGGGAGCAACACCATCAACGTGGCCGGCAATTGGAGCGAGAGTTACAGTGGTCTCGTTGGGGGCACGAGCTCGGTTATATTTGATGGAACATCACAAACCATTGACAAAGTGATTACCACGACTGTCATGGCAGAAGATTTCTCATCGGCCGATGATCTTGGATGTTGTTACTGGGGTGGAGATTCTTCACCAACCGGGTGGATTCGTGTCACAGATGGTAATTCAAACGCTAAGTTTTGGGTGCGTGGGGATGAAGTTGCACCCAATAGTCCGAACACGGGAGAGGGTCATGCTTATCGTTTCGCTACTGATAATACGGCCGAGGATATTGATTCATGGATTATCTCGGATGGTGTGGAACTCGAGTCAGGTTTAACGTATGAAGTGTCATACAAGTATGGAACTCGCTACGGAAATGCTCAGGACTTAATGGTATATTCTGGCACAACTCAATCGTCATCCGGTATGACTTTGATCGGTAGTGTCGCAGGTGCCACAAATACAACATGGGAGACTACTGAACACACATTCACTGTGCCAAGTGATGGCACGTATTACCTGGGTTTCCGTTCGTATGATCCAGCTCCATCAACTTCAGGAACGAGGTTTTCTATTGATGATATTAGCCTGATTGTTATAAAAGAAATCACCTTCTATAATCTCACCGTCAACAGTACAGGGAGCGCCACCTTCAGCAAGGATGTGATGGTGCAAAACAACCTGACCATCGCCACCGGGGCGACGATGGATATGGACACCAACAAGGTCAGCGTGAGCGGCAGCACGAACATCAGCGGCACGTTGAGCAACAACGAGAGTAATGCCCTCAGCCTGGGTTCAACGCAGAACTATAACGACGGCACGAACATCCTTACCGCCCAACTTACCCCTTACACCACCAACCCCGGCAACACCACCGTCACCTGTGAGTGCGGCTCCACCATCTCGGATAACGCCTTTGGCGCCGGCTGCTCCGCTGTGAGTGACTCAGTAGAGCGCTACTACAACGTCACGGCGGATACCAGCACCGGCCTGGGCATCACCCTCCGCCTGTACTACACCAATGCTGAACTCAACGGCAACACAGAGGGCAGCCTCCAGATCTACCACTGCGAGGGTGGGAGCTGGGTGGAGGAGACCGGCACCTACAGCCGGGACGGGACCAACAACTACGTGGAAGTTACCGGGGTGGACAGCTTCTCGCCCTTTATCCTCTCTGGAGGCCCGCCCACCGCTGTCACGCTGCAACGCTTCACCACTCGACCAGCCGAGGGTGTGAACGGCTCCGTTATGCCGTTGGCGCTGGTGGCCCTGGGTGCGGTCGGGGGGCTGGTGCTGTGGGCGCGACGGAGGAAGTGATCTCGCTGTGGAGAGAATCTGCCCCCCTTGAAATGGATGGGGGATCTCAGATCAGGATAGACAAGGGGATTGCCAGCCCTTCAATTTTGCATTTTAGGGCTTATGTGGTATAATCCTAGTCAATGGGCGGTTAGCTCAGTTGGCTAGAGTGCCACGTTGACATCGTGGAGGTCACTGGTTCGAGTCCAGTACCGCCCACCTATCTAGCGAATAGTATATAGCTAATAGCTCGTTGTCTCATGGACAAACAGTTGCACGGCTATCAGCCATCTGTTATCAGCCGTTAGCCAAAAAGCGATGACCAGGACGAGTACTTGAGGGTAGGGCTTCAGGGAGGGGAGGTCGTTGACTGCAAGCCTCTCCAGTACCGAACTCAAGGAAAACCACCTGCGAGTTGAGCTCCGGAAACGGGCAGCGGATACGGAACGGAT
>CAYMKL010000161.1:0-14311 GCA_964390805.1 uncultured Anaerolineae bacterium | reverse complement strand
AATGTCATCAGATGGCAAATCTGAAACCGCTCTGTGGAATTAAGCATAATCGGTTTATTCTCTTTGGACAAGGGTATGTACAATGAAGTCATCAGTCTCTATCCAGAAGTAATAGAAAACGAAGGATGGTTCGGTAGGCAAGTAGCCTGTACATATCTACAACACACATACATTGAGTGCACGAAAGCTCAGGCCCAGTTGGACTCTTGATGTTCTTTGCGTGCGCGGCGCATGGCTTGTCGCAAATAGGCAGCTCTGCTCTAATGCGGTGTTGCTTTATTGACGGCTCATCTCCAATCGGCGTTAGTCTCAGGCCAATGTCGCCGCCCAACCACCGCATGGTGTGTCCTGAAGCTGTCAACGTCAGGCCGCTGAGAGTCCGGTCATGGCTGAGCCGTGGGCTACATGGTGAACCCTTCGACGGAGTTTCCCGAGCGAAGCCCAGGGGCTCAGGACATACCTGACGAACCATCAGCCGAACGGTAACTGCATACTTGTCTAAAGGTAAAGCGGGAGGTTCACAATGCTTCCCGCTTTTGGTATGGGTTGGTATGGGAGATCTCGAACATCAGACGAGCAGCGGAAAAGGGAGCGCGGCTCAAGTCCGTGCTCCCTTTTGACGTGCTCCGTTCTAGGTGGTATAATTCGCGTAGGATTTTCTTGAGTTACCCCTGCGAAAGCTGTGAATAGCTTAGGCGATAGACAGCTTTTGGTGGACGCAGAACGCTTTTGGCTTCGCAAGGGTTCTCGTTGGGAAGGTGAGGTGCAGTGAGTTCGATCCGGGTGCTGCTCGTAGATGACCAGGAGATTGTCCGTCAGGGGTTGACGACGATCCTGAAGTATGCGCCAGGCATTGAGGTGGTGGGGCAGGCCGGCGATGGGAAAGAGGCGGTGGCCCTGGCCCGCGCCCTGCGGCCCGACGTGGTGCTCATGGACCTGAAGATGCCTCGACTGGGGGGCATCCCAGCCACGCGGCGCATCTGCGCGGAACTGCCCGATACCCAGGTGATCATCCTAACCACCTACGACACCGACGATCTGGTCTTCGAGGGGATCAAAGCTGGAGCCAAGGGGTACCTTCTGAAGGATGCTACTGGCGAGACGTTGGTGGAGGCCATCCGGGGCGTGATGCGGGGCGAATCGCAGCTTGACCCCATCGTGGCGCGGAAAGTGTTGGGCGAGTTCCAGCGGTTGGCGACCGAGGCGCCGGCCCGCAGGCTCCCGCTGGATACGCAGGACGAAGGCCAACCTCGTTGGCACATCATCGAGCCCCTCACCCCCCGCGAGGAGGAGGTGCTGCACCTGCTGGTCGAGGGGTTGTCCAACAAGGAGATCGGCGCCCGGCTGCACCTGACCGAGGGCACGATCAAGAACTACGTCAGCAAAATCATCGCCAAGCTGCAGGCCAACGACCGGACCCATGCTGTGGTGCTGGCCATCAAACGAGGACTCCTGGATCTGACACAGTAAGGACTGTCAAAGAGCAACCTTCCTCGTTCCCTGTTTCTCATTTCCCATTTCTTATTCCTTCTTGTGCTGCCAGGTATAGATCAGCGTACAGACAACGTAGAACCCTGCCCCTAAGGCTGCCAAGGGTAGGAGCGTGCTCCACGCGGGGTCCCGGCCGGCGAGCATAATGTCCTGCAGGGCCTGGATACCGTAGGTAACCGGCAGGGCACGGGAGACAATGCGAACGCCGGGACGGAAGCCACTGATGGGTAAGAAGAAGCCACTGAAGAACACAGAGGCGAGGAGGATCAGCATGGAGAGCTGCACTGATAGAACCTCGTGGTTGGACAACAATGAGACGAATAAGCCCCAGCCTAGCGAGGCGATGGTCAGCAGAACCAACACCATCACATAGTAAGCCGGATTGCCGAACAGCGGCACTCCCAACACGCGGATTATCAGAAAGCTGAGCACTCCTCCGATAGCTAGATTCAACGCGCTGTAGCTCATGTACTTGCCAGTGATGATCTCCCACGGAGCGATAGGGGCCACACGGAATACTTCTTCGGCACCCAATAGCCGCTCCCGTACCATGGTCAATGAGCCAAAGGTCACGGCCATGTGCTGCAGAAGGAGTGCCAATGCCGCCGGGGCATAGAAACCAAGCTGGTCAGCGTTGAAAAGGGACACATTGTCTAGCGTGGTTGCTAGAGGTGAGATAAGTATGTCCGTTGGGATCTGCTCCAAGAGATCGGCCGTGGCCTGCAACTCGCTCATGGTGTCCTTCAATGCTTTCAATTCCTCAATCTGCGAGTCCACGTCTATGCTCCCGCGGTCTAACTCCTGCTTCATCTCTTCCAGTCCGTTCCGAAGCTCTTGCAGGGAGCCCTGAGTACGCTGCAGCCGTTCCAACTCCTCGGGCGGTGCCCCCAGCGCAACCATAACCGCCGCCACCCCCAGCAGTACCTGTGACGACGACTCCAAGCTGACTGCCTCATAGGTCGTCGCCTCCAGGATTTCCTCAATCCACGCCTGTGCCTGTGCCAGGTCCCCTCCCTCCAGATCTTCACCCAGCAAGATCAGGTCATCCAGCGCTTCGGCCGAGAACCGCTTTAGTTCGGGAGCCAACTGCTTGCCCCGATTTACGGCTTGAGCCAGGATTTTCTTGTTCAATTCCCTGACAAAGGCATTGCTGATGTAGGTGACGTATCCGACCCGCATGGGATCAATCTCGTTAATCAGCAACTTGACGACAATCTGCTCACCCTCCAGGAGTGGGCTGTATATCTGTTCGGGCAAGACAGCCACTAGGTCTATTCCCCCAGCCCCCAGGATTTCGAGGGCCTTTTCCTTGTTGCGCAGAATGTCCCGAATTGGTATGAACAGACTATAGCCATGCATGGCCTGGATGAGGTCTTCAGGCAGTTCCGTGCCCGGCGGCACGACGATGATGGCCTCAACCGGCGGCTGTGTGCCTGTGAAGCCCATACTAAAAAGGAACAGGATCAGGAAAGGTCCCAGGATAAGCGTCACTACCAGGCGGGGCTGCTGCATGACATCAACGATTTCTTTGATGAGAAACGACGAGAGGCGCATTAAGTGTTTGGGCATGATAACCGACACTCCATCATTTCTTGTGTTTAAGCAGACGAACAAACACCTCGTCGAAGGGGGGATTGTAGTCCTTGGCGGCCACGATCTTGACGCCGTGGTCCTCTAACGCGTTCAGAACGTGGGGCATGCAGGTGGCAGCGGTCTCCACATAGACGCGCAACTTGTATAGTGAGGCGCTTTCTACCCGCCGGACACTGGGCAAGGCCCTAACCGCACCCAGGCTTTCCGCCGTAAAGCCGCTGGACTCTATGTCGAGAACCTCGCCGCCCAGGGCCAAGCTCCGCAGTTCCTTGGGCGAGCCGATGGCTGCCAACCCTCCCTTATCCATCAGGGCAACTTGGTCACAGTACTCAGCTTCGGTCACGTACTGGGTGGTGACGAACAGCGTATGCCCCTGCTCCCTGAGGGCGCGGAACTCGTCCCAGAACTTGGCCCGTAGGATGGGGTCAATGCCGGCTGTGGGCTCGTCCGCAAAGAGAAGAGCAGGCTCATGCAGCAATGCACAGGCGAGTTCCAGGCGCCGCTTCATGCCACCAGACATCTTGCTGGCTAGCTTCCGGCGCGCATCCGCCAGTTCCACCAACTCTAGGACTTGATCCATACGTTGGTTGCGGTATGGGAGGCTCAAGCCATAGATTGAGGCTATGAAGTTAAGAGTCTGGTATACCGTGAGGTTGGGATACAGCACAAAGAGCTGGGGCATGTAACCAATGCGTTCGTGAACCGCGCGGGGGAACTTGTGGGGCGGCAACCCCAGGACGCTAACCCGGCCTCCCGTGGGGAAATAGACGCCCAGTATCAAACGGATGGTGGTTGTCTTGCCGCAGCCGCTGGGACCGATGAGGCCAAAGATCTGACCACGGTTCACGGTGAAACTGAGCTCTTTGACCGCGTCCACCTTATCAAAGCTCTTGGTCACGTTTTCCAATTCGATGATGGAGCGATCATTTTCCATGGCTCTTCACTCCTGGGCACCTGATAGGGCTTGTTCCAGGTCCTTGAGCCCTTGCTCCAAAAGCTCGACGTGCCGGGGCAAGGGCGTTTCGCCCAGATCCAGGACGATGGGCACCTCGAGCTGGATAGGCACTGTGGTGCTGATGGGCACCTGGCGGTCAATGTCAACGGGCACGGTGATGTCAATGGGCACATCGAACATCAGTGGTATAGTGATGTCCACCGGGATGCTCAGGCCAAGTTGAGATATTTGAAACACTGCCGTTGTTGCAATCTCATCGCGGATGGGGATGGTCACCTGGACGGGAATCCGCATGTTTTCCTGGAAGGGAACGACGGCCCTGACTGGGATCTGCTCGTCTATTTGTACTGTGGTTTCAATGGTCACCTCATCAAAGGCTTCGAGCTCCTGGATGGTGCGTGATACCGTTTCAAGAGCTGCGTATTGCAGATCCTGGAGTCGTTGCTGCAGTGTGAAAGCCTGATCGCGGAAGATGAGCAACTGCCAGATGCTGTACACGTTGAGTGCAATGGAGAGGGTAACGAGAACGAAGAGCGTGAAGATGACGATTTTGGCACCTCGGCTCAAGTGAGACCTCCTTTCTGTGAGAACACGTGTCATGGTCTGCCGGATGACAGTGGTTCCACCCTAGAATACTACATGAGGCGTGTATTGTCAAGCGCTGAGACTGCTCGAGAGCATTTCGCAATTCTCGTGCATAGTCTACTGCAGGGAGAGAACTTATCAAAATCGGCCTGATTAGGTATTGGGCCAGGTCATCTGAGAACAGGCGGGAGATACAGGCGAAATAACCAATAATCCGGATTGGCTGCTGATGCTCTTGGTCAATTCGGACATTTTCCCCCATCAATCGTCATAGCCTTTGATGCCTCACGCCCAGGCCCAGATCACCCACAGCGCGATCATCATCAGTCCTACCCCAAACCGCAACACGAAAGCCCAGCCCCAGCCAATGGCCATGCCTTTGGTGACCGCGAGGGCTTTCTTGCGATCCCTGCTGGAGATGAATTCGACCAAAAACAGCGCGCCCAGCGCAGCAGCGATCCCGCCCAGGGGACTGAACACGATGCTGCCCACTATCCCCGCGATGAAGGCGATGGCGATAGAGAACCACCGGGCGCCCTCCTGGCGAGCCTTCTTGCTCATCAGCAGGTTGTCGGAGATTTCACCCAGGATAGCCAACACGGTGATGATGACGAACAGCACCGCGCCTAACGTCCCGAAGCCACTGAGAACCCCGTACAGCAGAGCCAGCGCCCATAAGACGATGAGGCCGGGGAAGACCGGGACGACGAGTCCGCAAAGGGTCACGAGCATCCCCAGGAGTATTAGCAGATTGACTAAAAGCTCTAGCGTGGGCTCCATGTCATGTTCCGCATTGACTTACCAGACGACGGCAGCCAATTCGGCCCCCAACGTTGCCAACCGGCTCCGATCCTCTTCGGAAAGCTCAACGCGCTCACCCAGGCCGTACAACTGCAGCTTGATCCCATCGGGAGTCTCGAAACTGACTGAGCTGTACGTCTGCACGAACGAACGCAGCGTTTCCACCGTTTCGACCTCCAGTGGCAAATGAGACGTATAGGTGCGTTCAAAGTTCGCGCCGGAGAGATGCCAGGTATCGTCTGGGTAATGATCTACCCGGAAAAAGCGGTGGCCCTGCGTGCCGTACAGGTATAGCAGTTGCCGGCTGACTAACGCCTCCGGTGGCTCGACGGCCACAAATCGGTAATCCTGTGAGACGCGATAGCTCACGACCATGTCCTGGTATTGCACCTGCACACGCCAGCCCTCGCGGGCGCCGCTGCAGCCATGGCGTGGGAAGGCCTGGCAATCGTCAAAGGTGGTCGTTTCCATCGAGGTGATCGGCGTGTAGGGGTAGAAGCGCTGCACCAGGCCGAGACGTGCCTGGAGATCGCCAGACGTCAGTTGCTCTAGAGGAGTGGGGGGATGACCCGTCCACGGGATCGGCGTCGGCATTGGTGTGGGTGTGATAACAACGCGCTCCGGCGAACGATACACGAATCGAAACGCATCCGCTACGACGTTGCCGTCCAGATAGCCACTGATGCTCAGGAAGCCGTTGGGCTCCAGGTAGTACGTCCCCAGGCTATTCCACTGACCCGCATCTTCCTGCAAATTCACGTAGACCTGGTACGGGGCGATTGGCCCCACGGTGGGATGAATCTGGATGAGCACACGCTGTGACTGGTCGTGGTTGGGATCGCCACACCACCAGGCGAAAACCTCGTACGCGCCAGCCACTGGCAGTTCCGGCTGCACGTAGGCCATGTTCTGGATACCGCGCGGCGCCCAGGCGCAATCGCCGTCGTAGCTCTGTCCGCCGTCGCCAATGAACCATGTGCCTGCTGTCGAAAAGGCTGGGTGCTGGTTATCAACGATGATGTCAATGTCCGGCACGGCCGTTGGCGTTGGCGTAACCAACGTTTCCGGGGGCGGTGTAGGCGTTGGCATAGGTGCCGGGGGCGTTGACGTCGAGGTGGGGGTGACCGTGCTCGTCGGCGAGGCCAATGATGCCGTTGGACTAGCTGGCACCGCCGTCGGCGGTGCGTCAGTGGGAGCTGCTGTCGCCGTGGCCGCCATCGTCGGCGAGGCCAATGGCGCCGTTGGGCTAGCTGGCACCACCGTAGGTGTCGGGGGCACCGGTGTCGGTGGTACCTTGGTGGGGGTTGCTGTCGCCGTGGCTGCCATCGTCGGCGTGGCCGATGCGCTCACTGTTGGCGAGGGCGCTGCATAAGCCATAGTCGGCGGCGGGGTGGATGTCGGTTCCCCGGCTCCTGTGCATCCTGCGAGCACGATGGCAACCAGAAGCCAGCAGAGAAAAGTTGGCCTGTAGAGATTCAGCATTTGGAGACAGCCTCCAACCGACAACCCATTGAACCACTGACCTCACTGAAACCCCTGAGATCACTGAAGCCCTTTCAGTGCAATCAGTGTTCTCAGTGCCTCAGTGATTCCCTCGTGAACGCAATTCTAGCATCGCCAGGCCGATTTGTCAAAGAGAAGCCCCGATCTGGGACTGACCGCGAGACCGGGGCTGTGACATTTGCAGCGATTCCTTTTGAACAACAGACAACCCTGCCTCCTACTTGCGCAGAGCCAGAAAAGAGCCAAATAGGAATTATGGTTGCTTGAATAGCAGAGGTAGATAGCTTCTCCGGCACTGCGTATATGTAGCGGTTACGGGAATCATTCGCAGGCAGTTCTCGCAATTGGTCATTGTACTCGTAGCCGTGATCGCCGCGGTATAAACGTCATAATGTGACAGGCCGCCTTTGTTGATGGAAACCGTTACTGAAGATGGCGTGTAGCCCTCAGGATCGCTGATGGAGAGCCAGGAGGGATCTGTCGGTGTAGCGCTCCACGTAGAATAGCCTGTGTTCGGATTGGTGATCTCCCGCGGCGTGGGATTACCATCGTCACAGACGAGGAAGTCAAGAGGCGCGTCGGTTTTCACTTCAAGGTAGTGGGGCGTTGCCCTCACAGCGGCGCTGGCATCAATGCGTCCCCAGCCGAAGTATTCATCCCAGCCGTCCTCACCCAGGTCAACAGCCGTGGACCTGATGATTTCCTCTACGTCTTCGTTAGCCAAATTTGGGTTGACTGACCAAATTAGCGCTGCCAATCCCGATACATGGGCTGCGGCCGCAGGAGTGGCAGTGGCAGTGCAGATTGGGTACCCAAAGGGGCTACAGACACCCCAGATACCGACTCCCGGCGCAGCGACGTCCACCTTGTCATTGTAGGTTGAGAAATCAGGGTGTGCATCGTAACGGTCAGTGGCAGCAACGGAAACGACGTGATCGAGAGCGGCTGGATACTGGTCTGCATCTGGGGGAATAGGATCTTTGGGATTTGGGTCGCCCGACCCGGCAACGATAAGAGCACCCCTGTCGTGAGCATAGTTTATCGCGGCCTGCAGCGGCTGGGGGTCAATGTAGCTGTAAAGTGACCAGCTCAGGTCTATGATCTTCGCCCCGTTATCAGCGGCATAGTAGATCCCCCCCGCCAGGTGCCAATGGTACGAGTAGCCTTGATCATCCATCACTTTGATGGGCATGATCTCGGCCCCCCAGGAGACACCGGCTATGAGTATGCCGTTGTTGGTCTCCGCTGCGGCGATGCTGCTCATGAAAGTACCAAGCCAGAAGTCGTCCTGAGGTTCGCCGGGCGATTCGCTGTCACTATTGACAAAATCCCAGCCATGCACATCGTCTACATAACCATTCCCATCGTCATCGAATCCGTTGGTCGCCTTATCATTCCCATTCGTATCCGTACCCGTCTCTCCAGGATTTGTCCATATCTTATCCTTGAACTCAGGATGATCAAGATCAACGCCCGAGTCAACGAAGGCAATAACTACTTTGTTGTTGCCGGTGGTGATGTCCCAGGCACCGAAGGCTTCAATTTTGGGGAGACTCCACTGGTTAGGCAAATACGGATCATTGGGGGGAAAGTCAGGCGTAGCGCGAAGACTGTAATGGGGCTCGACCGCGATAGCATTTGCAATCTGAATGATGTGATTTGGCTCGGCGTACTCCACCAGAGGGTTACACTTTAGCTCCTCTATCTCCTCTAGCTCCTGGCCCTTAGGCACTGAGAGCAGCATGAAGCCGAGTGGGTCGAGCTCGTCCAGGATACTTATATCCTCAGCGAGAAGCAAAGACTGGACACTGGCCTTTGGGATCCCCTCCTTGAGTTTGACGATGATCTCACCTGCCTTGAACTCCATCGCGTCATAGGCTGGGTCGGTTGTCGTCGGCTTTGGCTCCTCGGCGAAAGCAAGGCAGGGGAGAAGGAGAAAAAGGACAGCCAAGAGAAGATGTAAGATTCCTCTGGTCATTGGTAGATTCTTCATCGGCTCTTCACCTCCGCGTCAGCAATCTACTACAAGTTTCTCTTTCCCCACTCTCGACAGATGACAGTTTACCACAACGGAGAGGTTTTGTCAAAAGACAGTTGTTCCAGAGTGCCATCAGTTCGGCTTAGGACATCATGGAACCTTTCTTATCACTCAGAGAGCCTGAGCTTATGGCGTGTGGAAGTAGTGTTTCATGATCAGCGGCACATACAAAAGAGTTTTGGTGCTGTACTTGCTTACCCCACCACCATAGGTACCGAACCAAGTGTTCCCCGCGTTGTCTACGGCAATGGCTTTGACGTTATTACTTGCCAGCTCAGAGTTGGCAATGTCATAGGTCGTCCAATCTTTTTCGTCGAAGACACTGATTCCAGCATCGGTACCGACCCACTTCTTGCCCTCCCAGTCTATGGCAATAGCGTTGACCTCTTTGCCTACAAGATCACTCTCTCCAGCAATGTAGCTTGTCCAGTTCGTGCCATCGAATCGGCTCACTGCAGCGCAGTAACGGGGTCCCGGACTCCACTCATCATGGTAACACACCTTATACCCCCCAAACCACTTCACACCAAGGCTGTCGATGGCGATGGACTGGACGTAGTTACTGGCCAACCCTGAGTTTGTGGTGGTATAAGTCATCCAATTAGCCCCATCGAACCTGCTTACCCCATCAGAAGTGCCGAACCACTTGTTCCCTTCCCTGTCAATAGCGATGCACCGGGCATAGTAACTCGCCAGATTAGAGTTTGAGGTGTCATAGGTCGTCCAATTAGTCCCATCGAACTTGCTCACCCCGCGATCCTCAGTGCCGAACCACTTGTTCCCTACCCTGTCAATGGCGATGGCAGAAATACGATTAGATGCCAATCCAGAGTTTGAGGTGTTGTAAGTCGTCCAGGTAGTCCCATCGAATTTGCTTACCCCGCTTTCCAAAGTGCCGAACCATTTGTTCCCTTCCCTGCCAATGGCGATAGCGGTGATATGATTGTATGCCAATCCCACATCTGTAGCATAAACAGGTGTGCCAGCGAAGACATCCTGCCGCAAAGGTGGAGCGATCTTGATAGAGCCAGAACTATGCAATGAGCGGTAGCTGATGTGCGGATACCCATCCTCATCCAGAACTAGAGAGGTGTACCTACCGACCCATCCCTCGCTGTCCACGGTCTCGATATGCCAACCAGAAGCATCCTGGTAGGCGTACTTCAGGTCGGCGTTACTCCAGTCCCAGTAGCTGATATGCGGATAGCCGCTACCATCCAGGGCCAGGGAGGTGTACAAGCCGACCCGCCCCTCGCTGTCCACGGTCTCGATGTGCCAGCCGAGGGTATCCTGGTATGCGTACTTCAGGTTGTCGTTGCTGTAGTAGCCGTTGTAGCTAATGTGTGGATACCCGCTTCTATCCAATGCCAAGGAGGTGTACCGGCCCGGGCTGTCCACAGTCTCAATATGCCAGCCAGAAGCATCCTGATAGGTGTACTTCAGGTCGCCCTTGGCGGCGTCGTAGTAGCTGATATGCGGATAGCCGCTACCATCCAGGGCCAGGGAGGTGTACAAGCCGATATACGAACCGCTCTGCACGGTCTCGATGTGCCAGACGGAGGCGTCCCGGTAGGCATACTTTAGGCCACCGTCGTGGTAAGTGATGTGTGGATACCCATCCTCATCCAGGGCCAGGGAGGTGTCCGAGCCGACATATCCCGCGCTATACACGGTCTCGATGTGCCAGCCGGAGGCATCCTGGTAAGCATACCTTATGCCGGTGCGGCGATAGCTAATGTGTGGATACTTACCCCCATCCAGAGCCAGGGAGGTGTCGGAACTGTCGCTCGTGCTGTCCACGGTCTCAATGTGCCAGCCGAAACCGTCCTGGTACGCGTATTTCAGGCCATGGTTGATCCCGTCGCAATGGCTGATGTGCGGATAACCGTCCTTATCCAGAGCCAGGGAGGTGTACTCGCCGACACCCTCCTTGCTTTGCACGGTCTCAATGTGCCAGCCGGAAGCGTCTTGGTAGGCGTACTTCAGGTCGTAGTTGCTCTTATACGACGAGTAGCGGTAGAGGGTGAGATCGTCCCCGAACATGACGTAGCCAGGTGCAAAGGCAGCATCAGCTTCCTCTCTGCTGGCAAAGCCCACAAGGACCCATTCACTCCCAGCCGGGGTGTCCTGGGTGATAGTAGTAACCTGATCTCCCCGCTGCCTGGTGCTTTCAACGGTGTAGGTCATCCAGGTGGTGCCATCGAACTTGCTCACTCCACTTGCCAAAGTGCCAAACCACTTGTTCCCTTCCTGGTCAATGGCAATGGCATTGACGTCATCAGATGCCAATCCTGAGTTGGAAGTGTTGTAGGTCGTCCAGGTGCCTTCGTCAGTGTGGTGAAGGTTAGCGGCCTGGGATGAAGAACCCAGCCTGCTACGAAGTGTGGGAGGGAGCCCACGCTCCAAGGTAAGCATAGAGGCCAGCACAAGAATGCAGGCGATCAGGCAATACGACAACCGTCCAAGCACAGTGGTAAGCCATCTTACAGTTCGTCTACTCATCGGACCGTCCTTTCACCCCCGAAGCCCAAGCTTACGGCAGGGGAGAATAATGCTTCATGATCAGCGGTACGTATAGATAGTGAATCGAGGGGGTTTCGGTTGGCGTAGGCGTCCAGGTTGGGGTTGGGGTAGGTGTTGGCGTGCTAGTTTCCGTTGGTGTCGCTGTGGGAGTTGGCGTAGCTGTTGCAGTGGGCGTGGGCGTACAGGTTGGGGTTGCGGTAGGCGTTGGCGTGCTAGTTTCCGTTGGCGTCGCCGTGGCAGTTGGTGTTACTGTTACAGTGGGTGTGGGTGTAGCAGTCGGTGTCGGTGTATGTACTGGCGTTGCTGTTGGAGTCGGCGTGGGCGTAGGGGTGGGAGGGGTAGACTTGCTTACCCCACCACCACAGGTGCCGAACCAAATGTTGCACTCGTTGTCTACGACGATGGCTTTGATGTAATCACTTTCCAGCCCAGAGTTTGAGGTATCATAGGTCGTCCAAGTACTCCCATCGAACTTGCTCACTCCGCTCCGCTCAGTGCCGAACCACTTGTTCCCCTCGCAGTCTATGGCGATAGCATAGATCTTCCTTCCCACAAGACCACTCTCTCCAGCAATGTAGCTTGTCCAGTTCACGCCATCGAATCGGCTCACCATAGCATCGTAGCAATGATAAATCCCCCCAGCACACCACTCATCGTATTCGCCTGTACACCCTCCAAACCACTTCACATCGCCGCTGTCTACGGCGATGGCCCGAACGTGATCACTCGCTAACCCTGAGCCTCCCCGATAGATCATCCAGCCCATTCCGTCGTACTTGCTTACCCCGCCAATAGACGTGCCGATCCACACATTGCCTGACAGGTCTGCGGCGATAGCATTGACGGAGTCAGACGCTAATGCTCCATTTGACGTGTTATAGGTCGTCCAGTTCACCCCATCGAACTTGCTCACCCCGTACCCATACCCATCACTAATCCTGGTGCCGAACCACTTGTTCCCCGCCTGGTCTATGGCGACGGCAGACATATATTGGAATGGCAACCCAGAGTTTGAGGCATTATAGGTGGTCCAGTTATCATCATTCTTATCGTGGGGGGTGCCGCCGTCATCGAGCTTGCTCACCCACTTAGCGGTGCCGAACCACTTGTTGCCCTCCGCGTCTATGGCGATGGCATTGACACGTTTATCTACCAACCCATCGGAAGTATCATAGGTCGTCCAGCTCTCTCCGTCGAACACGCTGACGCCCTTGCCAGTACCGAACCACATGTTGTCTCCGTCCGCAACCATGGACAGGACGAAATCAGATACCAAGCCTGAGTTGGAAGTGTCGTAGGTTGTCCAGGTGCCTTCTTCAGTTTGGTGAAGGTTAACGGCCTGGGATGAAGAACCCAGCCTGCTACGAAGAGCAGGAGGGAGCCCTTGCTCAAGGGTGGTCAGAAGGGCCACCAGAAGAACAGAGGCTATCGTGAGATACAGCAATCTGGTGAGTATGAAAGTAACCCGCTTGGTTGTCAGCTTAATCATTGAAATCCTCCTTTCGCTATCTGCGTAAAAAAACGCCAGCCTCAGGGCACGCAAGGGCGCGGCCTCGGCTGGCGTCTCATCGGTTGCGGTGTTTGCTTCGTTGGCCTGAGCAACCATCAAGGGCGCTTTTGCACCCAGTGACCAGGCTTCGTTGCGTCGTGTCAATGCTTCAACAGTGCTTCGATCTCCCGAATCAGTACAGGAAGGTTGGGGCGAGTAAAGCTCATTTCCGGGGCAGGAATACGATTGCGTTTGACATTGGGTGGAACGTGTCTGTGGTGAGGGAAGGTTGATGCCAATGTCGGGTCATTGGGATGCGGAAAGTCATCGTACCAATACAACCGTTCCTCGCCCTGATACGCTTCATATCCGTACGACGTGATGAGGCGCGCCTCAAAATCTAGCTCCTGCCTTATCCGTAGCCGAAATCCTTGAGCGAAGAAGATGTCTCCCTCAGCAACTCCCGTGTAAGGACTGGTAGACCAGACAACCACGGTAGAGCGTTCGACAGATGGACGATCAGCCAATTCAGCCACAAAACGGCTGTAGTCGGCAAGCGATTTCAGAGGACTATTGCGCATCGTTAGTAAGCAGGCTGAAAACGCAGTACTTCAGCCAAATCACGCTGTATAAGCTGGGCAGCATAGGCTTCTCTGCGCCGTAGCCACGTTTCATAAATGCCTTTCCAGCGGCTGAAGTCTGCGCGGGTCTCGTCGTACTCATCATAGTGTGCTAACTTGCCCGACATGAGCGCCGCGTAAAAGTCCTCACTGAGAATGCCGTACTTCTCCTCGTAAAGAGTCAAGCGGCGTTCGAGTAGCTTCATTTCTATGACCAATTCGTGAAGTTCCATGTCCTTCTCCCCATACGTCCTCGCAGGATCAGGGATACTGAGCCCGCACTTGTATCACGCCCGCCGCAGGGCGCGCAGGATCTCCGATGCCGACAGGCACTTGCCGTAAGCAGTACAAAACGCCAACCTCAAAGCACACACGGGTGCGGACTTGGCTGGCGTCTCATCGGTGGCGTTGTTTGCTTCGTTGGCCTGAGCAGCCATCAAGGGCACCTTCGCACCCATTGGGCAAGTTTCGTTGAATCACCTCAATTATATCACATTGGAAGCAGTTTTGCAAGATGCGGTTGATCCGGGGATGGGCCTTTAAGCTTCAAGTTGACACTAAGGGTTGAACGTTCAATGCGTGAGGTGCCAACCTCCCAACGTGTAACGCGCAAACACATTAAGATTGATCTTCGAGGTTCAGCTCGACCTCCCATCGTGACTCATTGCGCCGAACCTCAATCACATATTGTCCGACATGGAGCTCCTTGAAGG
>CAYMKL010000160.1:0-14423 GCA_964390805.1 uncultured Anaerolineae bacterium | reverse complement strand
ATCTGGTCCAGGCTGCCGCTTGAGCCTAATGGCCGAAACGAAGATCATGGCCTTCAACGTTATCACCATGAACTTCTATCCCAACACGATAGGCACCGATACGAATACGATAACGACCTGGATAGCCTCTCATTGCCTTCACGCCCGTGACATCCCTCAATCTGTCTGCTTCTGGCAAAGCCGCAAAGACAAGCTCGAAAACCTTGTCGTAGACCGGTTGCCCTTTCAACTTCTTCAGGTCTCTCAAAAATGATTCGCGATAGTGAACTTCCACCCTGACTATGCCTCTAAATAGGCTAAAGCTTCCTCACGGCTTAACAAAGGGGTTTCTTTGGCTTCATCCATCGCTTTGCTCAAGCAATAGTCTTCCATTGCCTCAGATAGTCTCTCGGTGGAATCGTCATCTATGAACAGTTGTTTCCACAACTCGATGGGAATCACAACCGCCTTTAGCTGACCACTCCTATCTGTCAAGTATTCAAGTTCAAGCATAGATACTTCTCCTCAAAAATCCAGAGCGATGGCTGCCTCAGCAGGCGTAAACCTTATCAAGACCATTTCTTCTCATAAGTCAGCCGGGTTGACGTAGATATACCTGGATGGATCTTCCAGGTCTCGCAAGGCTTGAAGCAGATGATTTCGATTGGCTTCCGTGGATAGCAAATACTCGGTCGTATCCTGCTCAGCCGGCTCCACCAGGATAATCACTTCTACCAACATGCCGCTGGGCAACTCCGGCGATGAAACCTCGATTTTACCGCCTTCTCCCACAACGGTCTTTTGTCTGATACCAGCAATCATAGCTACTCCATGCTCAATCTCAGAATCTACACGCTATTGTAGCACACAACGACCTGAGCGTCAAATGCAAACCACGTTGCCAAGAGGACTGAACGGTGGTATAATTGCAGCATGATGGTCTCAGCAAGGCGTTTCTCACAAAGGAAGCTGGTGGGCATAGTCGCCACGGCGTTGTTCGCCGGCAGCTTTCTGCTCTACGTCAGCACGATGGCTCCTTCGGTGGTGCCGGGGGACTCCGCCGAGTTCCAGTTCGTGCCCTACATCCTGGGCATCGCCCACCCGCCGGGCTACGCTCTCTACATTCTGCTGGGGAAGCTGTTCACCCTCCTCCCCTTGGGCAGCGTCGCCTATCGGATGAACCTCTTCACCGCCTTTGGTGGCGCGCTGACTGTTTCCCTCACCCACCTGATCCTCCTGCAATTATCAGAAAAGGTAACCATAGGCCCACCCTCCCCTAACCCCTCCCTCCGAGGGAGGGGAAATGCGCTACTCGCCGCCCAGGTGCCGGCCATCCTGGGCGCTGCCGCTTTCGCCGTCAGCGCCAACCTCTGGCAACACGCCATCTTCGCCAACGCCCACACTCTGACCGCAACGTTGGCTGCCCTTGCCCTGTTCCTCCTGCTCGCCTGGGACAAGAGCGGCAACGATAGGTGGCTGTACGCCTTCGCCCTGACCTGTGGCCTCGGCGTGACTCACCACCCGCTCATCTTGATCAGCTTCCCTGCCTTCGCTGCCTTCATTCTCTTAGTCAAACCCCAACTGCTGGTCAGCCTCAAGAAGCTGGCAACCACTCAGGCTGTCATTGCGAGCGAAGCGAAGCAATCCCCAAGCCACAAGGAGGAGATTGCTTGGTCGCAAAAAACGCTCCTCGCAATGACACGGGCTGAGCAGTTAAGGAAGCTGGCAACCTTCGGCCTTCTGTTCCTGCTCGGCCTCTCGGTTTACCTGTACTATCCCATCCGAAGCACGCCCCCCTTTGGCCCGCAGGATGCGAACACGCTGGATGGCTTTCTGCGGCTGGTCACGGCCCAGGGGCTGCGCATGAACCTCTTCCCCTTCAGTTGGCCGGAGCAGCCCCAGCGCGTGCTGGCCCTCAAGACGCTCCTGAGCCTGCAATACAATGCTCCCGCACTCCTGTTGGGCATCGCGGGGGCGATCTGGCTGGCTCTCAAAAGACGCAGGGCCTTTGTGCTGCTGGCGCTCTTTTTCGCCCTGAACTCGGCCCTCATCATGAACACCATCCAGGACGTGATGAAATACCTGCACCTGCCCTTCATGGTCTACGCCGTCTGGATCGGCTGTGGGGCGATGGCCCTTTTCGACCTCCTGGAGAGATGGCGAGTCAAGCCCTATACAAAGGCCCTCTGCTCAGTCGCCCTGACCCTTCTCTTGTTTGCATTCCCCCTCAGGATGGGCCTGCTCAACCTCTCGCGCGTGGATCTGAGCGATTACCGCTTCGCCGATGACTTCGTCCAGGCTACTTTCGACTACTTCCAGGACGAGGGGGCCGTCCTCCTCTGTGATTGGGACCACATCACCCCCCTCTGGCATTACGAGTTCGTCGAGGGGCGGAAGCCCAACGTCGAGGCTAAGTTCGTGCCTGCTGGCACGGCCAATCCCTGGCTGGAGTTGGTGGAGGCCAACCTGGGCCAGGGCCCCGTCTACCTCTCAGGCTACCGCCGCTCGGTTGCGGACAGATACCGCCTTCTGCCGGTGGGGCCCTTCTACAAGGTGCTGCCCGAACCCCTATTCGAGGCCCCACCCATGCAACATCCTCTGGACGCGACCGTCGAGGACGTGCCAACAAGTTGGCCTATCGCCATCCTGGGATACGACCTGGACCGCGAGGCGGTGCAGGTGGGCGAGACCCTCCACCTGACCCTCTACCTGCAGGCCCTACAGAAGCTGGATGAATACTACATGCCTTATGTCCACCTGGCCCACTGGCACCGCTTCACCACCGACAGCCGCTTCCTGACCCCCTTCTGGGAACCGGGCCAGGTGGTGGCCGAGCGCTACGACATCACCATCCCCTTCGGGACTGAGCCTGGCGAGTATCCCCTGGAGCTGGGGATCACCTCCCTCTCGCGAGGGCAGGACTTGCCCCTCTCCAGCGGGGGCACCACCATCGAGCTGACGACGGTGCGCGTCAAGGAGGGCCAAATCCAGCCGCCCTCAGACATCATAAAGAAAGCCCTGGCCAACTTCGACAGCAAGATTCTGCTGGAGAAGGCCAGGGTGAAACCGGACGTGGCGCATCCGGGCCAGGCTCTTTATGTCACCCTCTACTGGCGAGCGCTGCAGCCCATAGATGAGTGCTACACTATTTTCGTCCACGTCATAGACGCATCGAACCGCATCTGGGGGCAGAAGGACTTCACCCCGCTGGGCGGCAGCTACCCCACCTTTTTGTGGATTCCCAAGTGGCTGGAGGGGCAGGTCATAGATGACCGCTACACCGTCGTCCTAGACTCCCAGACGCCGACGGGGGAGTACTGGATCGAGGTGGGGATGTACGGCATCGCCACCACCAAGCGCGTGCCCATCTTTGACGGAGAACTGAATCTGACTGGCGATAGGGTCATACTGGGCAGCATCCGCGTGGAGTGAGGAACAACGGACTATAGGATTTAACGGACTGGTTGCGCGCAACAGCCATTCGCGAAAGCGCCGGCTGAGTAGGCTTGGAGCCCTTCGACAGGCTCAGGATAAACTCCGCGGAGAGCCGTATCGAAGCCAAGCGGGACACTCGGCCAGACCCGCTCGCTTGATTTCGATACACCTACGGTTACTCAATCAGCGCTCGCTCATCTCCAGCCCACAAACCTACTCGTCTATCTTCCCCATTAATAGTCTCAAGTCCTCCACCGTCGGCTCAATGAGGTGAGGCTGGCCGGTGGCCTTGATGGCGCTGGAGACGTCCTTGAGGCCGTTGCCGGTGACCACCACCACGATGCGCTCCTCAGGGTCAATGCGGCCCTCGCGCACCAGCTTTGCCAGGCCAGCGAAGCCCGTCGCCCCGGCGGGCTCGGCGAAGACGGCTGCCCCCCGCGCCAGCACTCGCATGGCATCCAGGATCTCCTCGTCGCTCACCGTCACGTACTCCCCGCCAGTCTGCCGCACCGCACGCAGGGCCTTGATGCGGTCACGGGGCACGCCCACGGAGATACTGTCGGCCAGGGTATCGAGGACGACGGGCTCGATCTCCTCCGTTCCCTCTCGCCAGGCCCTGACCAAAGGCGCTGCCCCCTCCGCCTGTACGCCCATCAGCTTTGGCATCTTGTCAATGAAGCCCAGAGCGCGCAGATCCTTGAGCCCCTTCCAGAGTCCGCCGATGATGCCGCCATCGCCCACGGAGACGAACATCCGGTCAGGCGCCTCCCACCCCAATTGTTCACAGATTTCCAGAGCGGCCGTCTTCTTCCCCTCAGAGAGGTAGGGGTTGTAGGCCGTGTTGCGGCTGTACCAGCCATATTCTTTTGAGGCCTCCAGGCACAGGTCGAAGGCCTGATCGTAGGTGCCCTTCACCATGATGACGTTGGCCCCGAAGATGAGCAGTTGGGCCACCTTGGCCTGGGGAGCCGTTTGGGGGACGAAGATGTAGGTCGTCAGCCCCACGCTGGCCGTCAGGCCGGCCAAGGATGAAGCAGCGTTCCCTGTGGAGGCACAGGTCATGATGTCGCGTCCCAGCTCCAGGGCTTTGAGCACCCCCACCGCACTGGCCCGGTCTTTGAACGAGGCCGTGGGCTCCCGACCGTCATCTTTGACCCAGAGATGCTTCAGGCCCAGCCGCTTCCCCAGCCGCACGGCCCGATACAGCGGCGTCCAGCCCACCTGCAGCGGCGGGGCAAGGCTGGCGTCGGCGACGGGCAAAAGGTCGGCGTAGCGCCAGATGGAGTTATTTCGGTTGGCGGCCAGCCTCTCCTTGGTCAGTCGCCGCCCGATCAGCTCATAGTCGTAGACAACGTCTACCATACCCTCGTCGCCGTGCTTGGGGCAAACGTAGAGCACCTCACCGACGTCGTACTCCGCGCCGCAGAGGACGCATTTCAAACCGAGAACGTGGTCCATGCTTGTCTCCTTAATTCTTCGCAATTCTGCTGCTCCCCTATGGCGAAGTACTGACGTGGAAAGTCAAGTCGGGGCCATTCAATTGAACGTAGAAGTAGTTGAGGACATCTCGACCCAGGAGGGCGTATTCCTCTGGAATGGTCACGACTTCGAGGTAGTGGAGTCGAGCTTGGCTCGTAGCGGCTGCCCTAAGGCGGAACTGAGAGGGGGGAGACACGGACGTCTACAAACGGAGCAGGTGGAAGGCTTCAAGGTCTTTTCGCCGTTTCTCTTCTCGCCCCCGTATCTCTCGCCATGCACGAAAAGCCTCATACTCAATGATCGGGATGACAGCAGCCACTGCCTTGCCGTCTCGCTCCAGGATAAAAGGCTCGTGGCTTAGAGCCTCTTCCTCGATGGCAAGCGTATACGGGGCATGGACTTCTTTCAATATCACTCGTCTCATAGGGCATCACCTCGCTTCAGTAGGGAGTATACCAGCAAATCTTGGTTTCGTCAAGGAGGAAACTCGAAGCTTGAGCATTTCGCCATCCTGTGGTATCATATTGGTGATTGGAAGCTGGAGGTTTGGCTATGATCCCACTCAAAATTCAATTGCGCAATTTCATGTGTTACCGTGAGCTGGAGCCCCTGGATTTCTCGGGCATCCACCTGGCCTGCCTGGCCGGGGACAACGGCCACGGCAAATCGGCTCTCCTGGATGCTGTGACCTGGGCGCTGTGGGGCAAGGCTCGCGCCAAACGCGACGACGAGCTGATCCACCTGGGCCAGAGGGAGATGGAGGTGGAGTTCGAGTTCGCTCTCGGCGAGAACCACTACCGGGTCATCCGCAAGCGGGACAGCCACGGGCGAGGGCGGAGCTCGCTGGAGCTACAGGTGCGCGACGACCACCTCTTCCGTCCCCTCACCGAACCCACCATGCGCCAGACCCAGGCCCGCATCAACAGAATCCTGCGCATGGACTACGAGACCTTCATCAACTCGGCCTTCCTCCTGCAGGGACGCGCCGACGAGTTCACCACCAAGTCCCCCGGCGAGCGCAAGCGCATCCTCGGCGAAATCCTGGGCCTCTCCCTCTATGATCAGTACGAAGAACGAGCCAAGGAGCGAGCGAAAGCCAGGGACAGTGAAGCCAAACAAATCACAGCTCAGATCCGCGAGATGGAGCGAGAACTGGAGCGAAGGCCAGAATACGAGGAGGAGTTGAAACAAGCTCAGGCTGACGTTGAGAACTTGAATGTCACCTTGCGAGGTGCCGAAGAAAGGCTGCGCAAGCTACGAGAGGAATGGAAGGAGCTGGATCTCAAACGGGTCCAGATTGAGGAAATCTCGGCGCGGCTGGCCCAGGGAGAGCGAGAGCTGGCCGAAATCGGGGAGCAGATGGTTGCCTGCCAGGAGCGACTGGCCCAGTACGAGGCGGTCATAAAGGATCAGAAACTCATCGAGGAAGGCTTCGCCGCCCTGACCACAGCCCGCCAACTCCATGAGTCGCTGAACGAGAAGCTGGCGCAACTGGTGAAGCTGAACGAGCGCAAGGGTCGTTTGGAGACCACTATCACCGAGGCCAAACACACCCTGACTCTGGAACAGCGCCTCTGCTCGGAGAAGGTGAGAGAGCTTTCGGCCCTGGCTCAAGAAGTAGAGTCACTGGAGGCGGAGCTGCCCAAGGTTCGGGCTGAACTGGAGCGCCTAGTCCAGCGAGAGAGCGAACGGGAGGCCAAGCAGCAAGAGATAGGAAAGCTATCCAACGAGAAAGCCAGCCTCAAGACACGAAACGAGCAATTGAAGGGCGAAATGGATTCCCTCAAGGAGAAAAGCGGGCTTCTGCAAGCTGCCGAAGCCGACTGTCCCCTGTGTGGTCAAGGACTTTCGGAAGGGGACAGAGTCCGACTCAGGGAGCAATTCTCCTCCGAGATGGCGGAAAGCGATGCCCTCTACCGAGCCAATCAAGCCAAGATCGAAGAGCTGACCGCCCGGAGACAGGCTTTGGAGCAAGAGATAGAAGCCATCGGGCGGGAGCTTGCCACCAAGGGGGCGCGGCAAAAGCAGGAGGCGACGCTGGAGAAGAGCCTGGCCGAGGCAAAGGAAGCAGCCGAAGAGTTAGTCAAACAGCAGGAAAAGCTGGCCGAATTGGACGAGCGCCTGACCAGCGGGCGATACGCCGAGGCCGAACAGGTCGAACTAGTTGAGCTCCTGGAGCAAATCGCGGGGCTAGGCTACGATCCTGAGGCTCACCAGGAAGTCCGGCGAGACGTCGAGGTCCTCGGCCGCTTCGAGGAAGACAAAGCCAGGCTGCAGGCAGCTTTGGAGCGCGTTGACGAAGAGCGGGCCAATTTGGAGCGGTTGCGCAAGAGCAAAGCTCGCTGGCAAGAGACCTTGGCCGCCGACCTGGCTAAGAAAGAGGCGCTAGCCCAGGAGTTAACCCGGCTACCCGATCTGGCCGCTCGGCTAGAGGGAAAGAGCAGGGAGGTGGATGATCTGCGGGCTAAAGAGGCCCGCGCCCGCCAGGTTCTGGGCGCAGCCAGACAGAAGCTCGATTACTGCGATTATTTGACCAAGGAGAAGGAGAAGAAGCTCAAGGAGAGGCGCAAGGTAGCGGAGGAGAAGGCCATCTACGAGGAGTTGAGACTGGCCTTCGGCAAGAAGGGTCTGCAGGCCATGATCATCGAGAGCGCGATCCCTGAGATCGAGGACGAGGCCAACAGGCTTTTAGCGCGGATGACCGACGGGCGCATGGACGTGCGCTTCGAGACCCAACGGGAGACCCTCAAGGGGGATACAGTTGAGACGCTGGCCATCAAGATCTCCGACGAGCTGGGCACCCGCAGCTATGAGCTCTACAGCGGCGGAGAGAGTTTTCGGGTCAACTTCGCCATCCGTATTGCCCTGTCTAAGCTCCTGGCCCGCCGCGCTGGGGCCAGGTTGCAGACCCTGGTCATTGACGAGGGCTTCGGCACCCAGGACGCCCAGGGGCGGGAGCGACTGGTGGAGGCCATCAACTCCATCCGGGAGGACTTCGAGAAGATCCTGGTCATCACCCACATTGAGGAGTTGAAGGACGCCTTCCCTGTGCGCATTGACGTGTTCAAAACGCCCCAGGGCTCGCAGGTGGCGATCAACTGATTACCTTGACAGAGATTCAATTTCACAGTATACTGAACTACATGAGTTTTCTGGTAAACGTGCACGTAAGCAGGAGGCAACGATGAGTAATAGCCAATTGTCAACTGTCAAAACCTTCTATGACCAACAGGGTGTCCCTCGCGAAGTATTGTTGAGCTATGACATCTACCGCGAAATGCTGAGAGCGATCCGCGAGTTGGCGGTCGAGACTGAGCAAGCACATTTTTGGACGGAACAGTGGCAAGCAATGGAACGGGCCGCAGACGAGGCCGCCGCCCAGGGTCACTTCCGCACCTTTGACTCGATGGATGAGATGCTTGACTTCCTGGATGCCCAATGACTCGCTACCGTCCCCTGAAAACATTCTGGGAGGCTTACGCTGAACTCCCCGCCCATATCAAGAGAAAAGTCCGACAGACGTTTAAGCTCTTCCAGCAGGGCGCCGAACATCCACCCTTTCACCCCTCGCTTCGCATCCGCAAGATGCGAGGATACCCCAACATCTGGGAAGGCCACATTACGATGCAGATTGTCTTCACCTTCCACATTGAGCACGATCCGGAAAGCGGAGAGACGATCTACGTATTCCGCAACATCGGCACGCATGAGGTTTACTGACGGCCATAGCCTTCCTTACTCCGCTGTACATTCCCAGCCTCCCTCTTCCCTGTGCGCATTGACGTACTCAAAACGCCCCAGGGCTCGCAGATGGCGATCAACTGACGCGGATGGCCTGATAGTAGTCGCAGTGCACTTGAAGGATGCAGGCGGCGCAGCGAGGTCGTTGCGATTTGCAGACCTCTCGCCCGTGAGTGATGAGGTTGAGGTGGAAGGTGTAATAGGTTTCGGGCGGAAGTAGCTCTTCCAGGACGTCGTGGGCCTTCTCACGAGAAGTCTTAGGCCCGATGAGGCCCAGGCGGCGGCTCACCCGGTGAACGTGGGTGTCCACGGGGAAGGCAGGCTTGCCCAGGGAGAAGAGGAGCACGATGGCGGCTGTCTTGGGACCCACTCCTCTGAGCGAAGTCAGCCACTGTTTGGCCTCGTTAACCTCCATCTGGGTCAGGAAGTCCAAAGTAAACCCGCCTCGCTCCATTTTGATGTCTCGAAGGATCTCCTGGATGCGCGGGGACTTAACATTGGCCAGCCCGCCTGGCCGGATGGCCTCGGCGATGTTGGCTGCGTCGGCGGCCAGCACACTCTCCCAGGTGGGGAATCTCTCCTTCAAACGCCTCCAAGCTCGATCGCGGTTGACATCGGAGGTGTTCTGGGAGAGGATGGTGAAGATCAATTCGCTCAGCGGATCGAGGCGGGGGCGCCACTCATGCTGGCCGTACTCCTCGATCAGGAGTTGGTGGATTGCTAGGGCTCTTGATGTTTGACGTTTTACGTTTGACGTTTTACGTTTTACGTTGTCTCGTTTCACGGTATCTTGTGCTCCCAAGGAGGTTCCAATGATTGACGGCGTCAAAGTACGCACACTACGGCACATCCCCGACGAGCGGGGCTATCTGATGGAGATGCTGCGCTCCGATTGGGAAGAGTACGACAGATTCGGCCAGGTCTACATCACTGCCGTCTACCCCGACGTGGTCAAGGGCTGGCATTATCACAAGATCCAGACCGACCACTTCATTTGCGTCCACGGCATGGCCAAGGTAGTGCTCTACGACGGACGCGAAGGCTCGCCCACCCACGGCGAGGTCAACGAGTTCTTCATGGGCCAGCAGAACCCCATGCTGCTCAAAATCCCCCCCGGTGTGATGCACGGCTTCAAGGGTATCAGCCAGGAGATGACCCTCATCGTCAACGTGCCCACCGAGCTCTACAATTACGACCAGCCAGACGAATACCGCCTGCCCGCCCACACCGACCAGATCCCCTACGACTGGTCCCGCAAAGACGGTTGAGCCGATTTTCGATTCCCGATTTGCGATTGCCGATTTAGTGCTTCTCTCACTGCCTCCCTGTCGTCCCACGGAACTTCCGTAGTGCCAAAACACATGGACTGCTCATGGCCCTTACCGGTGACGATCACCAGGTCACCTGGTCGGGCCATTTTCACTGCGAATTCGATGGCCTCTCCGCGGTCGCCGACGCGCCAGTAGTCCTCCCCTTCCCTGCGCCCCGCCCTCTCGCAGCCGGCCGCGATTTGCGCCATGATGGCGTCCAAGTCCTCGGTGCGGGGATCCTCAGCAGTGATGACCACGCGGTCAGCCAGCTTTCCGGCGATCTCCCCCATCATGGGCCGCTTGGCCACGTCCCGCAGCCCCGCACAGCCGAAGACGACGATGACCCGGCCACCAGTCAACCGACGCGCCGTCTCCAGAGCCCGTCGGAGAGCGTTGGGCGTGTGGGCGAAATCCACGATGGCGGTGAAATCCTGCCCCAGGACGATGCGCTCCATGCGACCCGTCACCCCCCGTACAGCTTCAATCCCCTGCTGCATACCTTCGAAGGGAACCGACTGCGAGACACCTACGGCGATGGCCGCCAGGATGTTGTAGACATTGAAGGGGCCGGGGAGCTGTGTCCGCACTGCGAACTCTCCCTGGGAAGTCACGGCGACGAAAGTCGTCGCCGTGGGCGTGTACACGATGTCGCGGGCCGTGACGTCCGCTGGCTGCTCCAGGCCGTAGGTTAGATAGCGGTCGGCGGGGATTGGGCGCAGGTGTTCGAAAGAGGAGTCATCGGCGTTGAGGATGGAGGTTTTCAGCGCATCGGGCTTGCGGAAAGAGCTGGCCAGGTCACGGAAGAGGCGGGCTTTGGCCTCCCGATAGTCCTGGTAGGTCTTGTGGTAGTCCAGGTGCTCGTGGGTGATGTTGGTCACCACCGCCACGTCGAAATCGCAGGCCGTCACCCGATGCTGGGCCAGACCGTGAGAAGTGGCTTCCAGAACAACGTACTCTGTACCAGCAGCCACCATCTGAGCCAGGAATCCCTGCACCTGGAGAGCATCGGGGGTAGTGACGTGGAGGCCGGTCGGGTAGTGCTCGTCGCCGATGAGGGCCTCTACGGTGCTGATCATCCCCGTCCTGTGGCCTGCGGCGGTCAGGATACTGCGGATCAGCTCGACGGTGGTGGTCTTGCCGTCGGTGCCAGTGACGCCGATGACGCGCAGCTTGCGACCCGGGTGGCCGTGGAAGGCAGCGGCCAGGTGGGCGAGAGCTTGACGGGAATCGGGTACCAAGATGCAAGAAGCAGGAGGCAGGGCATGGTGCGTCATGCATCTTGCATCTTGCACCACTACAGCTACTGCTCCGCGTTCGAGGGCCTGGGGGATGTAGTCGTGGCCATCTACAGCCAACCCTTTGATGGCCACGAAGAGATCGCCAGCCTGCACCTGACGCGAGTCGTGGGCCAGCCCCCCAATGTCCACGTCTACGTAGCTGTGAACTTCCTTGTTGGGTAGGGCGATTAACAACTTGGAAAACTCCATGGCCGTCGCCTCATTGGATGTTTGCTTATGTTCTGATCTCCGATTCGGTTTTGCATTTCTGGTCCATTGGGGTATAATAAACACGTCAGGCTTGATGGAGTTTCTATTATAGCGGTTCTGTCCCGTTGTGGCAAGTTTGCTGGACGGACAGGCCATTTTGGACATCCGAATCGCGCATAGGGTGGCTGAGGGCTTTCAGTTGTGCAATTGATTCCGTGGCGTATCAAGGTCATGCTAGACTTCGGAGGTGAATTCCATGAAGATTTCAAGCATCGTAGTCGTGCTCTCTTCGCTGGTCGCGTTATTGGCAGCGATCGCAGCAGCAACAGGGTTGTTCTTGAAGGATGATGGCGCACCCTTTTCGTTTTCCACACTCCGCGGTCAGACCGCACAGATTTTCGGCCAAGGCCTCTACCGATACGATACGCTTTTCTTTGGTGCAGGCTTCAGGGGACAGGATACAGTTGCTCTCTTTCTTGGTGTGCCTTTACTCGTCATCTCCATCGTTCTGTATCAGCGAGGATCTGTGAGTGGTCAGCTGCTTCTGACGGGAACCCTTGGCTACTTCCTCTATCTTTATTCATCAATGGCTCTTGGTGCTTCATACAATAGGCTGTTTCTTCTCTACATCGTCATCTTCTCTGCCAGTCTCTTCGCGTTTGTCCAAGTGTTCTCTTCGGTCAATTTGGATTTGGTTGCTTCCCAAATACCTGCAGGATTGCCTCGGCGTGGTCTGGCCATCTTTATGTTTGCAGCCGGTTTGGTTACCCTTGTGGTGTGGGGCGCTCCACTTGTCGTAGCTCTGATCAAAGGTGGCCCGCCCGATAGAATGGATAGCTACACTACAATGGTTACGTATGCATTGGATCTGGCGACAATTACACCAGCCACGTTCCTTTGTGCGGTCCTTATACTGAGAAGTGATCCGTTGGGATATGTGATGGCGGCGCCACTATTAACCCTTATTGTCCTTCTCGCACCGCAAATAATCTTGAGCACGGTCTTCCAGAAGTCCGCGGGCGTGCCCTTTACGACGGGCGAAGTGATCGGCCCCGTCACGGGATTCGTGGTTCTCGGCTTGATCGCTGCCTGGTTGCTTGTTGCTATTCTCAGGGGGCTTTCGAGGGTCGCTTGATTGAGCCCTTGGCTCCTGAGTTGAGCGGACGTGCTGATCGCTGGTCTTTTTGGGGGAGGAATACTTGTGAAAGCGATTGTATACACAGAATTCGGACCACCGGATGTTCTTCAGCTCAAAGAGGTGGAAAAACCTACCCCCAAGGACCGTGAAGTACTGATAAGGATATATGCGACAGCAGTAGCAGCAGAGGACCCAGCAATACGACGTTCTCCAGGTTTCAATGGTCTTAGGAAACCCCGAAAAACAATACTTGGGGCATATCTAGCCGGGGAAGTTGAAGCGGCAGGAAAGGATGTAAAACGATTCAGGAAAGGTGACCAGGTTTTTGGATCTACCTTTCCTGGAGCTGGCGCCTATGCCGAGTACATATGTATGCCGGAAAAAGGGGCGCTGGCAAGTAAACCGACCAATATGACCTATGAGGAAGCCGCCGCCGTTCCCAATGGGGTATTAACGGCGTTGCCTTTTCTCAGAGATAAGGGAAACATCCAGAGCGGGCAAAAGGTCCTTATCAATGGAGCTTCTGGAGCGGTAGGTAGTGCTGCGGTACAGCTTGCCAGGTACTATGGGGCGGAAGTCACCGGGGTGTGCAGTACCTCAAACTTGGAAATGGTGAAATCTCTGGGAGCCGATAAGGTCATTGATTACACTAAAGAGAATTTTACCGAAACCGGTCAGACCTATGATATTATTTTTGACGCAGTAGGCAAGAGTTCGTTTTCACGTTGTAAAGATTCGCTAACGAAAAGTGGGATATATCTTACGACGGTCCCTATGCCGGCGGACATGCTTCAAATGCTATGGACTTCGATCGTAGGTGGTAAGAAGGTAAGGTTTGCGGCCACGGGCTTGAGGCCAGCAAGCAAAAAGGCTAGAGATCTAGTCTTCATCAAAGAGCTTATTGAGGCTGGGAAGATAAAAGCGGTTATAGATAGACGCTATCCCTTGGAGCAAATTGCCGAGGCTCACAGGTATGTCGAAAAAGGGCACAAAAAGGGCAATGTCGTGATCACTGTGGAGCATGATAACAAGACCTAATAGTCGTTCGACAATGTTAAATTGAACATATATTCGACTAGAAACCAGGTTTTTCTCTGCAATAGACAGGATTTTGGCTGAGCAAAAGCACCTGGGACAATGATGCTCCTCGCTTCTGGGTACAAAAAACCTGGTTTCTTGGGGAGTCTAACATTGTCAAGGTAGCATTGGGCATCATTATCTGGAAATCAAAGCAGAAAGGATGGAAGACCATGGAGCAAAACCGGGCCACCCAAATCATGGCGCAAGGCTACGTTTGATCGGAGGCCGTATTGCTGGCCGTGTGCCAGGAATTCGAGATGGAGACAGGGAACGATGTCATTCCCCGGATAGCCAGCGCGTTCGGCGGCGGGATCGGCAACACGGGGGCCGTCTGCGGTGCCGTCGCTGGTGCGGTGATGGCTATCGGCCTCAAGAAGGAGCAGGGCGACACCATGGAGGACTGGTTCCGCATAGCGGCGGTGGCGCAGGAGTTTCGTCGCCGCTTCGAGGCCGAGATGGGGACCATCAACTGCCGCGAATTGACGGGGGCGGATCTGACCACGATGGAGGGGATCGAGCAGTACATGAGCTCTGACAAACCCCAGACGGTGTGCTTTCCGGCGGTCGGCGTAGCTTACCGGCTGGTGGTGGACCTGCTGAAGGAAACCCCGTAGTCAGGGGGCCGCAGCGCTCGATCCACCGTCCCACGGTGGCTTCACGCATGACCTCCGGAGCTATGCGCCTTCTTTGGCCATAATGACAAGAGACCAAAATTAGTACTACTACGTCGTGTATACAATCGACTGTCCCCATTCAGGGGGACAATATGCTTGA
>CAYMKL010000159.1:0-14428 GCA_964390805.1 uncultured Anaerolineae bacterium | reverse complement strand
GTCCTGATGTTTTCTTGTGTTAGACCCTCCACGATGTGCTGATGGATGACAAGTATATGCTATGGACACAAAACGGGCGTAACCCGACCGCACTGTCTGCTGTCGAGTTTGCAAAACAAGTTGAGGAGCTCGGCGCTGGAGAGGTGGTCATTAATTCCATTGACCGTGATGGGGTCATGAAGGGTTATGATTTTGGCTTAGTCAGTGCGATCCGCGGGGCCATCAACCTGCCAATCACCGTCCTGGGCGGCGCGGGGTCGCTGAGGGACATCGCAGCGTTGATTCATGCTTTCGGGGCCATCGGCGCTGCAGCAGGCAGTTTGTTCGTCTTCAAGGGCAAGTATAGGGCAGTATTGATCAACTACCCGAGCCGTGCGGGAAAAGACGCTCTCATCATGCAAGGCCAAGGCCACCAGGTTGTCTGATAAACGATGAAGCAGCTCCTCCAAAACCTCAAGACCGGCGCCACTGAGATAGCCGACGTCCCCACACCACTATGTCGGCCGGGCCAACTGCTCATCGCCACCTGCCGCAGCCTGATCTCGGCGGGCACTGAGCGGATGCTGGTGGAGTTCGGCCAAGCCAACTTGCTGGCCAAAGCCAGGGCTCAGCCCGACAAGGTCCGACAGGTGCTGGATAAGATCCGCACCGATGGGCTAATGCCTACGTTGGAAGCTGTCTTCGCCCGCCTCGATGAACCCCTGCCGCTGGGCTACTGCAACGCTGGAGTGGTAATGGAGGTGGGCCAAGGAGTCATGGGATTCTCCGTGGCCGACCGGGTCGTCTCCAACGGCCCCCACGCCGAGGTGGTCTGCGTGCCCAAGAACCTTTGCGCCCGTATTCCTGAAGGCGTCAGCGACGACGAAGCGCCCTTTGCTGTGCTGGCGGCTGTCGGGTTGCAGGGCATCAGGTTGGCCAGCCCCACGCTGGGCGAAAGTGTGGCGGTCATTGGCCTGGGGCTGGTGGGGCTGATGACCGTGCAGATGCTCATCGCCAATGGCTGCCGCGTGCTGGGGGTTGATTTTGACACGCACAAACTTGAGTTGGCGCGCCAGTTCGGCGCCCAGACAGTGGATCTCAGCGCGGGAGGCGATCCTGTCGCGGCGGGGCTGGCTTTTTCGTATGGGCGGGGCGTGGATGCGGTGCTCATCACTGCCTCCACCAGGAGCAGCGATCCGGTGCATCAGGCGGCGCAGATGAGCCGCCAACGCGGGCGGATCGTACTGGTGGGGGTGGTTGGGCTGGAACTTTCACGGGCTGATTTCTACGAGAAGGAACTCACCTTTCAGGTCTCTTGTTCCTATGGGCCGGGCCGCTACGATGAGAACTATGAGCAGAAGGGCAAGGACTATCCCTTTGGCTTCGTGCGCTGGACCGAGCAGCGCAACTTCCAGGCGGTGCTGAACCTGATGGTGGAGGGGAAGCTGAACGTGAAACCCCTCATCTCGCACCGCATCCCCCAGCGCCAGGCGGCCGAGGCCTACCGTCTGCTGACGGAAGACCCCTCCACCCTAGGCATCCTCCTCACCTATCCCGATACTGGTGTGGACCTGAACCGTACAACGGTTGTAAGCAGTGCTCGCAAATTCCGAGGCCCGAAACTTGTACTGAGCCCAATCGAAGTATCTCCAATCCGAAATCCGAAATCCGAAATCCGAAATCCAGTGGTAGGAGTCATTGGTGCAGGCAATTTCGCCAGCCTCATACTCCTGCCCGCCCTGTCGAAAACAGAAGCCCGGCTCAAGGTGGTAGCTGGGGGCAACGACACGACGGCAGCCGTGGCAGCGCGCAAGTTTGGCATCCCCCAGGCCACGTCCGACTATCATACCATACTGGACGACCCTGAGATAAACACGGTCTTCATCGCCACCCGCCACAACCTGCACGCTCGCATAATCGTTGAGGCACTGCAGGCCGGCAAGCACGTGTTGGTCGAAAAGCCCCTCTGTCTCAACAGAGAGGAACTCCAGGCCATCAAATCGGTCTATCACTCCAACCTCCAGCCTCCAACCCTTCGGCCAGGCTCAGGGCAGGCCTCCAACCTCCATTTGATGGTAGGCTTTAATCGGCGATTTGCGCCCTTGGCCGTTCAGATGCGTGATCTGTTGGCAAGACGCTCCCTGCCCATGAGCCTGGTCTACACGGTCAACGCCGGCGCCATCCCGGCCGATCACTGGACTCAGGATCCCCAGGTTGGTGGCGGGCGCATTGTCGGCGAGGGCTGTCACTTCATTGACCTGCTCCGCTACCTGGTTGGTGAACCCATCATTGGCTTGGAAGCCCGCATGATGGGTGCCGCGCTGGGGGTGGTTGTGCGGCAGGACAAGATGACCATCCTGCTAGAATTTGCTGACGGCTCAACGGGCGCCATTCATTACCTGGCCAATGGGAGCAAGCGCTATCCCAAGGAGCGGGTCGAGGTATTTAGCGAGGGGCGGGTGCTGGTGCTGGACAATTTCAAAGTGCTGCAGGGCTATGGCTGGAAGGGTTTCAAACGAAAGCGTCTGTGGCGTCAGGATAAGGGACACTCGGCTGAAGTTGCCGCCTTTATCGAGCGGGTGATTGACGGAGGGCCTCCTCTGATCCCCTGGCCCGAGCTTGAGGAGGTTACGCTGGCGACCTTTGCCGCCGTAGAGCGGGCGGCGCAGCCAGCCAGGGCGATCAACCTTGAATCACTGAAGCACTGATGCTGATGAGAGCACTGAAAGGTTGGGCGCGAGCATCAGTGAACTCATTCCTTCAGTGTCTCAGTGATTCCAAGTCGTCTGAATCACTGAGGCAATGATGGTGGTGAGGACACTGAAAGGTTGGGCGCGAGCATCAGTGAACTCATTCCTTCAGTGTCTCAGTGATCCTAAATCATTTGAGCCACTGATGGAGGCACACACAAATGAACAACGAAGTCTATGTAGACACCCAGTACCCGCTCTCGGCGTTGACCTCACGCACCCTTGCTGCAGCTCACGAGGTGCATCGTATCCTGGGGCCTGGCTTTGAGGAGGTCATCTACCAGCGTGCGCTGGCGAAGGAATTCCCGGCCCACGGGCTGGAATACAGCCGGGAGGTGTGGATAGACATCATCTACAAAGGCCAGAAAGTGGGACGAAAGCGGGTGGATTTCTTTGTCGGAGACGACAGCGGCGAAGTGCTGGTGGAGATCAAGGCCAAAGCGAGCTTGGAAGAGGTAGACTTCATCCAGACACTTTCCTACCTCAAGGCATCGGGACACCAGGTTGGACTGCTGATCAACTTTGGCAGTAAGCGGCTAGAAATCAAGCGTCTCGCCAACTGAAGGCGCTTTCAGTGGTTTCATCCCCTCAGTGCCTCAGTGATTCAAAGTCATCTGGCCCTGGCAGCAAGGAGTACACAGTTGCACATACTACACGTCGTTGGCGCCCGTCCCAACTTCATGAAAGCCGCTCCTGTGATGACAGCACTGGCGCAGCGCGAAGGCATCCGCCAGACACTGGTCCACACCGGTCAGCACTACGACGAGAACATGTCCAAAGTCTTCTTCCAGGAGTTGGGACTGCCCAATCCAGATATTGACCTGGAGGTGGGCTCCGATAGTCACGCTGTGCAGACGGCCCAGATCATGGTGCGCTTTGAGGCAGTGGTTTTGGCAAAACGCCCGGACCTGGTGCTGGTTTACGGTGATGTAAATTCCACGGTGGCAACGGCGTTGGTCTGCGCTAAGCTGGGAGTACCGGTGGGGCACGTGGAGGCGGGGCTGCGCTCGTTTGATCGGACCATGCCAGAGGAGATCAACCGTCTGCTCACCGACCAGATCGCCGACCTGCTTTTCACCCCCTCGGCCGATGGCGATGAAAACTTGCTGCGTGAAGGGATAGCAGCGGAGAAAATCCACCGAGTTGGCAACGTGATGATTGATACTCTGGTACGGCTGTTGCCCAAAGCGTTGGCGCGTTGGAATGTTCAACGTTCAACGTTCAACCTGGAACGGTATGCCCTGGTCACCCTCCACCGGCCTTCGAACGTGGACGAGCCGACTATGCTACGCGAGATCATGGAGGCACTTGACAAAATCAGCCACGACATACCTGTGATCTTCCCGGTTCATCCTCGCACCCGCCAGAGATTACAAGGAACTCAATATCCAATATCCAATACCCAATTACGCCTTATCGAACCGCTAGGATATCACGACTTCCTGGCATTACAACACTCCGCCACCCTGGTCATCACCGACTCGGGCGGCATACAGGAGGAGACAACCTACCTGGGTGTGCCTTGCCTGACGGTGCGGAAGAATACCGAGCGACCGGTGACAGTCATCCTGGGGACGAACATCCTGGTCGGGCAGGATATGGAACGGCTGCGGGCCGAGGTGGGGCGAATACTGGCTGGCGATGGGAAGCAAGGGCAGGTGCCACCGTTGTGGGATGGACAGGCGGCAGAGCGGATTGCCAACGTCATTTCCCTGCTTCCCCCCCAGAGCTTGCCCTGAGCAAGGTCGAAGGGTTGGGGGGGACCGAGAGGGGGGAATGAGGACGGAGACGAGATGTTGCTCCTGGGAGAGGGGGAACTGCGACTCCCTTTCTGCTTCCCCCCCAGAGCTTGCCCTGAGCAAGGTCGAAGGGTTGGGGGGGACCGAGGGGGGGAATGAGGATGGAGACGAGATGTCGCTGAGAAGACGTCTGAGCTACTACCAACGTATCTTTGCCGCCTACCTGACCCCCAGCAAGAGCCACCTGACCTTCTGGCATGGTGAGCCGCAAGCCAACGAACAGGTCCAGCCGGGGCAACGGGGCCAATACTACATGCCCTTCCTGGCCAAGGCTGATTACCCTGGTCACTACGATGAGCAGGGCATTCCCATGCTCGACTATCACGGCGCTGTGGGGCTGCAATACAACCCCATCGCCATTGCGCAGTATGGCCTGGGCAACTACAACCTCTTTAGCCGCACGGGTGACTCAGAGCGCCGCCGCAAGTTCCTGATCGTGGCCAACTGGCTGGTGAGCAACCTGGCGCAGAACTCCGCTGGTCTGTGGGTTTGGAACCATCACTTCGACTGGGAATACCGCACGCTCCTCCAGGCCCCCTGGTACTCCGCCCTCTCCCAGGGACAGGGCATTTCACTCCTGGTGCGGGCGTATCAGGAAACGGGCAATCCCGCTTATATAGAGGCTGCCCATCGGGCCTTCGAAACCTTCTTGAAGACCACCGATGAGGGCGGGGTTAGCTTTGTGGATGGGGAAGGCTACACCTGGTTTGAAGAAGCCATCGTGGATCCCCCAACCCACATCCTGAACGGCTTCTTATGGGCTGCGTGGGGTGTGTACGACTATTTCCTGCACACGCGGGATGAACAAGCCCAGAGACTCTTTGACGAAGCAGTCAGGACGCTGCGTGACAACCTGCCGCAGTTCGACGCTGGGTTCTGGTCACTGTACGAGCAATCAGGCACGCGGATGAAGATGTTGGCCAGCCCTTTCTATCATAGTCTGCACATTGTCCAACTCGAGGTGATGCACAGGTTGACTAGCGAGCCGATCTTCACCGACTATGCCCAATGCTGGGAGGTCTACCAACACAGTTTCGTCCGACGCAATTTGGCACTGGGTTACAAAGCATTGTTCAAGTTGTTGTATTATTAGAACCACTGAAATCACTGAATTTCGCTGATGACACTGAAACCAAGTGACTACCCCCCTGCTCTGGCTGGCCCCTAGTCCAGCGGCCTCAGCAGCTTCGTCGCTCAGTGGGCGTCAGTGCAATCAGTGCCTCAGTGATTCAAACCTGGTTCAGCGGTAACAGAGGGAATGCACATTTTGCTCATTCACCAGGCGTTTATGACCGGCGACGAGGCCGGGGGCACCCGTCACTATGAACTGGCCCGACACTTGATTCAATCCGGCCATCGCTTTACGGCCATCGCCAGCACGATCAGCTACCTCACCGGTCGGCGCCATTCCGGTGAAGGCTGGCTCATCCGACAGCAAGAAGATGGAATCACGATATACCGCTCCTATACCTATCCGGCTTTGCACCGCAGCTTCGTACATCGAGGGGTGAGTTTCCTGAGCTTTATGGCATCTTCCCTGTTGGCGGGGATACGGGTCAAGGGAGTAGACGTGGTATGGGGCACGTCGCCGCCTATCTTCCAGGGAATCAGCGCCTGGCTGTTGGCACGGTTGAAGCGTGTCCCTTTCGTCTTCGAGGTGCGCGACCTATGGCCCGCCTTTGCCGTGGATATGGGCGTGCTCCGCAATCCAGCGTTGATCTGGGCTGCGGAGTGGCTGGAGCGTTTACTGTATCACCACGCTGACCATCTCGTCGTCAACTCGCCGGCCTACGTGGATCGCCTGCAGAGCAAGGGCGTCCCAACTGAGCGGGTGACGCTGGTGCCCAACAGTGTGGAGACCTCTATGTTTGATCCAGCAGCGGACGGGGCAGCGGTGCGTCGTGAGTATGGCCTGGACGGACGCTTTGTGGTGCTGTATGCGGGAGCTCATGGCCCAGCTAACGACCTGGGTATTGTGCTGCAGGCCGCCGACCGCCTGCGTGACCGGAGGGACATCGCTTTTATCCTGGTCGGCGATGGCAAGGAGAAACAGAACCTGATGCGCCAAGCCGAGGAGATGGCTTTGCCCAACGTCCATTTCATCCCGGCTCAGCCCAAGTCCCGCATGCCAGAGCTCTTGGCCGCTGCCGATGCAGGACTGGCAATTCTGAAGGACATCCCGATGTTCGCCACCACCTACCCCAACAAGGTCTTTGACTACATGGCCGCCGGGCGCCCCACGGTGCTGGCCATTGACGGGGTGATCCGGGAGGTGATCGAGTCGGCCGAGGGAGGCGTCTTTGTGCCGCCGGGCGACCCTGACGCTTTGGCTGAGGCAGTGGGTGACCTGGCTGACGACCGCGGGCGATGCCGGCGCATGGGCCGGTTGGCGCGGGCCTACGTCGAGGCGCACTTTGAGCGCCGGGATCAGGTGCCGAAGTTGGAGATGGCTTTGGAGCGAGTGTGTCGAGAGAAGAGAGCATGAGTCGCCGTATCGGTTTGGCTATCAAACGTGCCTTCGACATCGTCGTCTCCCTAACTGTACTGACCCTGTTCTCACCACTGATTGGCCTCATCGCCTTGGCCATCAAGCTCGATGACGGCGGCCCGGTTCTGTACGTCCAGGACCGGGTGGGCAAAGACGGCAGAACCTTCCGCTGTTATAAGTTCCGTACGATGGTAATAGGTGCTGAGAACAAGGGCCTGGGGCTGGAAGTGGCCAAAGACGATCCCCGCATCACTCGCGTGGGCCGCTTCCTGCGGCACTGGACGCTGGACGAGATCCCACAACTGTTCAACGTTTTGCAGGGGGACATGAGCATCGTCGGCCCGCGCCCCACCGTGCCCAGCCAGGTGGCACGCTATACCCCCTGGCAGCGACGACGGCTGGAGGTGAAGCCTGGCATGGCCGGCTGGGCCTGGATCCATGGGCGCAACCAACCTTCGTGGTCGGAGCGTATTGAACTGGACATCTGGTATGTGGATCACTGGTCACTCCGGCTCGACCTGTACATTCTGCTCCAAGCGTTCCTCATGCTCGTCCGTCGTGAAGGGCTGTACGGCGTAGACGGCGTCGTCCACGACTTGAAGTGACAGGGTAGGGGTACATCAGAAGATGCAGAGGGTGCTCATCCTGGGAGCAGGCGGTCACGCCCAAGTAGTAGCTGACATTCTGTTGCAGGCCCACGCTACGGGGGCAGATTATAAGCGGGTCGGCTTCCTGGACGACGATTCGGCCCTTGCGGGGACGACCATCATGGGCTTGCCTGTCCTGGGAGCCATTTCCCAACTTGACGAGCTCGACCACGACGCCGTCATCGTGGCCATCGGCGACAACCGCACCCGGGCCCACCTCTTCGAATCGGTTCGGGCGCGGGGGGAGCAGATGGTCAATGCCATCCACCCGGCTGCCGTGCTCGCTCCCGACGTGCGTCTGGGCCAAGGGGTGATGATCTGCGCTGGCGTGGTGGTCAACACCGGCACCGTCATCGGAGACAACGTCATCCTCAACACCAGTTGCACGGTGGATCACCACAACCACATCGGGGATCATGCACACATCGCTCCCGGTGTTCACCTGGGCGGCGACGTCACCATTGGAGAGGGCGCTGTGGTCGGAATCGGCGCCACCGTGATTCCGCAGCGCACTATCGGGGAGTGGTCTGTGATTGGCGCTGGCTCGGTGGTCACCAGGGACGTTCCGTCCTATGCGACGGCAGTGGGCATGCCGGCAAGGGTGATCCAATAGATGGAAGAGGGAGGGTGGACGGGGGAAGATGGAAGGGAGAGAGCGGAGACTCGTGTGTACATAAACTGCAGGGGATGCCTCCTTTCCGGTGTAGCACTCCTGTTGGTTGGATTGTTGGCCCTCGGTATATTTGCCGTCACAGTAGGGCATTTCCTGGCAACAGAGGATGCGTTCTCTCAGGCTGATGCCATCGTGGTCTTGGGTGGCGATGGTGGCGACTTTTTCAGAGTACAGCAGGGCGTGGCCCTCTTCAACGAAGGCTGCGCTCCAGTGGTGGTCTTCAGCGGGGGTGTATCATTGAAGGACGCTGGCTTGGCCTGCTCGTCGGCCCAATTGTCACTGGAAGCCGCTCAGGAGCTGGGGCTGCCGCCTGATGTGGCCATCATCGCCGACGGCGCCGTGCCAAACTCCGCTTGGCCTAGCACCTACGGCGAAGCGGTGAACATGCACCGTCTGGCCCAGCAACACCGTTGGCAGTCCCTCATCGTCGTGACCGATTTGTTTCACACCCGTCGAGTCGCCCGCACCTTCCGCACCCTCTTGCCTGATACGACCATCTATATCAGCGCCGCCCCCGATCCGAGCGTTGACGCCGCCCGCTGGTGGCAGACCGAGGAGGGCCTGGTGGCCGTGTTCAACGAGGTGCTCAAGCTGGCTTTCTACTGGGCCAGGTATGGGATTACACCCATTGGATGATGGAAGAGGGAAGAGGGAGCAGGGGAGCAAGGGAGCAGAGGTGCGGAGGAGCATGGCGTTTGATTTTGGGGGCGTGATGCGGTATAATTGGGCAAGGAAACGACAACAGGCAAACAAACGCCAACATAGGAGGTGGCGACGATGAGCGAAATGAGGCTACTGGAGCACACTCGACAGTTTGTGGTGCATCCCCTTCCCAGGTTACGCAGTCTGCCGACTGCTCTTCCACTGGAAGGGGCCGTGCGCATCGAACTTGAGGAAGGAATGCCCGTATTCAGAGCCTCCGGCTTCATTCAGGCCCGAATTGAGCAATTGCTTCTCAAAGAGCGAGGGGCGCGGTTGAGCGTTCAAGAGAAAAAGGAACTGGATCAATGGGAAGAGATGGATGATTACTTGAGCCTCATCAACCGTGTGGTGCGGAACCTGATGCAGGTCCAGGGTGACGAGTGGACGAATGTCTCGACGACGCAGAATCCCACCTGAAACACAGCGCCTGGTTCGGCAACGGGCAAACGAGCGATGTGAGTACTGCCACACCTCAGAACGGTGGCAGTATGTACGGTTCACAGTGGACCACATTGTCCCTCTTGCTCAGGGTGGTTCAGACACTCCCGATAACCTCGCTTTGGCTTGTTTTCACTGTAACCGCAGGAAATCTGACCGTCTGACGGCTTTGGACCCTGATTCCGGGGAGGAGGTTTCGCTGTTCAACCCTCGTCAGGATGACTGGGATGAGCACTTTATGTGGTCAGCCGATGGTCTCTTCGTTATTGGTCTAACGCCGGTGGGGCGGGCGACGATCGAGGCGTTGGCGTTAAACCGTGACCGGGTCATCAATATTCGTGCGGCTGACCGCATGGTCGGTCGGCACCCACCCTTTGGCGACCCAGTGCAGGGGACAGGTGGAGCAGGGGAGAAGAGGGTGTAGCTGTGATTCAGAAAACGCTGGATGTGCTTGAGGAAGTGACCCACGCCCTGCGGCCTGTTTCGGGTTCGTAGCGTGGGAGGGGGAGGACGGATGATGGAAAAGGGAAGGGGGAAGAGGAGGAAGCGGAAGTGGGTTGGATGTGAGGTGTGGGTGTTTGATGGGGAGCGGTGGGTGCCTCAGGATGGCGGCACTAGAAAGCAGATCCAGTCTTATCGCGACCTGGATGTGTTCAATCTGGGTTACACACTGGCTATGGAGGTGTTTCGGCTGACTACCAGATTCCCAAAAGAAGAGCGCTACGCATTGACTGATCAGATGCGCCGTTCATCCCGCTCCGTTTGTGGTAACGTTGTTGAAGGCTTTGCTAAGCGGCGGCACGAAGCGGTCTTCAAAAACAGCCTCAACGACTCCCTGGGCGAGTCCGAAGAGACAAAACTCTGGCTGGATTTCGCTCTTGATTGCGAGTACATCCAGGCCGAGGAACATAAGCAGTTGACTATCGGCTATGGCCAGGTTAGCGCCATGTTGTGGACTTTGATGACCAAGTGGGAGACTTTCAAATGATCCATTCTCCACCTTCCATCATCCATTCTCCCTCTTCCATCCTCCATCTTCCGATGTCCTCACCCGACATCACAACTGCTGAGATCGAGGCGGTGACCCGGGTGCTCCAGACCCCCTATCTCAGCATCGGCCCGCGCATTGACGAGTTCGAGGAGCGCTTCGCCGCCTACGCTTGCCCTGAGCGCCGCTTCGCTAACGGTCGAAGGGTCGGGGCGCGCCACGCCGTCGCTGTCTCCAGCGGCACGGCAGGTCTCCACCTCTGCGTCATCGCCGCTCTTCGTGGTGAGCGTGTCGAACCAGGCGTAGGAGAGGGCGACCTGGTCATCACCACCCCCTTCTCCTTCGTCTCCTCCGCCAACGTCATCCTCTACGAACGCGCCATCCCCGTCTTCGTGGACATTGACCCGCAGACACTGAACATAGACCCAAGCCTGGTCGCCGAAGCAGTCCACAATCTGACAAGGGGACAAGGGGACAAGGAGAGGGGGAGAGGGGGAGAGGGGGAGAGAGGGAGACGGTTGAAGGCGATTTTGCCGGTGCACGCATTTGGGCAGCCTGCCGACATGGATCCACTCCTTGATGTGGCAAGCGAGTACAACCTGGCTGTGATCGAGGACGCCTGCGAGGCCCTCGGCGCCGAATACAAAGGCCGCCGCATCGGCACGCAATATCCAATATCCAATACCCAATACCCAATACCCAATACGCAACAGGCAACGGTATTCGCGTTTTATCCTAATAAACAGATGACCACCGGCGAAGGGGGCATGATCGTCACCGGCAACGAGGAGTGGGCCAGCCTCTTCCGCTCCCTGCGCAACCAGGGGCGGGACGTCTTCGACGCCTGGCTCAACCACACCCGCCTGGGCTACAACTACCGCCTGGACGAGATGAGCGCGGCTCTGGGCCTGGCCCAACTGGGTCGCATCGAAGAGCTGCTGGCCAAACGGGAGCGGGTGGCTCAATGGTACAACGAGCGGCTGAAGGACGTGGAAGGCGTGCAAATCCCTTACATCGCCCCCACCACCACCCGCATGTCCTGGTTCGTCTACGTCATCCGCCTGGCCCCAGAGATCAATCGCAGCGCAGCCATGGCCGCGCTGGAAGAGCAGGGCATCCCCTCGCGCCCCTACTTCACCCCCATCCACCTGCAACCTTTCTACCGGCAGATGTTTGGCTACAAAGAAGGTGACTTCCCCATCACCGAGAGCGTGGCCAGATCAACCCTGGCCTTGCCCTTCTCCAGCGTCATGACCGAGGAGCAGGTGGAGTACGTGGGCGAGAATCTGGCGGCTGTGCTGGAATCGCCCCCCTAACCCCCCAACCCTTCGACCAAGCTCAGGGCAAGCTCTGGGGGGAACTGGCACTCCCCCAGAAGTGGGTGGCGGGGGGAACTGAACTCCCCCCAGGATTGGGGGGGCGGGGGGGGCTGAGCTCACTCAGTTATAGAATTACCCCGCGACATTTGCGCTATCCGCGAGAATTTTTAGGACACAGATTACACAGATAAACACGGATGAAAAAGAAATAAAAATCTGGGCATCGTTTCATCCAGCCTGGAAATGACCAGAGATCGCTTTACACTTTTTCCGCGATTATGATCCAAACGGAGCGCAAAAGGCCCCCAAAATGGCCTCCAGAGGGGCAAAATGGCTGTTTATGTTCACTTGGGTCTGCACTCCACCAAAAAAGTGTAAAGTTGCTATTTTGGCGATTTGAAACGATGCCAAAATCTGTGAAAATCTGTGTGAATCCGTGTCCAAAGATTTGGTTGCGGCGGGAGGCCGCGTTATGGAGACAACATCATGTTCATCAGGAACAGGTACTTCTTATTTGCAGACATCCTCTTAGTCACAGCCGCTGCAGTCTTGGCCTTTATCATCCGCTTCGACACCTTTTTGGTTTGGCCTTATCTGGTGAAGGGTTGGTTTTTGATCCCCCTGGCGATCATCATCAGGCCAACTCTTTTTTATCTCTTCGGCCTGTATCGGCGGATGTGGGGGTATGCCAGCGTCAACGAGCTGCTATCCATCGTGGGAGCCGTTTCAACTGGCTCGGCCATCATGGCTATCCTCGTATTGGGGTTTGGTCTTCCCCTGGGGATCGTCAAAGGCTTCCCCCGCTCAGTGATCGCCATCGAGGGGATGCTGAGCCTTCTCTTGCTGGGGGGGACGAGGTTTGCCCTGAGGGTGCTAAGGAGGGCGAGGTCCAGCGAGAAAGGCCTGGCCTTGCAAACAATGCCCAAGACACAAAAGCGAGTTCTGATCGCTGGGGCAGGCGACGCCGGGGCGATGATCGTCCGCGAGATGCGCGCCAATCCTGGGGTTGGCCTCCTGCCCGTGGGCTTCGTTGACGACGACGCGGTGAAAGTGAGAAAGTACATTCATAACGTACCCGTTCTGGGCAACTGCAACGACATCTCCCAACTGGTCGCCAGATATGACATCGAAGAACTGATCATCGCCATGCCCACCGCGCCGGGCGTGGTGATCAGGCAGATCAAAGCCCTCTGCGAAGGAGCGGGGGTCGGGTACAAAACCATCCCCGGCATCTACGAGCTTCTCGATGGCTCGGTGGGCGTCAGCCAGATCAGAGACGTCCAACTGGAGGACCTGCTGCGTCGCGAGCCTGTCGCCATTGACCTGGAGGAGGTGGGGGGATTCCTGGCCGGGGCCAGGGTGTTGGTCACCGGAGCCGGCGGTTCCATCGGCTCCGAGCTGTGCCGTCAGATCGCCCGTTATCATCCAGAACGATTGATCCTGTTGGACCACGGGGAAACCGTCACTTTCTACATCCATCGGGAACTGGTGGCCCGTTACCCTCGCCTCGACGTCGCCCCCCTCATCTGCGATATCAGAGACGAAGACAAGACAGAGCAGCTCATGAGGCGATACCGACCCACCGTCGTCTTCCACTCCGCCGCCCATAAACACGTGACCTTGATGGAAATGAACGTGGATGGGGCCATCACCAACAACGTCATCGGCACCCAGAACCTCATCGAGGCCAGCGAGAGACACGGCGTGAAGCGATTCGTGCTGATCTCCACCGACAAGGCGGTCAATCCCAGGAGCGTGATGGGCGCGACGAAACGAATTTGCGAGATGCTGATCCAGGACATGGCCAGGAGAAATGGGAGAGCCTTCGTCGCCGTCAGGTTTGGGAACGTCCTCGGCTCCAGCGGCAGCGTCATCCCCATCTTCAAGGCTCAGATCGCCGCCGGAGGCCCCCTCACCGTCACCGATCCCCGGGCCAGGCGATACTTCATGACCATCCCTGAGGCAGTCCAGTTGGTGATCCAGGCCGCGGCCATGGGCAAAGGCGGCGAGATACTGGTGCTGGACATGGGAGAGCCGGTCAGGATCGTGGATCTGGCCATGGACCTGATCACGCTATCTGGCCTGGAAGCGGGGCGGGACATAGACGTCGTGTACACGGGGCTGAGGCCTGGGGAGAAACTGTGCGAGGAGCTGTTCAGGGAGGGCGAGCGCGTCAGGGCCACCAAACACCAGCACATCCTCATAGCCGAGGCTGACGACCTCGATGGGGCCAAGCTGCGGGAGGGCGTCCTCGAGCTCCAGAGACTGGCCAGGGAGATGGACGCGGAGGGCATCAAGCGGAAGCTGAGGGAGCTGGTGCCGGAGTATCAAGTGGCGGATGGCTGATGGCTGATGGCGGATGGCGGAAAATGGAAAATGGAAAGGTAGAACCATCCGCGTTTTTCCGCCGATCCGTGGTTCTCTTACGTTGGACAAGAAGGAAGAGTTGTGGTATCATTAGGGGCACATTCCAGGGGAAGGACTGGCTGACTGACAAATTTAACATTTCAACCGACACACAATAATTGGGACACAGATTTTCACAGATTCACACAGATTTGCAGTAAAAAAAGAAAAAAAATCTGTGTTCATCTACGTCCTGGTAATAATCGACAATCGTCGTCGGTGGGGATGATGTGCTTGAT
>CAYMKL010000158.1:0-14449 GCA_964390805.1 uncultured Anaerolineae bacterium | reverse complement strand
GGTTGTTAACGTGCTCTACGGGGTCTTGTCAGCCCGGTTTGGAAATCTCAGAGTCCCAGAATTATCCTGGCGGACGATCACAAGATTGTGCGCCAAGGGATCCGTTCTTTGCTTGAGAAACAGCCCGACATGGACGTGGTTGCCGAGGCGGAGGACGGCCCAATGGCAGTGCAGCTCGCCCAGGAACTATCACCCGACGTGGTCGTCATGGATATCGCCATGCCTGGCCTGAACGGCATCGTAGCCGCTCGCCAGATCATTGCCGAGTCCCCTGATGTCAAGGTAATCGGACTGTCAATGCATTCCAACATTCAGTTTGTGATGGGAATGCTCGACACGGGCGCGGCAGGCTACCTGCTGAAGGATTGCGCCTTCGAGGAGCTCGCTCACGCCATCAGAGCCGTGCTGGCAGGTGGAAAATACTTGAGCCCTGAGATAGCGAGCCTGGTGATCGAACTGGGCCGTGAGCGCTGGAAAGAGACCGAGGCCAGCGGTATCTTCGAACTGTCGTCCCGGGAGATTGCAGTGGCCAAGCTACTGATCGAAGGCAAGAACACCAAGCAAATCGCCGCCGCCCTCCAGTTGAGCACCAAGACCATTGAGGCGCACCGTCGGCGCATCTTCAAGAAACTGGGCATTAAGAGCACAGCCGAACTCGCGGTGTGGGCTATCCGCAAAGGAATGATCACCATCGAACCTTGAAGGAGAGAATGACATGAGTACAAGAATCATCCTGGCAGACGACCACAGAATATTGCGCGAAGGCATCCGTTCTCTGCTCGAGAAGGAACCCGACATGGATGTGGTCGGAGAAGCAGAGGACGGACAAACAGCCGTGCGGCTCGCCCAGGAGCTATCACCCAATGTGGTTATCATGGACATCGCCATGCCCCATTTGGACGGCGTCGTAGCGACGGAACAGATCATTGCCAGGGACGCCGATGTCAAGGTAATCGCCCTGTCAATGCACTCGAAAACGCAGTTTGTGAAGCAAATGCTCAAGGCGGGCGCGTCGGGCTACTTGCTAAAGGAGTGTGCTTCCGAGGAGCTGACCCGCGCAATCAAGGCCGTGGTCGCAGGTCAAATGTACTTGAGCCCTGAGATAACCAGGCCTCTACTTGACAACTTACTGGCAAACCCGTCAGAGCCCGAGCCACAAGGTGTTTCCAGCTTGTCGAAGCGGGAGATCGAGGTGACCAAGCTTCTGATTGAAGGCAATAGCACGAAGCGGGCTGCCGATGCCCTCGAGGTGAGCAGGAAGACCATTGAGACACATCGCAGGCGCATCTATAAGAAGCTGGGTATTGACAACATATCCGATCTCACTAAGCTTGCCATCCGCGCAGGAGTGACCTCCCTCGAACCCTCATCACAGAATTGACTTTTCAGACGGCGTTCGCCAGTTCGCCAGGGGCTCCGCTTCCCTCCAGCCCGTGGCTCAGCTCACAAAGCCCCCGTTGGGGCTGGATTTGCCAGGCCGCCAGGGGCTCCGCTTCGCTCAAGCCCCTGGCTCAGTTTACAAAGCCCCGCTGGGGCTGGATCCGCCAGGCTATAGGCCTTCGTATACTGAGCCCGACGGCGCCTGTCCTGAGCAGGGTCGAAGGATCAGCCCCGGGCGGGCTGGCGACGAAAACGGGTTGAGGTGTTGTTGGAGTTAGTAAGGGAGAACGGGGGAGTAAAGACTATATGTTCCTGACCAAAATCTGCGCCGCCAGGTTGGTGTTTTCCTTGCTGAGCCGTTTTCGCACCAGCGGCATGACGACGTCTAGCTCACGGCTTCCGGTCTCCTTCATGGCCCGTTCGATATGGGGCCGCACTGTCTCCAGCCTCAGCTTCCAACCCCACAGCTTCTCCGCCTTGTGCACGTGCCGGTCCACGGCCACCTCCACGTAGTCCTCCATCAGCTCCGCCTGGAGCTGGCCCCAGACCAAATCCCACCCCTCCTCAGCGAAGCCGTCGTCGTAAACGCGGCAGATGGCCTTGAAAAGAATCTCCTGGGGGATTTCGGCCTGCTCTGCAGCCATGACCGACATGTGGGCCTCCTCCAGGGTCCTGGTCTTGCACTTGACCAGCCTGATCGTGTCGGGGTAGCAGAAGGTGAACACCACCCCCTCGTCCACCAGCTTGTCGGGCCGGTTCCTCACATCCAACTCCAGCCGAAATCTGAGCCACTCGGCCCGCACATCGGGCTTGTCGGTCTCGAATATGACCTGCGGCATGTGCAGCTCATACCTCTCGGCAAGAGCCGCCAGCTCCCCCCAGGGCTGAAGCTGCCCCTGGGCATCTATGGCCACGATGAGGGAAACCTGGAGGGGGAAGTCGTAGACCAGGCTATGCGGGTTTCGGTAGCCATAGCACTCGAAGGAGAGATTGAGCCCGGTATCTCGGACGGCTTTCAGGATCCCTGGGTACATCTCATAGATGTCGGGCAGCAGGTCGTAGACAGAGTGCATCTCCGAGGGCTTGTTGAGAACAGCCTGGCGGGTTTTGGGGATGATCTCGACCATCTCGCCCCGGCCGTCGAGCAAGCCGAACCAGGTGACGTTCGTACCGTCAACCTTCTGGCGCAGGAGCACCCTCTCGTAGCCGCTGGGCAGGACGATGTCGTCGGGGGTGACGTTCTCCAGATCAATCTCCTTGTCCCGCCGATAGGGGTAGTGGATCTTGGGCATGCCGTAGACGAATTGTCCGGTGTCCTCTCCGTTCACCGCCTCGATGAGAAGTGCCCCCAACCGGTGGTCCCGCTCCACGCTCATCCAGGCAGTAACCTCGCGCCCTTCGGGGCTTATGAAGTTGTAGGGGCGGATGTCGCCTAAAATCGGGTGTTTTCTCATAGTTAGCCTCTTCACCACGTAGCAGTCAGTGGCATTTTCTTTGCCCATTATACTACATCTCAGCAAGGTTGACAAAGAGACACCACCTCAGCCAGCGTTCTTCAGAACTAAGCGCCTTGACGCAAAGCAATCAGGTTGCCTTTTCTCCGAGAATGTGGTAATATTGGAAGCAGTAATCTGCCAGCGAGAGAAGCAATTGGAAGGATTTCTTTGCCGCAAAGCTCAAGTGGCAGAAAAAGGGCCCTCTTGACCTTTCTGAGGTCAGCATTGATGCCCTGTGGTTATGAAGAAGCGGCGATGCTGGACAGCAACCCACAACCATGCCCTTGCATATGATTTCCGCAACGTCACCCGAACTCTGACAAGAATGCCCCAACAATGATCTAGGTTCCTGTGCTGCCCCAGATGGCCCCAGTGCTTTCCCCTTCGGTGTGATTGGGCACCAACGGAGGTCATCGAAATCGTGGAATCCTTTCTGTTCACCCTGACGTCCATAGTCAATTTCATATGTCTGGCCCTCTCCCTGTGGCTGGGCTTCTACATCGTCACCCGCAGTCCACGCAGCAGGATCTCCTGGCTGGCCAGTGCTACCCTCTGGTCCCTCTCCGGCTCCTTCCTGAACACCCTGACCTACATCAACATCTCACCAGAGCAGGCCACTCTACCTTGGTGGTGGGGGTGGAGCGCTGCGCTCGCCGCTCCCTTCTGGTTTCACTTGAGCGCCTCGTTCCTACCGAGCAGGCTGGCCAGAAAACAGCGTCCGCTGGTCATCCTCGTCTATCTGCTGACCCTGAACTTCGTAGCCATGGAAGCCTATACCCCCTGGGTGTTCGCTGGGGCAACGACCAAACCGCTCATCTACCACAGCGCCCAGCGTCCCGGTCCCCTTTTCCCTCTCTTCGGCCTCTCCCTGATCGCGGTCTCCGCCCTCTCCTTCTACAACCTCTACCTGAGCTGGAAACAGGCCAGAAGCCCCACTATCAGGCAGCAGCTTACCATGCTCCTTTGGGCCACCTCGTTGGCACTCCTGGGTGCGACCTATGCTAACCTATCCATCTGGCTCGGCCTGGACACACCCACAGTGATAGGCACCCTCAGCCTGGGCGTGGGGATGGCCCTCCTCGGCTACGGCGTAGCTCGCTACAACGCCCTCATCGAGGGGCGAGCCATCGGGCTGGACTTCCTGTACACCTTCCTGGCTATCAGCCTGGTAACAAGCTTCTACCTGCTGGCCACCTTGATCTCCTACATCGTTTACGGCGTCCCCTTCATCGCTTTCATCTTCGTCATTATGCTGGCCACCATCTCCCACTCTCTCTACGATTGGGCTCGGACCTACCTGGACCGGCTTTTCTATCGGAGGCAGTATCGCGAGCTGAGGGCCAACCTGCAGGAGTTCGCCCGCGAGGCCGCCCCTGGCCATAACCTGCCAGGCCAACTGCAGACCATCATCCAGACCCTCTGCCGATCCCTGGGAACTAGCAGGTGCTTCATTGCCTTGCAGAAGGCGGAGGGCTTTGTCATCGTCGTTGCCCACCGGATGGATCTTCGGGGTGATCGCATCGCTGCCGAAGCATTGGCCGCAGACGAGATCACTGCCCTGTCCCATCCCGTGAGATCCCTGAAGCTCGAAGGCATGGCTCTGGTGGTTCCCATGCATTATGGTGGCGAACAGATCGGGGCCGTCGTTCTGGGCCCAAAGGCAATGGGGATCGGCTATACCGAGGACGACCTTGACTTGCTGGAGGACCTGGCAGAGAGGGTGGCCGGCGTGGTGCACAGCGTCCGTCTGCAGGAGAAAAGCGTGCGCCAGATAGATGCCCTGGTAACAGAGTTTCGCCAGCGGGAGAGGGAGCTGAGACTCAAGATGCAAGAGGTGCTGGAGTCAGAGCCGCCGATTCTGGAGGGAGTGGACGAAAGGGAAGTCATCTCCCTGGTTGAGGATGCCTTGCGCCATCTCTACGATTACGCCCATCTGGGAGAGCACAGGCTGGCTCAGCTCCGAATCGTCGAGTCACACCTCGACATCCGGGAAGGCACTTTCGTCACCCACCTCGACCGAGGCAAGGCTTTGCAGGAAGTGCTGACGACTGCCCTCGAGAAACTGAAGCCACCTGGCCCACAGCCCTCGCTCCCTCCTCGGGAGTGGCACCAATACGTCATTTTGCACGATTCCTATGTGCTGGGAGAGCGGAACCGCGACATCATGGGCAAGCTCTACATCGGCGAGGGCACTTTCAATCGCGCCCGCCGCCGGGCCATTCGAGGGGTGGCCAGGGCACTGGAAGAGATGGAGAGGGAAGCCCAGCGAAGGTTCCAGGTTTAGCACTTCGATTCACCACATCACAAGAAGCTCGCAGCGGATCGCCAGATCCGCCGCCTCACTGCTGGATCTGGCGATCCAGCAGGAGCGAATTCTAGGGATTGGCAGTTTTTGGCAGCTTTTGCTCTTGAAATGGCAGCCCCTTTGTGGTTTAATATGACCACAAAGGGGCTGTTTTCGTAAGAAGGGACCGCTACTAACCAGTTTCCCGGCACGGGGGAGTGAGGAGGTGTGTTATGGGTATTGTAATAGTTGTAGTAGGCGCAATCGTCGTTGTAGCCGGGCTATCGTGGTCTCTCACGTGGCTTCTGACGAGGATGGCAAAACGTCCGCCGGCTGAACGGGCTGAGGAGGTTGCACCCGAGACCGAAGAGATTGCACCACCGCCGAGGATAGCAGAATGTCCGACATGTGGCGCCCTGGAGGAGCGTCGTGAGACGGCCTGTTCCCAGTGCGGCGCGACTTACACCAGCGAGGATCTGCTGGCGTTCCGCCAACTGGAGTTTCTGCTTGCGGAAACAGATGGTTGGGTTGAGCGGTTGCCGGCCGACCTGATTGAGGAGCTGCGCCAGCCCTACGCCAAGCAGTTGACCGACTTGCGGGCACGGCTCATCCCTAAGCCTGCGCCGGCGGCTCCGCCCCCGGCCGTTGAGGAGGTGGTCGTACCTGCCGAGGTAGTGCCGGCCCCTCCCCCGCCCCCCAAGGCCGAGCGCGTGCCCTTCGACGAGTGGTTGCTGAGCGAGCGCAACATCAAGATCGCCCTGTACAGCGGTGCCGCGCTGCTGGTGATGGCTGGCATCATCTTCATCGGCAGCAGGTGGGGCCAGCTCGGGGGACCGGCCAAGTTCGCCGTCATGCTGCTGGCCACCGGCCTGCTCTATCTGGGCGGCTACCTGCTCTACCAGCGGCAGGGACTGCGCCTGGGGGGCATAGCCATCCTGGGGGTGGCCTCTGGCTTCTTGCCCCTGAACTTCGCCGTGCTGCAAATCTACGTCTTGAGGCACGGTGGATTCCGTGACGACGTGATGTGGCTGATCGCCTCGCCCCTGTGCCTGCTGCTGTACGTCCTCACGGCCTACTGGACGCGAGCCGACCTGTTCACTTACATCAGTGTGGGCGCTCTGGCCAGCACGCTAACGGCAGGGCTGACGGTGGCCGGGGCACCTGACCTGGCCTATCCCCTGGCTCACCTGTTGCTGGCCCTGCTCCTGCTCTTGCTGGCACGGAGGCTGCGAGACACTCCCTTGGCCGGGTTCACCTATAGGCCGCTGCTGATAGTTACCCACCTGGCTGCTCCCCTGCTCACCTGGGCTGCGATGCTCGGCTTCGCGTTCGACACCTGGCTACCACTGGCCGGGATGTTCGTCGGAGTGTTGTTCTACATCGCCACCGACGTCCTTTTCGGCTGGCTGGCAGCGCGCTGGGCAGCGGCGGGGTTATTCCCCGTGGCCTTCAGCCTGACTCTGCTCCACCTGGACTTCAGCAAAACGGCTCTGGGAGTAGCGCTTATGCTGTTGGCCATAGCCTACCTGGGAGTCGGCTACAGCCTGCAGCGGCTGCAAAGGCGACGGATGGCTAGCCTGCCTCTGATCACCGTTGCTTACATCCTGGCTGGTCTCGTGACATCTCAGGCCATCGGCGACACGCAAGACCTGATCCTGATACTGCTGGGCGACGTGGCCCTTTTGGCCCTGTCGGGCGCCATGTTCAGACACTACGCCTGGTTCTACGGTGCGGTCTGGCTGTTCATGCTGCCGGTCTACCTGTTCTTGACTCAAGAAGTGCCTGCTCTGGCGAATCGGGGGCTGCTGATGGGCGTGCTGGGGCTGAACTACCTGGCAGCCGGCTACGCTCTGAGCCGCCGTGAGGTGAGCGCGGGCGACCTGCCCTGTAGAATAAAGTATTCACAGGGCCTGCCCCGCAGGGGTGGCCCGTTCCTTACCGCAGCCGCCTTTCTGAGCGCAGGCGTGGTCGCGCTGGCCTGGGGCAGTCCGATCATCGTCACCTTGCTGCTGGCGGTTGTCGCTGCCCTGTACCTGGGCGCAGCCCTGTGGCTTGGCTGGTCACCACTTCTCCTCCCGGCGCTGGTCGCTGTTAACCTGGGCGTGTTCACCACTCAAGAGATCTTCCTGGGCTACGGCGTGGTCAACCTGCGAGCACTGGATGTCGCTTACGCTGCGCTGACCCTTGCCCTGTTGCTGGGCGGGCTGGGGCTGCGCCGGCTGGGCCAGGGACGCTGGGCGTGGCCGCTGTACTTGGTCGGCGCCTTCGACCTGGCCGGGTCCTACGGTGTCGCACTTCTCGATCGGCCGCTGGCCATCGCCCTTTCGTCCATCTACGCCACGCTGTTCCTGGCGTACGCCTGGCTGGAACGGGACACGGCGAGGCTGCCAGACCTGCGCCTGGGAAACTTGCCCGTGCAAGCCCTCACCTACCTGGGCCTGGGTACCATCGTGGTCGGGCACTTCTACATCCTGGATGCGGTTCGTGTCCTGCGCAACTGGCCGCCCTTTACCGCCGGGCTGTGTGCCCTGTTTGTGCTGGTCGCCTGGTTGCTGCGGCGTGGGGACCTGGCAGTGGTCTACGAGAAACCGCTGCGTTGGGCCGGCCTGGGATTGATGCTATTGCCCATGGTCGGAGCACTGGCCAACGCCAATCCCCTGGTCATTGCCGTCACCTTCGGCATCGCCGGGCTGACCTACGCCGCCGACGCCGCCGCGCGCCGGATGCTCTACCTGGCCTACCTCGCTGGGGCTGACTTCCTGGTCGTCTACTGGGCGCTGCTGGATCACTTTGGCGTGAATGAGCCTCAGGCCTACGTCATCCCTACCGGGTTGGCGCTGCTGGGGCTGGGCTGGAACGAACATCGTCGAGGTGGTAACCTGACTTATCGTCTGCCCACCCTGCTGGGGCTGGCGATCCTGCTGGGCTCGTCCTTCGTCCAGTCGCTGCCCCGAGGCGCCTTCGTCTATGCGGCCTGGCTAGGGATGGAGAGCCTGGCGGCGATAGGCTGGGGCATGCGGACCCGCTCGCGTGGCTACGTCAGCCTGGGGACGCTGGCCCTGGTTGCGAACGCTGTAGTTCAATTCGGCCCTGCCTTCGTCGAGCTGCCCCGCTGGATCCAACTGGGGCTCACCGGTGGGATTCTGCTCGGCGGCGGTATTGCCTTTCTGGTCAGGCGCGAGGAACTCCTGAGGACCCGCCGGGCCCTGACTGAAGAATGGAGGAGGTGGCAACCATGAACATTTCGCCTTCTTCGGGCCGTTCCTGGCACCCTGGCCGTCGTTCAGCGTGGGTACAGACCGGCTGAAGGACGGACTGGGAATCGGCGTGGCAGAGAAGGTCGAGCGGACGCTGGAGGCAGCCACTTCATCATGTGTACGAAGTGGCAGCTGCTGCCGACCGGGTGACTTACCGTTTCCAGACGACCAACGCCAATGGTGACCTGGAGCGCGATTACACAGTCACCCGGGCGGGTGATGACTATCTTATCGAGGTGCACCTGCAGGCCGTGCCCGGCGAGCCGGTGCGGAAGGACCGACACATCTGGCTGCTGGACGGCGCGGCCTACACCGATACTTCGACTGAGCCTCGTACTGAGCTTAGTCGAAGTATCAGTACAAGTTTCGCCGACGGCCGTGTGTTGAAGACGCCGCCGGCCGACCTGGCCCCCTACCTCGACCCGGCCCTGCCGCCGGCCCCCTTCCGCCTGCCGGACGAATTCTCTGGGGCGAGCTGGCGGGCACGGGAAAGCGGCGGGCTCTACGTCGCCACTGGCACCACGCCCGACCGGCGCCAGGCAACAGTGGTGCTGGACGTTGCCACCCGTCGGCTGAAGGAACTGACCCTGGGTAGCACCGTGCCGGGCGTCCATGCCCAGACCCGCGCCACCGAGGTGGCCCAGGCGACGCTCGACCGCCAGGGGTTGGAGGCCAACCTGAACCAGGCCACCGTTGTTGGCAGCGTGGACCGGTCGGACGCCTCGATGCAGACCTACGTGCAGGGCGAGGCTTTCTTCGCCGTGCGCTACCCGCGCACCTGGCACGCTGGAGCCTGGAACCCCGCCCAGCGCCGGGTGGAGTTTACCGCCGATTGCCCCACGGGCCAGCCTTGTCCAACGTTACAGGTGAGCGTGTACGATCTGGCCGAGGGCAAGGGACCGTTGCAGTACGCCGAGGATCTGGCCCACAGCCTGGACCTCCAGCCAGCTTACCGCGATGTCCATGCCAGCACGACGACTGTCGGTGGCGTGACCGCTGGGCTGGTCGAGTACCTGTTCGATCGGACCGTCAAGGGGGAAATCGAGACGACCCGCCACGTGGAAACCATCTTCGTCGGCCGGGTCAGCCGCTATCACCTGGACTTCTCTGCTCCGGCCAGCAGGTTCGACGCTCACCAGGGCTTGTTTGCGGCGATGGCTGAGCTGTTCACGTACTTGCGGTAGGGGAGCCACATTCAGAGGTGCACCCCTTTGGAATGAATGAAGATTCGCGAGCGCAAATCGGCCATTCTTCTTTCTCCCAAAAAACTTCAGGGAGTGCCTAACACACTCCCTGGGGCTCTAACTGCGGATGGCGGTCCCCTGATGAGACCACCTCATCAGCACACATTCGCGGGCTTTAATTTGACGATAATATGCCAGATTGCTGAGCATTTGTCAAGCGTTCATTCATTTAAGACCGCCTAATCCGATTGCCTGCCACGAAGCCAAGGAGCCCGGCGATCGGGCTAGAGCACAAGGGAAAGCTCTAACAACGTCTCATGTGGACCTCGCCCACCCCAACCAATCAGCATCTGGACAGCCATTATTGATCCAGCCTTGGAATCTGTGCAAATGCCGTCTTATGCTCTGCCTCTCCTTGCGCGTGATTTCCTTGCTCTGTTCAGCCAAGCGCAAACGTCTCATGATGACCTCTCTCTCCTCCTCAGTGTCAGCCCCGTAGAGGATGAGTTGGGCCCACGCAAGTGTATCGAGCACGAATGCTGGCCAGTACGATTCGCTTTCCTCGCATTCCTGCTGAAGACGTAGAAGCAGATTGAAGTCCGTTTCCAATGCCTCGAGATCGTCCCTAATGCCTGTCTCAATGTGATAGAACAACCGGTTGTTTATGATCTGCAACTTGAGCAAAACATCATCCGTACTCAGTTGAAGCGCCTTGGCAAGCAATTCCAAACCAACACTCGCAGGAGGAACAGTTACATCGATATGATCACCCAGCTCCACATGGAGCATGAGGATCTGCGTGCCCTTCTCTTTTAGGTATCGAGGGTCTTCATAGGTTTGAGAGGCTTTCCAACCACGCTTTTCTTCCAGCGCTCTGTCCAAAAACTCGAGTGCTCGCTTATACCTGGGCACTGAAGGCCTCCACTTCCTTTGGCATATGGCAAGAAAGAAATAGCCTTCGTGGGGCGATAGTGACGACTCTTCAGACGCAATATCCAGGGCTCTCTCACAGTAGAGCTCCGCAAGCGACCACTTGTTCAGTGTTCCAAGCACATAAGCCATGACAAGAAGCCGTTCATAATCAGGCTCTTCAGAAAACCTGTCCCTGAAAAAACGTAAGGCGTCCTCCCAACCGAACTCCTCCAGACTGCTAAGGACCCCGATGAGTTCCGCTGCGTCATCCGAATACAACTGGAAAGAGTAGGGGAACGCCTGTAAGCTTGTCCTAAGAACACACTTGTCTTCATACACCTCGGCCTCAAGCCTTCCCTTCAACGTATCTCGATTCTCCGGAAACATGCTCTGGAAATAGAGACCAAGGTACTCATGTCGGTTCTCCAAGTGATGAGCTATCTCGTCAAGTCTCTTGACTACAACTCGTCTCAGTTCGGCCGAGTTATCGATGAGTTGGATAACGGACCTCATTGACTGCGGTATTACTCTCCGTGCTGCGCTAGGTGCCTCAGCGAGCAATGCTTCTAGAGCCTCAGCGCTTTGCCAGTGGCTCACGATTTCTTCGAGTTGTGCTTCGACTTCTGCAACCATCTCACGAGGCATTTCCTCTATGTCCTGTGCAGACTCGATGAACAGATTAATTACATGCAACTCGTCTGCGAGCTTACGTCTCATCTCGGCTGTGTGCAATGAATCCATGATATATTGAATGTAAAGCATTCTCGGGTGGCGCAAGAAACTGGATTCATAATCCTGCAGAGTACCAGACATCACCTCCTGGTCAACGGCATTGAGCATGTACTTACTTCTCGTGAACAACAGTAGTCTCGTATTCTGTGGATTGACTATGTGATTAGCCTTATCGACCATGGAAATGGCGATTGAGTCAAGCAGAGACTGCGCATGCGATTTCACTCCTCGAGCCGCAATCAGCCGCTCATAGCACGCTGTAGCGACCGCGCCATCGGGATCAGGGTCGATCGTGGTGTTGACAAATGACTTCAAGTCCTCAAAAACATCCTCAGCGAACAGCCTGCTCACGCGATCCAGCGGCTGAGCGAATGACGGCTGTAGTACACCAAGTAGGCTAGGACACTTCTGCTCCAAGAACTCAACGAAGTGACGCATTTCTTCATCAGAAGGTTGGCGACCAACTTCGTGAAATTCGTCTGCAATGGCCGAGAAGCGGAGGAAGTCCGGTTCTTCCAGTATGCTCTGAGCTTGTTGCAAAACCTGGAGTGACTCACCAAGCAGGCTGCCGAAGGCTCTCTCATGAAAACTATGAAGAAAGTCATCAAACTCAATAGCGTACGGCGGAAGCAACACCAATCTGTCTTCGGCCAGATCAAACAAACGCTTGGAAATCAGCAACTGTGCCGCGAGAGCATCCTCCACTGACCGCGTCAGGAACAACAGATAGTCCTCCCTAGGCGGCTGGGGAATGATGTGGCGGAAGATCTCTGAAAAGTCGACAGCATAGCGAATTGAACCACCTGAATCAAACGCAAAATCGAAGTCACTGAGTGCATGCTCAATGTCGCGCTTCACCTGTTCACACTGCTCAATGTATTTCCGTAGCTTCGAGATGTGTAGTGGCATCTTACAGTCAGGGGCAAATCATACGCCATTACTTGGTCGACTTGAGACAGAAGTACACAAGTTGGACATGGGACCCCGTAGAGAGTAGGATCAAGCCTAGATAGCTACTCGAACGGCTTCTAGCCTCCTGCGAAGATACGGAACCCAAGCTCCAGACTGAGGGTCCGCACTCAGACGTACGACTAAGGCGTCTGTCTCTTCGTCTCTAGCAGCTAGATCAAACCTGTCGTGCGAAAACAGTGGGTACATTGAAGAATCGAAGCGGTATTCAGGCCCCAGAGCCTCAAAGTCTGGGTGTGGAGCTATGCAAACACCCCGCTCTGGATGAACACGAATCGTGGCAGGAGACCATTCGTATTCACACAGCAGTCGTCGGAAATCCTCGCGATACCGGGAATCGATATCCTGGAATCTCCTTGCAATTGTAGGTAGCCCGACCACGCGCACCATCTCGGCGAGTAGATAGTCCAACCGAAAGTATTCTCTCGCATCGCGTATTACTTGCAACAGCCGAGGAACATACTCTACATAGCGTTCTGCATCGCACACACACAACCCCAGAAACAGCTGGGCGGCGAACCTATGGTCCAACCTGGGAGACATGAACAAACGTTCAAACAGGACCTGAACCTTTCCAAGAGGGGCAAATCCCCCGGATACGGCAATAAGGATTTGAAGGGTCTCGAACTTGCGCTCTTCCCCGAAAGACTCAAGCCAGCCATCCACAATGATCTTTCGGATGTGGTCGACTACCTCCGACTCGCGAACATATGCTGCAACTACGACCAACCTCCGGAGCAAGATCAGTCCATCTGCACGTGGGCTCCATGCAGAGAGTGCCAAACATGTAGCTGCCTTGAACTTCTCTCGCAGATCATACGAGAGTGTTTCGCATAGATCCTGTATCTGGGCCTCTTCTATGGGTTCCTGAGAAAGAGGTATCGGTGTGAAGTCTCCCATCGCGAGTCCGCGACGTAGCCAAGCAGATAGGTCTTCTTCGGCGCTGGTTTCCACGAAGCTCTTGAATACTTCCTCAATGAAATGCCTGTCTTCAGACATACTTGATTAGCTCCAGAAAACTAATGGCTGTCCAGGGCATGGGCATTGTTCGCACGAAAGCTCCCCAATCGTACGACGGGCGAGGTGGACGAATACGCCCAATGTATTTGATGCGGAAACGGTCGGTGAATCCCACTGATGGGTGAACTGCCTCCGGCAAGCCCCGGTCCAGCGTCGGCAGGTTCACCGTTCTTCCCCATCCATCAAGGCATTCATCACACCTGTACACCAGGGATGTCCCTGCATCAAGAGATGTTGGCACAGTAAGCGGGGTCGAGGTCATGAGTCTCGAGGGATAGATGATTTCTACGAGGTGGCGGTCTTGCCATAAGCGATCAAGTCCCATAAGATCCCGAACCCTGTTCGCAAGGCTTTCTGGCTTGGTCGAGCGCCTTAACTCGCTAATCGCCTCTGTCCGTGTCACCCATGCAAACGGACGATCGGTTCTCATGAAGTTCTTAGCAATGCCACGCAATCCAAGAACCTCGACCATGCGAATCATCTGCCTAGTGTCATGACCTGTTAGGAAGAAGCGCGCCTTTGTAAGATCGACATTGTGAGTGAAGAAACTTCGGGCATCCATGACCCGAGAACACTCGCGCGGGGCCGTGGGAACCTGTGGCCCCATGCAATAATAGGACCTGGGGGCAGAATCGGTGACCCTCGCGACAGCGCTCTGGGGAGAAACGACTTGACCACCCTGCTTCCAGAAGGTTGCCACCGCATTCAAGAATCTCTGAGTTACGGACCTCGGAAGACGCGAGTATGAGCAGTCAAACAGAAAGTTGGAAAGGAACGCCCGTCCGTCCGCAGCCCCCCCCATGGCGAGGCACCACCGAGCAAGGTGAATCAGAGTCATAATGCGAGGCAAGAGTCCCCCTCTCATTGCCAATCTGACTATGTCACTAGAGTTCGTGGAGGTGGATCCAATCGTGAATGGCCGAGAATAACTCTGCGCTGGGACCATCAGAGCGACAGACCTGGCGTCTGCAAGGACGTAATGATCAATCGCTTCGACTTAGACTGCACCATCCGCCGCACGGGACCTATCGGTATTGCTTGCTGAGGAGTCTTGTGGAATGGAGTTCTGGCTACGCTTGCCAAGGCAAGTCTTGGGCGGGGTTCTTGGGCGATAGCTTCCTTATCAATTATACCACAAAAACGACGAAATGGCAACCCCCCGCATTCATTCATGTAAAATGTTACCGGGATGGTATAATTCCCTCAAATGATAAT
>CAYMKL010000157.1:0-14526 GCA_964390805.1 uncultured Anaerolineae bacterium | reverse complement strand
GACGCCAACGCCGGAGCCGGAGCTGGAGCCGACACCGTCGCCGACGCCATTGGCGATGCCGACGCCGACGTCCATTCCGACGCCTGTTCCGACGCCATCGGCCGATGTTTGGCCCCTCACGGGCGAGGGGGTTAGCGATCCAGCGGTCCTGGAGCGACGGCCCCTGGCGGTGAAGATCTCTAACTTCCCCCCGATAGTGCGTCCCCAGGCCGGCCTGAGCTACGCCGACGTCGTCTTCGAGCATTTGTCCGAGGCCGGGCTGACGCGCCTGACCGCTGTCTTTCTGAGTAAGGATGCGGAAAAAGTAGGCTCCATCCGCAGCGCGCGCCTCCTCGACCTGGAGATACCAGCCATGTTCAAGGCTATGTTCGCCTACTCCGGGGCCAGCGGCGGGGTGAAGCAGAAGATCCAGGAATCGGACTTCTTCGATAGGGTCATATCCCCCGACTTTGGCCACGCTGGCTTTGTCCGCATCCCCAGTGAGGGCAAAGCCTACGAGCACACCCTTTTCAGCGACACCCAGTCCCTGTGGGGGATCGCCGAGTCGAGGGGCTTGAACCAACGCCAGGACCTTTCGGGGTGGGCTTTCTCCGACCAGCCGCCAGAGGGCGGCAGCCAAGCCACGAGCATCGAGGTGCTCTACACGCCCAAATACGCCTCGGCTGAATACCAGTACGACCCAGGACGACAGGCCTACCTGCGTTCCATTTTCGGGGAGCCCCATGGAGACGAGCTGACCGGTGAGCAAATCACCGCCAGGAACGTGGTGGTGCTCTGGGCCAATCATCTGGATACGGACATCGTCGAAGACAGCACCGGGCCTCGTATCTACTATTCCATCGAGATCCAGATATGGGGGGAGGGCTGGGCCACAGTCTTCCGCGATGGCCAGGCCTTCGAGGGCAGATGGGTCAGGCCGCAGCGTCAAGACTTGATTCGCTTCGTTGACGATGCGGGCAACCCCATCCCGCTGAAGCCGGGCAACACCTGGATTCAGGTGGTGCCCTTTGACTTCGAGATCGAGGTAGAGTGAGAAGGGGTGTACAGAATTTAGAATAAATCAGCCACGAATCCTTCACTTCGACAAGCTCAGTACAAGCGACTGGGCTCAGGACAGGTTTCACGAATTGACACAAAGAAAAGAGGATAAATCAGTGAAATTAGTGTAATTCGTGGCAAAAGCGAGGAGGGATATGGTAGTCACCAGGAGAATAGGGCTGAAGACCAAGGGGAATTGTCACATCATTGATATAACGAGGCAGGTGGCCCAAGAAGTGGCCGGTTCGGGCCTGAAGGATGGGACGGTCACCGTGTTCGTGACTGGCTCGACGGGAGGGGTCACTACAGTGGAGTACGAGTCGGGTTTGATTTCCGATCTCCAGGCCCTCTTTGAGCGCGTCGCCCCCTCCAACACCCACTACCAACACGACTTGCGTTGGGGCGACGGCAACGGACACGCTCACGTGAGGGCTTCGCTCCTGGGCGCCTCCTTGACGGTACCCTTCGTGGACCAAAGGCTCACTCTGGGCACCTGGCAGCAAATCGTCTTCATTGATTTCGACAACCGGCCTCGTTCGCGGGAGCTGGTTCTGCAATTGATGGGTGAATGAATCATATGGATCATTAACATTGAAAAGGATGGCATTGACCTGTTAGCGAGTGAGGTACGGGTAACAAGTCAATAGGGACCAGGGAAAGGATTCGGCCCAACGACGAGCACTCTTGAGGCCGCGGGAGGGCAGACGCGAGTCTGCTTATGGGGCAAACTTGCGTCTGCAATTCAGCGAATTGGTACGAGAGAGACGGGCGCAGCTCTTTTGAGCTGCGCCCGTCTCTCGTGAATGAGGTGGCGCAGATCCTAGTGGTCTACTCCAAAAGTACCTCGCTATCGGGCGCAGCGGAAGCCGACATCGTCGTTGGCCAACTCAACACCACTGGCACTCCGCTCGGTAGTGCGCACCAGTGAAAATCCTGTCAAATCCTTGCCGCTGAACCACCCGCCGCCTCGGATCACCCGGAATCTCTCGCCAAAGTATTGGGCTTCACCATCGCCGCCAGGATACCCTGGATACGATTGGAACCAGTCGCTCGTCCACTCGGCTACGTTCCCTGCCATATCCATCACCCCATACGGGCTGGCGCCGGCAGGGAAGCTCCCCACAGCGGTGGTCCCTCGGTAACCTGCCTCCTTGGCATTCGCCTTGGCCGCATCCCACTGGTTCCCCCAGGGATAGGCGCGCGCATCAGTGCCCCGGGCCGCCTTCTCCCACTCCGCCTCGGTCGGCAATCTCTTTCCAAGCCACTCGCAGTAAGCCTTGGCGTCGTTCCAAGTCACCTTTACCACAGGATGCTGGGGCTTGTTCTTGGCATAGTATCGCCACGACGTCTCACCTGCTTTCTCCGCATCGGTGACGTAACCCGTCTCCCAAACAAACCTCTCAAACTCCTGGTTGGTCACCTCAAACTTGTCAATCTCAAAGGCGTCCACGAAGACAGGGTGCGGCGGCCGCTCAACGTCATGGTCGCTGCCCATGGTGAACTCGCCAGCAGGGATAGCGATCATTGCTGCCTCCACACTTGGGGGCGCGGCACCCTGCGTAGAGGTGGCAGTAGGCACAGGAGTAGGCGTAGGAGGGACCGGGGTATGGGTCGGTGTTGGCGGAGGTGGTGTCGGTGTGGCACTGGGTTTGGGAGTAGGCGTGGAAGTGGGCACAGGGGTGGGAGTGGGGCTTGAAGTATGAGTTGGCGTGGGCGTGGGCGGCTTTGGTGTGAACGTAGGCGCAGGGGTGCGGGTGGGGACTCGGGTACGAGTTGGTGTAGGTGTAGGTGGTTTCGGTGTAGCGGTGGGCACGGGGGTGGAAGTGGGCACGGGAGTGGGAGTGGAAGTGGGTGCAGGCGTGGAAGTGGGCACAGGGGTAGGAGTTGAAGTAGGCGGCCTGGGTGTAGCGGTTGGCGTCGGGGGAACCTCCGTAGCAGTTCCGCAGCCAACGCCCAAAACCAAAAGTGCCAAAAGACAAGCCAATAACGGTTTCCTCATTTCGATGCCTCCTTGATGTTCTTCAGAATTAAGGTATCAATGTGACTTCCATCTTCCTTCGTTGGAAGCTGCTGCTCATGATTATACTATAAAATCCCTCAAACCGCAACAGCCCTATGGCCCAATTGGCCAGAGCCGTTGCCTGACTTCACCACATCTCCCATACCTCTTCATAATTCCTTCACAGGTTTGTGGCATAATAAAGGCAGATAGGGCAACCGCGCCCATCTGATAATCACAGAATTCGAGGAGGTGAGTAAACGTGGAGAATGTGATCAGTGAGTTCCGCATCGTGGAGACCGATGACGGCTATCGCATTGAGATCAAAGGCGACAAGGAGGCCATCAAGGCAGCCACGAGAGGCTTTCCCTTCAGGCACGGACACCGTGGGCCAGGCCACTTCTTCTTCCGACGGTATGCCAAGCGGGCAATGGCCTGCTGTGGCCCCTGGATGATGGAAGAGGCAGGGCCGGAAGTGGAAAGCGACGCTGCCCAGACATAGAACTCGTCGGCGGTGCCGGGGACGCGCGGGCAGCCTAAGTTTGCCCGCGCGCTTCCCCAAGACCATTGATGAGGAGTGCAGGCGCAAGCCTGCTATAGGGCGGACTTGTGTCCGCACTCCTCCCTCAAAAAGCAAGGAGGAAAAAGATGTCGCTATCAGACAGAGTGCATTTCAGAATGATGTCCCTGGTGCATGAGACTCTCTATGGTCTGTTTAGAGATCCCTACCAGGCTTTGGACGCCGCAGGACTCGAGCCAGGTCAAGAAGTGCTGGAGGTTGGCTGCGGGCCTGGTTTTTTCACCGTTCCCGCGGCAAGGATAGTGGGAGAGAGGGGGAGCGTCTACGCGCTGGATGTCAGTCCGCTGGCGGTGGAGAGAGTCCAACAGAAGATCGAGAAGGAAAGGGCAACCAACGTTGAGACCATCCTGGCCGATGCCGCTCAAACGGGTCTACCCGATCAGCGATTCGATCTTATCTTTGTTTTCGGTTTCGCTCACTCCGTGGGAAACATGGAGGACATCTTGACCGAACTACACCGGCTTTTGAGACCGGGGGGAATACTCTCTATCGAAGGAGCGAGCTCGCTTTCAAGCGAACTTTTCTACCCTCTGAAGCGCCAGGGAAGGATTTCCCAATTCAGAAAGGTTGGATAGCATGGCAATGGAAAGAACTGGCCCCAACGAGGATTGGCCAGAAGTGCTCGACGAGTATGGTGTTCAGTTCCTGGTACTGGGCCGCCATGACGACCGCGACCTGCTGAAGCTCTTCAGGTCCCAACCCGGCTGGGCAGTTGATTTCGAAGACAAAGAAGCAATCATATTCGCTCGCACTGAGATGGCCCAGATCGCGGCCTAGAACGTATTCGTGAGATTTGCATATTCGCGACGTTCGTGGTATAAAGGCGGCTGGTGGGGCAGAGCATGAACGAAACGATTCTGGTGGTAGATGACGAACCGAAAATCGTCAAGCAGGCACGGGACTATCTGGAGAGGGGTGGGTTCCGCGTCGTCACGGCTGCCGATGGCAAGACAGCGCTGGTCGTAGCGCGGCACGAGCGGCCTGACCTGATCGTGCTCGACCTGAACCTGCCGAGCATGGACGGCCTGGACGTGTGCCGAGCGCTGCGACGCGAGTCGGACGTGCCCATCATCATGCTCACCGCCCGCGTCGAGGAAACCGACCGGCTCATTGGCCTGGAGCTGGGCGCGGACGACTACGTCACCAAACCGTTCTCGCCGCGTGAGCTGGTGGCCCGCGTGCGGGCGGTGCTGCGCCGCGTGCAGGGCGGCGTCCACCAGCCGGGGCTCATCCGTGTCGGCGACCTGGAGATTGACCTGCAAGGCCACCGCGCCACTCGCGCAGGCGAGCCGGTTCGTCTGACCCGCACCGAGTTCAACCTGCTGGCGACGCTGGCCCAGCACCCCGGTCAAACCTTCACCCGCGCGCAGTTGCTCGACCGGTTGCACGGCGTTGCTTACGAAGGCTTCGACCGCAGCATAGACGCCCACATCAAGAACCTGCGTCGTAAGCTGGAAGCCGACCCCGCCGCGCCGCGCTACGTTCTCACCGTCTACGGCGTCGGCTACAAGTTCACCGACGAGGTGTGATTTTGAAACGCAGAAGGTTCTGGAAACATCACGAACGCGGGCCACATCAGCCGCGGAGACCATGGGATCACCACTACGAGTTTCACAAGTGGCCGAAAGCATGGCATCGCAAGCGGAGATTCCTCTTCTTCCGCTTCACTGGAACCTTTGGCTTTATGGTACTGCTGGTGTTGGGCGGGATGGCGGCGCTGGCTTTTTTGTTTTCACGGCTGTTCGGAGGCGATGGACAGACTGCGCTGCTGGTGTGGGTTGGGGGTATTGGCCTGGCGCTGGCCATGCCGGTGCTGGCGGGGTTGGTGGCCAGACGAGCTGTCCAGGACATCGCCACGCCGCTGGCCAGCATCATGGCCGCCGCCGACCGCGTGGCCGAGGGCGACCTGAGCGTGCGCATACCGGAACGTGGCCCTGGCGATTTCGGCCGGCTGGCCCAGTCTTTCAATCGGATGATCGAAGAGCTGGAGCGCGCCGATCAACAACGCCGCAACCTCACCGCCGACGTGGCCCACGAGCTTAACACACCGCTGCACATCATCCAGGGCAATCTGGAGGGCATCCTCGATGGCGTGTACGAGCCGACATCGGAGCACATCAACACCACGCTGGACGAGGCGCGGTTGCTGGCCCGACTGGTGGACGACTTGCGAACACTCTCCCTGGCGGAGGCCGGGCAGTTGCCGTTGACGTGGGAACCGGTGGACGTGGCCGAGTTGCTGGCCGATGTGTCTACCAGCTTCAGCGGTCAGGCCGAAGCGTCAGGCTTAGACCTGCGCGTCGAAGTCGAAGGCAACGCATCGGACCTGAACATCACCGGCGACGTGGGGCGGCTGGATCAGGTGCTGAGCAACCTGTTGGCCAACGCCCTGCGCTACACGCCTGCTGGCGGAGTGATCACGCTGCAGGCCCAGCCGATGGACGGCGGCGTCCGCATCACCGTGCGCGACAGCGGCGAGGGCATCCCCCCCGAAGATGTGCCCTACATTTTCGATCGCTTCTGGCGCGGCGACCGGTCTCGCTCCCACGCCGGTGGAGCGGGGAGCGGGCTGGGGCTGGCCATCGCCCGGCAGTTGGTGCAGGCCCACGGCGGCCGAATCGGCGTGGAGAGTGAACCAGGGCAGGGGACCGCGTTCACCATCGAGCTACCGGCGGGCGGGAAGTAGCGCTCAAATTCTCCTTCCCACAGCACGGCTTTTTCAACAAAACCCTACCGACCGGGGCGAAGAGGGCTCGGCCAGGAGACCTTCGCCCATCATAAGCGTTTTGGGCATCTTCTAGAAAACACAGGCCCTGGCCGTTTGCCAGGGCTTTTTGCTTTGTTTGGATATCGCCCAATATTAAATTTCTTGATCTGGATATTAAATTTTCAAAGTTGGGTCTTGACAAAACTCACTTTTTGTGGTATAATTTAAACAGCAAGTTGATAATCTTTATAGGCAATGCAAATCTTCTTATATTGTGAATAGAATTTCTAACCGCTTAACAAAGGAGGTAGTCAATGTATCCCGTACCAGGTCGGTGCCCAGTTTGTGGTGAAGAGACGACGGTGACGCGCGTGTATTGTCGTCAGTGCGATACAGCCGTGGAGGGGCGTTTCTCCCTGGGCAAGTTCCACCGCCTCACCCCTGAGCAGTTGCAGTTCGCCGAGACCTTCATCCGCTGCGAGGGCAAGATCACACGAGTGGAGGAAGAGATGGGACTCTCCTATCCCACCGTGCGAGCGCGGTTGCACGACCTCATCCGCGCGATGGGCTATGAGGTGGGGACAGAGCCAGTCGGCGTCTCGCCTGAGGAGCGGCGGGGCATCCTGCAAGAGCTGGCCCAGGGCAAAGTCTCTGCCGAAGAGGCGCTGGCACTTTTGCAAGGGCAATGAGTTCGAATCAAAAGTTAGCGAAATCACTTGAGGAGGTGTTCAACATGGCAGCGTCGAAAGAAGAACGGGCGCAGATTCTCCAAATGATCAGCGAAGGAAAGATCTCTGCCGAGGAAGGAGCACGACTTCTAAATGCCATTGCATCCCATGACCGCCCGGGACGGACAGACAGGACAAGTGAGGCATTACGCGATCGCTGGTTGCGCGTCCGGGTGTTCAACACGGCAACGGGCAAGCCCAAGGTCAACTTCAGCCTGCCCATGGGGTTGGTCAGCGTGGGTCTCAAGCTAGGCGCTCAGTTCGTGCCTGAGCTGGCGGACATCGAAGACGAGTTAATGGCCGCCGCAGGAGAGGGCGCACAGGGCAAAATCCTGGAAGTCGAAGACCCTGATGACGACGAACGAGTAGAGATTTTCGTCGAATAGCACTTTGCAGGAGGTAAAAATGTATCAAAAGAGGATCTCGACATCGGAATCTCCCCGCGTAGAAGTGACTGCCTGCCAGGGGGACCTGGCCGTAGCGACGTGGGACAATACGGAAGTTCTGATCGAGGTGGACAGCGAAGAGGTGCTGACCGTTGAAGAGCGGGAGGATGCAGTAGCACTGGTCGCCAACCGTGATTGCAGCCTGACTGTGCCAGCCGGCGCTTCCCTCGTCGTCATCCAGGCTCAGGGCAACCTCTCCGTGCAGGGAGTTCGCGGAGCCGTGGAGGTGACCACTGTGCAGGGAGACGCACAGTTCCAGGATGGCGCCGTCAGCGCGTCGCTGAGCACAATCCAGGGCGACCTGACGGTAGAGGGCTGGACCGCCGCTGTCAGCGCGGGGACCGTCCAGGGCGATGCCAGGGTGCGGCAAGTGAACGGACCCGTGGAGTTTGGCACAGTGGGTGGCGATCTGTTGGCGGAAAGGATCAACGGGCCGCTGTCGGCGCGGTCAGTGGCAGGCGATGCTTATCTGCGCCAGTTGAACGGCATGCTCTACCTGAGTGACGTTGGCGCAGACCTGATCGGCCGAGCCTGGACAGCGGGCGCAGACGTGGCGCAGGTGGGCGGCGACCTCTCGCTCAAGACGGTCTTTGCCGGGCCATTCACCTATGAGATCAAGGCCAGGGGCAACCTCATCGTCAGGGCGTTGTCAGGCAGCAGCGCGGCGTTCACTCTCCAGGCAACCAAAGGACAGGTCAGAGCCAAAGAACCCACTGGGGAGATGACGGAGGAAGGGCAATGGCTGGCCACGATCGGGGGCGGCGAGGCACAGGTCACACTGACTTCCACGCACGGCAACGTGTTGCTCAAGACCGTGGGCGAAGGGGATGAGGATCAAGAGCGCGATGCTTTTGCCACGTTGGCTGTTGACCTGGGCAGGATTGGCGCCGAGGCTGGCGTGGCAGCCCAGGAGTTAGCCTGGCGCATTCAGCAGCGGGTGGCCGACAAGCTGGCCACGATTGACCTCGAAGCCATCGCCCGCCGCGAGGCGGAAAAGGCCCGCCGACAGGCGGAACGGGAGATTGCCAAGGCCCAGCGCGTCGCAGAGAGAGCGCGGCGCAAGGCAGAACGCACTCAGGAGAAAGCACAGCGGAAAGTGCGGCGGCACTTCGAGCGAGAGACAGGTCGCGGCAGACAACGCACAGCGGGACGGGGCCAGGCACCCAGCGAAGAGGAACGCCTGGTGGTGCTCAAGATGCTGGCTGAGGGCACGATCTCCACCCAGGAGGCCGAAACCCTCTTACAAGCCCTCGAAGGCTGAGAGTTGAAAGCAGAAAAACGAATGAAGGAGGCAGTAGCAATGGAACAGCAAACAGCAACCACGCAAACTCAAGAGGCCACAAGCTTTGGCGATACCTGTGAGCAGTTTGGTGAGCAGATGGCTGCCTGGGGCGAGGAGTTCGGCCGTCACATAGAAGCCTGGGGCAGTGAGTTCGGACAGCGCATGGAGACCTGGGGCAAGGAGTTTGGACCTCGCATGGAGGTTTGGGCCGAAGAACTGGCCCAGAAATTGGAGCTGGCGGGCGAGCGCATTAGAGAATGGCTGGAGGAGCAAAGGGCTTCTTCTGCTGCCAGCGCCGGCAGCCTGCGAGAGGAACGCCTTGCCATCTTGCGCATGGTGGAAGAGGGCAAGATCAGCATTGCCGAGGCGGAAAGCTTGCTGCGCGCGCTCGGTGAATAGCTGTCTTTAGGCAAAGGCGATAGGAGGAGGGGCTTGGAGCGTGGTGAGCAAACGGCCGAGCTTGCTCGAATGATCGTGGGGATCGTCCTGTTCATCCTATTGGTTGGATTCTGGGTCTGTCTCTGGGTTCCGCCGCCCAGCTTCTAGTTAGGCCGAGCCAGAAAAATCGAATGGAGAAAAATGATGGAACGTCATCTCAATAGACGGAGAGCTCGTTGATGAAGACCGTCAGCAGTCAGCAATTGAAGGCAACGCCCTGGAAACTCCCGTTTTTCACTATCTGGACAGGGCAAGCATTTTCGTTGGTCGGCAGCAGGGTGGTTCAGTTCGCGCTGGTTTGGTGGCTCACCCAGTTGACCGGCTCAGCCACGGTGCTGGCGACGGCATCAATGGTGGCTCTGCTCCCAGAGATCATCCTGGCCCCCATCGCTGGCGCATATGTGGACCGCTGGAACCGGCGCATAGTGATGATCGTAGCCGACGGCATGATTGCGCTGGCCCTGCTGTGGCTGGTGTATCTGTTCTGGGTTGATGCCGTACAGATCTGGCACGTGTACGTCATCATGGCAGTGCGCGCGGTGGGCGGGAGCTTCCACTGGCCGGCGATGCAGGCCTCGACCTCGCTCATGGTGCCCGACAAGCACCTGACGCGAGTAGCGGGCCTCAACCAGACATTGAACGGGGTGCTCAATATCATCGCTCCGCCGTTGGGAGCACTTTTGATGGGAGTGATGCCGCTTCACGGCATCATGCTGATAGACGTGGGGACAGCTATGCTGGCGATTACCTCGCTGCTCCTCGTGCAAGTGCCGCAACCCAAGCGCGACGATATCGGCGCGGAAAAGCCATCAATCTGGGCCGACATGCGCGAGGGGTTGAGCTACATTCGGAGCTGGCCGGGGCTGGTGGCCCTGATAGGGGTGGCGATGATCGTCAAGATCGCGCTGACGCCGGCTTTCTCGTTACTGCCGCTTCTGGTGAGCGATCACTTCAACGGCGACGCGGCGCAGTTGAGCCTGCTGGAAGCGGTAGCCGGGGTGGGCATCGTATTGGGTGGGCTCATCCTGAGCGTGTGGGGCGGCTTTCGACGGAAGATCTACACCACGATGCTGGGCATGGTCATATTGGGTTTGAGCTTCTTGGTGTTGGGATTCACGCCGGGAGAAGCGTTCGCGATAGCCCTGGCGAGCATCTTCGTAACGGGGTTAACGATTCCGCTGATAGATGGGCCGATTATGGCCATTCTCCAGGGGAGAGTAGCACCAGAGATACAGGGGCGCGTGTTCACCATGATGGGTAGTCTGCTCTCGGTCACCTCCCCCTTTAGCCTGGCCATCGCTGGCCCGGTGAGCGATTGGCTTGGCCTACAAGTGTGGTACGTGGCGGCTGGCGTGCTGTGTGGGTTGGCAGGGCTGGCTCTGTTCTTCGTGCCAGCGTTGGTGGACATTGAGGAGAACAACAAGAACGGGGCTAGCGCGAAGGCGAAGGTTCTAGTTACGGCCGAGGGGTAAGAGTCGCAATCCTGTGCGATTAAATGCACACCTTCTCGGAGCGAAGAAACAATGGCCAAACGAGCGATTGAGAGGAAAGCCTCCAACACCGCAGGTTACACATGTTTCTCACGAGCGTGCGCCACCAAAGAACAGGATGAACGTTTCCGTGGGCCGGATTACATGGCTGAGGTCTTCCTGCCAGCATTTGCCAAGGGCATTCTCAATATCCCTTTTCTGAGAAAGCTCTTCGTGAAGCGGGTGGCCCCACCTGGCATCTACGAGTACGTTTTGGCGAGAACGAAACTGTTGGATGAAATCTTTACATTGGCTTTCATTCGTGACAGCGGGGCAGAGGGGAGTAGGGTAGTCTTTGACTACATCTATGCGTCAGTGCTCAGGCGGGAGAACAGGTACTACGGAGAGAAGGAGATATTTGAAAGGGTATCGAAGGCGGGCGAGGGTTGGACATTCGGCATAGAGGCAGGTGAGATAGAAAGTTTCTTGTCTGAACGGGGATTCAGGGTGAGCTCACATCATACGCCACTGGACCTTGAGAAGGCATATATCACGGCTGATGATGGCGCGTTTTTCGGGCGCATCAATGGCACGCACTGTGTTGTGACAGCCTCTGTGAGTTAGGGGGTCACGTAGCAGGCAACCAGTGCTTCTGGGTTACTGCAAGATGCTGGAGCAGAGTCTCCTACAGGGTAATGAGGGGAACGCCTTGAATGGCATCACGGTAAGGTTGGCGCGTTTGCAGGAGCGTGAAGCGCTGTGCAGGAAGTAGCAGGGCAAACGGTTGGGCTTGCGGAAGCGTATGTTCGACAGGACGAGCCAAATCCACTCAAGGGCTCAGGCAAGTATGGGCATTTGCAGAGTCTGACGGTGGATTTCAGCATCCTCTTCCAATCTGTGAGGCAAGAACCTTGAACGTGTGGCAATTGGCTTTTGGTATGGCCTTCAGCGCCCTCATCGCCTGGGTGGGCTATCGAGGGCGGTCACTTTCCCCCACCGGCGTCGTGGGGGCCATCATCGTCGGCACCCTCACCTTTGGCCTGGGCGGGTGGACCTGGGGCCTGCTGTTGATCGCCTTCTTCATCTCCTCCAGCTTTCTCTCCCACTACCGGAAGGCCGACAAGCGGGGGCTGGCTGAGAAGTTCGCCAAGACCAGCCAGCGGGACCTGGGCCAATCCCTGGCCAATGGAGGCTGGGGAGCTGTTCTAGCCATAACCTATTTCTGCCAGCCCGACCCCATCCTATTCGCCGCCTTTGTAGGGGCCATGGCAGCCGTAAACGCCGACACCTGGGCCACGGAGCTTGGCGTGCTGAGCCCCACCCCGCCCCGCCTTTTGACCACCGGCCAGAGGGTGCCCGTCGGTACTTCAGGAGGGGTGACACCTCTGGGGACGATAGCGGCTTTGGGTGGCGGCCTCTTCATCGGTTTGTTGGCTGTCCTCCTGGGTCAGGTGGAAGCGATCTGGGGAAGCGGGCCGTTGAATGGAGGCTACCTCTGGCTCGTGCCCATCGGCATCCTCGCTGGCCTCGCCGGCTCCACCTTTGACAGCCTATTGGGGGCTACGGCGCAGGGCATCTACTACTGCTCACAATGCCAAAAGGAGACCGAGAGCAAGGTGCACCGCTGTGGCCAGCCCACCCGGCACCTGCGCGGCTGGCGCTGGCTGAACAACGATTTGGTCAACTTTGTGAGTTCCATCGTAGGTAGTTTGATCGCCGGCTTTTTGGGGTGGCTTGTCTTTTGATAGCAGGGGATGGCCATGACGAGCAGAGCGCGCTTTGAGGAACTGGTGGGGTTGCCCGACGAGTTCCTGAAGCGCCTTGATAACATAGCTGAGGTCAGTGCCATCCGCGCCATCTCCCTCGACACCGACCCGCGAGTGATCACGCTGGCAGGGTATGGACCCTCCGAATTCGGCCATATGGACGGCGTGCGCGCCGAGGTGTGCCTTCAGCATCCTACCGGCATCGCCTTCGCCGATGGCTCCATCTACATCGCCGACAGCTACAACCACGAGATCAAGTCACTCGATCCCACCGCCGATTGCGTTGAGACTCTGATAGGCACCGGCCAGCCCGGTCATGCCGACGTCCTTCGCCTCGGCAGGTCTCCTTGAGCCCGAGGGGGTCGGTATCAGCGATGAGGCAAAGGACAAGCTTCGCCCCTACCATACATCGCCGACACCAACAGCCACCTCATCCGTGTCGCTGTTCGGGAGGCAGACACACGGTGCACGCTGACGATGCGTGGTCTCGAGCGGCTACAGCCGGGCGTAGTCAAAGCCCACATGGACCTGCGCCGGTAACGGTCCTGCCCGGCCGGATGGCGATCAGTCTCGACATCAAGCTGCCGCCGGGCTACCAGCTTAACCCTGCAGACGCCTATTCAGCAGCCACAAGCCTTGCGGATGAACTGGCAGTCACCAATGCCCCTTCGGGCCTGCCCACCTGCCAGAAAGGTATCAAGCCCCCATCGGCCACGAGATCCCTGGCAACCACCATTTGAATGTGAGAAAAAGCTGTGGACAAGAAGGCAGCAGAGGCCAGAACACCTGAGCGTGTGTGGTTACGGCAGCTTTGGGCCGTCATGAGCTTGGCGAATGTGAGCAGGTAGACAGGACTTCAAACCAAACCTAGTCTTCGGTACCCAAGGTAGGCCGAAAGTGCCGATAATACCGGGCAAAGGCGAGAAGCAAGGGAGCCACACCCGCGACAGCAATCCAGCTAGGATGAAAGACGGCATGAGCCAGAGAGAGCAAGCCCGCAATGACAGCCCAAGTCGCCGGTGTAAACAGCCAATTCCAAACCCGAATCATATTCTGGTACAATACCCAAGTCGCCGAGCTTGGAGGCCGCTGAACAAGCCACCTACGATCTTTCCTAGCCGCCTTCTCAGCCCAAAAACGGGTAGGCATGAGAAGCCTATCGTAGGCATACATGGTTGCCAAATACAACCCTAGCGCGACGAGAAATAGCCCCGCCGAAACATAGACGTCCAGTTGCGAAGCCCTGTCTAGAGCAGACACCTTTTTGGTATCCAGTAGAGATCCAAGTAGCAAACCCAATATACCAGTGATGAGACTACCCAGGAGCCCAGCTAATTTCATCTTGGACTCTATCTTGGCATGTAGTTCCTTCGTGACCTCAGCATCGGATGGCGAAATCGTCCACACCAACCAACGATCGCGCCGTAGTAGGCGATCCAACCGTGAATCACTGATCGCGATGCAAACCAGTTCCGAGCGAGCGATGGGCTGCGGTCGGCGTAGAATTCGTTCGGCGATCCAGCCGACGTGCGGTGCGTGACCGACGACCAGAATTGCGTTCCCCCTGATTGCGCCCTCGCCAGTCTCCTTTGGCATCTCCGGCACACGATTTTCGCCAAACTCCTCCGGATACTCCTCGAAACCTTCCAGCAACCACCTACCGAGTTTATGGCGCTTATCCAAGTCCTCAGTCTCCCAGAACTTCTCAGGGTCGAGCGCCTTGCACTCTCTGATCTCTCGTGGATGGAATGCCTCTACGTGGGTCCTGAGGGTTTTCTCGAGGATCGCCGCTGTCACGCGGACGTGCTGGTAGCTGCCATGCCAGATCTCGCCTATGATGATCGGCTCTTTCTGAGGCTGTACACTCAGGTGCTCGGCGAGCCGATGCGCCACTTGCTTGACGTCCTCGCCACCCTTTGCCAGCCCTTGTTCCCGATCGGGCTTGTCCACATCGCGGTCCACGCTGCCGTGTCGGGCCAAAAGTATGTATCTTTTCACAACTCACCTCGGATGGATCACTAGCGTAACAATTGTGCAACCAGAGACCAAATCGGCAAAATCGAGACAAAAACA
>CAYMKL010000156.1:5828-14538 GCA_964390805.1 uncultured Anaerolineae bacterium | reverse complement strand
TCAGTATATGCCACTGCGTCTACTTTGCCAACTCAGGTTTTATGAGAAAGCCGTGCTGGTTGACCAGATTGCCGAGGGCGACGCACCATTGGCTACGGCCCTGGCGGAACTGGTGGCCCATTACCGTTTTGACACCCTACAAGCACTCATAAGGGAGATAGAGCAATGAGCAAGTCAGACAAGGGCAACATCCTAATTGTTGATGATCAGGTGGCGACTCTGAAGGTCTTGACCAACATGCTAACCGCGCAAGGCTACCGGGTGCGACAGGCCATTAGCGGCTCGTTGGCTCTGAAGGCGGCCCAGAAAGCCCCACCCGACCTGATCCTGCTGGACATCCTGATGCCCGACATGGATGGCTATGAGGTGTGCGAACGGCTGAAGGCGGATGAAGGGACACGCGACGTACCCATCATCTTCATCAGCGTCTTGGAGGACGTTCAGGACAAGGTAAAAGGATTTGCTGTCGGGGGCGTGGACTACATGAGCAGGCCCTTTCAGGAGGAAGAGGTGCTGGCCCGTGTGGAGACTCACCTGGCCCTGCGAGCGATGCAGAAGCAACTTGAGGAAAAGAACGCCCAACTTGAGCAAGAAGTCACCGAGCGCAAGCGGGCGGAGGAGGCGCTGCGGGAGACAAACGTGCGGCTTAATACGTTGATCGACGCTATTCCTGATGTTATATACTTCAAGGATGCTCGGGGCCGCAATCTTCTGGTGAACAAAGCATTTGAGAAACTGGTGGGTCTGGAGAAAGAAAAGATCCTCGGGAAAACCGTTGAACAATTACTCCCCCCGGACTTGGCCGAGCAGTGTAGGGGGAGCGATGAAGAGGCCATCAACAGGCGCGAGCCAATTCGTATCGAAGAGCAGATGGCCGACGATAAGGGTGAGGAAACCTTCTTCGATACCATCAAAGTTCCCCTCCTCGATGACCAGGAAAACGTCAGGGGATTGGTAGGCATAAGTCGCCACATCACCGAGCGCAAGCGGGCGGAGGAGGCGCTGCGGGAGAGCGAGGAGAAATACCGTAACTTGGTTGAACGAGCGAATGACGGTATTTGCATCATTCAGGACACAATGATCAAATATCTTAACTCACGTTTGGCAGAAATGTGGGGTGGCACTGTTGATGAAGTCATTGGTACCCCGTTTGCTAATTATGTCCAAGCCGACGAGCTCCCAAAAGTGGTTGATCGGTACAGGCGGCGTATGGCAGGCGAGGATGTCACGCCGATATACGAGACAGTGTTCAGACGCAAGGACGGCAGTAAGGTATATACTGAGTTGAACGCGGGCATAATCACCTATCAGGGAATGCCCGCCGACCTCGTGTTCGTCCGCGACATCACCGAGCGCAAGCGGGCGGAGGAGGCTTCAAGGGAGTCTCATGAACGGTTTCTCGCAGTAGTAGATGGTATAGATGCAGACGTTTATGTTGCCGACATGGAGACCTATGAAATCCTGTTTATGAACGGGCACATGAGAGACAGCTTCAGCGACAATCTGGTCGGGAGAATCTGCTGGGAGGTGTTCCGCGGCGAATCTGGGCCTTGTGCTCATTGTACCAATGACAAGCTGGTTGATGCCGACGGCAACCCTACCGGGCTACATGTCTGGGAAGGACACAATCCAATCACCAACAGATGGTACATAAACCATGATCGGGCCATCAGATGGGTAGATGGCCGTCTTGTCCGGTTGCAGATTGCTACGGACATCACCGACCGCCAGGCAGCAGAGGAGGTTCTGGAATCCGTTCAACGTGCGCAATCTTTGTTTATCAGGGACGTTGACCCGCACGTCTTGTTTGATGGACTCCTCAGCGATATCCTTTCATTGACCCAAAGCGAATACGGTTTCATCGGCGAGGTCCTTTGGACTACTGAGGGGAAACCGTATCTCAAGACGCACGCCATCACGAATATCGCCTGGAATGAAGAGATGTTGGAGTTCTATGAGATAAACGCTCCTGAAGGCATGGAGTTCCACAACCTTGAAACGCTTTTCGGCGCGGTAATGACCACCGAAAAACCCGTCATCTCTAATAGCCCAGCTACAGATTCGCGGCGAGGAGGGCTTCCGGATGGACATCCTCACCTTGATGCGTTCCTGGGTCTGCCCTTTCACCGTGGCGACAAACTGGTGGGTGTAATGGGCATCGCAAACAGGCCTGGCGGCTACGATGAGGAATTGGCAGAGTATTTGAAGCCCCTCCTTACCACGTGCGGGAGTGTCATAGAAGCATGCCGGAATGATCAACAGCGCAAGCGAGCGGAGGAGAAGCTGCGGGAATATTCAGAGCGGCTGGAGGAGATGGTGGAGGAGCGCACCAACGAGCTTCGTGACGCCCACGAACAGTTGGTTCGCCGGGAGAAGCTGGCCGTGCTGGGGCAAATGGCCGGCGGGGTCAGCCACGACCTACGCAACCCTCTGGGAGCGATCTCTAATGCCGCTTACTACCTCAATCTGGTGCTGGAAGAGCCGGACCCGGAAGTGAAGGAGATGCTGGGGATCATCACCAAGGAAGTCAGGAGATCTGAGTGCGTCATTCGTAGCCTGCTCGACTTCGCTCGTACGAACGTCCCTGTCCGGTGTAGAGTGAATATCAACGAGGTCGTTCAAGAGGTGGTGTCTCGTACCACCGTGCCGGAGAACGTCGAGGTGATCACCCAACTGGACGAGGGAGCGCCAATCATCTCCGCCGACCCCGACCAACTCGATCAGATCTTCCGCAACCTCATCCGCAACGCAGTGCAGGCCATGACTTCGGCGAACTCAGTCGAGCCGCCTGAGGGTGGGCAGTTGGTCGTCAAGACCGAAGCTCCAGATCCACAGTGGGTGGCCATCTCTTTCACCGATACCGGGGCGGGCATCCCTGAGGAGAACCTGGAGAAGCTTTTCCAGCCGCTCTTCACCACCAAGGCGGAGGGGGTTGGGCTGGGCCTGGTGATCGTCAAGACCCTGGTGGAGGGACATGGGGGCAGCATTGAGACACGAAGTGAGGTGGGGAAGGGGAGTACCTTCACGGTCAGGCTGCCCACCGGTGGAGGGCCAGCATCCTGAATCGCCATCTGTGTCAACTTAAGCTCTGAGCCCCGTCCTCGGGGCGGCCCGGGGACGGGCCTTTGAGCCTTAAGTTGACACTAATGCCTGAATCGCAATCGTTCGACTGAGCGCCCACGACGAAGTCCGAAATCAAGAGGAGACTACCCGATGACTGACAAGAAGTTCACGATCCTGAATGTGGATGACGACGATGCCAGCTGCCGTGCCGCGAGTGGCATCCTGCGCAAGGCGGGGTTTGAGGTGATAGAAGCGGCCAGGGGCACGGAAGCCATCCGATTGGTGAGGAAAAAGCCCGACCTGGTGATCCTGGACGTGGACCTTCCAGACATCAATGGGTTTGAGGTCTGCCGGCGAATCAGATCCGACCCGGCCACTTCTCTGATACCGGTCCTTCACGTATCGGGCATCTATCGGGACGACCAGCACAAGGTGATCGGGCTGGAGAGCGGGGCAGATGGCTATCTAACGAAGCCCATGGAGCCGCCGGTATTGATCGCCTACGTGAAGGCGCTGCTGCGGATGGGGGAGGCGGAAGCGGAGCTGCAGGCTGCGGCCCAGCAATGGCGGACCACCTTCGATGCCATCAGCGACACAGTTTGCCTGATGGACATTGAAGGGAGGATCCTGCGCTGCAACGAGGCCATGATGAAACTTCTGGGCAAGCCCTTCAGCGAGATCGTCGGCCACCGTTGTTGGGAGCTGGTGCACGGGACGTCGGAACCCATTGAGGGGTGCCCCATCCCGCGCATGCGGGAAAGCCGCCGCAGGGAAACCCTGGTTCTGCCCGTGGGTGAGCGATGGTTTCACGTTTCCGTGGATCCGCTGCCGGATGAAGCTGGCAAACTCATGGGCGCTGTTCACATCATGACCGACATCACCGAGCGCAAGCGGGCGGAGGAGACTTTTGGAGAATCTGAGGAAAAGTTCAGGGCCATATTTGAATCGGTTCCCACATCAATGATTTTGATTGATAAAGATGGAATAATGGTAGAAGTCAGTCCGCATCAAGTATACCATACTGCTAGAGGATTAACCCCCAGAGAAGGCTACGTCGGGAAGAGTCTCATAACACACCCGACTATTGTGAATGCTGGTCTTTCTGATACTTACAGAAGGCTTCTCAAAGGAAAGCCTTTTGATCTAAAGGATGTGTATTTTCCTTCTGTGCAGCGGGGAACTGAGGGTTATTACTTCAACATAAAGGGAGCCCCGCTTTTCAAAGAGGGTGAAGTCATTGGGGCCATCACGGTACATGAAGAGATCACTGAACGCAAGCGGGCGGAGGAGGCGCTGCGGGAGAGCGAGGCGAGTTTGACAAGGGCGCAACAGATTGCTCATTTGGGAAATTGGGATTGGGATGTTGAGGGCGAAACGTTAACCTGGTCAGACGAAGCCTATCGCATCTTTGGGGTCGAAAAGGAATTCGAATTGACCTACGAGGGGATCGAAGCGATGGTCCATCCGGACGATCATGAGAAGAACCAGGAATTTGTGAACGAATTGCTCGCCACTGCCGATTCTGCTGACATCGAGTTTCGCATCATCAGACCAGATGGAGCGGTGAGGCACATTTATCAGAATGCCAAAGTCTGGCGTGATGAATCAGGAAATGCCAACAGGATGTTCGGCATTATGCAAGACATCACCGAGCGCAAGCGGGCGAGAGAGGAGCTGCGGGAGAGTGAACAGCGCTATCGTGCCGTTGTTGAGGACCAAACGGAGTTGCTCTGCCGTTTCCTGCCGGATTTGACGGTCACCTTTGTCAACGAGGCCTACTGCCGCTATTTCGGCAAGAAGTATGAGGAGTTGGTCGGGCACAGCTTTATGCCACTCATTAGCCCAGAAGACCGCAGAGAAATAGAGATGCAGCTTGCTTCTCTCAGTCAGGAAAGCCCTCTAGCGACCTATGAGCATCGTGAGGTAGCTGCCGATGGGGGAATTCGCTGGATACAGTGGACTGACCGAGCGCTCTTTGATGAGAACGACACCCTGGTCGAGTTCCAGTCTGTAGGACGAGACATCACCGAGCGCAAGCGGGTGGAGGAACTGATCCGCACTCAGCGCGATCTGGGTCTGGCGCTTAGCACTGTATCCAGACTTGATGAGGGGCTGCGCCTGTGTTATGAAGCAGCGATCCAGGTGTCAGGGATGGATTGCGGTGGGTTCTATCTCGTGGACGAGACGATTGGGGCTTTGGACATGGTGTTTCACCAGGGGTTGCCATCTGATTTCGTCAAGAGTGCTTCCCACTTTGATGCCGATTCTGCCAATGCGCGACTGGTCATGGCGGGCGACCCAATCTACACCGAACATCTGGTCTTGGGAGTGCCCCTGGATGAGGCTGAACGGCTTGAGGGCCTGCGTGCCATCGCTGTCTTGCCGCTGCTTCACGAGGGGCGAGTGATCGGCTGTTTGAATGTGGCCTCCCATACCCGTGACGAAGTACCGCTTTACGCCCGCGACGCGCTGGAGACGATTGTCGCCCAAATCGGCAGCACGATTACCCGCCTGCGAGCAGAGGAGGCGCTACAGCGCTCGCTGGAGGAGACGGCCCGCGGCCAGCGCACACTGCTGGCCCTCAGCCAGGCGGCCCAGGCTGTGCAGCGCGCCCGCACGCCTGAGGAGGTGTACCAAACCGTCGGGGACGAGGTGACCAGCCTGGGCTACCGGGCTACAATCTTCGCCCTTACTGATGACCGGGAGCACCTGGTCGTCGCCCACCTGACCTTCAAGCCGGCCCTGCTGCGGGCGGCCGAGAAGCTGACGGGTCTATCGGCACAGGGCTACCGCTTCCCACTGCAGCCGGCTGGCTTTCTCCAGCGGATCATCTTTGAAGGAGAGACTGCCTTTACTGCGCAAACTCCTGAACACATAGCCGAGGCTCTCCCCAGGCCAGTGCGCCCGCTGGCTTGGCGGGTGGCAGCCCTGCTGGGGGCGGAACAAAGTATTGCCGCTCCGCTGACGGTCGGTGGCGAGTCACATGGCTTGCTGGTCGTCAGCGGCATCGGTCTGACCGAGGCCGACGTGCCGGCCATGACTGCCTTCGCCAACCAGGCCGCCATCGCCCTGGAGAACGCGCGGCTGTTCGAGGAGGTGCAGGCCGGGCAGGAGCGGCTGCGAGTGCTCGCCCAGCAAGTGGTCTCGGCTCAGGAGGAGGAACGCAGGCGCATCGCCCAGGAGCTACACGATGAGCTGGGACAGGCTCTGACCGGGATCGTCTTCGACCTGGCAGCTATCGAGAAAGAGCTGCCACCAGAGTCCACTCCTGCCATCAAGGACAAGTTGGCGGAGGCAAGCTCGCTGACCTACCAATTAGACGAACGGGTTAGCGAGATAGCCCTTGACCTGCGGCCCTACATGCTGGACGATCTCGGTCTGCTGCCAACGCTGCGCTGGTACGTGAACAGATACACCAAGAGACTGAACATTGAGGTTGAGATAGAGGCGATGAGTCTCGAGGAGAGGTTGCCCCCGCAGGTGGAAACGGCTCTCTACCGCGTGGTGCAGGAGGCCCTGACCAACGTGGCCAGGCACGCACAGGCCAACAGGGTAAGTGTACGTCTGGAGCGCAAGGAGTCCACCGTGACCGTCTTTGTCGAAGACGATGGCCGGGGCTTTGATGTAGAGAAGATTGCAGGTCCCCACCCCCCAGAGCGCGGGGCGGGCCTGTTAGGAATACGAGAAAGAGTGGCCTCCCTGGGAGGCACTTTCAGCATCCAGTCCCGCCCAGGGCAGGGAACCCGACTGACGATAGAAATACCGGTGTGATTTCCGATTTGCGATTTCCGATTTCCGAATCACAATCGAAAATCGAGGAGGTGGGATGGACAAAGAGGATTTGAAACGGCGGACGAAGCAGTTTGCGTTGCGTGTGATTCGCCTGGTAGAGGCTCTGCCACGGACGCGAACGGCTCGGGTCGTTGGCGATCAACTCTTGCGCTCGGCCACATCGGTGGCAGCGAATTATCGGGCTGCGTGTCGGGCGCGTTCACAGGCCGATTTCGTGCACAAGTTGGGTATCGTGGAGGAAGAGGCCGACGAATCCCTCTTTTGGCTGGAGATGGTGGACGAAACCGAACTGATGCCCGCGGCCCGTGTGCAGGATCTGGGCCAAGAAGCCGACGAGCTCACGGCCATCTTCGTCGCCTCCCGCAAGACAGCCAAGAAAAGGTGATTTGCGATTTTCGATTTACGATTTCCGAATGAGAATCGAAAATCGAGGAGGGGGGGACCATGAGCAAAATCAAAGTACTGCTGGCCGAGGATCATACCATCGTCCGCAAGGGCCTGCGCTCGCTTCTGGAGAATGAGGCGGGCATCGAGGTGATAGGGGAAGCCAAAGACGGGAGAGAGGCCGTTCGGATGACCCAAGAGTTGCTCCCCGACGTGGTGCTGATGGACCTCAGCATGCCGGGCCTCAGCGGCCTGGAGGCGACCCGCCAGATCAAGCAACGGTTTCCTGAGGTCAAAGTGCTGGTGCTGACCCGGCACGCCAACGAGGAGTACGTCTTTCAGATTCTGCGGGCCGGGGCCTCAGGATACGTGGTCAAGAAGGCAGCGCCCGCAGAGTTGGTCTTGGCCATCCAGGCCGTCTACCGGGGCGATTCCTTCCTCAGCCCCTCCATATCGAGGCAGGTCATCGCAGAGTACATCCAGCAAGCCGAAGCGATGGAAGAGAACAGCTATGACAGACTTACCGACCGCGAGAGAGAGGTGCTGCAACTGATCGCTGAGGGCCACTCAAACCGAGAAATCGCTGAGTTGCTGCATATCAGCATGAAGACAGTCGAGAACCACAGAGCTAGTTTGATGGGGAAGCTCAATGTCCGCGGCACGGCCGAACTGACCAGATACGCCATCCGCAAGAGGGTGATCACCCCGTAGGATTTGCGATTTGCGATTGCTATTCGGAAATCGCAAATCGGTACTCGCCATTCGGCACTCGGAAATCGAAGAAAGAGACCCTATGAAGAATAGGGTCTTTTTCTTTGCAAAATAGGCGTTTTCCCTATAGACAGAACTCATCTGGTAGTGTATACTGGAGTTGAGGTGCCAGGCACTTGCGGATAGCCGGCGGACTATGTGTGCTTGCCTGACCTGGAGGCGCTGTGGCCTGGAACAAGCGAATGAAAGTGCCTGGCACCTGAACATTGAAACCAGCAAGGAGGCAACGGTGCAGACAATAAGAACCCTAATCGTTGATGATAACGCTGGCTTCCGAAGGCGACTCAAGGAATTCCTGGCCTCTGAGGCGGACATAGACGTCATCGGAGAGGCGGCCGACGCCCAGGCAGCCATCCTCAAGACCAGGGAGTTCCAGCCAGACCTGGTTCTCATGGATATAAGGATGCCAGGGACAAACGGGATAACGGCCACTCGCCAGTTGAAGGACGAAATGCCGGGCCTCAAAGTCATCATTCTGAGCATCCTCGACGTGCAGGAGTACAGAGATGCGGCCATGGCCAGCGGTGCCAGTGGCTACGTGATAAAGAAATTCCTGATCAAAGAGCTGCTGCCGGCCATTCGACGGGCAGTGAGCGAAGAACTTAACATAATGGGGGGGGGGGGGGGGGGATGACCCCCCAGTTGAAAAATACTTCCAATAAGGGCCAGTCGGAAAGAGGCACGCTCGTCCAGGGCTGGT
>CAYMKL010000156.1:0-5818 GCA_964390805.1 uncultured Anaerolineae bacterium | reverse complement strand
CGGCAACGGGGACGTGGACAGGTAGGAGGAAGAAGAGATAAGAAATTGGAGGGTGGGGGGGAGGGGGGGGGGGGGAAGGATGACCCGCCAGTTGAATAATACTTCCCATAAGGGCCAGTCCGAGAGATGCATGCTCGTCCAGGGCTGGTCTTTTTGGTCAGTTGAAAGGAGGCAACGATGAAAAGGATAACGACGATCTCAGCGCTACTGCTCTTGGCGGTTGCACTCTTAGCTGCCTGCCAACCACAGGAGGTCGAGAAGCCGCCCGAGGAGGTCTCTGTGCAACTCAAGTGGGTGCATCAGGCCCAATTCGCGGGCTTCTACCTGGCGCAAGAGAGGGGCTACTACGCCGATGAGAACGTTGAGGTTACTTTGGTCGAAGGTGGGCCGGGCATTGATGTCTTGGAACAGGTCGCCACCGGAGGAGCCGATTTTGGGGTGCACGCGCCCGACGCCATCCTCATGCGGCGCAGCCAGGAGGAGCCCATCGTTGCCATCGCCACCATTTATCGGCGTAGCCCGATGGTGTTTGCATCCTTGCCAACCTCCGGAATCGAGCGCCCGACCGACTTCCTGGGCCGGAGCGTGGCCGTGGTGGGCGTCATTGAGTTTGAATTACAACTCGAAGCCATGATCGAAAAGCTGGGCCTCGATATCCATCAGATCCAGATCGTGCCCCACAGCTACGACTTGACGCCGCTCTACAACGGTGAGGTGGACAGCATAGGCGTCTACTCAACCGGGGGCCTTATCCGTGCCCACCAGGCGGGCCACGAGCTCAACCTGATCTGGCCCAGCGACTACGGGGTGCACATGTACGCCGACACGCTGATCACCACCGACCAACTGATCGGGGAGAACCCGGAACTGGTCACTCGCTTCTTGCGGGCGACCCTGCGAGGGTGGCGCGAGGCGATCGAGGACACCGAGGCCGCCGTGGAGATCACCCTGAAGTATGCCAGGGAGGCGGATGCTGAGCTGCAAACCCAGATGATGGAAGCCAGCCTGCCGCTCATCCACACCGGCCAAGATCACATCGGCTGGATGCGGGCCGAAGTCTGGCAAGGGATGCACGACATCCTGCTGGAGCAGGGGCTTCTGGATGAGCCGGTGGACGTGGATAAGGTGTACACGATGGAGTTCTTGCAGAAAACCTACGGAGGTGAGTGATGAAACTGGCCGCCAAATTGACGATTTTGTTCCTGCTGCTGACGACGATCCCGCTGGCCGTCGTGGGCTACCTGGCCTTCGACAACGGCCGGCGAACGATAGAACAGAACACGATCAATCACCTGATCTCCACCAACATCCTCAAGGAGGCTGAGTTCGACAGGTGGGTGCAGGGCAACGAGCGGAGCCTGCGGGAGCTGGCCAGACGCCCCCTTGTCCGAGAATACGCGGCCATGTTGGCCTCGCTCGATCCTCCGACTGACCCAGAGTACCAAGCAGCGTATATGAGCATCTACGATGACCACCTGACCCCAGCCCTCGAAGAAGACAGAGGCTTCTTGGACCTGTCCATCCTGCGAGGGGACGATGGGTGGATTCTCATCTCCACGAACAAGAGCCTGGAGGGGAAGTACAGGGAGAGCGAGCCCTACTTTGTGGAGGGCAAGAGCCGCACTTACGTCCAGAATGTCTACTACTCCCTGACCCTTGGGGAGGCAGCCATGACCATCGCCACCCCGATCAGGGACAGGGAAGGCAACCTGATCGCAGTGCTGGCCGGCCACGTGGACCTGGCCGAGATGTCGGAGATCATGATGCAGCGCAGCGGCCTGAGCGCCACGGAGGAGACCTATCTGGTCAACACCTTCAACTTCTTCGTCACCGAGCCGAGATTCGGCGAGGGGTACGCCCTGAAGAAGGCCGTTCATACTGAGGGAGTGGAGACCTGCCTGGAGCACAACGACGGGGTCGGCTTCTACGATGATTACCGGGGCGTGCCGGTCATCGGGGCCTACCGCTGGATGCCGGCGCGGGAGCTGTGCATCCTGACCGAGGTGGATCAGGCCGAGGCTTATGCACCCATCGTCGCCTTGCGTAACACTGTGCTTAAGATCGGCGTCGCCGTGGCCCTGATGGTGGCCTTGCTGGGCATGCTCTTCGCCCGCACCATCACCGAGCCGCTGCGCCAACTGGTCAAGGGCACTGAGGAGATCGGCCGGGGCCACCTGGAGTACCAGATAGAGGTGAGAGCCAGGGACGAGATCGGCCAGTTGGCGGGCGCTTTCAACGACATGGCAGCCAAGCGCAAGCGGGCGGAGCAGGCGCTGCAGGAGAGCGAGCAATGGCTCTCCACAACGCTGAGGAGCATCGGCGATGCCGTGATTGCTACCGATGCCAGGGGGCTTGTGACCCTCATGAATCCCGTCGCCGAGGAGTTGACCGGCTGGGACGAGGCCGAGGCTGTGGGCAAGCCTCTGGAAGACGTCTTCAACATCATCAACGAGCAAACAGGCGAACGGGCCGAGAATCCTGTGGCCAGGGTGCTTCGAGAAGGCGTCGTCGTGGGCCTGGCCAATCATACGGTGTTGATTGCGAAACACGGCACCAAACGGCCCATTGCAGACAGCGGGGCGCCGATGAGAGATGAGCAAGGGAACATCATCGGCACGGTCATGGTCTTCCGGGACATCACCGAGCGCAAGCAGGCGGAGGAAGCGCTGCAACGCCACGTAGCCGAGCTGTCGGCGCTCAACACTATGGCCGCCATCGTCAACGAGTCGCTGGAGGTGGATGAGATCCTCAACCGGGCCATGGATGAAGCGCTGGGACAGGTCGGCGTCGAGGCAGCCGCGATGCTCCTGCTCGACGAGGAGGCTGGCGAACTGGTAATGGTCGCCTACCGGGGCCTCAGCGACGAAATGGTCGGGGCCGCGAGCCGGTTCAAGCTAGGCGAGGGAATGACCGGGCGGGCGGCGCAGACGGGCGAGCCGGCCGTCCTGGCCCGGCTGGCGGATTACCCGGGCGCGCTGAAGGCGTATCTTGCAAAGGATCGCATCCAATCCGCGGCCGTCGTGCCGCTGATCGGGTCCACCGGCCTGATCGGGACGATGAACTTGGCTACGGCCAGCCCGCACTACTTCGACCCCGCTGGACTGGAGTTGTTGACGGCTCTGGGGCAGCAGATCGCCATCGGTGTGGAGAAGGCCCGGCTCTACGGTGAGACCCACGACCAGGCGGAGGAATTGAGGAAACACCGCGACCACCTTGAGGAGTTGGTCGAAAAGCGTTCCAAGGCGCTACGGGAGTCTGAGGAGCAATTCAGGACCCTCGCAGAGCGGTCGCCAAACATGATCTTTATCAACAAGAAAGGCCGAGTAGTGTATGCCAATAAGAGATGCGAAGAGGCTATGGGATACACGAGAGAAGAGTTTTACTCCCCTGATTTCGACTTCCTCACTTTGATTGCGCCAGAATATAAGGACTCGATAAAGGTAAGTTTCGGCAGGCACATGAGGGGTGAAGAGGTCCCCCCATACGAATATGCACTCCTCACCAAGGAAGGTAGAAGAATCGAGGCGATACTTGCCACAAGATTGATAAGATACGGAGGAGAGACCGCCATACTTGGAATAGCAACTGACATCACCGAGCGCAAGCGGGCAGAGGAGGCGCTGAAGGAGTACTCGGAACGGCTGGAAGATATGGTAGAGGAGCGAACCAAAGAGCTCCGTGACGCTCAGGAGCAACTGGTGCATCAGGAGAGGCTGGCCGTGCTAGGCCAACTGGCCGGCGGGGTGGGGCACGAGCTGCGCAATCCGCTGGGGGCCATCAAGAACATTGCTTACTTCCTCAACATGGTCATAGAGTCGCCTGATCCAGAGGTGAAGGAAACCCTGGAGATCCTGGATAAGGAAGTGGGGACATGCGAGAAGATCATCAGCAGCCTTCTCGACTTCGCCCGTCCCAAGCCTCCCGTGCGACGCAAGGTAGACGTCAACGACGTCGTCCAGGAGGCGCTGTCTCGTACCACCGCGCCGGAGAACGTGGAGGTGGAGACTCAACTGGACGAGGCGCTGCCCACCATCCTGGCCGATCCCGTTCAACTCGATCGGGTCTTCGGCAACCTCATCCTCAACGCCATCCAGGCCATGACGTTGCCGACCCCCTCTGGGACACCTGATGGTGGGCGGCTGATCATACGCACCTGGCAGGAAGAGGAACCAAAGGGGGCAGAAGGGGCAGAAGAGACAGAAGAGACAGATGTCCCCTCTGTCCCCTCTGGCTCGTCTGTTCGGGTCTCCATCAGCGACACCGGTGTTGGCATCCCCGAGGGGAATCTAGACAAGCTCTTCGAGCCGCTGTTCACCACCAAGGCCAAAGGCATCGGGCTGGGGCTGGCGCTGGTCAAGACCCTGGTGGAGGGGCATGGGGGGAGCATTGAGGTGGAGAGTATGGTTGGGGAAGGGAGTACGTTTAGGGTGACGTTGCCGGTGGAGAGATAGGGAGATGGGGAGATGGGGAAACTCTCCCCACTACCCCACCTCCCTATCTCCCCATTCAGGCAGATTAAGGAGGTGCGCATTGAACGATACGCATAGGCAATTGTTTTCCATGTCAAACCGAACAGGAGGTTCAAAATGAACGACAAACGAAAGACAAAGGTTCAGCTCATTGATGAACTGGGCGAAATGCGCCAACGGGTGGCCGCACTGGAAGCGGCAGAACTAGATCCCTTGGCGCCAGTTGAAGTGGACGTCATGGACGCCAGACGACTGCTGGCCTCCCTGCGGGCGTTCAGGAAGGGCGACTTCTCCGTGCGTATGCCACCGGATCAAATCGGCCTGGCAGGCGAGATCGCCGAAGCGTTCAACGACACGGTGGAGCTGGCCGCCGGATTGAACGGTGAGCTGGCGCGGATCGGCATGGTGGTCGGCAAAGAGGGACGGATCTCCCAGCGGGCCAGGCTGCGGCAAGCCATCGGCGGGTGGGGAGACTGCGTGGATTCGGTCAACACCCTCATCAACGACATGGTTCAGCCCACGACCGAGATCGGCCACGTCATCGAGGCCGTCGCCGAGGGAGACCTAACCGAGAACGTTCCCCTGGAAGTCGAGGGAAGACCGCTGCGGGGTCAATACCTGAGCCTGGCCAGTACCATCAACACCATGGTCAACCGGCTGAGAAGGTTTGCCGACGAGGTGACCCGCGTGGCCCGCGAGGTGGGCACCGAGGGCAAACTGGGCGGCCAGGCCGACGTCGAGGGCGTCTCCGGCACGTGGCGCGACCTGACCGACAACGTGAACCTGATGGCCAACAACCTGACCGATCAGGTGCGCAACATCGCCGAAGTGACCACCGCCGTCGCCCAGGGCGACCTCTCCAAGAAGATCACCATTGACGCCAGGGGCGAGATCCTGGAGCTGAAGAACATCATCAACACCATGGTGGATCAACTCAGCAGCTTCGCTGACGAGGTGACGCGCGTGGCCCGCGAGGTGGGCACCGAAGGCCAATTGGGAGGGCAGGCAGAGGTGCGGGGAGTGTTGGGCACATGGCGCGACCTGACCGACAACGTGAACCTGATGGCCAACAATCTGACCGCTCAGGTGCGCAACATCGCCGAAGTGACAACCGCCGTGGCCCAGGGCGATCTCACCAAGAAGATCACCATTGACGCCAGGGGCGAGATTCTGGAGCTGAAAAACACCATCAACGTCATGGTGGATCAACTCAGCAGCTTCGCCGACGAGGTGACGCGGGTGGCCCGCGAGGTGGGCACCGAGGGCCAGTTGGGCGGCCAAGCCACCGTCGAGGGCGTCTCCGGAACCTGGCAAGACCTGACCGACAACGTGAACCTGATGGCCAGCAA
>CAYMKL010000155.1:0-14835 GCA_964390805.1 uncultured Anaerolineae bacterium | reverse complement strand
GGGCGATGCGGCCCAGGTTGGTCAGCGTCCCGTCGCCGGTCTGGGTGAAGTTCCCGCCCACATACAGGTCCGTGCCAGACACCGCCAGGCCAAGAACCTGATCGTTCAAGCCCTGATTGGGCAGCGCGTTCCAGGCGGTGACCGCGGAGGCCAGTGTGAACACCGGCCCGCGCTGCGGGTCGAGGAACACGTCCCAGCCGCGCAGGTCCAGCGATCCCTCGAAACCGCTGGACAGGTCCAGGGTGCCGTCGGGGTTGAGCAGCCCGGCCGGGGAGACCAGCTCCCCCCATGCGGCAGCGGGGGCCACAGTCTCTATGATGCCTGTTGCCGGGCTAGCTAGCCCGGCCAGCAGCCCAACCAGTGCGGCAACCCGCAATAAGAACTTGCCTTTGTTGTGAAGCATTTGATTTCCTCCTTCTGAAAGCTTACGCCCAGAGGGCTCGAATAACAATGTCTCTCCCCACCCATTGGCGGCGGGGCAAAGGAAAACGCCAGTCTCAGGCGCTCACGACATTGAGCGCCTTCAGACTGGCGTTGCGCATAGCCCTTGGCCAGGCGTACGAAACCGCCGCCGCTTTTCAGGGCGTGGGGCTGGGATGTGGGACATCACCGCTGGCTCCTTTTTTGGGATTAGTCCTATAAGTGGTAGCGGCCCAACTGCGTCTCGACTGCCCTTTTTCCGGGGCAGTCATTATAGCATAGGGTTGCGAATAACACAAATCAGAACCGCTTCATACGGCTTGTTAATGATGAATCTTGACAGATTTTGAGTATTTCAAGGTTGTCTACGTCCAATGCTCGTCGGAGTGGGCGGTTCAGCAGATGGACTTTGATGCATCCTGTCAACGAATGAGGCAACGAATAAACGAATAAGTTCTGAGCGCAGATGTCATTCGTTTATTCGTTTGGTATTCGTTGACGGAAGCTACCAGCCGTCCGCCGCCCGCTCCAGTTGGGTGCTGAAGTCAGTCAGAGTAACGTCCAGCAGGGCGTGGGTGAACAGGTCTCTCAGAGTGTCCAGGTCGTCAATCATCTCCAGTTGGTCTGCCAGGGGCCTTTCCCCTTGCTGAGATAGCCTGAAGCGAACCCGCAAGACCTGCAGAATGTTCTCACGCTGTGTACGCCTGCTTTCCATCAGCCCCTGCTGAAGCCCTTGCTGAAGCCCCTCTTCAAGAATCTGATTGTACCAGGGTGATTCACGCAAAACTGCCATATCCCACCTCACAATCTGTCGAATTTGCTCCGCTTCCATCACGAAACTGGCGAATAGCGCCAACGCCACTTCCGCTTCTTCCCCCACCTCCCGCTCCCGCAGCAGCCTTACTCCATCCCGAATCGTCCCACTATCTGCACCCTTCATCAACGGCACAAAGGGCGCCAAAGCCACAATCCCTTCCTCCAGCACTTGCCGTGCTTCCATCTCCCACATCGCTACCACCCGAAAGTCCTGGTGCGCCGTCAACCCCATGAACTGGCTGTGGTAGAAACCTGGCAATGTTACTCCCACTGCCGGCGGCAGCAAGTAGAACACTACTGGATAGACCGGCAGGTCATACTTCTCCTCGGCCAGCGCCGCGTAGGCCCGCATACGCCGAGGCATGCGCGAGTCTATGCGCAATTGAACCTCCAGCACCAGCACAAAGGGACCTTGCTGCCCCCGCACTCGGAAAAGCTCATCACTGCGGCGCAGAATGAACTGGAACTCTCCTGACAGGCGCTCTTCTACTTGCGCCGTATCGTCCTGTAGCAGCCAGCGCACCCACTCTACCGGTTCGCCAGCCAGGATGTATTTGCTACTGATGTCGGCTTCGCCCATTATTGGCTTCTATGTGGGCGTCGTCTACCATGGTGATCATGCCGTACCTCTCGGCGACCTCGTACAGCTTGTCGAGGGGAGCCACGTCACCGTCCATGCTGAACACGCCATCGGTGACCAGCAGGCCGCGGCGGTACTGGCCGATATTCTCCTTGATGACCCGCTCAGCGTCCTCAGGGTCGCAGTGTTCGTAGACGACGATCTTGGCCCTGGAGAGGCGGCAGCCGTCAGTAATGGAGGCGTGGTTGAGCCGGTCGGAGAAGACCGCGTCCTCGTGGCCCACCAGGGCGGGGATGGCTGCCTGATTGGCAACGAGGCCACCCTGCACGTACAATGTACGGATTTACCACCCTCATCGGTCCATGAACTGCCTAAAGGCGGCCTGGGCTTCTTCCAGAGCTTCAAGTTCGTCCACCAGATACAGCTCGATTCCCAGGCGAGAGGTGAAGGGTTCCAACAGATCGTAGGCGTCCTCCCTTTTGACCCAGATTTCGACCGGCAGTCGCTTTAGCCTTTCGGCCAGAGCTAGAAATCGCACAGGAAACTCTTCTAGATAGGTTTCAGGGGAGGCCAGGTGGGTGTCAAAGATAAAGCCCGACGCCTGGTCCACCGCCAGCGTCTGGTAGGGATAGTGGGGCCTTTCGCCTCTTTTGTCCTGCACAGGGGTGGGCGAGAGGAAGAAGTCCATCTCCCAGATGGCGTCCATAAACTGCGCCGCCTTCTTGAGCCTGGCCAGGCGAAGCTCGTCTATAGGCACGTCCGGGAGATACTCGTCTTCCAGCAGGGCAGGCTCCAACCAGGCGTCCCTCCAGGAGAGACCATCCTCCGTTTCCTCCGGCACCCTGTCGAACCAGAGCTCATCTTGGGGTGGCTCGAACAAGGCGGGGTCTTCCCTGAAGCGAAGGCAGACCTCCCTCGCCTGTTGCAGAGCCAGGGTGAGGAACCTGGCTTCGTCGGCAGTCAGGTACCAGGGATGGTATGCCGGGCGATAGCTGCGGAACAGTGGCCAGGCGTTTCTCCCTCGGAACTTCAGGCCCAGGCTTTTGATCACCTGGCGATCTTCCTTGCTTAGCTCGTCTCTGTTGGCGAAGGAAGCCATCAGGCACTTCTGCAGCATGAGCTCTTCAAAGGCTTCGGAAGGATCCGGAGGTGGCTCGGATGCAATTCGCATGTAGCTTTCCAAGCCCTCGCTGCCCAGGTACAAGGCCAGGGCAAACATCTCTCCCAGATTGCCCATAATGCAACAGTAGCCGATTTCGCCGCTGGCCGGATCCTGCACCCCGAACACGTCCGAATCGTACATCCAGGTCCAGGCCTCAATCTCTTTGAATTCTATGGCCGCCTGGTAAAGAGCCTGCCAGTCGGCTTTGGTTGGTGATGGTTCTTTCATGGTTAAGCCTCCTATCCGATTATCCGCTTCCTATCCGTTGCCGTAATTTCTCCAGCATATCCGCAGTCATGGCTGCCAGATCGTAGCTTGGCTCCCAGCCCCACTCCTCACGGGCGGCACTGTCGTCAATGGTCATGGGCCAGGAGTCGGCGATGGCCTGCCGGAAGTCGGGCTCGTATTCGCAGGTGAACTCAGGAATGTGCTTCTTGATTTCTGCCACCAACTCGGTGGGGGAGAAGCTCATGGCTGCTAGATTGAAATCAGCGTGGTGCTTGAGCCTGGAAGGGTCAGCCTCCATCAAGTCAATGGTGGCTTTGATGCAGTCGGGCATGTACATCATAGGCAGCACCGTGTCTTCTTTCAAGAAGCAAGTGTACCGCTTATGCTGGATGGCCTCGTAGAAAATCTCCACGGCGTAGTCGGTGGTGCCGCCGCCCGGAAGGGTCTCGTTGCTGATGATGCCAGGGAAGCGGGCGCCGCGCACGTCCAGGCCGAAGCGATGGAAGTAGTAGTCGCACAACAGCTCGCCGGCCACCTTGGTGACGCCATACATGGTCGTAGGACGCAGCACCGTTTCCTGGGGTGTGTTGTCGCGAGGCGTCTCTGGCCCGAAGACGGCGATGGAGCTGGGACAGAAAACTCGGGTCATCTTGCGTTCCCGAGCGATCTCAAGAACATTGTACAGGCCATTGATGTTCACGTCCCACGCCAGGTGGGGTTTTGCCTCTCCGATGGCCGAGAGGAGGGCAGCCAGGTGATAGATCGTGTCAATATCGTACCTCTCCACGACCTCCTCGACCGTCTCCCTCCTGGTGACGTCAATGAACTCGAAAGGGCCTGACACGCACAACTTATCGCTGGGCTTTGTTTTGTGGCCGGTGGCCAAGACGTTCTCGTCGCCGTATCTTCTGCGCAGCTCCATCGTCAACTCGGAGCCAATTTGACCGCAGGCACCGGTGACGAGGATCTTCTTCATCTCCGACATTGGCTTTACTCTCCTTTGAGCTTGGTTGTATAGTGCCAAACTCAGTATAGCACAGCCCCCTTGTTTCGTCAAGGACAGCGGCTGATGAAACAAGCTTCCTAGCTCTGGAGCTGCCCCAGGCTTGATGACAGCTTTCATTTCCCCCTGCATCGGCGGTGCTCTATGCAAAAAGGAGAGTGTGAAAGACACACTCTCCCGCCTATCTAGACGATAGTCCCATTTCCCAACGATCCATATATAGAGGAAGTCTCATGCTAAAACTCCCTCACTTCCTGGGTGATCACTAGCTTGAGGTAGCCATCCAGCAGGCCCGACGGCAAGGGCGTCAGGCCGATCAACGGCTCCCAGATCGTCTCGGGCGCTAGAATAATCAGTTGTCCGCCTGCGGCGACGTGGCTCTCCAGGAGGTCCCGCGTCTTTTCCGTCACCGAGCAGCGCGTCTCCTCCATGCGGAAACCGTTCAGGCCCTCCGCGCGCAGCAACTCACCCAGATAGGGGCCATAGCGGTTATTCGGACTAGTGCTACGTGATGACAAGCAGAGCGTTCTGCATAGTTTCTCCCTTCATCACTGATCACGTGTTAATAGCTGCCGTACTTTGCTACCGCCTCGTACATCGCTACGATGTTCGCCGGCGGCACGTCAGACTGGATGTTGTGCACCTGGTTGAAGACGAATCCACCGCCTGGGGCCAGCTCCTCGATGCGCCACTTGACCTCGTCGCGCACCTCCTGCGGCGTGCCGTGAGGCAACACCCGCTGGGTATCGCACCCGCCGCCCCAGAAGGTGAGTTCATTTCTAAACTCGGCCTTTAGCTTGGGGGTGTCCATGTTCGCCGCTGTGAACTGCACCGGGTTAAGGATGTCTACCCCGATCTCAATGAGGTCAGGGATGAGGGGATAGATGCTACCGTCGGAGTGCAGGAAGAGATAGCCGTCGAACTTGGATTTGATGTGCTGATATAGCTTACGCTGGTAGGGCTTGACCCGCTGGCGATAGAGCTGCGGCGAGATCATTGGCGCGCTCTGGGTGCCCAGGTCGTCATTGACGTTGATGATCTGCACATAGGGGCCCACCGCTTCGACGTAGCGATCGAAGCGCCGAATGAAAGCCTCAGCCAGCTCGTTCATGATACACTCAGCCAGCGCCGGGCTGCGGAGCAGGTCAATCAGGAGAACATCGAAGCCACGCAGCAGTTGCGCTCCGGCGAAGATGTGGGCGCAGAAGTTGCCCATCAGCGCGTAGTCGGTGTGCTCGTAGAGGTAGCGGGCCTTGTGCGCCAGGTCGTCGAAGTCCTCGTCGGCGAAGCCTGGCCAGTCCGCCGTCTCGATGGCCGCCCGTTGCCGCTCCACGTCGGCAATGGTCTCCGCCTCGCGCAGCGGGTAGCCCACCGGCTCGAAATACAGCCCGCTGGCCGGCATCCGGGCGGTGATAGCGCCCGATGCGTCGCGGACGACCTGCGAGCCGTCGGGTAGGGTCGCAGGCTTCCACAGTTCGGGGACCTCGCACGGCGAGCCGTCGGGCAACCGCCACGGTTTCCACTGGCGGGGCCCGATGATTACTGGCTTGACGTCGGCCCCGATCCACTCCAGTATCACATCCTCGACGATGACCACCTGCTGGTAGGGGTCGAACACCCGGGCGTGTCCCCCGTTGATGCCCAGGTGCGCCTTCAACCGGTTGTAGGCGATGGCCATGATGCCAGTCGAGTCCATCGCCCCCAGATCAACCGGGACGCGGTCCGGCTCCTTATGCTGCAAAGCGGTCAGAACGCGCTCACGTCGGTTCATCGCATGCCCTCGTTGCTAGTCGCTATCTCGCAGTTCCGGCCACAATCGCACCATGGAGGTCATTGGCAACAAAGTCCAATCCCAATTCGCGCAGTCGTCGCTCACTGGGAACAGCCGCATCTAGGCTCCAGTCCAACTCCTCAAGGTATTCCCGAAGCAGCAATTCGATTTTGACTGTCACGCCTGCATTGGGGCCGCCAGCCAAAGGCGGATGTCCATATGGCTGAGAAGCTACTCTTGAACCATTCGTTGAATTTCCTTGACAATTTCTGGATTGGCTAATGTCGTGACATCACCGATGTCCCGCCCATTAGAGATCGCCGCCAGGACGCGGCGCATGATCTTTCCAGAACGAGTCTTAGGCATATCAGGTACGACATAAACGTGCTTCGGCCTAGCTATCTTCCCGATTATTGTCTCGATAGACTTCGTGACTGCATCCTCCATATTCTTGCTGGGGCTGTAGCCCGGCTTGAGAGACACATAACAATCAGGGACCCGGCCCTTGATCTCATCTGCTAGCGGTACCACTGCTGCTTCTGCAACTTCTGGCACAAGAAGACAAGCAGCCTCTAGCTCCTTAGTGCCCAACCGATGACCGGCCACATTGATGACATCATCAACTCTGCCTAGAATTCGATAGTATCCATCTTTGGCTTGCATGGCGGCGTCACCTGTGAAGTAAGGCCAGTCGCGCCAGTCCTTACTGTCCTTGTTCCTGCAATATTTTTCATAATATTGCGAAACGTATCGCTCGCGGTCTCCCCATATCGTCTGGAATGACCCCGGCCATGGGTTCCTGATGCATATATTCCCTGCTCTATTGGATCCCGGTTCAACCTCATTTCCATCCTCATCATAGATTATTGGATGGATACCCGGCACGCCGGGACCTGCACTGCCAGGCTTCATAGGTTGAAGCGCTGGCAAAGTGCTGCAGAGAAATCCTCCATTTTCCGTCTGCCACCATGTGTCAACAATGACGGCCTTGCCTTTGCCGACGACGTGGTAATACCATCTCCAAACCTCTGGTTCTATTGGCTCTCCCACTGTCGTCATGTGCTTGAACTGGTAATCATATTTCTGTGGCTCATCAGGACCGGCTTTTCTTAACATCCGTATCGTCGTCGGCGCAGTGTGGAATATGTTTACATCAAGTTGCTCGGCTATTCTCCAGGGACGTCCGGAATCGGGACAGGTGGGCACGCCTTCGTACATAACGCTCGTTGCAGCAAGCGCCAGCGGACCATAGACAATATACGAGTGTCCCGTGATCCACCCTATATCGGCCATGCACCAGTAAACATCCTCCGGCTGGATGTCCTGGACATACTTTGATGTACCGGTAACATAGGCCAAGTAGCCACCTGTGCTATGCTGACAGCCCTTGGGTCTTCCAGTCGTCCCACTGGTATACATAATAAAGAGAGGATCTTCAGCGGGCATAGGAACAGGATCGACTCTTTTGCCGGCATAATCCTTAAGCACCTCGTCCATAAAGCAATCACGACCTTCTACCATCGGCGCCTCAGAGACATATTTCCCAGGATAACGTCGCCAGATCAGGACTTTACCGACGGCTTGGCCCTCTTCTTCCGCTACCTTGAGGGCTATGTCGGATTTCTCTTTGTGATCGAGCAGCTTACCATTCCTGTAGTAGCCGTCAATGGTTATCAGGACATCACTGCCAGAGTCTGCTATCCTCTCGCCGCACGCTCTGCCACTAAATCCTCCATATACCTCAGAGTGAATTACGCCAAGTCTGGCACAAGCAAGCATCGTGATCGGGAGTTCTGGGACCATCGGCATATGGAGCGTTACTCTATCGCCAGCCTTGAGCCCGGCAAAATCTCCAAGAAGTGCGGCCAGCTCATTCACCCTGACGTAAAGTTCCTGATAAGTCAGGGCCACATGAGGTTCATCCTCCGGTTCCGGAACGTAAATGATGGCTGCCTTGTTTTTGTACTTCGGTAAGTGTCTATCAACACAGTTGTAGCTGGCATTTATCTTGCCGCCAACAAACCACTTCCAGCAAGGAGCATCGCTCGTATCGAGCGTCGTATGCCAATACTGATACCAGGTCAGCAGATCGGCATATTCCTTGTAGCACCCAGGGAAATTCTCCAAGCCAAACTGCTCATAAATGGCAGGATCAGCCATATTTGCCTGAGCAATGAATTGTGCTGAAGGATAGAAATACTGTTCTTCCTGCCAGTGAACGGCGATCTGTGCTTCGCTAACTTCTACAAATTCTTGTTCGCTCATGAGGTCACCTTCCTTTCTTGGAGAATATGGTTGAGCCGTAGGTACCGACAACCCATGCAAATGGGTATAACTCTTCAAATTGGTGTCTGAATGACATTCGCGGAATCCAGTTCAGTCACGTCAGCCCCCTGCCGAGACCATCTCCATCATCGAAGCCTCGGAGCTGCTGCCTGACGCTGTTGCCTCCTCCGACGATGCAACCAGCGCCAGGATCTCGTTCTTCACGTCGGACAGCGCCTTGCGGATTTTGTCCAACTCCTCGGTCTGGAGCTTCGGGTAGGATTCAAGCTGCTGTTCGAGGCGCAAAACGCGGCAGGCAAGGTCTTTCTCTTTTTCCATCCACAGGCTCCATATATATCATTATATCATTCTCTCGGCAAATTGGCAATACGCAAAGGTATCAATCTCTAGATCAAATGGTATCAATCGGTATTCGCAGCAGGGCTAGTCACCTAGATTATCGCTACCCCGCACGAATGAATGCTACCAGGCGTGCCATCTCTGCTCTCCCGTCAGTGTCTTCCCGAAGCTGGGCATAGAAGTGCCGGAAAGCTCTCGCAGCGGATTCAAACGATCACAAGAGCCCCATATGGAAGATTCCTGCTCAAAATGGGCGTGGAGTTTATGTGGCAGCCCAAGAGACTGAACGGGGCTGAATGAAGAGGATAATACCCGTTGCTCCCCTCCGATTGGCCAAGCTGCGTTCGTGGATAAGCAGACCGATGTCGGTGGCTTGGGCGATGGTCTCAGAATGCCTGTAGAAGGCGTCGTCGTGAAGGGCGAGGCTGTTGCGCCCGGTGCGACCCACAGGGACGCCAGTCAGGACGCCCGTGGAAAAGATCAGCTTGTTCTCCACGAAGCCTCGGTGAACTGCCGTGCTGCCTCCGCCAGCAACTCCGGCCTGGCCAGCAGATCTACCATGCTGGCGGTCATTGCTTTGGCAGCCACTGGCATCGCTTCGTGGGCCTGGTCGCTGACAGCCCCTTCGGCCACCTCGGTAGAGTGCCAGTTGATGCCAGCCGGATGGGTTTTCATCATGAAATAGAATGCTGGCAGCACCTGGCTGACGTTGCCAACTGACCAAAGTACTACGGAAATGGGCAACCAGTACAGAAACAGTTTACTCAGTTTGTTCCTTCCAATATAACTCCTTGCTCTGTCAGGACTTGACGCAAATCATTCACCTTCAAATCATGCACATCCAGAAGTTTTCTGATAACGCACATTGCTGCAGCCGTGCCAGCAGCTTCACCTGTAGCCATGCTGGTTCCCATCATTCGGGCTGAGCCATTTGCTTCGCGGCTTGAGGATATGCATCTTCCTGCTACTAACAGATTGCGGCTTCCTTTTGGAACAATGCAGCCAAATGGAATGTCATACGACTGTCCATCATCAACAGGAATGCGCACTTGCTCCGTTCCTTCACCATGAACATCTATGTGATGTGCGCCTTTGGCGATTCCATAGCAGCTTTTCTTACCTGTTTGAACATCCTCGGTTTTCAAGACATAGTCTCCAATGACTCTCCGAGTTTCACGAATCCCAACCCTATGCGCAATCCCAGAAATCTCACTCTTTGAAAAGCCAGGCACGGTGGAGCGAAGGAAGTTAAACGCCATTTGGACTTGTTTGCAAAGAACAACATATGAATCCGAGACTTCCTTTTGATTGCAAGGATTGACACCTCCTTTCCGCGTTACATTGATGCCAACTTCTTTCCGCTGTAGAGATGTAGGAGTGATAAAAACAGCAGAGCACGGAAACATATTGTGCTCCCGAATTGAGTCACCAAGCAAAGCTCCCTGAGCCGATATGGCAGCATACGGATACCCTTGCTCAAAAACCCTTTGTGCGCATCGGGTTCGATCCAAATCAAGAGCAGGATTCTCAGCGAGGATGATTTCGTCAGGATTGCGACGAACAAAGCTCAATAACGATTCGAAATCCACGTTGCAAACTCGGAAGACAAGGCTTATTGGCTGAAATTCCCCTTCTTTGCTTCCTGACTCAGTCGCAAATCCTGCCATACGGGCAATATTCGCATCCCCAGTTGCGTCAATGATGAATTCAGGATTGAAATCAATAATCCTGCCGTCCTTGCATGCGACAGATACAGATATAACGCGCTTTGTACTACTTTCGACTCCACAGGCCATTGTATTCAACAGTAATTGAATCTTGTAGGTTTCCATCGCAAGACCAATAGCCAAATGCAACGTATTAGGATCAACACAAACACCGTATACCGCGCGCCAGTCGCAAACAGGGCCAATATATCCATTCATTTCCTTGCAGGCAGCCAGAAGCTCACGCAATACCCCTGCGACAATCCATTCACCCCTAGCATTGCAGACCCCAAGAAGAGGCAAGCCAGTAATTGCATCTCCACCAATCGTGCCCTCTAAGGAGACAAGCAATACACTCGCTCCTGTTTTGGCTGCGCCCAAGGCAGCGCCTACACCTGCCACGCCACCACCAATGACCAACACGTCTGGATTTTGGAAATCAGGTTTCATTTCGTTATTCTTCCGATGAATTCGGTTGACTTGCCGCGGGCGGCTGGCCCCGACGCCCTCACCTGTTCTCACCTCTTCAGCCAGGGGTCGAGCGCATCCCGCAATCCGTCGCCCAGCACGTTGAAGCCAAACACCACGACCATGACGGCCAGGCCAGGCCAGATGGCCAACCAGGGCGAATGGTTCAAAAGGCCTCTGCCCTTGCTGAGCATAACGCCCCAGGAAGGCGTTGGCGGCTGCGTGCCCAGCCCCAGGAAGCTAAGAGCCGCCTCGGCCCGAATGGCGTAGGACATGCATAGGCTGGCCTGCACGATCACGGGGGCCATCACATTGGGTAGAATGTGCCGGCCGATGATGCGAGTGCTGCCGCAGCCGATCATTCTAGCGGCCTCTACGTACGCTTTTCCACGTTCGGCCAGCACCGCCCCCCGGCACAGGCGGGCAAAGAGCGGGGTGTACACCAGCCCTATCGCCAACATGACCCGATCAATGCCGCTTCCCAAGATTGAGATGAAGAGTAGTGCCAGCAGGATAGCCGGAAAGGCAAACAGCATATCCATCAGCCGTGTGATGACCAGGTCGGCAACGCCCAGAAAGTACCCTGACACCAGTCCCAGCAGCGTGCCGAGCAGCAGGGACAGACTGACGGAGATGATGCCTACCGTCAGCGAGGTGCGCGCGCCAAAAATCACACGGCTCAAGATATCCCGCCCGAGTTCATCGGTGCCAAAGATGTGCTGGCCACTGGGTGGCTGGTATGCGACGCGGGGGCTCATTTCTATGGGATCATAAGGGGAAATCAGAGGGGCACACACGGCCGTCAGAATGAGAACGCAGATGATCACCAGGCCGGTCATGGCTAGCTTGTGTCGCCGCAGCCGGCGCCAGGCGTCGAACCACAGGGACACAGGTCGCACCTCAGGCCCGCGCACCCGGACGGAAGCAGCCTTTGCATCTCGGATGTTCTTCACCCTCGCTCTCACGGTGCTCCCCCACTCTCGTAGCGTATGCGCGGGTCCAGCCAGGCGTACACCACGTCCAGGCAGAGACTGATGATGATTACTATGACAGCATAGGCCAGCAGGGATCCCTGTAGCACGATATAGTCTCGCTTTTGGATGGCTGTAACGGTGGCCCGCCCCATGCCGGGTAGTGAGAATATGGTCTCAATGATAAAAAGGCCTCCCAAGAGCCAGGTGACCTGCATGCTACACACGGTGACCACCGGGATGAGGGCGTTCTTCAAGGCGTGAAAAAGGATGGCCTTTCTTTCAGTGAGCCCTTTGCTGTAGGCGGTGACCATATACGTTGCTCGGACCACTTCTAGCATCGAAGAGCGGGTGATTCGAAAGTAGACCGCTGCGCCGGGAAGTCCCATCGCCAGGCAGGGCATGAACGCCCGTTTTAGGTTAGCCCCCAGATCCTCAAAGGGGCTGACCCACAGCCCTCCCGGCGGCAGGAGCTTCCAGGTGACCGACAAGAGGAGGATCAACAGGGTGGCCAGCCAAAAGTCTGGCGTTGAAAGGCCGATCATAGAGACCAGGGTAGATAGGTGATCGGCGATGGAGTACTGCCTGATAGCAGCGATAATGCCACTTGGGACGCCTATCAGTATGGATACCAGGGTCGCCAGGAAAACCAGCTCAAGCGTGACCGGCATCCGCTGGCGCAGAAGGTCCATGATGGGTTCCTGGGAAAACAGCGACTTACCCATGTCCCCCTGCAACACCTTCCCCATCCAGCTCAAGTACTGTTCAAGGGGGGGGCGGTCCAGGCCCAGGCGATGGCGGAGTGCGACTTCAGCCTCCGGTGTCTTTTCCAAACCGAGCATGACGTCCACCACGTCCCCGGGGATGATGCGGATAGCGGAAAAGGCAAGCACGCTCACTCCCAAGATGGCCAGGATGGATAACGCCAGACGCCGGAGCAAGTAACGCTTCATCGAGCTTCTCTTCCGTTTGTTGAAAGAGCCAGGGCGATGGTCTAAACCATCGCCCTGGCTGCACTGTGATGGTGAGTGGTTACTTGTCTAGCCAGACTTCGTCCAGGGTAATCATGGCGGAGTTGGCCATGTGGACAAAGCCCTTCACATAGGGATACATAACCTGCCACTCGTTGTGGTACACCAGGAACGGCTGGGGCACTTCCTCCAGAAGAATTTCTTCCACCTGCGCATACAGGGCCGCGCGCTCGTCCATGTTCGACGTCGCCCTGCCCTCCTCAATCAGCCGGTCCATTTCTGGGTCAGAGTACTTGGTCTTGTTGCTGGGTCCCTGCGAGTGGAAGTTCTTCCTATAGAGCTCATCCGGGTCGCCGGTTGAAATCCAACCGCAGACCGTCATGGGGTAAAGGCCACCATACATCTCCTTGATCATGGTGCCCCACTCCGTTGGTGCTGCTTTGGCCTCGATACCCAGGTTCCCAAGGTAGGAGGCGATCATTTCAGCCATGGTAACTTGCCCTGGATAGGGTATGCCGGCGCGGATTTCGACCTCGGGGAAGCCCTCCCCATCCGGGTAACCGGCCTCGGCCAACAGTGCCCTGGCTTTCTCCAGATCGCGATGATCCCATGTTGTAGCGCCGCTGCTTGCCCAGTGCCAGGGTGGCAGCGCAGCCCCATAAGCGGGTCTGGCATTGTCGAACAGCCCCACTTCGGCAATCTCATCGCGGTCAACGGCCCAGGAAATCGCCTGCCGCACTCGCACGTCGTCGAAGGGTGGTATGGTGACGTTGAAAATGAGGCCCGTGTACCACAACGAATCCGGGCCAGCCATCACGACGCCTGGATCGTCCTTGCAACGGTCCACATCCTGGTCAGGTACTCGCCGGACGAAGTCGATCACTCCCGACTCGAAGTTGGCCATCTGTGCCGTCGCGTCGGCGTTGGGCATCCAATCGAGGCCGTCTAGATAGGGGAGAGGCTGGCCATCTGCGCCCATTCGCCAGTAGTTGGGGTTTCTCACCAACCGGACAACCTGGTCGGGCACCCACTCCTCGAACATGAATGGCCCGGTGCCCATCATGGTTCTGGTCAAATCCCCTTCGTTCTCCTCAACGAACTCTTGATTTACGATCAAGAATTCTCGCGCCATCTCATTCGCCAATGCGCCATACGGTTCGCTCTGGTGAAAGGCCACTGTGTGGTCGTCAATGACCTCGACTGACTCAACCACTGCGAATAGATATGCTTTGGTGGAACCCAGCTCGGGATCCATGATGCGCTCCGCGGTGTACTTGACGTCGCCGGCCACAAACGGGTCTCCGTTGTGCCAGGTCACATCATCGCGCAAATGGAAGGTCCAGGTCAGCCCGTCGTCTGATACCTCCCAACTCTTGGCCAGAAGTGGCCTGGCCAGCAGCGACTCGCGGTCCCACGTCGTCAGGCTTTCGTACACCAACGACATGTAATCGTAATCACTGGATGCCGTCATCAATGCCGGATCAAGTTGGGTCACGTCGGATTCGACACCCACCTTCAATACGCCGCCGCGCTTGATGGTTACCTCCGGCTCTGGCGTCGCTGTTACCACCTTCTCCACCTCGACCACCCTGGTCACTTCTTTCTCCACCACCTGCGGTGTACCTTCGACTACGACCGTCTCCACAACGACAACCGTCTCTACCACTTTCTCTACGACGACTCGTGTCACTTCTTCCGTCACAAGGACTTCCTTTGGGGCGCAAGCCGCCAAAAGTGAGGCGGCAATGACAAGCACCGACACCAGTACATGTTTTTGGGTCTTCATTATTCGTTCTCCTCCTTTAATTTTATGTTCGCTAGAGCCTATAAACCAATACTGTGCTTGGCCGTATTGGTTGGACATCATTCTTCTCTCATCACCTCCTCTGCACTGGCAGCGGACATATCCGGCGCGGAATGAACCCGGCAGGGGACCATTTAGCGATCCATGGGGCACTTCATCATCTTGCCTACCGAAAGATCAACACAATGAAAGCAGCCGACATGTCCACACAGTCCTACCATAGTTTGGTTATCTCTGATACCTCTATTTTACCATGACGCTCAAGCCTACTTTCGTGGGAAGATCTTTACCAACTTGACAGATATGGGAA
>CAYMKL010000154.1:0-14854 GCA_964390805.1 uncultured Anaerolineae bacterium | reverse complement strand
AAGTGATGTGCGGATAGTCGTCCCCATCCAGGGCCAGGGAAGTGTAGTAGCCGACATGCCCTTCGCTGTCCACAATCTCAATGTGCCACCCGGAGGCATCTTGATAGACGTACTTCAGGTCGTGGTTGGTTTTGTCGTAGTAGCTGATGTGTGGATACTCGTCCCCATCCAGGGCCAAGGAGGCGTATGTGCCGACTCTAGGGGAGTCATCCGCTGTCTCGTAGTGCCAGTTCCCCCCATCGTGCCAGGCGTAATACAGGTTGTCTCCGCCGTAGGCGATGTGGGGATGCTCTTTGGCGTCCAGCCGTAGGCTGCGATCTGTCATATTCGAGAACTGCCCCTTGGGGCAGTCCACACATTCGATCACCCAGCCGTCGGTCAAGGCGGGAGTTGCCTGGAGGGTCAGTGAGGGCAGCAGGGTGGCGATGAGAGGCACAATGGCGCAAAGCAACACAGCTTTCCAGAACCATAGCTTCCTTCTTACCATTTGTTTCCTCCTTGACCACGCTATACGGGATATTTGTTGCGTGAAGCTCTCGCAAGCTCGAAGGCGGAACGGACGGGCAACGTCCTTCCGACTTGACAGGATTGACCACATAATCACCGTAATCGGACGCTAACCCGTTAGCAGTTTCTCCAGGTACAACGTCAGCTTCTCTCTCAGCCCTACATTCACACCAGTACATCAGATTCATCCCTTGGCGGATGCGCCACCCGCGGATCCGCAGGCGGCGGGTCGAGCAAGGTCTGGTAGGGCTGGCCTGTCTCGATGGCCTGCTGCATGGCGTCGTAGATCTCCAGCATGACGCGCTTGGTGCGGTACTCGCCGTGGGCGGCTTCGTCCTTGCGCTTGACGATGGGGAAGGTGTCCATGATGTAGTCCACGTCGTGGCGGGCGATGCCGTAGAGGTGGAAGTAGGCGGCGTCCAGCTCGCACCTGACGAGTCGCAGGCAGCCGCAGGGCCAGTTGTCGGCTTCCACTCCCATCATGCGGATCCCGTTCTTTTTGACAAGGAGCTCGCCTAGCTTGGCTTTTTTATGGAGCTATAGAGCCGTTGGGCATGAGAGCTCCTGTCCATGTCGCGTACACCCTGGCCCCGCTCAGGTCAGCTTTCCATAGGTTGGCCCCTTCCAGGTGGGCCGCGTTCAGGATGGCGTTCCGCAGGTTGGCCTCGGTTAGGATGGCGCCGCTTAGGCTGGCCCCTTCCAGGTTGGCTCCCGTCAGGTTGGCACTCCGCAGGTTGGCCCCGGGCATCCAGACCTTTCTGAGGCTGGCCCCTTCCAGGTCGGCATTGCGCAGGTTGGCCCACGTCAAGTCGGCCCCCTCTAGATTGACCTCCCTTAAGTCGGCCCCCTCCAGCTCGGCGTTCTGCAGCTTGGACTTACGGAAATCCCGTTCCCCGGCCTCATATTGGCGAACGAGTTGTTCTGCTGTCTTTACTTTCACTGGATCCTCCTAGAGTTGTCTTTGGGTGTGGACAGGTGATTGCGAGCATCTATCCCTCTCGTTTCAGTTTCTGATCATGACCGTAACCGTAATCAACTCGCCAACACCTTCTCCAGATACAACATCGGCTTCTCTCTCAGCCCTCCATTCACGCCAGTACATCAGATTCATTCCTTGGCGGATGCGCCACCCGTGGATCGGCAGGCGGCGGGTCGAGCCGGGTCTGGTAGGGCTGGCCGGTCTCGATGGCCTGCTGCATGGCGTCGTAGATCTCTAGGATGACGCGCTTGGTGCGGTACTCGCCGTGGGTGGCTTCGTCTTTGCGCTTGACGATGGGGAAGGTGTCCATGATGTAGTCCACGTCGTCGCAGGGGATGCCGTAGAGGTGGAAGTAGGCGGCGTCCAACTCGCAGCGCAGCAGGAAGCGGCGCTCTTCGTCCCAGCGGAAGGGCGGGCCATGGTAGCCGCAGTCCTGGGCGAAGGGTTGCAGGTCCCAGGCGGTGTAGGTGAGTTCGAGCACGCGGGGCATGATGAAATCCAACCTTTCGGGGGCGTAGCGGTCGAGTGGAAGAATAGGGATCTGGCGCAATATGAAATAGGTGTAGTGAATTCCACCAACCTTCTGTCTGCCCACGTAGTCAAAGACAAATGAGTTCAGATTTGCCAAGAACACCAGCAAACCAATGCTGTGCGTCGAGGGGAAAATCAAGGGCATTGTGTGACCAACTCCAACAATGGGCAGGAGCGTTGCAAGCATTGTCCTCTCGTTGGTGGGACTGGTGACATCGGTAAAACCAAGTAGACCTGATAGCCCATAGTCGCCCAATTGCCCTAACACGCCAGCTTGTTTCACCCAGTATCGTGGGAGTGGAAGCAGTTCTGGGTCAGCATGTTTCTGTGCATTGAGCCGTTTCGGTTGTCCTTGGCGCACAGTCGCGGTATCACTGAGTACAACGTGGGCAGCCCGATGATCAAAAATGTTCGCCATCTTCGCCTCATACAAAGGTAGTCGCACCTCACCCCCGCGTACGAAACGATTGCCCTGTAGCATAAAACCCTCGGTTTCCAACTGCTCCCGCGTACGGAACAGGCTGGAGTCGTTCGCCATATCAAACATTCGCAAAAACGACACCCCCCAAGGGTTCTCGCCCGCTGCCTCGTCCACCAGCACCGGTACACGGGCGTAGATGGTGCGGGTCAGGTCGGCGTCACGCCGCGTGCGAAAGACCGGGCAGGTGCTGGTGTTGGGGTTGATGCGCCGCAGGTCGTCGCGCGTGAGGGCAAAGCGCCGCTCGGGGTCGCGCAGTTGGTCAGGCTGGTGCACAAAGAAGGCAAATTCAGCCTGCTCGACCGGGGCCTCCGGCCCGCTCAGCGTCAGCAGGCTGAATTTGTAGCTACGATGCACACTGGGGAACAACCCCTCGCGGTTCTCGAAATCGTACAGGCTGGCCAGCTCTTTCCCGTTGACCAGCGCGCCGAAATAGTCGCGGTTGAAATAATCGGTGGCGATGCCGGTAGGCACGACGATGCCGGCCCGCCCGCGCCGGTCCACGATCTGCCGCGCCAGTCCGGCAAAGACCTGGTAGGTGTTCACGTCACCCACGGCCGAAAGCGGATAGCGCCCACCGGTGCGCAGGAAACTGCTCACTGCCTCGCTCTTGCGCAGCCCCCTGAGGTAGGCTCGGTGCAGGTCGGGGTCGTTTTTGGGCAGCGCCGCGATGAGCTTTCTGCGTTCGGCTGCCGTGCGCGCCTCGGCGATGTCGGGCGAGCGCGTGGCAAAGAACTCTTTCTGCTGCAACTTGACCCGCTCCCACGGCGGGTTGCCCAGCACCACGTCAAAGCCGCCATTCCATCCCGTCTGCTCGTTCTCAGCTTCCTCCCCAGCCGCTGGCATAGAGAACACGTGCGGAAAGGCCAGGTGCCAGTGGAAGAACTGGTATTGCTCCCGCAGCCGCTCGATCTCCTCTCCCATCCACTTGGGCAGGTTGAAGGGGTTGCGCTCGATGTTGCGGAACACTTCCTCGGTGATGGGGTAGGCGAACTCCTTGGTCTTTTTCCAGACGAAGGCGGCGCACCAGGCATCGGCCCACAGCCGCCCGTAGCGGTAGTCCGACGAGCGCACCAGCGACTCGTACATCTCCTGCTTGCGGCGCACGTTGTCCAGGGTGTCGTCCTCAATGGCGTCCAGGCTCATCATGCTGGCTGCCAGGTTGCCCAATCGCTCCCAGGGCTGCAAATCGGGCGTCAAGAAGCTGAGCTGTCCGCTGCGCTGCTGTCGGTTCTTTTTCTTGAACTCGCGGCAATATGCCTTGTCATCCCCCGTGATCGGCTTGAACGCCTCGTTGGGTATTCCCCTGTCCAGCAGGGCGGGCGTGGCCCCGATGAGACTGTTGCCACACTGGATGTTGCGATCCAGGAAGCTCAACGGCTTGCCAGGGTCCAGCGTCTCCATCCACAGGGCCACTTTGCACAGCTCCACAGCCATGGGGTTGATGTCCACGCCGTGGATGCAGTGGCGCACCACGTCGCGCAGGGCGGCGCGCAGCTCGGCGGGGGCAGGCTCGTCGTCGCCAGTGCGCACGCGGGCCAGGTGGCGGGCCAGGCGGTGGGCGGCAGCGATGAGGAAATGGCCGGAACCGCAGGCGGGATCCACGACCTTAATGCTGAGGATGGCCTCCTCTTCACGTTTCACGCCCTCACGTTTCACGGCCTTCAGCCTATCCTCGACCACGGGCTCCAGCGCCGAATCCAGCAGACAGTGTATCAACGACGCCGGCGTGTAATAGCTGCCGGTGGTCTTGCGCTCGGAGCCGGCAGCCACGTCGAGCTCAAAGGCCGCGGCGTCGGCGTTGAGCTGGGGGTGGAGTTCCAGCAGGGACTCGTAGACGCTGCCCAGCTCCTCCGCGCCCAGATTGCGATAGTCCACCGGGCGGCGCACCTTGCCCTCGATGGTGAAGGCCAGGGCGCGGACGGCCTCCAGCAGCGCGCCGTTGGCCAGGTCGGCTTCGTCCAGATCGGGCGTGGCCCGCTCGGAGAAGAGAAAGCTGCCCAGGGCGGGCAGGCCCAGGGCTGGATAGCCATCGCGCAGCAGGGTGAAGATCAGGCGCAGGCCGCGGTAGAGGTCGGCGTGGGGGCCGCCGCGCAGGGTTTCGGCCATGTCGCGCAGGCGGCGGACGGAGTAGAAGTCAGCGTAATGGCGCTGGATACCGTCGGGCGTGTCGGGCAGCAGCAACAGCTCCCGGTCCTCAGCCACAAAAAGGAAGATGAGGCGGTAGACCAGCCGCAGGAGTTGCCGGTAGTAGTCCTGCGCGCCCAGCTCGCCGGACTGGAGACGAGCTTTGAGCGCGGCATTGGCCCGGTGGGCCAGGAAGCCCCGGCCCAGGGCGACGATGGCCTCCCGTACGCCGCTGCGCAGGGCATCCAGCGCGCGCACGCCCTGGTCCGCCGCCGCTTTGGACCAACGCTCCAGCCAGTACTCGCTCGGCAGGTCGCCTTCGACCCGGCTCTGGTGGCAGACCAGCCACAGCAGCGCGAAGTCGGCGTAGAGCTCGCCGGCCATCATGGCTTCCAGGTCGAACTCCACGTAGGCGGCGCGGGTGAGACTGACGTTGTCGCGCAGCACCCGCAGGCGCAGGCCGTTGCTGGCAAAGCCCCACAGGTGGTCGTCGGAGCGGTTGAGGAACTCTTGCAGCAGGCTGTGGGGACTGCGCTTCACCGCGCCCCGCACCTCGCCGCGCCGGTCCAGGTCTTGACGAAAAGTGATCAGGTGGATGGGGACGTGGCCCCACGAGTGGCTGATGGGGTAGGTGGCGCCGTCCAGCGGCAGACCTCCGGCGAACTGCAAGCGGCCGTAGCCTAGCTCCTGGAAGAGGATGAGCAGCCAGCGCTGGCGGGTGAGGGTGGTGCCGGTGTCGGTGGCGGGCAGGCGGCCTCGTTGCTGGTCAAAACTGGCCCACGCGCTCTGGCAGCGGTTCCAGGAGCGGTTAATGGCCTCGTTGAGCCGCTCGTTGGGCAGCAGATGGTAGTCCTCTGGCCGCAGCCCGTCCAGCCCCTTGCCTTCGGTAATCCGTTGCAGCAAGTCGGCGGGCAGGATAGCGCCCTCGGTTTTGACGGTGGTGAAGGTGGTGCGAGATACGGTTCTCATACATGCTCCGTGCTAAGACCTGACAGGTTTCTAGAAGGTGTCGTTTTCATCTAGATTCGGCCCGATCCTGGGCACATTTGCGTCGAGAAGTGACTTGTGAAACCTGTCAGGTCTGGGGTATACCCCTTAACTTACTGACATTGCCTAAGACGTAACAACGTGAATCAAGCTCAAATGCTCGTAAGACCCGTCCCCGGGTCGTCTTCGGGGACTCCCGCTACGGTAAGAGGGTGAGCTTGACCCGCCAAGTCGCCCGGGGACGGGCTTTGGAGCCTGCATGCGTGCTATGTCGTTACCGGCAGCAGGACGTAAACTCCCAACACATCCGGCGGCAGGTGCGGGCGGACGTCGTAGTGGACGCCCTTGGCACGACTGGCCCGGCGCACCCGTCGGTGGGCGTCCAGCAACTCCTGGCCGTGCTGCGTGGCGGCCTCGTTCAAGGGCTGGCGCAGGTGCTCAAAGCCGTCCACCACCCGCTGGATGAAGGCGGTGGCCTGCTGGGGGGTGATGTTGGCCGCAGGTTGGGCGTCGAGTAAAGCTTCGGCCTCGTCGGGCGAGAGCCAACGGGCGGCGGTCGGCGCGCCGGTGAAGCCCAGCAGTTGACAATCCTCAGCCAGCAGTGCCGTCTCGTCGTCCCCTTTTTGAGCCAGAATGTGATAGCGAAGGCGCACCAGCAGCAGCGTGGTGCGCTGCTCAACGGCGCGGGTGCGGATCGCGCCGCAGCGGCGGGCCAGGCCCTCCAGCAACGGATCCAGCGCGGCGTCCATCACGTAGGCGGCCAGGCCCTCGACGATGGGGTGAGTGCGGGTCAGGTGCAGCACGCCGTCGGACACGGGCAGCTCGAAGCGGGCTTTGAAGCTCTCCTGTCCGCCACATGCCTCGCGGATGGCCGCCCGGTTGGGCAGGTGCACCTCCAGGTGCTTGGCTTTGTGGGCCACCGCGCCGCCGTGGACGGTCACCACCTCTTCCACGAAGCGCTGGACATCCACGCCCGTGCCGATGGCCTGGCGTACGGCCTGCCATTCCTGGGCCACCACGTCCACCTTGATGGTGCGCTGGGCAAAGAGGGTGCGAGAGCGCCGCTCCTTCTCCGTCACATTGTCCCAGCGGGTGTGCAAGTCCTGGTAAGCGGCGGCTGAGAGGTCAAAAAGCGCCAACTGCCGGGCATCGGCCCTGCTACCCCGCAGCAACAGGCCCTGCATCAATGCCTGAATCACCTCGCTGGTGTTGCCAGGGACCGGCACGGAGATGCCCAGCGAGTTACGGATGGTTCGGTGCTTGCGCAGCAACACGTCCAGCACCACGCCGTCTATCTGGTTGTCGGTGCCGTAGTAGGTCAGGGCGCGCACGGTGGGGCTGGCCTGACCGTAGCGGTCCGCCCGTCCTTCGCGCTGCTCGTGGCGGGTGGGGTTCCAGCTCAGGTCGTAGTGCATCACGGCGTTGAAATGCTGCTGCAGGTTGATGCCTTCGCTCAGGCAATCGGTGGCCACCAGCACCCGCTGAGGATGCTGCCCCAACTGCTCCACCCGTAGCTCCCGCTCCGCTGGCGGCAGCAGGCCAGTCACGGCAGCCACCTCGACGCGCTTGGGAAGCGCCTTGCGTAGCTCCTCGGCCACGTACTCGGCGGTGGGGATGAAGCGGCAAAAGAGGATGGGGCTATAGCCGTCCTGGAGCAGGATCTTGACCAACTCAGTAGCATGGCGCAGCTTGGCGTCCTGCTTGGGGCCACGCAACGCGTCGGCGCGGCGGGCCAGGCGCAGCAGGCGCTCGCGCCCCCCCTCAGTCCCCCCCAAAGTCGGGGGGGAGGGATCATCGCCCTCTTGGGCGCCGGGGGCGACGTCCAGGAACTCGGCCGTGTCCACATCGTCCAGGTCCAGCACCGACCGCTCGCCGATGGCGTCGGCTTCTTCGGGGCTTTCGGTGTCGGCGGTGCTGGAGCGAGTGCGCAGCGTCGCAGCGGCGGCGGCAGGGCTGCTGGCCAGGCTGCGCAACAGCGCCAGAGCCGACCACCAGCGCACCCGTTGGCGGTAGTGGGGGCCGGTCTCGTCCTGCACCCGTTCTCGGGCGTAGGCCAGGACGGTATTGAACAGCTTCTTGTATTCGTTGGTGAGGGTGTAGGTCTCCTCGGCGTCTTCGCGTTCTGGGAACGGGGTGTCGGCGTCCAGGTAGGCGCGCACGTCCGCCCGTCGGCGCTGCACCAGGTGGGCGGCCACGACCCGCCGATGGCGCTCGTTCTGGGGGCCGGTCAGGTCTTCGGGGAGATCCAGAAACTCAGGCTTGAGCAATCCCAGCAGGGAGCGAAAAGCGCCCTCGTGGCCGCTGTGGGGTGTGGCCGTGACCAGGATCAGGTGCCGGCCCTGATCCTGGGCCAGCTCTGTCAACAGTTGGTGGCGCAAATGGCGGCCGCGACGCTGGTCGGCCGAAAACGCGCAGGTGTGGGCCTCGTCCACCAGCACCAGTTCTGGGCAGGCGCGCACAAAGTCGGCGCGGCGACGGCTGGACTTGATGTACTCGGTGGAAACGACAACGTAGGGGTAGAGGTCGAACAGGGATTGGCCCACGGCGGTGTGGCGCTCCAGCCGGGTGACGGTGCTGGGCAGCACCAGTTCGGCCTCGATGTGGAACTTGCTCTGCAACTCGGCCTGCCACTGCTCGGCCAGGTGAGGCGGGCAGAGCACCGCCAGGCGCTGCACCTCACCCCGGTCGAGCAATTCGCGGGCGATCAGCCCGGCCTCAATGGTCTTGCCGATGCCGACGTCGTCGGCAATGAGCAGCCGCAGCGGGTCCAGCTTGAGAGCCATGAGCAGCGGCACCAACTGGTAGGGCCGGGGCTCGACGTTGAGCCGGGCGAAAGAGCGAAACGGGCCAGCGCTGGAGCGAAAGCCTAGGCGCACGGCGTCCCGCAGCAGGCGGCAGGAGTTGAAGTCGCCGGGGCGGTCGGGGTCCGGCAGGTCAAAGGTAGCAGACTGGACGTCGCCGCCTTCGAGGGGGAAGTAGATGCCGGCGATCTCGCGGTCGGTGCCGCCAAGAGGGCGCAGGATCAACCAGTCGTCGCCCGATTCAGGTAGGACAACCCACTCGCGGCCGCGGGTTTTGACTAGGGAACCGGTGGTGTAGGGCATGGGTTAGGCTGCAGCCTCCAGCTTTCCAAAAACGTATGCGTGCTCCGCGCAAATACCTTCCCACTGTTCCTTCCGGTAGCCAAAGCGGATCACGGTGTACCCCAGGTCCATGAGGCAGTTGGTTGCCTCGGCGTCGCGGGCGGCAACATCCGGCTGGTCGTGGGCAGGGCCATCCACATAGATGGCGACAGAGTGGTCGCCGTAGAGAAAGTCTGGCCGGGTGTGGCAGGGCTCAATGGCCCTCTGGGCGACGTCGGGCAGGCGCAGGTTGTGCGCCTCTAGGAAGTCAAGCCAGTCGCGCTCCAGGTCGCTCTCGCACAGGGCCATGAGGGTGCGAAGGTGTTCCGCTCGCGTCGCCGGGCCAGGGCTGGCTTTTAGTGTGCTATTCGCCAATTGCAGGAGCAGATCTCGGATCAACTGGCGGTCGAGCAGTTCGTGGTCCATCTGGTTGGTGTAGCTCATCAGGCAGTCGTAGCAGGCGGCCTCGCAATCCTCTTTGGCCCCGCGTACTCGGCGCAGGTCCGCGCCGGTGTCAGGATCAAAGTGACAGAGACGCAGGGCTTCCCGCGCTACCTCGGCCAGGGCATCAGGGCGGGCGAGCAACTGGCGCAGCACCCCCGCGCCTCCTTCTGCCGACTCGTACAAGAGGATCAGGCGGCGTTCGTCGGCCGTGGGCAGCGGCTCGGCGGCCAGCTCGTTATCCTCCAGTTGATAGAGAACCTGGATGGCGTTCTTTAGGGCCGGCTGCAACGAGGCCATTACCTCGGTAGGTAGCCGCCCTATAGGTTCAATCAGCAGACAATTGCGCCGGTCTTCCACAAAGGGGATCACCCGCTCCGTCCTGGGACTCATTGGATCTTCAGGGTCATCGTCAATCGCCTGCTGGTTGCGCTGCCAGTAACCCCGTTCAGTGTCCAGGACAAAGCCGCGCACCTCCTTGTCCCGCCGCCGTCGCCAGCCCAGGTTGATGCGCCAGAGAGTAGCGCTGTGGCCGTAGGTCAGGCGCATCATCTCGGCTCCATCAGAATTCTGCACAGCCGCCACGCGACGGCCCGGGCGGTCGCCATGCTCGACAAAGCGCACCCCGGTCTTGATCTCGTACCCCATGCGGGTGCGCTCTTCTTCGTCTGAGTTGATGCGGTCACGGCGCTTGGTGGACACGTTTTGCAGGCGGAAGAGAGCGTGTAGGGGATGGTCAAGGGGCGCGTGGCAGTATTCGCACAAGTCCGGCCCTGGCGATTCGCCCACCATGGGATGAAGATACCCACACTGGGGACAGAACTTGGCGCTGGTGGTCAGCAGGTCCTCCTCCACGGGCATGATCACCTTGTTGATCACGTAGCGCGAGCCTTCGTGGTAGAGGATGCTGCGGGGGCCGAACTCGGAGATGGCCAGAAAGCGAGGCCGTGAGAGGAATTCGTTGCGGCTGCCTCTGGGCTGCCGCCGGCCGGGGATGTAGGCCGAAAGGGGCAAGCGAGGGAAGCTGTAGCCGGGCAAGAAGCCTTCGCTGGCGAAATAGCGGTAGCTGTAGAAATCGGATTGATACAGGCCCCGGTCGTCACCGCCAGTGAGAAGCTCCATTTGGGCTTCCGCTTCGGCCCGCAGTCGCTTGGCCTGGCGCTTGTCGCTGGCACTGCGCGAGGCGTCTTGGATGATCTTGTGCTGGTGCGCTCGCTGTCTCAGTGCAGACCGGTAGAGTCCCCGCCAACGATGACAGGCTCCATTAAACTGTTGTTCCACCTGGGCCAACGTTTTCTGCAACCACCCTTCGGTATACCAGTCGGCCTGGAGCAGTTCGTCCTCCAGAGTCTCAAAAATGTCCGCCAGGAACTGGCCGGCCCGCTGTCGGGCCGATGCAGACTTGATGCTCTGGAGCACCGAAGGAAGTAGATCAAGGGATGGGTCATCACCCGACAAGTCGAGCACATCCTTGAGCGACCAACCCAGTGAGAGACCGGTCTCGGCCAGCCAGACGGCGTGCACGTGGGCGCGCACCAGATCCTCGTTGGCCAGGTCCAATCGAGGTGGAGCCACGGAGCCCGACACCATCAGATCGGGGCGTTTGTAGAAATACTGGTCGTGGGGGCTGCCCGAGGTGCAGTAGGTGAAGACCAGGGCCGGCTGGCCACTGCGCCCGGCGCGCCCACTGCGCTGGGCATAGTTGGCTGGGGTAGGGGGCACGTTGCGCATGTTGACCGCGTTGAGCTGGGCGATGTCCACCCCCAGTTCCATGGTGGGCGAACAGTATAGTACTGGCAGATCAGCTTTGCGGAAGCGGTCCTCACGCTCCTGGCGTTTCTCATAGGGCACTTGGGCAGTATGCTCGCGGGCCTCAATGCCTTGCAGTTGGGCAGCCACGTTCTGGTAGAAGTCCACGAAGAATGGATTGATCCGCGCTACGACGCTGGATTGGCGCGGCACTCGAATCGGGTCATGAAATGGCTTCGTGCCGTCACCCGCCAGCCAGATCAGGGCCGATGCCGGTACTTGATAGCCGGGTACATCCTCGTCATCCCGCGCTCCCCGCACCACTTCGACCAGACCAGCGACGCGCAACACTTCGAAAAGCTGGCGGATAATGGTTTCCGTGTCTGCCACTGTAAGCTTCTCGTTGTAAGCTGGAAAGGTTCCCCTCCGCCGCAGGTAGAGGCCGAACCCGCTGCGCCCCGAGATGAAGATGTTGCCCCGCCAATCGCGCCGCTCTCTAGAACAAGGAAAGGCAATGGCGCTGTTCTCCATGCTTTCATTCTCGTGAATGGCCCAGGGCTCCTGGAGTCGCTGGCTGCTGACCTGCTGGATGCCTTCCTGGTAGATGGTGTCCAGATAGTCCACCTTGATTGCCAATGCGCGTCGTAGGGAGTCCAGTAGGGCCTGGGCCGCACGGGCACGCTCAGCGGGTGAGGCAGTGACCAGAACTGCATGGCAACTTTGCCACTCGCTCTCCTCGGCGCACAGTTCCTCCAGGGATGCGTAGCGGATCTTCAGTAGACCAATCTGCTCCAGATTGGGCGCGGTCACTCGCCAGCCCCGCCGCAGATCGTGGTAGATACGGTAAGCCAGCACTTGCCGCAAAGCGCGTTCGGTGTTATCGCGGGCCTGGAATTTGACCGTCGGGTCGGTGGAGTACAACTCAAAGGGGAGAGCCAGCGCCTCGAAAACACGTTGAGAGAGTTCCTCGTGGGTCAGCCGGGCCGGGCCAGCCTCGCGCACGGCCCGGTAGAGGGCCGCGCGCAACAATCCCACCTCTACAAAGTCGTTGAAGTGACCGGCCTGAAGCGACGCATCCTGGCGGTTGTCGGTGAAACTCAAGAGCTTGCGCGCCTTGCGCTCCAGGGTCTCGTCGCAGCGCAGCGCCCGCAGGGCAGAGAGACTGAGCACCGTAGTGGCGGTGCTGCGCCCTCCAGCGGCGAGGGTGGCCAACTTGCCGAAATCAGAACGCTGACGGGGATTGTAGGCAACGCCGCAGTTCAAGCAAAAAGGAAATGGCGCTTTGACGAAGCGATACTCGGTGCCGTGTTCATCCTCTTCAGCCCCGGTACTCAGGCGCACAGCCTGGGGTAGTCTAGGGCGGCGGGCCCGCTTAATGCGCAGAACGCCCTTGGCCGACTCCAACCAGTCGTCGGGCAATCGCTCGATGACTTCGTCCGCATCTTCTGGCCAGGGGTTGCTGGGATTGTCATACAGGAAGCCGCTTTCCTCATCCTCCTCGCCGGTCTGATCGGTCAGGTCCCGGGGCAAAAAGACCGCCACCTGGGTTTCCGGGTCTACCCGCTTGCGCACGGTGTAATACTCTTGCCCACACTCGCGACAAAAAGCCAGGGGCAGCAGAACTCGCTGGCGGTCACCGGGGACAAACTGCTGGCCGCTGGTGGTGATGTAGCGCCGCTCCGGGGCTTCTAGCGAGGCGTAAACTGTGTCACCGCGGCTGAGGAACTGGTGCAAGCGGAAGGCGAAGGTGGGGAAACCGGTTTCTGGGTCGGGAACGTCGTAGCCGGCCAGGAGTCCCTCTTGAATCGCCTCCACGCAGCGTGTCACAGGGATGCCAGTCAGATCAGATAACTGGCCAGCCGCCCCTTCAGGGCCAGTGATGCTGAGAGGTGTGGCGCGGCGCAGGCGTCCAGTCTGTGGCTCTGCTGCTAGACCGAAGGTGGATTCGATCCAGATGGAGAGTGGGTCTGCTACGAAGGCATCGTAATCATCTGGGGGCTGCCGCTGGGCGTCGCTGATCCGTTCAGTCAACTCGCCCACGAACGCCGGATCGGTCAAGTCGCGTTCTGGTGTGGCCCGACGCAGAGTCTCCCCAATGATCCTCGCGGGCTTGACGGTGGTCCCAAACAGGTGGCTGGCTACCTCAGCGATCTCCTTCTGCTGCTCGGCCAAGGTCCCACCTCCGGCCAGCGTGGCCGACGTCCCCACGCATTGCAGGTGAGGGCAGGCACACACCTCTCTCACGCGCCGCACCAGCAACGCCACGTCAGCCCCCTGCCGGCCGCGGTAGGTGTGCAGTTCGTCCAACACCAGGAATCGCAGCCCTCGGGCGGCCCGCACGATGTTGCGCTCATGGGGACGGGTTAGCAGTAGTTCCAACATCACATAGTTGGTCAGTAGGATGTCAGGTGGGCTGGTGATGATAGCTTGTCTCTGCTCGTCAGACTCTTGACCGGTGTAGCGTTGGAAGGTGACCGGTGGCTGCCCTGCAGGGAGGCCACGACATAGGAACTTCTCCAGTTCGTTGAACTGGCTGTTGGCCAGCGCGTTCATGGGATAGACAACGATGGCCTGGATGCCTCTGCCGCTACCTCGATGCAAGACATGATTCACAATGGGGATAATATAGGCCAGGCTCTTGCCCGAACCGGTGCCGGTGGTCAGAACGTAACTGTCGCCGGAACTGGCGGCCTCGATGGCATCGGCCTGGTGTTTGTGGAGCCGAAGGGGCTTGTCAGGTTCGTCGGTGGGTTTGATGCGGAAGATGTCATGGCATTGAGGGTGCAACGCCCCGTCGTTGACCAGGTCGTCAATCCGGGGTCCGGGTTCGAAGTTGGGGTTTAGCTGGAGCAATGGGTCGGGCCAGAGCAGGCCCTCCTCCAGTTCGCGATCAACATGATCCTGGATGCGCTCGTCACTGATGTTGATGAAACTCTTGATGTAGTCAGCATAGTCTTGGATGAGTTGGTTACGGAGGGCGAAGACGTCCATGGCTTCCTCCTACTACTGCAATGGTACGGATGAATCTGGGTAGAACTTGGCCTGTTCTGCCTCATCGCCAGGCACTTGAGGTAAGGATGACCACAGACAGAACAAGCCGCCTCCATTTGCCCAGGAAGCGGCTTTGTGCTACAATTCCCTAGCCTGCTCCTGGGCCATTCAGGAGTAGGTGTGGGGACTATTGGAGCCAAGGCTCTGTAGTCCCTTTTTCATGTATATTATACCAAATAGTTGATCAAACCGCAATAGTCAAAGCCCTTGATTTTGCATAAGGAAAAGGAGTATGGTCGTGTAAGGAAAAGGCGCATTTGGGGTAAGGAAAAGGCGCATATGGAGTAAGGAAAAGGCTAAGTGGAGGTAAGGAAGAGGCTTATTCAGCGATGACCGAAGCGCCGTTCCCCCGTGTTTGTGACATCGGGGTCCAGAGAGAGAGCTGCCCTGTGGGGCGAGGTTCAACTCGTTTGGTGGTAACAAGAGGCCATCTGTGTGACTGACGGATTGACACAGGTGGCCTTTTCTCTGTGAGAGCGTATTATTCCTCCGGAGAGGCACTCACCAACCCGTGAGCTATGGCGTACCGCATCGCCTGACTACGCCCGCTCAGGTGGGGACTCCTCTTTGGGCCTTCCCCGTCGCTCCGGCCTCGAGCAGGCCGGCCATCAATAATCGCCGCTCGGCGCTGCTTGGCGTAGCATCCTCGATGACATCGGCCACGATGCGCGACTTGCCGTACACCCGTACCAGCAGGGCAAAGGCATCCTGCACCAGCTCTCCCTTGCGCCTGGCTTCCAGCCGCACATCGCGTTGGAAGTCGGCCTCGGTGTAGCCCAGCTTCTTCAGCAATAGGATGACGTGTTGGGTGAGCTATCTTGTCTACAAGTGAGGTCGCGATCCAGCCTTTCCAGATCAACCAACAGGACATTGCGCCGCGCC
>CAYMKL010000153.1:0-15165 GCA_964390805.1 uncultured Anaerolineae bacterium | reverse complement strand
ATGTCATCAGATGGCAAATCTGAAACCGCTCTGTGGAATTAAGCATAATCGGTTCTGTGTATCTGTCAAGTAGCGATGGGCTCACTTGGTGAGACGACTTAGACCTGCCACCCCCACTCGCAATGCCCCCAAAGCGGTTGCGCCATTCAAAGCCAAGAAAGCCGCCACCAGACCCACCCAGAAGACGCTATTGAGGGAGCCGCCCCCTCTCCCCCACCAGTACGGTAGGGCAAGCAAGACCACGTTGGCTACCTGGAAAACCAGGCTGATTCCTGCCAGAGCCATCCGGTACGCTGCGATGGGCGAAACCATCGTTTCCTCAAAGAGGATCTCTTCAAGAACGCCTGAGACACCGGTGGACAGGTCAGTAGCTACGACGCTTCCGCTCACCAGCAAGATGGCATTGATGGCTGTGACAAAGCAGGCCAATAGAGCCGTGAGTCCGACCATAGGCCAGGGTAGCGGCACAAGCAAACCCACGACGAATGTGGAAACGGCGCTGGCCAGCAGGGCAGGGACCAACTGAGCGACCAGCTTGGCACGGAGGAGCTGCCTGGGACTCAATGGTGCGGTCAATATCAGCGATAGACGGTTGCCCTCACCGGCAAAAGCATTGGCGGTTGGCTCGACCACCATGGCTTGCAGGCACAAAAGCACGTAGGCCACAATGATAGGAGTAGCAGCCAGCGGGTTTTGAACAGCCAAACGTTCCTTCACGACCGAAAACATGGCCCAAGTCAAAAGCAGACCCAGCACCCGAATGGGGAACAAGGGACTGCGCGCCATCGTTCGCCAGTCCTTGAGAAGGATGGCCCCCGTCGCACCCTGCCAGGGGGAAAGGAGATGGCGCACAAAATGGGATGCCCGCCTTTTCGTCCCTCTGGCCAACCCTGGCTTCACCAGTCTCGTCTCTTGTAACCTGGACCACGCAGGCGCGTAGATTCGACCCAGAAACCAGGTCAAGCTCCAAAGGATGGCCAGGAGCGCCAGCGTTAGAGTCCCGGTTGTCAAGAGTGGCCTGGAGGTGAACTCGGTGTACCAGCCCTGTAGAGGACCGAGTACGGTTTCAGGCGCGAGGCCAACGGGCTCGGTGCCCGCAGCCAGCACAATCCACGCCAACAGCGAGATCAGAAGACCTCCCCCGATTCCAAGAGCGACTTTCCGCCGTTGCCAAACGTATCGAGCCACGAGGAGAACAGTGGCCACCGACGACATACTGGCCAAAAGTGCGCCGGCGAAGAAAGGGGGGAATAGATAGAGGGCTTGGGCAAGCCCCGCTCTGTGCATGGCTATCAGACAGGGCATTCCGAGGACGATGACAGTCATCTCCAGGTTGCGGTCGGCGAGGATGGCGAGATATTTCGTCCACAAGAGAGAAGAAGGTTTTACGGGAGCAACCAGCAGCAGGGGTATCTGGGGACTCCCCAGGAATTCCTTGGCCGACGAGATCAGGCTGAGGAGATAGGCAAGTCCCAGGATGCTCAGCAGAAGCAAGATGCTCCTGGCGAAAAACTCATCGTTCCCCAGAGAGGACCAGCTCTCCAAGAGCTTCGCGAACCCTCGATAGGCGAAAAAAGCCCCAAAGAGATTCAGGGTGATCACGAAGGCGGCTGAAGCCCGTTGACTAGAGCTCCTCGCCAGGTCATTCCGCACCCCGCGCCAGCGGTACTTTGCGATGATCAACACCTCTCTCACTGCCCTGCCCGTCCTCTCACGTTCCAGACACGACTGTCGCGCTGTCCGCTTCCGCCGTCAACCGAAGGAACACGTCTTCCAAGCTGGACCCCTCCATCTGTGCCCGGTGGCGCAACTCTGGCGCTGTCCCCTCGGCAATGAGATGGCCTTGATCAATGATGCCGATGCGGTCGCAGATCTCCTCGGCAATGGCCAGATTATGCGTGGACACCAGGATCGTCGTCCCTTCGCGGCGCACCTGCCTTAGATAATCCCTGACGCTACGACTGCTTCTAGGATCCAATCCACTGAAAGGCTCATCCAATATGAGCACATCGGGGTGATGGATCACCGCCCCGGCCAGGGCGATCTTGCGACGCATACCGAAAGAGTAGACGCGAATGATCTGGTCAGCCCACTCGACGAGGTCAAGGGCAACCAACAGTTCGTGGATTCTCTTCGTCGTCGTAGCTGTGTCTATCCCTCGGAGCTCGGCCATGAACTCCAGGAACTCTCGGCCGGTTAGCTTTTCATAGATGATGGTCGTCTCGCTCAGGTAACCCAAGCACGCCTTGGCCCGCACCGGTTCCTTTTGGATGTTCAGATCACAAAGCTCTGCGTGACCTCGGGTGGGCTGCATGAGCCCTACGAGCATCTTGAGGGTCGTGGTCTTGCCCGCCCCGTTCACACCCAACAGGCCATAGATCTCGCCTCGCGACACGGCCAGATTCAAGTCCTCCACGCCAATGTGTTGCCCATAGAACTTGGTCAGATCGCGAGTTCTTATGGCACTGTCATCTGTCTCCATTGGCAGGTCAGGCACTGCAGGGACAACGTGTTTTTCCCCTGAAGGTTCTGATTCCTCGGGCAAGGTCTCATCCAATGCCTGGAGGAACGCTTGCGGGTCGTCCACGTTGAACAAGACCCGGTTGGTCTCACATTTCGACCAGGGCCACATCTTGAAGACGCGGGGGCGAACGAGTTGCATAAGGATGAGACCTTTGCGGCTCGTGGCAGCGACCAGCATGTCCTTAGACCGATTATAGGCAACCCGGCCGGGGATGCCGGGCAGTATCATGTCTATGCTTTCCACCGACCTGATTTCGTCTCGTGGGATGACGGCCTTGAACCCATGGCCGAGGTGGAGAGTGAGACTACGGGCGGTGAGGGCATGTTTGGTGAGAAGAGGTGAGAATATGAACAGAAGACCTAGAACGTTGACGATCACTGCCGCCCCTATGCAGATTCCTCTGACGAGGCCGTGGGCCAGAAACAAAAAGACAACAGTGTAGCAGGCGCCTTCTATCACGATGATCATAGCAAAGGCTGCCATCATCGTGGTGAACTCGGTTGCCTGGGCATTGTAGGTGAAGTGGCGAATCCTGTCTCTCAGCGGGTGCTCAGTCATCCCTTTCTCCGCCATGGGAAAATCTTTATAAAATGAAGTAGGGCAGAATCCAGTAAGAATACTTGCTTCCGCAGCACGACCAACGTGTTGGTTGTCTTTGCTATTCCCCGCACGCGCTCGGCGGCAATGTCTTTCTAAAGAACTGTAGCTCAGATCACTGAGTTTCTGCTGCCGAGCTTCTAACGACGACCATCAAGGCGATGTCATCAAACTGGGGCGCGTCGCCCACGAATTCGTGAACCTCAGCCAGAAGAGCCACTTGCACATCTTGAGCCGATTGCCCCCGGTTGGCTTCCGCCACCTCCAGCAGCCTCTCCTGGCCGAAGAATGCCCCTTTCTCATCCCCCGCATCGGTGACGCCGTCGGTATAGAGCACCAAGGCGTCGCCGGGAGCAAACTGGACAGTGCCCTGCTCCCAGGCCGCATCCTCGAGTATGCCCAAGGGTAGCCCCGTTCTGCGGAGCGTTTGAACCGCTTTGCCGCTTTGTACGCTGAGAAGATATGGTGGGACGTGTCCGGCATTGCAATAGGTCAAAGTGCCAGCGGCCGGATCGAGGATGCCGTAAAAGACGGTGACGAATTGGTTTGTATCTGTGTCCGCCAGGATGCGCCGATTAGTAGCTTCGAACACGAGGTCCGGTTGCGCGTGGTACTGGGTGGTGTAGGTGCGGATGAGCGTCCGGCTCAGGACCATGAATAGCGCTGCTCCCATCCCTTTGTCGGCCACATCGGCGATCACTATCCCTAGTCGCCCGTTCGGTAAGGGTATGAGATCGTAGAAATCGCCGGACGTCTCTCTGGATGGTTTCAGCTTCGCCGCCAGTTGCCAGCCAGGGATAGCCGGCATTTCGGGAGGCAGAAATCCAGACTGTATCTGCCAGGCCAGAGCCAACTCCTGGTTGATTCGTTGCAGATATCGCACTTCCCGATCGCGCAGCCGCTTCTTCTCCAAGCAGGCGCCAATCCGCGCTTTCAGCAGCACCGGGTCGAACGGCTTGGACAGATAGTCCTCCGCCCCCATCTCGATGCCCTTGACGACACTTCGCATGTCGTCTAGCGCAGAAATGACGATGACCGGGATGTCTCGCCACGTCTCGTCGGCCTTCAGATGGGCCAGCACCTCGAATCCGTCCATCTCTGGCATCATGATGTCCAGTAGAACCACGTCGGGGGCTTCCGCGGCGACCTGCTCCAGCGCCTCCCGCCCATTTTGAGCGCTCACCGTATCGCAATCGAGGTCCTCCAGTTCTTGCTCCAGGTAATCAACGTTGAACGGCTCGTCGTCTACTATGAGTATTCTCGCTCGCTCTTCCATCATGCCCCGACTCCCAAAAACCGATCCAGTTTCTCAAACAAGAGGTCTTCGTCGAGCGGTTTGGCCAGATAGTCATCGCAACCGCACGCTCGCGCCTTCGCTTCGTCCCCCATCATGGCATGGGCCGTCAGCGCGATGACTGGTATGTGCTTGAGATCATCGTTCGCTTTGAGACGACGTGTCGCCTCCCACCCGTCCATCACCGGCAGTGAGAGGTCCATGAGAATGAGGTCGGGCCGTTCCCGTTCGGCCAACTCGATCCCGTCTGCTCCGTCCATGGCCGTCAGCACCTCGTACTCGTCCTCCAAAAGCTGCACGAGGAGGTCCATGTTGAGCTCGTTGTCTTCCACAACCAGGATTCGTTTCATAGGCTCATCCTTTCGGTCCTAACTACTGGCGATATGCCTGCAGCGCGGCCTGCAGCTCACGAAGGAGCGTCTCGCGCTCCAGAGCGTGCTTCTGAATAACTGTCGAGACGCGTTGCTGGAGCTGAGCTAGCTCGTCAGCGGCTAGCGTCTTGGCTGTCAGCACGACGATGGGAATGTCGCCACGTTCAGGACACTGTCGGAGCTGTTCGATCACGCCAAAGCCGTCCAGCCGAGGCATCAGGAGGTCCAACAAGATGATGTCGGGACACTGCCGAGAAACGGTTTCTAACGCTTCCTGGCCGTCCGCGGCCGACTGGATGTCGTACGCCTCGCCTTCCAGGAGCTGGCTCACCAAATCCACTACTTTTGGGTCGTCATCCACCACCAAGAGACGAACCTGAGCAGGCGCTGCCTCGACCGGAGCGATGCGGGACAAAGTGCTCAGGATCGCCTCGCGGTCGAAAGGCTTCACCAAGTAGTCAAAAGCCCCCAGCCGATAGCCCAGCTCTCTGTTGTCCACAATGGACAGTACAACGACGGGAATGTCTCGCGTGGTCGCATCTGCCTTCAGCTCGTGCAGCACTTGCCAGCCGTCCTTGGGGGACATCAGAATGTCCAGTATGATCGCAAGTGGCCTGATTTCCCGCGCTTTCCGTACACCTTCCTCGCCCCTGGTCGCTCCAACCACGCGATACCCCGCTTCGGCCAGGTTCTCCTGCAAGAGGTATATCACGTTCGGGTCGTCGTCAATGGCCAACACGACTGGCCCGTCTTCTGGTTGCGTGGTTGTCGTTTCCGATGGCGCTTGGGAAAGGGGCGCAGCGATGGTTGCTCGTGGGGTGACAGTATAGCGGATGGGCAGGGTGACAGTGAAGGTGGAGCCCACCCCGACCTCGCTTTCCACCGTTATATCGCCACCCAAGAGTCGGGCCAGGTGGCGGCTGATGGACAGGCCCAAGCCGGTGCCACCGTACTTCCGGGTGGTACCATCGTCGAGCTGCTGGAATTCTTCGAAGATGCGCTCCAATGCCTCCTCTGGTATGCCGATACCGGTATCCGCCACGGCGAGGGCGATCGTCTCGCCTCGCCGTTGGGCAGTGACGGTGACCGCGCCTTCCTCGGTAAACTTGAGGGCGTTGCTCAGCAGGTTGATCAGGATCTGTCGTACTTTGTCCCGGTCGGTGAAAAGCGTGGACAAGTCCGCCTCAATCTCTCTTACCAGACGCAACTGCTCGCTCTTGACCAGTGGGCGCATTGTCTGTAGGCAGGCGTCAATCAGCGGCTCCAGGCTGAACGTAACGGGCTGGACCTCTGTCCGCCCGGCCTCGATCTTGGAGAGGTCAAGGACATCGTTGATCAGTCCCAAGAGGTGGTCGGCACTGACCAGGACTTTGTCCAGGTTGTCGAGTTGCTTCTGCGGTAGGACGTCCTTGGAGCGCCGCTTGACCAGCCGGGTGAAGCCGACAATGGCGTTGAGCGGAGTGCGCAGCTCGTGGCTCATATTGGCCAGAAACGCGCTCTTGGCCTGATTGGCGGCCTCGGCCGCCCGGCGGGCTTGCTGAAGCTCGCTGATATCGTGATAGATGGCGATATACGCGACCATCTCCCCGGCCACGACGACCGGCAAGGCCCGTACTTCTACATCTACCAAGGAGCCGTCTTTGCGGGTACGTCTTGTTGTGACTTGAGCGCGGCCCTCCCTGAATGCCTGCTTGGTGTAATCCAGCGCTTCTTCCCGAATCCTGGGATCATTGGCCACCAGATCATCCACATTCTGGCCAATGGCCTCTTCCTGGGTATACCCAAATAGCTTTTCTGCCATCGGATTCCAGGAGACAACCTTCGCGTCCAGGTCGGCGGTCAACGCAGCAGCCGGACTGTTCACGAAGAGAGCTTCGAAGTATTCCTTTTGCCGGCGGATTTCCTCCTCGAATCCCTTGCGCTCGGTGATGTCCTCCATGCTCCCTTCGTAGTGCAGAACCCGACCACCTTCGTCTCTGACGGCTCGCGCGGCGTAGTTGGCCCAGATGACTGTGTTGTCATACCTGTTCAGTCGCATTTCAAAATCGCGCACGATCTCTCCCTTGTCGAGCAACACTCTCGCCCGCGCAGCCTCCATGGGGTCGGCGAAGAGGCTGATCGTGCTGGTCGCCAGCAGATCATTCCGACTGGGGTAACCTAGCATCTGCACCGCAGCCAGATTGGCATCCAGGATCTGCCCTGCTGGCGTGGTGCGGTAGAGCCCCACCGGGACACCGTCAAACAGGGTGCGGTACCGTTGTTCGCTTTCCCGCAGTTCAGCGGTGCGCTCTTCCACCAGTTCCTCCAGGTGCTCCTGGTACTTCTGCAACTCCGCCTCCGCTCGTTTGCGTTCGGTGATGTCCTCCAGGCTTCCTTCGTAGTACAGCACCCGGCCCCCTTCATCTCTAACGGCCCGCGCAGTGTTGTTGACCCAGATGACTGTGCCATCGTGCTTGTACATTTGGGTTTCAAAATCGCGCACGACTCCCTCTCGTTCCATCAACGCCTGCCACCGCACACGCTCTTCGGGATCCACGTAGAGGCTGGTTGAGCCAATCGCCAGCAGCTCTTCTCGGCTTGGGTAGCTCAGCATCTGCACGCCAGCCAAACTAGCATCCAAAATCTGTCCTGCCGGTGTGGTCCGGTAGAGTCCCACCGGAACGCCGTCAAACAGAGTGCGGTATCGCTCCTCGCTTTCTCGCAAATCGGCGGTACGCTCCTCCACCAGTTCCTCCAGGTGCTCCTGGTACTCCCGCAACTCTTCCTCTGCCCGCTCGCGCTCGGCGATCTCTCGCTGCGCCTGATCGTATAATCGGGCGTTCTCAATGGCGATGGCCGCCTGGCTGGCGACGGTCTCCAACAAGACCTGATGGGACTCATCGTAGACGTTGGGGATGGTGTAATGCTGGAGAACGATCACACCCAGCACACGCTCGCCCCTCAGCATAGGCACAACCAGCCCCGACGCCGATGGTTGGCCGATGGGTTCTATTCCCAGCTCACGTATACGCTCAACTACGTTGTCTGGAGCCAAGAATGATTTGCAGTGTTTGATGACATAGCCTGTCACACCGGCGTCGGCTGGGAAGCGTGTGCCAACAGTGACGTCGTCTGGGTTAGTGCTGAAGACACATTCGAATTCGTGGTGTGCTTCGTAGTAGAACCCGATGATCATGTCTTCGGCATACATCACGCGCCGGGTTTGCTCGTAGATGAGTTGGAGCACCTCATCAACGCGCAGTGTGGACGACAACGCCTGGCCGACCTCGGTCAGCGTAGCCATTTCTGCCGCGCGCCGCTCCGTCTCGCCAAACAGCCGGGCGTTCTCGATGGCGATGGCAGCCTGGTGAGCCAGCGATTGGAGCAGCACCACGTCGCTCTCGTCAAAGGCGCTCAGGCGGTCGCTCTGGACGTGCAACACGCCGATGACGGCTTCCTTCGCCCCTTCGGCAGAACTCAGGGCATGCTTCAGGGGCACGGCCAACTCCGACTGCATCTCGCTGGCCTGGGGCAGGGAGTAGTATCGCGACTCCTGGCTCAGGTCGGGCACCAGCAGCGGCTGGCCGCTCTGTGCCACCCAGCCAGTGATCCCTTCCTGACCCACCTTGAGGCGCGGAGGCTGAAATCCAGGGATCTCCCAGACGGCTCCAGCCCCTGCCTTGAAGATCAGTTCATCACCCTCGATCAGCCCAATACCGACCAGGTAGTATCCCAGGTTCTCTTTGAGCAAGCGGGCGATCTCCCCCAGCAACTCATCAACAGCCAAAATGGACGTGATGCGGCGACCCACCTCACTGATCACCCGGAATTGCTCTGCGCGGCGCTGCTCGGCTTCGAAGAGGCGCGCGTTCTCGATGGCGACGGCAGCCTGCTGCGCGAACAGGTTGAGCAGGTGCAGGTCGGTGGGACCGAACTGACGGGCCGGGTCGGTAGCGGCGATGGAGATGGCACCGACCAGCCGACCGCCGACCGCAAGCGGCGCAGTCAGGCTGGCGTGCACAGGAAGATCAGCATACTGTGGCGCGCGTCCCTCCCACGTACGATAATCCTCAATAATCAATGGCTCACCGCTTTCGGCAACACGTCCCATAGCGCCTTCGCCGAGCGCCATGCGCGTGCCAACGTAGTCCTGATCCAGGTTACGGCTAACGACGATCCGGATCTCCTGGCTGGCTTCATCGTACAAGCCCAGCTCCCCGCCGACGGCGTCCAACAGCCCGGCGGCCCGCTCCACGATGACCTGCAACAGGGCCGACAAATCGAGTTCAGTCGTAATGTCGGCCATGGTCGTGCGCAGCGCGTCTAGTTCGTCAGCGCGCTGCCGCTCTGCAGCAAGGAGGCGAGCCTTCTCGATGGCCAGCCCGGCCTGCTGGGCGGCGGCGATGAGCACCTCAAGATCATCCTGATTGAACGCCTGGGTCTGCCGGCTTTCGGCGATCAGCACGCCGACCACTTCTCCCCCGATTCGGACGGGCACATCCACCTCGGAGCCCCCCATGCCGTAGAGATAACGAGGGTCTTGGGTCACGTCGGGCGTGTACTGGAGTTGGCCATCCAAGAGCGGCCGCTCGCTCAGGCCCTCACCCGGCGGGATACGGGTCGGGGGCTCGACAAAACCGACGCTGGCGGCCACCACGCGGTCGCCCGTAGTTTCGTCCACCAGGCAGAGCGCCACGAAATCGTGGCCCAAAGTATCTCGTAGGCCGTTCACCACACGCCGACATACCTCGGCCTCGTCGAGCGTAGCGGCAAGTTCAGCGCTTAGTCGCAGCAAAGCGGCCTGTCGCCGGGCCTGAGCACGCTCGGCCACCAGCAGACGTTCCCGCTCCGCTTCCACCTTCTCACGCTCGACAATCTTCTGCTGGAGTTGGGCATTGGCTGTGCGCAAGGCGGCGGTGCGCTCTTTCACCAACTCCTCAAGGCGCTCGCGGTGCTTGCTCAGCTCCTGTGCATAGGTGCGGGATTCGCGCAATGCCTCCTGCAGTTGGCTGGTGAACAACCACTGCAAGAGGGCTATGATCCCCAGGCTGGCGCCTATGGCAATGACCTGGGACGGTAAACCGACATCACCTGTAGGAGGCAGGCGCTTATCCAATTGTAGCCAACCCACTACTCCATAGCTGAGCACACTAACCAGGGTTGCACCGGCAGCCACTCTGCTACCATAGACAATTCCGGCGATGATGACGATGGCACCGTAAAGGACGATGGCCACGTCATACTCGCCAAAGTGGTATTTGCCGTATATAGTTATCCCCAGCAAGGTCAGTAACGGCACCAACGCGGCCACACGCCACCGACCCCGTCGGGATAGCCATAGGCCCAGTGGGCTGACAGGCAATGCCAGCACCCCGGCCAGGACCGTGGGCAGCGGCACTCCCGTCATGGTACAGTAAGCCAGCGCTGTCACCAGAGAATAGACAAAGTCAATCGCGCCAGCGCCCACCAAGATCACGTTCACGAAGTATTCTCGCCGTGCCTCATGCTCATCGGTGGCACGCGGCGCGGTCAATTCACGCCATAGGTTTTGTGGTTTGCTTGTCATACGATTCACTCCTATGTCTCGTCCGCAGTCCTCCCTCGCTCAGTACAGTTCACTTGCCATCTAGATTCGAGCAAGCCGTCGCGGTAGGAACGCCGGTTGCCCGGCGCCCCACACATCCCGGCAGGCGGGTTTCCCGCATCGGGCTTTTCAGAAATACTCACTTCCACATCTCGCCCTATGCTGTCGAAGTTGACTTTCTCTTAGCATTGTACCAGAAAGAGCAAAGGCTGGCAAGTTCTCATTCGCCGTCTCAAAGCGTCCGCTTCTAGGCACTCACCATCGTGTGCTGCCGCTGTTCCCAGATTGCCCTCCACCTCGGCTCGCCCTCGATCTGCACCTCATTCAAGCGCCTGTAGAGCCCATCGCGGGCCATTAATTCCTCGTGCGTCCCCATCTCGACGACCCGACTGCCTTCCAGGACGACGATGACGTCTGCACCGCGGATGGTGGACAGGCGATGGGCGATGATGATGGCCGTCCGGCCTACCATCAGCCGTTCCAGCGCTTGTTGGATCAGCAATTCCGTCTCGGTATCCACCGAGGAGGTCGCCTCGTCCAGGATCAGGATGGGCGCATCCTTGAGCACCGCCCGGGCGATGGCTATGCGCTGCCGCTGTCCGCCAGACAGCTTGACGCCGCGCTCGCCGATCATCGTGTCGTAGCCATCGGGCAACTGGGTGATGAACTCGTGCGCGTTGGCGATTTTGGCCGCCGCGATCATTTCCTCTTCCGTGGCCCCTGGGCGGCCAAACAGGATGTTTTCGCGCGCCGTTCCGTGAAACAGGAACACGTCCTGCAGCACGATGCCAATCTGCTGGCGCAGGCTCTTGAGCGTCAGATCGCGGATGTCGTGGCCGTCCAGTGTGATCGAACCCTCGCACACGTCGTAGAACCGTGGGATGAGGCTGGCCAAGGTCGTCTTGCCCACGCCCGTCGGGCCCACCAGGGCCACGACGGTGCCCGGTGCGATATCGAGATCAACGTGCTCCAGCACGGTGTCCCCCATCGCATAGCGAAAGCCCATATCGCGTAAGGCAATCGCGCCCCTGGCTCTATCAGCCAACTCGATGGCATCAGCGCGCTCGACCACATCGGGCTGTTCGTCCAGAAGCTCTTTCACGCGCTCCGCGCCTGCCAGGGCCTGCTGAACGCTTTCCCACACCCCGCTCAGAGCGCGCACGGGTTCGTAGAGCATCTCCAGGTAAAGGAAAAAGGCCACCAGGTCCTCGATGGGCAAGGTCTGGTTCAAGGCGAGCTGCCCGCCAAAGTAGATGATCACGATGGTGCCCAGAGATGCGGACAATTCTATGAATGGGCGGAACGTCGCCATCAGACGCAGTGCGCGGAGCATCGAATCGCGATATCTGACGATATGGTCGCCGATGCGGGCGGCTTCGATTTGCTCCCTGGTGAAGGCTTTGATCTCGCGGATCCCCAGGAGATTGTCGCCAAGGGCTGCGTTGAGCTCACCCAGCTCGGCCTGACGCTGGCGAAAGGCTGGCCGCACGTACCTGGCAAAGCCTCGCATGGCCAACACGATCAAAGGAATCGGGATCATGCTCAATAGCGTCAGTTGCAAATTCATGTTGGTCAGCACTGTGGTAACGCCGATCAGCATAAGCACATTCACGATCACGTCCGGTATCGCATGGGCGATCAACTGCTCGATCAGGTTCGAGTCGTTGACTGCTCGCGACATCAACTGGCCTGTTTGCTTGTCCTCGTAGAAACGAAGCGACAATCGCTGCAGATGCCTATAAACATCCGACCGAACGTCTGCCACCACGCCCCAGCCTGCCACGTGAGCCATGTAGCTTCTGAGAAATCGCAAGCCTCCGCGCACCACGTAGGCAGCCAGCGCCAGCAGTGCCAGCCGCGCGATGGAACCCGCCGCCTCTGGCCCCGCCGTCGGGTCGGTCACAGTGGCGATCATGGTCTTGACGATCCACGGGGCCAGCAACTGCACGCCCACGAGCAAGAGCATGCTCACTACCGTCAATGCTAACGGGACAACGTACTTGGGAGTATACTTGAACACAAACTTGAGAGACTTCAACGCACTATCCTCCGTTTGCCAGTTACCCAACAGCCTTGGTACAGAGCCCGGTGCGGGGAACCCACACCGGGCTCTTCAGGAGTACTCGCTTCCGCACTCCGACCTATGCCGTCGGAATCGCCTTCCTTCTGCCGGTTACCACGGCGAGACTCTGTCAGGATATTAGCTTGACAATGTTAACTTCGCCTGCGTCAGACCTCCGAGGTCTGTGAAACAGCTCTAGGATGGCGAAATCGTAGCTTTTGCAGGCATTTCGACGGGTGCAATCACCCATTGGAGACCTCGGAGGTCTAAACTTAACATTGTCGAATTAGGCACCCCCTAAAAACTCCTAAGCAGGGACTCTGCACTCTTTTCGTGGCTGGGGACAAGCCAACCACCATATCTAGGAGTACGATCTTTGTCAGCTACAACATATTGTGTTGAAACAGCTTAATTGGGCTTTACCGACTCAAACGTGCACTTTACCAATCTAGAATCTTTGACTGACTAGTCTATCTGGGGTATCATGGGATTATCTCAGCCTCAGGAGAAATTCCATGGAACACTACACTGCCCGTCAGGTCAAACGAGCTCTGGCCCAGGAGCAACTCCTCCAGCGCCTCGACCGGGGGGAGGACTTTGAGACTCTCTGCCAGGAATTGGGTCTTTCCCTCAGCCAAGACTACCTTCCTCAACTCCGTCGTCGCTATCGTCAGGGCGGCTCTTCCTGGGAGGCACTCATTGATCATCGCCATGGTCACTCTTACAAGGTGACTCCCGACCGTCGGGCCTGGCTGCGGGAGCAGAAACGAGAGAGCCTGGCCCTCACCCAGGAGGAACTGGCCGCTCTCTTCGAAGACGAATTCCATGAGTCCATCTCCCAAAGCCGCGTCAGCGACATACTGCGAGAGGAGGGAGTGGCCATCCCTGGAGGACAACGCTACCGCTCCTGGGAGGAACGAGTCTTGCCCGTAGAGCGGGCGGGGGTCTTTTTTTCCCCAGGCCGCCGCCCTCCAGATGGGCTTGCTGAGCACAGCGACCCAGGTGATCCTAGAGGGGAGAGCCGCTTACCAAGGGTCCGAACGAGCCATCTGCCACCACCGTCCGGAGACAATCACCCGCCGTCTGGCCCACTTGCTGTTGCTGCCCCGATTCGATCTGGTGCGTCCCTATCACCTGCGTCATGTTCGCCCCCTGGGCCTGGGACTCGTTGCCGGAGAGCGTGCCACCTTGGGCTATTCCAGCCTGGAACACTTCCTGGGGGATTTGGAAGCCTTGCGGGTGGCCGCTCCCCTGGGCGATGCCTTGGCTCGACGTTATCTGGAAGTCTGGCCTGTTCCGGCTGAAGGAGCTTTCTTCTACCTGGACAACCGGCGCAAAGTGCGCTACTCCGGCTACCCCATCGCCGCCGGGAAGATTTCGGCCAGCGAGCGGATTCTGGGAGCGACCACCCAGCTCTTCCTCCACGACGCCGCCGGGCACGGACTGCACATGCACAGTGGGCCTGGGGACGACCACATGACTCGCACGCTGCTTCCCCTCGTGCAGCATTTCCTCACCCTGGCAAATCAAGAGCAGGTCCGGGGCATCGTAGCCGATCAGGAGATGCGCTCTGTGGCTCTCTTCCTGGCCTTGGAGGCGATGGAACTGGGCTTCGTGACTATTGGTCGGACGCCGACGCCGGAGCAAGAGGCAGCCTTCGAGGTCGAAGGGCTGTTCTTGCCTTATCGCCGGGACCCCAAGACCGGGGAACTCACCCACTGGGTGGCTCACGCCCACACCCTCTTGCGGGACCGCCCTAGGGGCCTATCCTTCCAAGCTGAAGTGACCCTGGTAGTGGATTGCCGGGCCGGGATGCCGGGGCGGTTGATCCCTGTCTTGCACAGCTTGCGGGCGCAGGATGTGCCGGTCGAACTCCCCCACGGCGTCTACGTGGGACGATGGGAAGGCCAGGAGCGCGTCTTCCGCGACATGCGCGCCTGCCAGAACCTGGATGCAAACTATGGGCAGAAGAAGATAGCGATGCCCAACCGCCCCCAGGAACGCAAACGAGAAGACCTGCGCCGCAAGCTGCAAACTCGCGAGAATCAGGTGGCGACGGCGCAGCGCAAAGTGCAGGAGTACACGGAGCGCATCAAGGCCCTGGAGCGGGAAACCCAGCAAAAGCAGGCTGGAAACCAGGCTGAGGTAGCAACCTTGCGCCAGGAGGGCCGGAAAGCCACGACACCCAGGCAACGGGAACGTCTCCTGGTTCGGGCGGAACGGCTGGCGGCTAAGGGGCAGGTCCAGCAGGTTCGCTTTCAGGAGAAACGGCGTCGCTTGGTAGCCCACCAGCGCACTTGGCAGCAGAAGCTGGCGGAGCGTCAAGACAAGCGGGAGAAAGTGGCCCAGGACCTCCGAAAATTAGAGGCAGATCGCCCCTTCTACGACTTTGACTTGGAGAAGGATGACCTGATGACCTACCTGCGGATGGCGGGCGAGAATGCCCATCGCTTTGTCCAAGAGCAGTACTTCGCCGGCACATTGCTGGAGAAGGGGGACGAAGCGACCATGGTGCGGTTGGTTTACAACCAGCCGGGCTGGATACGGAGATGGGGCCAGTACCTGCATGTCCGGCTGCAAGGCTACAGTGACCCCGAAGTACAGACCGCGGTAGCCCAGGCCTGCCAGCGGGTCAACCAGGCTCAGATCGAACTGCCCAGCGGTCACCGACTCCATATGGAGGTAGCAGCGAAGATTCTAGGTAACTACTCAGGCCGTAAGCGTTCGTCAAGATGTTCATAAAACCTCCACGAG
>CAYMKL010000152.1:0-15249 GCA_964390805.1 uncultured Anaerolineae bacterium | reverse complement strand
CGGCCTATTCGGCACGAAGGTGCAACTCGCCTAGAATTTCATTCACGGGTATTGGTTCTAAAAGCCACTTAGCAGCCCTCTCACCTCTGTGGGGATAACCAGTACCACCTCGTCCCCCCGCCCTCCTTCGAAGAGCAGTCCGTGCAGGCGCAGGCGGCCGATGGTCGTCTCTGGCTCGCGGTAGTACCAATAGTAGTATTCCTCAAGGTCGTCCCCGTATTTTCGACTGACCTCATCGTAGGTTGCCATCCCGCCTTGTGCTAACACGAAGCGTAGTGCTTCCTGATCCTCATTGTTGAGGCTTCTCCATGCCTCTTCTACTACTGCAGGATCGGCCAACGATTCGGCCAGGAGGGCGATCAGCTCCGCCTTTTTGATGCGCGCTGGCTCCCTTATGTCCAAGGCGCGGGCCATGGCTGCCAGATTATCTTTGGTGTAGCGCGAAAGACAGGACTGCAAATCCATGCTCTTTAGAGGTTTCCGTCGCTCTCTTTCGCGCCTGCGCCTATCGCGTTCCTCCATGTGAGCGAACATGTCCTTGGAGCCTTTCATTGCCTGTACCATCACCAAGCGCCTCTGGGCATCTTCGTCCTCAGGCTCCATTGCCAAGATTATCTCCAAGCATTGCTCAGCCGACTCGTATTCTTCTTGCGCGATGAATAGGTCAGCGCTGATGCGGTTGTAGAAGAGGATCTCCTGCGCACGCAAAGTCCTGAGTTTAGCTATGGGTTTCAGTATCTCTTCCGCCTCCTCAAATCTCCCCTGTCCGATGCGTATCGAGGCCAGATTGCAGCGGGGGAAAACGTAGTCGGGATCCATCTCTAGGGCCTTTTCGAGAGCTCTCTCTGCTTCTGCATGGCGGCCTTGCTTGAAATACAGGGCGCCCAGGTTTCCATAGGCTTGCTTGGCTCTGGGCTCCAGGGCGAGGGCCTTTTTGTAAAGCTCCTCGGCCTTTTCTTCCTCGCCCTTATGGAAAGCCGTCGTTGCTTTTTCCAACAGGGTCAATACCTGCTCGCTGTACTCCCACTCCTGTTCTTCGCTGATAAGCTGGCGACGGAGGAGCACCTCCCGCCACTGGCCCTTCAACCAGAGCTTCACCGGCTCGTCTTCGCTGAACACCCCCAGATCTAGCAAGGCGTTGAGCGCCATTGTTCGCTGATCCTCGTTGCCCACCTGACTCTGAGCGAAAGCCTGCAAGGCAGCCACGGCGCGCTCGTTACCCAGCATCCGCAGGGTCTGGATGGAGTTGGCCTGCTGGTTCTCATCACCATACCACAGCAGGTCGCTGAAGACGTCGGCTACGTAGGGATACTTCTCCCCGAAGCTGTGCATTTCCTGTGCTGTTTTCTCCTCCGACGTCCGAAGGGAGCCGAGGCGGTTGATGAAGTCCATGAAGGCTTTCTCTGAGACCATGTCCTGTCCTGAGAAGTAGGGGAAGCGGTAGGCTGGGGCAGACCTCCTGAGCCCCTGGCGCAAGGCATCCATGAAGTTTTGGAGGCGGAAGGATGCGGGATCGAGCTGCAGGGCTTCCGTCCAGTAGACCAAAGCCTCCTGGTCTTTGCCCAGGTTGGCCGCTGCAGTTCCCAGAAAGCGAAGCATCGAAGCGTTCAATTCAGCTTCCTCTTCCCAGGCTCTTTTCAAGGTGGCATACACCTCGCTATCTTCCTCCAGGGTGGCGTAGGCTTCGGCTATCTTGATGTGGTCATCGGGGTCAGTTGCTTCGGCTTGTTCCAGGCGCGTCAGATATAGCCGAGCCTGGGCTGTGTTTCCGGATGCCGTCAGGAAGCGCACCAGGTTGCCCAGGGCGTGCCTGTTTTGATCGTCAATGTGCTCCAGCACTTCTTCTTCGGTGGCGATGGCCTCGTCCCACTGGCCTAGGGCGAAGTGCGCCAGGGCCAGGTTGTTGCGGGGAGTAGCCCAGCTTCGCACCAGGCGAGCGGCTTCCTTTGATGCCTTTACGGCCTCAGTGTATTGCCCTCGTTCATTGGCCAGCCGGCCGCTCTCCATGAAGTAGGCGGCGTGTTCCATCTTCCTGGGGGAGATGCCATGCCTGGCAGCCACTATCCCGATTTTTTCCGTCGAGTCCTCCATCATGAATTGCATACGCTTGACGGCCTCTTCGTTCAGTTCAGACCTGGGGCACTCGCGGAGGGTCAGCAAGGTGTGGGAGGGGAGGGCGTATTCCCAGTAGGCTGCCCCCAGGAGGAGCAGTACCTCTGGATCCCTACGGGACAGCCCGGCGGCTACCTCCAGGTGGTGGATCGCCTCTAAGAAGTTCCCCAAGGCGCCATAGATAGAGCCCAGCAGCGTGTGGCAGCCGAGATCGCGGGGGTATCGCTCCACCAAATCCTCCAGTATCTCCACCGCCTCCTGTGCTTTCCCTTCTTCCCAGAGAGCGTTGGCCCTTGCCAGCTCCGCGGGCTTGGGGCGGCGCGGTGGGGTCCGTTTTCTTTTTCGTCGCTTTCTTTGACCTTTGTCTTTCTTTGCCATAATTGAAACTAACCTCCATCGTTTGTAGTCATTCCACGTACTGGGCAAAAGTCATCGCTCCGGTTTCACTACCCGACACGGGGAAAGAAACCAGGTTTTTTGTCGCCTGAACCAAGCAAATCATTGCCTTTTGGTCACTACTCAGGCTGGCGGTTGAAACCGCGCCTGGAGAGCTAAAGCTGACTGTCCACCTACGTGGACAGCGACGTCCACGCAGGTGGACGCCCGGCTGAAAGCCCTGGAGAGGCGATTTCAATCGCGGCAAAGGGTAGCCCGAGCAGTTACGCCTTTTGAGTATTTTGGAGCGCCAACAATGCCTTAGCAAGCGAAAAACCTGGTTTCTGATTTTCGATGTCGGGTAATGAACGCTCCGGTCAACACCCTCATTGCCTCATTGCCTCATTGCCTCATTCCCCAGCTTACCCTTCAGCCACTCCATCAAGTGCTCAAACACTCGCCTCTGTTCCGGCTCATTGTGGATCTCATGGTAAAAACTATCCCAGATCTTCAGGGTGCAGCAATCGCCCGCTTGGGCGGCGAACTCGCGGCTGGCCTGCGGGGAACACACACGGTCGTCGCTGCCGTGCATCAGCAGCAAGGGGAGTGGGAACTCGGCGGCGCGCTCCAGGGACCACAAACCGGACTGGAGCATGTCCATTGCCAAGCGAGCCGATACGCGATCATGGACCAGCGGGTCGTCGTTGTAGGCCCGCACCACTTCGGGGTCGCGGGAGAGACCCTGGCGGTCTAGCTCATGGGACAGGGACAAGGTGGGCCACAGGCTGTACATGATCCTGGCCAGGGTTATCTTCCATGCAGGGGGCTCGAAGGCGGGCCGGAAGAGAGTCCCCGTGGCAATCACTCCAGCCAACTGAGGACGGCGCCGCAGGATGTACGTGATCACCAGGTTGCCGCCCAGGCTGTGGCCGTACAGGAAGCGTGGGCGGTTGGGGTAACGCCTTGCCGCCTCTTCCAACAGGTGTGCGATGTCATCAAGCAGAGCCTCGTAGCCGGGTGCGTGGCCGCGCTTTCCTTGGGATTTGCCGTGCCCGCGCAGGTCAAAGGTCAACAGGACGTAGCCGGCCTGGCTCAAAAGGGCGGCCAGGTGCGGGTATCGCCCGCTGTGCTCTCCCAACCCGTGCACCAGGCATACCACTCCTTTGGGTTCAGTTTCCGGTTGCCAACCCTGGGCATAAAGCTGCAGTCCATCGTCTGTTTGCCATCCAAATTCGTAATGTTGCAATTGCGCCTCCTAGAAGTTTGATTCCTGTTACTGCGCCGCGGAGCGGCCAGCCAGCCAACCGGTAGAAAACGCCGCTTGCAGGTTGTATCCGCCGGTGTCGGCGTCTACGTCCAGCACCTCGCCGGCGAAATAGAGGCCCTCCACTAGGCGCGAGGCCAGGGTGCGGGGGTCAACCTCTCGCGTGTCCACCCCGCCAGCGGTGATGATGGCCTCGGTGAAAGGGCGGTGGCCCGTCACCTCCAGGCGAAAGCCTTTCAGCCACGTCCGCAGCCGCTTGCGCTCTTCGGATGTGATCTGGTGTGCCACCTTGTCAGGAGGGATGCCCGTCAGGTCTATGCAAACCCGGATCAGCTTGCTGGGCAGCAGCCCCTTAAGCAGGGTGCGAAAATGCCGCTTGCCGTGGGCGTCCAGATCGCGGAGAAGCCGCGCATCCAGCTTGCCCTCGTCGAGAGCTGGCTTGAGATCAATGGAAAGGATCACTCTCTGGCCCAGGCGCAAGGCGTCCACCACCTGCCTGCTCAGGGAGAGGATGATGGGCCCGGAGACGCCAAAGTGGGTGAAGAGCATCTCGCCAAAGGCTTCGGCCTGCTTTTGCTCGTTGACCCACACCCCCACGGTCACGTTGCGCAGGCTTAGCCCTTGCAGCCTGGGGGCCACGTCGCCCGCCGTCTCCAGGGGAACCAGCGCGGGGCGAATGGACACGATGGTGTGTCCCACCAATGCGGCCAGCCGGTACCCGTCCCCCGTTGACCCGGTGGCGGGGTAAGACGCCCCGCCCGTGGCGACGATCACCGCATCGGTGCGATAGACCGCTCCTCGTGACACTAGCACCCCGACCACCCGTTCTCCCTCGACCAGCAATCGCTCCACCGGCGAGCGGGTTCGCAGGGTCACGCCCTGGTCGCCGACCCACTGCACCAGCGCGTCCACCACGTCCTGCGCCTGACCGCTGGCCGGGAAGACCCGCCCCCCTCGCTCGGTCACGGTGCGAATCCCCAGTTCTTCAAAAAACGCCACCAGGTCGGAGTTGAAGAACTGGTGAAAGGCCTGGCGGAGGAAACGCCCGTTGGGTCCGAAATGGGCGACGAACTGGGACACTGAAGCGACGTTGGTCAGGTTGCAGCGTCCCTTGCCGGCGATGCGCAGCTTGCGTCCGGGGCGATCCTTCTTCTCCAGAAGCAGCGTTTCGGCGCCCATTTCGGCAGCCTGCCCTGCGGCCATCAAACCGGCTGCGCCTCCTCCGACCACGATCACTCGACGTCCTGTCATACGCCCCTCAATCCACTCGGAACAAAAGTGAGCCGACCAGGACAATCGCCCCCATGAAGGCGAAGGCATAGGTCAGCGAAAAGTCGCCGATGCGGCCAATCAGCAATCCCATCAAAGCTTCGTAGATTCCTGAGAACATACTGATCAAAGATAGCACCGTGGCCCTGTTCCTGCTCTCGATGTGCTGGTTCAAATGCCCGGAGAAGATGGGGCCTTTCAGGCTCATCGAGCCGTACAGGGTGCAGAACACCAAAACGGAAAACGCCGGATGCAGAACTGCTGCCATCACCAGATAAAGAATACCGGGCAGGCCGGTGGATAGCAGCAAGCTTGCTTTGGTGCCCAGGTGCGCTTCCAGCCAATAGGCGTAGCGGGCGACCACGATGCTGATGCCAGAAGCCAGCGCCAGCCCCAGGCCAAGCCAGATGGGCGGCACGCCGACGTTGACAAAGCGGGGCTGGTACAGGCTCGACAAGTAGTTACTGAAAGGGATCGTTGCCAGCGCCAGCAGGACCAGGCGGCGAAATTGCTTGTTGCTTTGCAGCGTCTTAACCCCGTCCACCAGCAGCTTGAGCGAGCTATCACCGCTCCCTTGCTCGACTTCGATTTGTGGTTCCCGCAGCGTCAAGCTGACCAGCCAGCCGATGGCAACGGCACAGGCGGTGATGGCGATGGCCAGGACAAAGCGCTCCTGGGTGAGATTAGCAACCAATAAACCACCCATCGCAAAGGCCAGCAGATTGGCGAGGCGCTGGGCCGCGCTGATGAAGCCCACGGCCTTGCTCATCTCGTCTTCGCGCCCCTTCGTTTTCAGCGAGTCGTAGACCAGGGCTTCGAGGCTACCCGAGCCAAAAGCGAAGCCCAGGCCGCCTATCATCGCCGCCAGTGCAAAGGGCCAATAACCATTGGCAAAGATATAGACCACCTCGCCCAGTACCTGGAGCGCCAGGGCAACGTTGATCGAGCGCTTGCGGCCCAGTCGGTCAGCGATGATGCCGGTCGGGACTTCGGTCAAAAACATCGTGCCGACGATAATGCCCCACAGGGAGTTGATCTGAACGTAGCTCAGGTTCTTGCTTTGCAGGTAGAGGGTTCCGACAGGGATGTAAAAGTACAGGGTGGCGAAGAAATAGGCCATCGCCAGCCTGGTTACGTTGCCTCGGCCAAAGGGGAGTAGTTTTGCTACGTAAGAGATGTTCACTTGAAAGACCGATTCGACAGCGCGGTGGGTTGTGGCAATGGGTCAGGCGTCATCATCCCGAAATGCCTCAAACAGGCCGTAGTCTTTGGTGACATTAATGGCGCCGTGTAAAGCCAGTTCTTGTTCCACAAACTCGACGAACTCCAGCTCTTTGTCAGCGAGAACGGATTCAGTGGCCCCAGACAGGACATAAGCCACCAAGGGCTTGGCCTCTGTAATGACCAGATCGTCTTCGTACCGATGTAGTGTGACCCTGGAGAACCATTCTGATAGCTGATCGAGGCCGTTTTCGAGGAGGAAGGAATCGGCAAAATCTGCGCCCCAGGGATCCGCACAGGGATCAAATCTGTGCACCAGTTCAGATAGCTCTTGCAGGTGAGCCCGACCTATGGTTGACGCATAGAAGCGTCCGCCGGGTCTCAGCACTCGACGAATCTCCAACAGTGCCTTCGTCCTGTCTGGCACGTGGTAGAGCATGTGGTTGGCAATGACGGCGTCGAAGCTTTCGTCTTCAAATGGGACTGCTTGAGCGTCAATCACCGCAAATTCGAAGTGACGCTGCCTGTCGCGCAGGTTCCGCTGGGCCTCCTGCAACATCCCCGGCGAGAGATCCGACAGCGTGATGTCCCAACCTGTGGGAATGCGGTTCAGATTCTTCAGCCATAAGAGACCGGTACCGCCGCCCAAGTGAAGAATGTGGCTCTCTGGTGAAAGGCGGAGTTGGTCAAAGACCCACGGAAACCAGCCATACTTGTTGATGCTGAAGCGGTCGTGGAGCTGAATCCGTGCGTTCAGATTCGACTCATCTTGGTACTGCTCTGACACAAATTCTGGGTCTGATATGTTGGGCATTTGCTACCCTTTCAAGAAACGATCCAGCCACTCATAGGCAAGTGATCTTGGCCACTACTGACCAGCCTCGCTCCTGGGGATAATTATAGCATGATTCTACTTGCGAGGGAAGGCTGTAGCGGTGTTGTGCCTGGTCTTCCGTGGAAACGCGGGCACAGGTCACCACTCGTCTGCTCACTTGGCTTGCTCCTTCAATTCCCCTCAGCAAAAAAGTGGCCTACCTGCCATCTCACTGACGATGCAGGTAGGCTGCCATACCTGACTAGCTCGAAAATATTAACTTTCGCGCCAGGCGTCATTGCAAGGAGTGGAACGACGAAGCAATCTCCACCGTTGCCTGCAATTGGAGGCGGGAGATTGCTTCGCTACGCTCACAATGACATCAGCAGCTCTCTCATCTCAAACCGTATCATGGAGATACCGACACGGAATCGAAACAAGTGTGACAACCCACGAAATTCGACAAGCCGATCTGCCCATTCAGGTGGGGAGCGCTTTCATCTACCCACTCCAGGCGCGGCCCGTCGGTGACCCAGGCTGTAGGCTTGCTGCCCTTGGCCTTGAGATTGAGCTCGTGTTTTTGATTGTGCTGCCAATCGAACGAGGTACAGACCCATCTGCCACGATTCAATCTTCCCCAGAAGGCTCAAGCGGGTAGACCCCGTACTCTTCAACCGCCTCGAAGAGAGCCTCAACGTGTGCTTCTGGATAGGGCATCCCCTGATCATAACGGCAAAAATACCCACCATTCCGCCCCAACTGCCACATTGCCTTACGCGCCTCGGTGACAATTCGCTCAATCGGGCCTTCCATAACCGTCGCCGAGCTTACACCACCCTCCAGTGCCATTGTCCCTTGTGTGAGCGCTCGAACTTTGTCGAGATCGTTGGCAGTGGCCTGAACCGGATTGAGAATATTGACCCCCAGGTCCAGGAAGGTCTTTATCAGCGACTCGATGCAACCGCAGGAATGAAAGTACATCAGAACGCCCCTGCTCTTGTAGAACTCGAAGAGCCGCTGGTACTCTGGTACCAGAAACTCTCTGACAATTCGGGGACCCAACAGAGGCCCATTCTGCATGCCCAGATCGTCACTCAAGCGCACCAGCTCCACCCCTAGCCTGGCGTAGTGCTGTGCAATCCCAAGATGGAAATCCATGATACGGTGAAGCACCTCCCTCACGAATTCTGGTTCCGTGAAGAAATACACCATCATGTTTTCCATGCCAACCAGCATGTAGGCCTTTTCCCAGAGGGTATCTCTGTGGCTGCCGGCAAGGAACAGATCCCCTCCAGGGAAAGCCTCAGCCATTTCGTAGATCTTCCCACAGATGCGCTCGTCGTTTGGATCGAGCCATTCAAAATCCCTCAAGTTTTTCGGTTCCGCCAGGGGATAACTTACCGGGTGGCCAATCATTCTTTCCTGCCTCTTGTGCCACCCCGTTCCCCAGACATCAACCCACTTGGAGCCAACAGGGTCCTCCTCGCTTCCACCATCAAAGCCCTCATGGTTACAGCCGTGCCATAGAAGCTCGTAGAAGGGGGGCCTTGGCATCACCCTCTCTGGGTTATCAAAACGGATGATCCGGAGAGCGTTCTCTTTGTCGTTCATGAATTCGCGCTCCTGTCTTGGATACTCAGTAGATCCAAAATCGCTCTGAGGGGATTGCGTGCAACCTACGGTTGCCTCCCGCCTTTAGCCTGGATCTGGCGATCCAGGCCGAGCAAAATTGAATCGGGTGCGTTTCAAATGGGTCGGGAGTTCCTAGAAGGGCATACTGTCAACGGATTTTTGGATCAGATTGAACGGATGATCGCCTATCCGGCAAGACCTTTCTTCTCCAACCTGAGCTGGAATCCGTTCAATCCGCTCCCTGAATCCGTTGATAGTTCCCTGCGGCAACAGCGCAAATGAAATGAAACACACCCAATTGAATCTGTTGCTTGGATCTCAGTTGGAGCAATTATACACTCGATCGGGAAAACTCGCCAGATTCCGGTTACGAATAAAGGGGCGTGGCTATCAGCCACGCCCCTTTGATGCACCCCAATCCTGCCTTCACTCTCCAAGAGCTGCGTAGTTCTCGTCCAGACATGCCTGCCCTTGGGCGACCAGTTCTGGAACATAGCTTTCCAGATCGGTGTTGCCCTGCTCCACGTACTGGCCGACGATCTCGTCCCAGATACCTCCCACACAATCCCAATAGAACTGGGAGCGCTCATAGTTGAGGACTACGGTCGGCTTTTGGAGCTCATCGTAGATGGGTCCGAACATGTCGTCGGTGGTCCATCCCATCTCCTCCCATACTGCGCGAACCGCGGGCGCCCACACACCGGCTTCGGCCATCATCATTCCACCCTCAGGGCCGCTCAGGAATTCCAGGAATTCCCAAACACGCTGCTTGTGGGGGCTGGCGCTATTCATGTAGAACATGTAGGAATCGGTCCAGGGGACAGACTCTTCGCCTTCCTCCCAACTGGGCGGACTGACGAAGCCGTAGTTGAAGTCAACCTTATCTGTGAATAGGTCAACATCCCAGGTGGTGAAGACAAACATGGCAATCTGGCCGGAGAGGAAGTCAAGTCCGAACTGATCCGCCAGGCCCGGCGGTCCAGCGATCTGATCCACGGTATGCAGATCCATGATCCAGCGATAAGCCTCCAACGCTTCGGGGGTGTCCATGTAACCAACGATATCACGGCCATCCGGGCCGATGAAGTCTGGTCCCGTGTTGTATCCGAAGATATTCCATTGGAACCAGCCTGAGTCAAACCACTGGAAGCCATAGACATTGTTGTCGCTATCGGTAAGGGCAATGGCCTTTTCCCGAAAATCTGCCATCGTCCAGCCCTCCTCTGGGTAGGGCACACCGGCGGCGTCGAAGATGTCCTTGTTGTACCCGATGGCGATGGCGGTAGCATCCCGAGGAACAGCATAGTACCGACCATCATACAGACCGCGGATATTGCCGATATTGAACCAGCGGTCTTGGGGATCAAAGCCCGATGCTTCGATATACGGCGTCAGGTCCTCTATGAACCCCTGGGCGGCAATGTCGGTGGCATAGTAGTGATACCAGAGATCTGGGCCCTGACCCGCGGAAATGGCGGTGAGTACGCGGGTGGAGAATCCCCGGCTGGGGAAGAGCGCAACGGCGACCTTGGTGTTGGGATGGGTTTCCTCAAAGGTGCGCGCCATTTGGTAGTGTAGTTCGCGGGTGGCGGCCGTATCGCGGCCTCTCTCCGTCGCCCACCAGGTGATGGTCACCACCTCGTCTTCCCCCGGTTCAGTGACGGGAGCTGGCACAGGGGTGACTTCAACCTCTTTGATCACCTCGACGGTCTCGACGACCTTCTTTTCGACTACCACCTCCTTCTCCACCTCGACGGTGATCGGAACCTGCTTTTCGACGACTACTTCCTTCTCGATCACCTCAGGGGTTTGGGCGGGGCCACAAGCGGCCAGCAGCGACGCGATCATGATCAGGCTGACCAACAAACTCGTGCGTTTCATCTGTTTTTCCTCCTTTGCTTTGCTAATGATCTGGATTCTGTTGTTGCCGGTAAAAGCCGTTCAGTTGTCTGATGCGACCACCTCCTTCCCGACGTAGAAATCGCATGGAAGACTTGAGGGCCTCAACCTTTGATAGCCGACAGCGAGATACCTCCCATCAGACGTTTTTGGGCGATTAGAAAGAGAAGAGCGGGAGGTATCATGGCCATCAAAGAGCCTGCCATGAGCAGTTCCCAAGAGGTATTCCTGGCTCCCCGGAAGAACTGAAGACCAACCGAGAGAGGGAATTTCGCTGAATCGTTCAAATAGATCAGTGGGCGCATGAAATCGTTCCAGGTACCGACAAAAGTGAACACCACCACCAGAGCCACTGCCGGCGCTGACAATGGGAGAATGATGTGGCGAAGGATTTGCCACCGGCCAGCACCATCAATCGTGGCCGCTTCATCCAGTTCGAGGGGAATGGTGAGCATGTATTGACGCATCAAGAAAATGAGATAGGGACTGCCCCCAAAAGCGGGAAGTATGAGGGGCCAATAGGAGTTGGTCATGCGCAACCTGGCAAACAGAATGAATTGAGGTACCAACGTCACCGTGTTGGGAACCATTAGCGTTCCCAGTAGAACCAGGAAGAGAAGATTGCGGCCCGGAAAGCGGCAGCGGGAGAACCCATAAGCCACCATTGTACAGGAGAACACTTGCCCGACAACGTTCCAAAGAACCAATATCAGGCTGTTCTTGATGAACGCCGCAAACGGTACCTCCTGAAAGACCCTGATGAAATTCTCAAATGCAGGCGGCCAGGGAACCCAGGAAGGCGGGATTTGAAAAAGCTGGTCTACCGACCTGAGGGAGGTAGCGATCATCCAGTAAAACGGTGTCATCAAGAGGACGCCGAAAAAGATCAGGGCCGCGTAACCCCGGATGGTTGCCATCAGTCGGGGCCGCAGTTTGGGCTTCCTGACCATCGGGCCAGCGGTTCCAGAGATTGACTGACTGGCGTTCATTGTTCTTTCCTCACTTCTTTTCCGCCTCGTAATACACCCAGTAAGGTGAGCTTCGGAAAACCACGACGGTGATAAGAAGGATGATCAAGGTCAGAATCCACGACAGGGCGGCAGCATAGCCCATGCGCAACGACTGCCATGCCTTGATGTACACGTGGATCATGTAGAAGAACAGCTCCTTGATTGGGCCGGCGCCGTATCTATCTGCCGAGATGACAAAGGCCGAGGTAAAGGTTTGGAAGACCCCGATCAGTTCCACGACCAACTGGAAGAAAATGACGGAGGTGAGCATGGGAAGGGTCACGTGCCGGAATTGCTCCCAGCTATTGGCGCCGTCAACCTTGGCCGCGTCGTACAGGTGTTGGGGGATGTTCTGCAGCCCGGCCAGGTAAATGACCGCGCTGCCTCCCACCCCCCACAGGGCAATCATGATAATGCCCCACAGTGCGTATCGAGGGTCGTTAAACCAGTTGGGACCATCAATGCCAAACCGTTTGAGAATAACGTTGACCAATCCGAAGTTGGAATGAAGGATCCACATGAAGACCAAAGAAGATGCAACCGTGGGTGCGATGTAGGGTAGGTAGAACAGGGTACGGAAAATCCCCACTCCCTTCACTTTGGAGTTCAAGGCCATAGCCACTGCGATCCCGACCACCGTAGTGAGCGGTATGTAGATCAGGGAGTAGCGGACGGTGACTTTGAGCGAGTGTATGAAATCTCTGTCGGTAGTGAAAATAGCTTGATAGTTTCTAAGGCCAACCCACTTCGGGGGGCTAACGATGTTCCATCGCGTAAAACTGAGCACAAACGAGGCGAGAATCGGCACAGCGAAAAAGATGATGAAACCCAACAGCCAGGGGGAGATGAAGAAGTAACCTGCCAGGGCCTCTCGGCGGGCATTGGGCCTCATTTCCCGCCAGGTTCTGATGGGATTTCGTATTCGAGCTCTTGTGCTGATCATGGCAGGCGCCTACCTTTCTAATCTAACGAATCAAGGTTGCCAGTTCTTCTGCCAGTTCGATGATGTCTTCATTGGCCGTAAACTTCAGACAAACGGCGCTGGGCTTTCTGACAACCTCAACCCAGTTTTTGGGGATGGCCGAAATCCCTTGTTTCGCGCCGGCCATGGCGCCAACGACGGCGGCGATGGTGTCGGCGTCGCGCCCAAAGTTGCCGGCCCAAAACATCCCTTCTCGAAAATCACCGTCGGCCAAGCGGAATAGGGCATATATCTGAGGGATCGCTTCGGGCGCAGCAGCGTGCTCTGGCGTCCACAGTTGCGTATGCAGTGGTTCCCATGCCTCTCGAACGGTTTGCGCCTGGTCGCAGATATTCATGGCGCGGGCCATGGCGCGTCCGAGCCAGCTATCCTCTGGAATCTGCGCCCTGCCGGCGGCGACGATCTCTTCGGTGCTGCCATCCACCATGGCCACAGCGATGCTGGCTGCGACAGCCTGGGCCGCCCAAACGCCATCCCCATCATGGCTTATCCGGGATTCCATCTCGGCCAGTGCTGCCGCACGGTCCGGCTGGCCGGCGCAGACGACGCCAACCGGAGCAATACGCATGGCGGCACCGTCATCGTTGTTGAGAACGTTGTCAATACCTGAGTACGGGGGCAACATACCCCGTCGGAGGTTCTCCACTGCCCCAATCAACGGTCTTCCGGCCCGTTGGTGAATCCCGCTTTGTTGAATGATGTACTTCTTCCAGGACCGCGCTACAGCTTCAGAGGTCAGGTTGCCGTCACAGTCCAACAAAGTGCGTGCAGTGAGCAGAGCAAATTCGGTGTCATCCGTGCTCTTGGCATCGCCGTACAGGTTGGTGACAATGCCGTAGCGTTGACGATAGGCGTCGTTACGGCCCAGGTCTCCCAGGGCGTCTCCAACCGCTAGGCCGATCAAACACCCCACCGCCTTGCCCTTACACAGGTTTCTATCTCTCGCCAGTTCTTTTCTGGTAATCATCCATTTCTGCCTTTTGCTCAGTATTCTGTCAGTCTCGCAATTGGGAACGTTCCCATTCTCAGCTCTTTTTTTGACGCGAACGATTCGCGTCTAGTAGGTGGATCGGGTCAGAAAAGCTATCAGGGGGGAGTGGTGGATTCGCGTTCCACCAGGCGACAGGGAAAGGAAAGTCGTCGAGGTGTCTCTGGCGCCTTACCCTCGATACGCTCCAGCAGGAAGGTCCCAGCCTGCCACCCCTGTTCGTATTTCTGCTTGGAAACCGTGGTCAGGGGGGGCGCGGTGACGGAGGCAGCGTAGATGTCGTCCATGCCGACGATGGACATGTCCTGCGGGACTTGTAGGCCTGCTTGGTGAACTGCTTGCAGCGCACCAATGGCTAGAATATCGTTGGCGGCAAGGATGGCTGTGGGCGGTCTATCTAGGCTCAACAGTTCTTTCATACTTTGGCGACCAAATTCCTGTCCATAAGGGCATTTGACGATCAACTCGTCTTCCACGGGTATGTCGTGTTGCTGGAGAAAAACCATGTAGCTGGCCAGGCGAGAGGAACGGGATGTGCGGCGCGACAACCCGCTGATGAGCCCAATGCGCCGATGTCCCAGGCTGAATAGATGTTCCAATGCCAGGGTGGTTCCAGCGTAGCTGTCGCTGCCGACCGTATCCAGGTCTGGGTAGTCGGTGCCCAGCCCAAGGACAATGGCCGGAATGCCGTCGGTGACCAGTTCGTCCCTGGTGGCGCTGACGGGGTTGATAATGATGCCGTCGAAGCGGTTGCGCCGGGCCATGGCCAGGAACTCGTGCTCGCGCCGCGTGTCCCAATCGCTGTTGGCCAGTACTGCCCCGTATCCCGGTGTTTCAAGTACGTCCTGAACTCCTCGCGCCACCTCCGGCCAGAAGGGGTTGGCGATGTCGGGAATGACCAGGAGTACCATGTAGGTGCGGTCGGTGCGCAGACTCCCCGCTATGACGTTTCGTTCATAACCCAACTGCCGGATGGCTCGCAGGACGCGCTGGCGTGTCTCTTCCCGAACCAACGAGTCGTGCCCGCCGATCACCCGGGAGACGGTGGTTTTGGAGACGCCGGCCACGCGGGCCACGTCAATAATGGTTGGTCGGCGGCGCATGATCACCTCGTCACAATGCAGTGAGGAAACGGGATCGCTGGTTCTGATGGGAACGTTCCCATGATTATTATACATGATAATGCCTGCAATGTCAAATCGGGGTTCAACGGCAGTGGAAAAAGCTTTTCTGCTCTTTCTCATGTCCAGAAGGTTCCGTGATCAAAGCCTTGCCGCGTGCAGTTGGCTATTTGCCTCTTTTGGACATCTGCAATATAATGTCAAACGTTGCCTGGTTCGACACTGGTAGATAGCTCAAGCCTTTAGGTGAAGCTCAAACGAGTTCAGGAGGTGTAGGCGATGAAGATAGTGGTCGTGGGGAGTTCCAACACGGATCTCATAGTTCAGGCCAACCGGGCACCCCGGGCAGGGGTGAGCGTTACATGTTTGGGACACGAGAACGGGAGAAGTCAGTGTTGTTCTCACGGCAGATATAGTGATTACGCTTGATTTCTCGCTGATTGAGGTCATGCTTCACTGAGGAACGCGGAGGGAAAACAGCTCTTCGTGCCGCTGGTCACAAATTATGGCCATGATCTTCGTTTCGGCCATTAGGCTCAAGCGGCAGCCTGGACCAGATATT
>CAYMKL010000151.1:0-15347 GCA_964390805.1 uncultured Anaerolineae bacterium | reverse complement strand
CCATACGTGTCAAGTTGGTAAAGATCGTTCCCACGAAAGTAGGCTTGAGCGTTTTGAATTTCAGCCGAGGGTATCCCATTGCCAGCGATTGCTATAAGGATTATTCGCTTTTACTTCGCTTTTTTGGCTATAGCTCTCCTATGTAGGAAAATGTGAAGACCTACAAGTGCAAGCAAACCGACTGTGCTGATTGGGGTAAAACTACAATGAGCCTTATACCCCAAAAAACATGCCTCGCTCGCTCCCTCTGTTGGTATCAGTGTTAATGCAGCAAGTACAAGCTCAACGACCACAAATATCATATGGATAGGTATTTTTTTGTTTGGCATTTTCATCTCCTTGTGTATTGTGATTGATTCACGTACTGATGAAAAGCTTTCTTGGCGCCTAACTGTTTCTATGCCTTATTCTGCACCTCCCTTCTGTCTTTTTGCTCCGACGATGAGTCGCCTAACTGTTCGATATCAACTACGCCTGCACCCTACACCTTCTGGTCGGCGTCGAGCCATTGTGTGATCCGAGCATGAGCAAGCCAGCGCTCCTCTGCAAGCCTTTCATACTCGCTCGATCCACAACTCGTCTTCCCACGACTCTGTTTCCATGGTTCCACTCCCCACTTTTGCCACGGACCAGGGCTGTCCTGGCCGAGCACTCGTTTCTTTGAGAAACCGAGCAGGAACATAGCCCGGCTGATCACCGATGCAATGGTGAATCCGAGGATGGCCACCAGCACCACTTGGCGGACGGCGGCGTAGGGCAAAACGAGGGTCACGCCGACGGCGCAGAAAAGAAACACGCCATAGTATTTACCCACGGGGTCGTAGATGGGCCGCGCAAGCCCCGACGTCAGGGCAAACTGGGCGAACATTGCGACGATGAGGAGCAGCATCCAGAATGGGTAAAGGCTCTTGAGCACAAAAGCCGAGAATGCCGCCAGGACGAGGGTAAAATCCGCCACAGCATCCGAGTACGGCCCCAGAAAAGGAGATGCGCCGCCCAGCCTCCTCGCCACGTGGCCGTCCAGCGCATCCGTGAAAACGGCGACAACAAAGATGAACACAGCCCACGCCGTCAGGTCGTTCGCAAACGTGTACAGAAGCAGGGGCGCCGCGATAAACCGGATCGCGATGATGACGGAGACAATGATCGTCCCGGGTCGCTCGTCGGTATGGGACTCGTCCATGTGCTTTCCTAATGGGTAAAACGCGATGCGCAAAGAATTCGCGCAGCCTTTCTTACTCCCCAGGCACGGGGATCGCTTTCGCTTCCCGGCGCATAATCTCTTCCGGGTCGCCGATGCCGTATACCATCTCGTTGGGCACCAGGGTCCAGAGGGCGTAGGACGCGATCAGGTCGCCGTTCGCCTCTCGGACCAGGTCCTCCATCATGGGGAGCGACAGGCTAGTCGTGCCTGCGGCCGAGATAATGACGACCGTGGGTTGGCCTGCCAGATCCCCGAGCTGCTCCAGGTAGCGCTGGATTCGTTTCGCGGGCACCCAGTCGTAGGTGGGAGCGCTTAGCACCAGCAGGTCGTAGCCAGAAAGGTCGGTGGGCGCTTCCTTGCTGGCTGTAGTAACCTCCACGCGCCATCCGTTCGAGACCAGACCTTCGGAGAAAGCCTCGATGAGCATCTCTTGATAACCGCTCTTTCCGGGGTGGTAAACCAGGAGCGTCGTCCCCGCGCTTCCGTTGGGGTTCAGAACCTCGACGTCGCTGATAACCTCCGCGTTGACCACAAAGCCCAGCAATCCCTGCCAGGCCACAATCAGCGCCAAGAAAGTCACGACAGCGGCGATTAACCCTTCTTTCAGTATCTCTGTGCCGGCCCGGAGCAAGCGGGCGATCAGCGCGATGGCAAGAACGACGAGGACAGTGGACGAGATCGGGGATACGATCCAATCCGAGTACGCATTCCAGAGGAAAGCGCCAACGCACAGCCCGGCGAGAATAGAGATGGCCCGCGCGTTTTCTTTCTTGGCGAATAACGATTCGATCCCCGCCACGAGCGGCACGACAATCAATATGAGCATAGGAAATGTGATCATAATCGAAACTCCTTTATGACGCCTCGGTGAACCATCTTTGCCCCACCACGAAGGTGATCACGGCGGAAATGACGCACAAGATCGTACTGATCGGTGTGAGGGTACAATGAGCTTTATAGCCGAGCAAACATTCTCGATACGCATAGGGTATCGGCATAATCGTCAGTACCACTCCCAAAGCTAACAAAATCGTCAACGCCAGCAGGGTGTAGTAGCCTGGTTTCTTCTTTCTCTTCATTCTCTGACCTCCTCCAAACGATTCGTTCAGTTCTCTTTACTTATGGAACTGATGGGCAGTGACCACTACCAGATGCGTTCCGCCCGCGCCATTTCTGACACCAGTGTACACCAACAAACCGAAAAACATAAATACCAAAGTGAAAATGGCATCAACCCAGCACCACAGCCTACTTGATTGACAACTCCAAACCGTATGCGTCCACATCAAACGAGATGCTCTCTTTGAAGTTCGCTCTGTCTCTCACATACGCCAGATACGCCTCCAACTGCCCTGCGAACGGTGGAACCACTGTGTCATGCGCCAACACCCATCCCCCTTCCTCTACCTTCTCATAGAGCTTCTTCAGTAGCTCCAGGTACAATCCCTTCCCCAGCTCCTTGCTCTCTACATCCAGGAACACGTAGTCAAATGGCCCCTTCAGCCTCTCCACCGCTCCCAACCCATCCTCTGCCATCAACTCTATGTGGTGTGTGTACGCCAGCTTGCGCAGGTTCTCTTTGGCGCGCTCCGTCGCCTGCGCATCAATGTCTATCCCATACACCTTCTCTGCCTCGTACTTCCTCCCTGACCCACAGCTCGGACCAATGGCCCATACCAGTGCATATCCACAGTATGTCCCCAGCCCTATGACTCGGCGCGGTCTTCTCACCGACGACAGCATGTACAGCAACCTCTCCATCACTGGCGTAACCGAGGTGCCAGGAATCGAGAACTGCCCTTTCACTTCTTGTCTCAACTCGTCAAAGGCTTTCTCATCATACGTTGCATCTTCGGGCACAACCCCTTTCTGCTTCAGCCACATCAGGACTGAGCGAACGATTTCAACCTCTCCTATCCTGCTCAATCGAGACAGGAAATCGAAGTCTCTGTAGGTGACTTCTCTCCTCAGATGCTGAGGCGCGTCGTAGTTGAAGTAAGCGTCTCTGGAAACGAGGCCGGCCCTTTTCAGATTCTCCAATGCCATCTCGATCACTTGACGGTCACAGGTATACGATAATGCCATCCGCTTGATTCCCCTCTCGATTCAGGTGAGCGGCCTAACGGGAGTGTGAGCGGCTATACATATTTCTGAATAGCCTCGGTTAGCTTGCCCAAATGGCTTGGGCCCTCGACTGTTACGGCCGCCAGGTACCCCCATACTCGCCACAGATCACGTCTTTCCCAAAACCCCGGGTCAATGGTCAGTTCATCCTGATAGCCATCGAAGACATCATCCGGCACGGTTTGAAAATAGTCAACAAATGCAAGATCCATTTCTGGATTTCCGTAGTAGGTGGCTGGATCTATGACAACCGCCCCCATTTCGGTGCTGATGAAGTTGTTTTGTTGAGCGTCGCCATGGAGGAGCGAGGGCACCACTTCAGGGCCACAAAGCTCGGGAAGGCGCGAAATCAGCTTTTCGACTTGCCGAATCACAACGGGAGGCATATTGCCAGAATCAATGGCCAATCTCAAACCGGGCCAAAGCCGACGTTCCGCATAGAATGTTGGCCAGTCACTCGTTGGAGTGTTATCCTGGTAAAGAGGCCCAAAGTAACCATCTGTTTCTAAACCGAACCGATCCCACTTGATCCTATGGATGCGAGCCAGCGTTTGTCCAATTTGTCGCCAGTGGCGAGGGGCTCTATCAACGGCTTGGACTCCTCCAAGGACCAAGATACTTCCACCGGTAACCGGAATGATCCCGATTGGCGTGGGCGTTAGGACGCCCGAACGTTCAGAGAGGAGCCGTAATCCTGCCAGCTCAATCTCGAACTGCTCAAATCCATTCGCCGCTTCACTGAATTTGGCAAATACAGAATAGGAATAATCCGAAAGGATAGCGCAGGGATGACAGGCAAACTCTGTCATATCCCTAACATCTTTTACTGTCCACTGCCGCCCCGTGTGTTCAGAAACAATCTGTTCCACTGGGGCACGAAGTGGACTACTTGCCAATCGAACAGATGGGGCTTGATCTTTCAATTGATAGACTTTGCTCTCGAGCAACATACCCGCACGCGCTTTTTATCTCTTTTTGGCTGAGGAGATTTGTGCTGAGCTGATATAAAACCCTCGACAGCAGGCAAACCCATTATACTATGTCCAGAGAGGAAACGCAAACCGCCCCGCATCCTTCACCTCGACCGCTGCCGGTGGGCGAAGGATGCGGGGCGGCGCTAACTGAAAACAATCCTTCGCCTGACCCACACCCCACCTTTTGCCCTCCCATTCACTGACCGCCTTCTATACAAACCATCATCCATCCCAAAAACTCGAACGCTTGATTCTCTCAAGATCAGGTCGAGACGTTATTTCACAAATGCCTTGCGTTTCCAAAAGACATAACTACTCCCTAGCAGAGCGGTGGCAAGGCTAAGATCCAACGTGCCCACGCTGATTAGGAAGGGATAATTGTTGTGCGCCAGTCCGGACAAAGTTGCGCCGGCCAGGATCATTACCGTTAACATCACAAAGAACCCCGGCCTGAAAAACTGCCAGGGCTTTGGCAGCTCCAGAGCGGCTATTCTGTCCAGGTTCTTCTGGCAACTTTCGCTGAAAAGAAACTTCGCTTTGAAGCCACCAAGTAACAGTCCCGCAAAAACAGCCACCCACGGCCAGTGCTGTTCTGGTCTCAGCGCTTCTGCTTCGACCAACAGACTGCTCCCCTTTAGCAACAGCACAATGCCCCCGACATACCAGACGAGAGCGGCTAGGATTTTGAGACTGCGAGTGGAAACGACTAGCATTGATTGTTCATCACTATGATTACATATTTTCTTTTGCCAAAGTAGAACTTGATTTGCCTTACTGGGAAACCAGAGCTTCCTGGCTGTAAGGAATGAGACCGCCCATACTGTGACCTCGGCCAGGTATTATCTCCAATTTGAAACGGCTTTCTAGTCCGTTTGCTTCAGCAAACGCGGCCATATCTCGTATCCAATTGCGAGCTATGACGTACCGATTCTTACCCTTCTGACCAGGAATAAGAGATGAGGGCAGTTCCGCTGTGTCATTCAGCCCGACGATCACTGTCAGGGGAATTTGGGTTGCTGCCAGCCATTTTTCTTTATCGGGCACGATATCCACGTGCTTGATTGTCTCTGAGTCCCACTCGATATCTGTGTGGAGTTCGCCCATGCCAAATGGCCAGACCACCTCTGTATTTGGCTGGGGATAGGTGGCAGCAGAAGTAATAACAGCTTTCTTGAGAGACTCGGGATGGGTAACCAGAAATCGCCCAGTGAATTGCCCCCCAGCCGAATGTCCGTACAAATAGAATTGTTCGTTCGCCGATCCAAATGCCTGCTGATGTGCTTTTACTAATCGCAACACCCATTCATCTGCACCAATCTCCCGCCCGAACAAACCTCGATAGCCACTCAAGGCATGGTCCCCTCGGCGGCTACTGAAATCCTCCTGGTTGAATGTTGGGGCGATCAGTATGTAGCCATGTGCTTCGGCAAAATCAATCCAATTGGTAGCGTAATACTGAGCATTCCATTCAGCCGTTTCATCTTTGGGAGGCGTGCCGTGTACCAACACCAGGATTTCCGGCTTGTCCGGGACAGTCGTTGGCACATAAGCGTAGAATGTTCCGAACACATCTTCCCTCTCTGCCAACTGGCCCGGTTCGTGCGCGGTTGGCGGTTCAGGTAATGGCGTGGAGCCACAGGCTGACAAAACGATGATGAGCATCAGCACAAGTAGACTCAGTAGATCCAACTTTGCTCGGCCTGGATCGCCAGATCCAGGCCAAAGGCGGGGATTTGGCAATCCCCTCAGAGCAATTTTGGATCCACTGAGACTCTTGATGACTGAACCATTTAGGGTTTTTGCTGCACACCTTCTCCAGTGGTTGGAGAGACATTCTTGAATCGTTTTCATCATCACGCGCTTGAAACATTCAGAGATTTGTGCTGAACTGATACAAAACCCCTGGATCGCAGATGCGCTGGTTAGCCGGCTTCACCGAGTGCCAATCTACGTGTCCGCACTGAAGCCACTTAGATACCAACGGCGATAGGCGAATAGAATCTGCAAGAAAGCCAACTGGAGCAGGGTGGCGGTGAGTGCCGAAAACTGAGACAGGTAGAAGTAAAGCGTCTGTAAGGCGACCAATGATAGGAGAAAGCCACTGATACCAAATATCAGGCCGCGTTCTTCATTTCCGGTGAGCCAGGCGAGGACGGCCACGATCATCAAGCCGCCGACCATGGCTTGTATGACAATGAGTGGCCCACGCCATTGGACGACCTGGCTATCGAGGTTTGCGCCCCCCTGAGCCAATATGGCAATGTAGCCGATCACGAAAATCACCCACAGGATCAGCAACACGGAGATGATGGCACGGTGCACACGGCGACCCAGTCGCCGGCCAAGTGCTTCCACCCGTGTGGCGATCCGTTTCCAACGCCCGGGTTCAGCCGCCGACAGATAGCGCTTTTCCTTTTGCAGATAGTCACTGATGGCGTCTGCCAGGGACACGATCGCGTCCCGATCCGACTGCTTGGCGATGGCCAACTGAGCCTCGATCCGGGCTGCCTCCTCTGTATCCAGATCACCATCTAGGGCGTCCTGCAGCCCCTCAAAGGCATGGTACAGGGCTTGGCGAGGATCTCGTCGGTGAGGCCGGCGAAAGTGGAGGTATACGAAAACGGTGAGGAGAAAGAAGCCATAGACGATCGAGAGGGCCGGTGGGAAGAAGTAATCGTTGGCCTGGGTAATGAATTTGCCCACCTCGTCTATGAAAAGCCCAATGCCCATCCCGCCCAGTAACGCGCTGGCCTGGATGGCCCAGCGGTTGGCCAATGCCAGGGGCAACAAGACGGCGACGAACAGAAGTAGTCCACCCCAAAGCGCGTGGGCGATGTGCAGCACGCTGTTGCCTAGCTGGGGATAACCAGTCAACTCGAGATATACGCGGGTGGCGATCACCGTGACGGCGAACGCGACCAGGCATGTCAGCACATAGTTTTCGGCGTCGTCACGCCTGACAGCCGATCGAATCTTTTTCTGGTCATTGTTCATGATTGTTGCCTCCGCGATAACTGTTCTCTTACTGCCTGCCTGCGGCCTCTGCCCGCGCCTTGATACCCTTGAGTGTCTTGGGCTGAAAGATCAATGCGCCCCCTTCGGTTCCTATTGCGCTTGCCAGGGGGATGCCAAGCCCAGGGCTGTAGTCGCCGCGCCAGCGGACGATGAGGCGTGTGGCGTTCGCGTCTACCTCTTCCAGGAAATACACCCAGCTATTGTTGAGGTAACTGGCCGGCATGGTGTCCGCAAGCTCGAAGTACTCTCCAGTATCCACGTTGACCCGCGCCAGAAGCACCAGCAACCGCTTCTGCTCAAGGGCAACCACGTCGAACGACATTTGCTTGGAGATGTTGATGGTATCACCTACGTTCAGATCTTGCAGCTCGGGGATGATGCGATTCGCCGAGCGGTTGCCATCGTAGAAGTCGTCTTCGCCTACGAGCTTGTAGAACCAATCATATGTGTACCAGCCGGCGCGTTGGTATCCGATCTGTACCAGCCAGGGCCAGACCTCCTCCGGCGGGGCGTTGATGGTGATGGCTTGGGTGTAACCTATCTTCACGGTAGGTACCAAGTCATCTCCCGGCATTGAGCGTCGAAGCTCTGCCTTGGTCGCGCCCCAGCGATGGCTCCGAGGCCGGAGCACCACTAGATAGACTGTCAAGGCGACCACGATGGCCAGGACCAAGATACCGAAAATCTGAATGAGAATCATCTTCATATCTCCTCTCCGATTCAGTTCGCTTACCAGCCCGCTCTGTACCCAAAACGAGTCAGCACCTCACCGGCCTGCCGCTTCCATTCGGCGATGAGTTGCCCCATCAAGGTCTGGAGTTCCTCCGGCGGACGGTCAAGGGTGGATGACAGGGCCTCGTAGATGCGCTCTGGAAAGTCTGCGGCGGATTGTGGCCGCCAACCGTGCTGACATTTGAGGTCAATGGATTGCGCCCAAAACGCTTGGCTGAATTCGATCAGCTCGGCGTTAGTGAAGTGAATGTCATAGTGACGCAAGATACGTACTAATAGGTCGTCTTTGCGCAACTCTTCGCCCTTGCCATTCTGGCTGAAGATGATAAAGGTGAACGCGCAATGGGAGAAGGCGTTGCACAGCAACCAGAAAAACTCGCGTTGTAGCATGCGGGCCACAATTTGCCGGGAGAACGCTCGAACGGCTTCCTGGTCGGAACCAGGCGGCGGCAACGCGCCCTTGATCTTGTAGATTTGCCCCGAGTAATGGCTGAAGAAACGGGAAAAAGGCATCAAGAACGTCCACACAGCGTTGCAGTGGCCGGGGTTTCCCAGGCTCCCCTCGCCACAGGTAAAGACAATGTCCTGCATCTCAGGATACCGCTCGGCCAGCGCCTGGGGGCCATCGCCGACGGCTCGCAACGCCGGATACTGGGTTGCCTGGGACGTGCCGAGGAGCGCTACCGCTTGTACCGCCGCCTCCAGGTTGCCTAACCCCTTTGCCCGGACGACGAAATCGGGCACATCGCTTTCTGGGATGATCCCTCGCTCCACCCCTTCGAAAAGCGCTGACAGCCCCAGGCCAGCGTCAATGACGTCCATCCCCATTTGCTCGATGGGCTGCATCAACCGCTCGTCCACGTCGGCGATCAGGTCGAGCCGGGCCTCGAAGGTGTCCTCAGCCGGAATCAACCCCAGCATGGCGTGTACGGCATAGGCCGGCTCAAAGTCGTCCAGGAACAGGTCGGTGCCTTCAGGAGCGTAATCAGCGGGCAGCGAGTGATAGTGGCGGCAGTGCACCTGACACCAATGGCAGCCGGTCTGCCCTTCGCGGGTTGCTTCTAGGATGCACTCGTCGCCTGCATCGGCCATCGCATAGCCGAGGTTCTGCGCGTTCCAGGCGGGGAGCGTGTTTTCGCCCGCAGGTTGGCCCCCGGTTTTGTATAGCTTGATAATCGTCCCGCCGGTTCTGCTGGACAGCCGGTGGCAGTACTGGTCAATGAGGGGTGTGATCTCGCGATTTGGGTTGCGGGCGAAACCTGCGTCGTCCTCTCCAAAGAACTCGAACGGCCCCAGCGGCTCTCCCCGCAGTACCATTGCCGCAGCAAAGCGCGCAAATACCGCCCCCGCGCCGCCTCGCCCGGCGTGATAGATCCCTTCAGCAGCCAGGTTGGCCAACAGATACCCCAGGTAAGCCCCGTCCCCGAGCGTGAGCACGCTGCCGGATTGGGCGTCGCCGCCCAACTCTTTTTCGACCAGCCAGTAGAACGCGCTGCGCTGGCCGGTCGGCAGACCGTCTGGTCCTCTGAATTCCAGCGTCAAGGACGGCGCGCGGCCGCTGACGGTGATGATTGGCAGGCTGGCAGATGGGGAGTGGGGGGATTGGAAGGCGATGGCGTCGAGGCCCAGGTTGAACAACTGCGCGACCACACGCCCGCCGACGTAACTGTAGTGTGGGAGGCCAGTCAGTGGGGAGATGAAACCCACCGTCGCCTTGTTGCCGGTGAGAAAGGGCGTGGGGCCGCGCGCGATGATTAAGGTACCTGGATCGCGGCGCAGAAGGTACTGGCACAGGGGCTCTCCACTGAGCACGAGGTATTTCTCGCGCGGGTCTTTTTCCAGCGACTCTACCGTAAGGGTTTCCAACTGCCAGCGCTGTGCGGCTGGCTCGATTTGCAGAATTCGTTGCTCCATCGGTCTCTCCGTGCCTCCTGTAGATTGGTCCGTTGGCTTCATCGCTGTCCTCCGAATGGTCGTGAGAATTGGAAACCGTTGCTACTCGAAGCGCACGCCGTCAGGCAGTCCATACAGACCGTACACTCGCCCGGGTCGTTTACGAAGCCGCGCCGTGGATCAATCACGCCCATCGGACAGGCGTCCACACAGATCGAACAATCGTTGCAGTGCACCCGCACGATGCGGCGCATGGGGGCGATTTTCGATACCAGCGCCACTGCCCCTCCCAGAGGACACAGATAGCGGCACCAGAAAAGGTCGGTGAAAAGATTCAGCCCCACGCTGGCGGCCAACACGAGGATGATGACGATGCCGCTCGCGACCGGGTTCTTGCCCATCCAATCCAGCGCGGGGCGCACCAGGCCCACCAGCGCCGCTGCCAGGATCAGGAGCAGCAGGACGTACCTGACCGTCCCCCAGCGGTTCGACAGACGCCCCTCCCGTTCTATGGCTCCCTTGAAACGAGTCCAATAAATAACCGTGCCTAACGGGCATACCCAGCCGCACCACACCCGTCCCAGAACCACCGTTAGAATCCCGATGGTCAGTGTCATGATCAGGAGCGGTACCGAGCTCCCCAGGATCCGTCCGAACAGGGCCTTTACCAGAAGAAAGGTAAAAATCGCCAGAAAGACAATCTGGACGATTTGACGGAGCCTCCGCAGTTGATATGGATCGCGTCGTTTTTTGATCATGTCTGTTCCCCATTCTTTTCACTCTGAAAGTGCAACACGAATATGGAGCAAGCATTAGTGTCAACGTAAGGCTCAAAGGCCCGTCCCCGGGCCGCCCCGCGGCCTGCCCTGAGCTTGTCGAAGGGACCGGGCTCAGAGCTTAAGTTGACACGAATATGGAGCAAGCCTTCCTCAACAAAGCGAAGGGGGCAGTGGTCGCCCCCTTCGCGCGTTGTCTCGCCAGAATCCTCTAGTGACCGTGGTGACCACCACCCATTTTGGGATTCAACTGGCGCATGATGCCCAGCGTGTTGCGCGCCTCCCAGATTTCGGCGATCTTGCCGCCCTCAATGCGGTACATTGACGAGCCTGTGTACTCGACCACCTGGCCAGTCGGTGGCAGCATCAGGAAATTGCCTTTGGACGTGCCCCGTGCTGTCCAGTGCACCGCGACGATGTCGCCCTGCGCGAGCGTGAAATAATCGGCAATGGCCAGATCAGGGAAGGTTTTCCATTGCTCACCCAGCCAGCCGCCCACACCGTTGATGCCGTAGAAAGTGGCTTCACAGGGCATGGCCGTTGGGTGGATGAGGATGTGCGGCGAAGCGATCTCAGTCAGTGCAGGCAGGTCATGTCTGCTGAGCACGTCCTCAAAGAACCGCTTGACCACAGCGCGGCTGAGTTCAGTGTCGGCAGACGGATCGCCGACATACGGCGGATTGGTCGTGAACTCGTGGGAGTAGGCCAGTTCGAGCGATCCCTTGGCCGCGCGGTAGACCTCGATCTTGCGCGTGGTGGTGTCTTCCGCGTGCTGGGGAGGCCCCAACGCTATCACCACGTCGCCAAAGGCGGTCAGGTTGTCGAATTCCAGGCCGGCGGTGTTGATGGTCTGCTGGAACAGCTCGACGTTCGCTTTTTCGGTTGCGCTGAGTTGGCGCGGCGGCGGTGACGGTGCAGCCCCCATCTGCTGTCTTTCTACCACCGGGTCCATACCGAACCAATTCTCCGCCAACTTGCCATCCTCAAAGCGCACGATGTTCACCATGCCGTATTCCAACCATTTGCCGGTCGGTTGAGCGCCGTGATAGGGTTCGCCGGTGAAATGGCCGTAGGTGGGCAACAGCACCGCCAGGTAATCGCCCTCCGCAATCATCACCGGGATCGGGTGCCACGAGTCTGGCAGCGAGGCTTTGAAACCCGACCACGCAGCGACCATGCCTTCTGGCCCCGCCTGAACGGTGCCGCCAACCGGGTGGTGGAACACGTAGTCTGGAGCGACCACCTCGCGGACGGTATCCCAATCATCGGTGTTGAAGGCTTCGATGAAGCGAGTTGCAGTAACTTTGTTTGTGTTGCTCATGATTATCCCTCCTGTTTCTGGGTTTTCGAGTTTATTGGCCATTCTTCTCTCTCCTCATCAACTACGTCTCCCTGGCCCGGCTCGACACGATTGACTGAGAGCAAGGGCATGCCCAAGTCGCGCACTTTTTTCAGTTGTCGCGTGAATTGTTACCAGTACTTCATTGGCCTTGGGAGTAGGTTTTTCTACCTCTCTGACATGACGAAATCGGAGTACTGGGTCAGGTGTGAGCCACCCTCCCCAATACTCCGACTCGCTGTTGAGCCTCGAAGTCGAAAAGGTTGTTGTTCTGTGGCGCGGGCGGTCGCTTCTTCCGGAGCGAGGCTACACTGCTGGGTGCAGTCCGTGGCTGTCAATCACGGCCGGGATTTGAAGGCCTCGGTGACTGCGGGACCAAAGCCGCTCAGCACAGCCACAAGCACGGCTAATTTTAACGTGGCAAGCCATGTCAGGTTTGCGCTAATCAGACCCTGAGCGACCGCTCCGGGGAACAGGTCGGGAACGACCCACGCCCACACGAACTTGAACACGACCATGGAAATGACAAAGGTCACGACGACGCTGACGAGGATGGCGGTCCCCACTGCCACCCCTTTTTCTACTCCTTCAGCCACCCGTTTTTCTACTTCTTCAGCCATCCGTTTTTCTATTTCTTCTCTTGACTCCTCCATTTGTGGCATCCTCCTTGTTATGATTTGAGCCTATTGTACCATATCCAGCCAGAGAACGCAAACGGACGCGCTTCCCCTTTCGCTCTGTAGAAGCGCGGCCAGAGAAGACAGTCAGCATTCCGTCAGAACACGTTCATACCACCCAACAGTGGAGAAGAAAACTGGAAGCATGGAGGGAAAGGGACGGCAATATGAAGCGCAGCGGAATAGCGGTCGGGTGGTCCCTCCCGAGCGAAGTCGCAGGGCAACGCTTTGTCAGGTTTTGTCGTTAGGTACCACAGTTATGACTACATTTCCCTTCTTGTGCCCCTTGTCGACATACCTATGCGCCTCGACGATCTGTTCCAGCGGGTAGCGTCTATCTATGACTGCTTTGAGCTTCCCTGCCTCAATCAGCTCTTTGAGCTCTCTGAGGAGGAAAGGTACGTCCTTGGTCTTGATCTTGTCCGAAGAAGCATCGGCGTTGAGATAGACTCCGGGCTCTCTTAGCGATTGTTTCCAACCGTCCGGCATCTTGTCGACGGCGTCAAAGATGACGTCGTATTCCTCGAGGCTCTGGGCAGCATCCTCGCTGGTGTAGTCAATGACCCTGTCTGCTCCCAGAGATTTCACCAGTTCCAGATTGGCTGTGCTACAAACCCCGGTGACCTCTGCTCCAAATGCCTTGGCCAGTTGTACTGCGAATGTACCCAAGCTTCCAGAAGCGCCATAGATGAGAACTCGCTGACCTCTCTGAATACTGGCCATTTTGACAATGCCCAACGTCGTGCTTCCCCCCGAAGGAATGACTGCAGCCTCCTCAAAGGTTAGATTGGTCGGTTTCAGCACCAGCGCCCCGTCTTCGGCCATGCACTTGTACTCGGCATATGCCCCAAAACCAGACCACACGGTAGAGGCAAACACCTGGTCACCTTTCTTGAACAGCGTCACATCTTTGCCCACAGCTTCGATTTCGCCAGCCAGCTCCATCCCCAATATGGCGTTCTTCGGCTTGCTAATCCCCAGGACAAGGCGCGCGAGGAGCCGTTTCCAGCGAGGACCCGGAATGTCGAAGCCACGCATCCTCGAATCCCCGTGGTGCACTGTCGTCGCATAGACCTTAATCAGCACTTCATTGTCCCTGGGGGTCGGTTTGTCTACCTCTTGGAGCTGAAGCACTTCCGGTGGTCCGTATTCTGTGCATACAATCGCTTTCATGAGTCTCCTCCTGATTTGCTATGATCGGGTCATTTTCAGAATAGTTATCAGAGTATTGGGTCGGGTGTGAGCCGCCCTCCCCAATACTCCTACTCGCCGTTGGGCCCCGAAGTCGAAAAGGTTGTTGTTCTGGGGCGAGGCACGAACGCGTCCGGTTATTACGCCGCCGCGCTTGTGCTACTGCGCAACATGACGATCCCCAGCCATATGAACCACACGATTTGACTCAGCCCAAAAACATCCGTTAGCCCACCGAGGGGCGGGACAGCCGAGAGAATGCCTACCACACCGATCACCACGCCAAGGTAGTTCAGTACCTTGGGAAGCTCTCCTACCCGCAAGGCTGCCCAGCTTACCAGTAGAAGCCACAAGCCGCCTACAATCTCATTCCCGCCGCCTAGCCCATCCCGCACCGAATCAATCGCCACCCAGACCGACGCAGCTTGAGCCGGGTCTGTTTCAGAGAGATTGACGACATTCTCTATGCCGATGTTACAGATCATGCCGCTAGCAATGACCACGCCGGCCCAGATCAGCCCGATGGCGGTCGCCGTCTGCATGATTGCTGGTGCCCCGGCCTTTAACCGTTCGTGGAGCGCTAGCGCCAGGACAACCATGAAGAGGCCCCATACTACATAGACGACCAGGTTCAACATGTACCAGAGGCTCTGATTTTCCACGAATGAAGCCACCTTCTGGGCAGGTTCGAGATCACTAGAATAGCCCAGTACGCCGCCCCACAACACAAAACCCACCACGTATGCTGCTCCCGCGTACAGTGCGGCAACGCCGCCCATCTTTCGCAAATTCTTCATCGTTTGTCTCCTTTCTTTGGAACCATATTGTCAAGTTTCATTAAGGTTGAGCTTGAGTATAACTGGTCGCCCATGCTGTTCCTGAGGGCTGGAATAGGCTAGAAATGCTTATAGGCAAACTCCTTTCTAAATATCACTATCTTGCCCAAGCAGCTTGCTGTCATTTACTACTTGACATCCGACGCATCTGCCTGGCCTGTCCCGAGCGTGGTCGAGGGGCCGGGTTCAATGCGATTGACCGAGAGCAACGGCATTCCTAAATCACGCACTTTTCTTAGCAATCCGTGCAGCGCGGCCTGATCAACCACCGGGCCGGTTAAGAGTGTATCGCCGTCGTCTTCCAGAGTGATGGTCAGGCCCTCGAACCAGTCGGCCCACCGGTCAGCAAGGTGTCCCTTCAGGCGAATTTCGTAAAGTCCAGGCTCGTAATGATCCTCAGTTGATGCGTGTGTTTCACTCATTCTGCGCCTCGTGCATTTTCCTCGTATGGATGAATCTCCGCCTAGTTGCATTCGTTCGTTTATTCGACCATAGTATACCAATAAATGTGGTGAGGCGTCATCACCATATAGGGAGCGTTACCCGCTTGGGAGAAGCTCCTTGAGGGTTTCAGGGGGCCAGCCCA
>CAYMKL010000150.1:0-15586 GCA_964390805.1 uncultured Anaerolineae bacterium | reverse complement strand
ATTAATACAGCCCCTGGAGTTTTGCGCAAAAATAAGGTTTTACGTTTCTTTTTGCTTCTGTTCCCCCATCGCCAGGAAAATCTTCTCCGCCGAGAGCGGCAGGTCGTTGAAGCGGATGCCCAGGGCGTCGTTGATGGCATTGGCGATGGCCGGCGCGGTCTGAACCATCACGTGCTCGCCCACGCCCCGCGCGCCCCACGGCCCATCCTCCAGCGGTGTCTCCACGATGTCACCGTGAATCTCATTCGGCGCGTCCATAGCGGTGGCGATGCGGTAGTCCACGAAGCTGCGGTTGAGAGGCCGGCCTTTTTCGTCGAACTGAAGGGCCTCGAATGCCGAGCTGATGCCGTGAACCGCACCGCCTTCGATTTGCGTCATGACCAGGTCGGGGTTGATGGCCTTGCCCACGTCGTACGCGCTGGCGATTTTGAGGAAGTCAACCTGGCCGGTCTCGGTATCCACCTCCAGGTCTACCGCCTGCGCACCGACGGTGTAGTGCACCACCGCGCGGGCGCCCTGGCCGGTCTCGAAATCCAGGTTGGTGACATAAGTAGGCATGAACCGGCCCTGCCCGACGATAGGCCCGCCCTTCCAGCCCTCGAAATTCTCGTTGGGCAAACCGTAGACGACCATGTTCTGGAGCGGCTGTTCCTGCTCGGATTTGTACGAGATGACCTTGCCGTCCTTGATGTCCAGGTCGCTCGGATCCTCGCCCCAGTGGTCGGCCACGATTTCTAAGATTTGCCGCTTGGCGTCCTCGGCGGCGGCTTTCACGGCGTTGCCCGTGGACCAGGTGATGCGGCTGGCCACCGTCTGCCATTCGTAGGGGCTGTACTTGGTGTCCACCGGCACCGAGACGCGCATCCACTCGTAGGGCACGCCCAATGCCTGGGCCGCCATCTGCGCGATGACAGTGAAGGCTCCCTGCCCCAAGTCCTGCGCGCCGATCTCAACGTTGACGGTGGCGTCCTCGTTGAAGCGCACCACCGCCGAACTGCCGGGGTTGGGCGGCATGGCCGGGGCCTTCCACATGATGGCAATGCCCTGGCCGCGCTTCTTGTGCGGCGCGGATGGGCGAGGCTTACCCTTGCCCCTACGCCTTTCGCCCCAACTGATGGCCTCCGTGACCTTGTCAATGCAGGCCACCAGATCAATGGCGGGCATCTTCATGCCGGTCAGGATGGTATCGCCCTTGCGGACGCAGTTGCGTCGCCGGAACTCAGCGGGGTCCATGCCGATCTTTTCGGCCAGTTGGTCCGTGATCTGCTCGATACCCCAGTGGATCTCAGGCATGCCGAAGCCGCGCATGGCGCTGCCGATGGGGCGGTTGGTGTAGACGCAGTAGGAATCCCCTTTGACGTTGGGGATGTCGTAGGGGCCAGTACAGGAGTAGCCAGCCGCTCGGGCGATGTTGACGCCGTAGTCGTTGTAGGCCCCGCCGCCGAAGTGGTATTGGGTCTCCATGGCCAACAGGTTGCCCTCGGCATCGCAGCCGATCTTGGTGTGCGCTACCAGGCTCTGGCGCGCGGTGGTGCAAATGAACTCCTCTTCGCGCGTCATGCGCAACTTGACCGGGTGCCCTTTGACCGCCCTGGCCATGACCACCGCGTTCACCTCCATCGAGACACCGGCCTTGCCGCCGAACCCGCCGCCGACATAGGGCGACACCACGCGCAGGTTGCCGTGGGGGATGCCCAGGCTCTGGGCGATCAGGTCGCGCTGGGCGAAGGGCGACTGCGAGCAGGTCCACAGCGTCACCTGACCAGATGGTTCCCACAGGGCCACCGCCACATGAGGCTCAATCGGCACGTGCTGGATCTGCGGCAGCCGGAACGTGCCCTCCACGATGGCGGCGCACTGGGGCCAGGCAGACTCGATGTCTCCTTTGCGCAGCCTGAAGTGCTCCGAGACGTTGGTTCCCGGCTTAGGGAAGATGAAGTTGGCTACTTTGTACTCGCCCAGATCGGGGTGGAGCAGGGGAGCATCCGGCTGCGCGCCCTCCACTGGATCGAAGACCGGCGGCAATTCCTCGTACTCCACATCTACGAGCTGAGCGGCCTCTTCCGCGATCTCCTCGCTGCTGGCGATCACCCCGGCCACCGGATCGCCGACGTATCGCACGCGCTCGCTGGCGAAGATGGGGCGGTCTATCAGATACAGGCCGATGCGCGCATTGACGTCCTGGCCGGTGACCACCGCCTTCACGCCGGGCACTTCCAGCGCCTTACTGGCGTCCACTTTCATGACCAGCGCGTGGGCGTGGGGGCTGCGCACCAGCCGTCCGTAGTACAGGCCGGGGCCGAACTGCATATCGTCGGCAAAGGTGGCGGCGCCGGTGACCTTCTCGTAGATGTCTATGCGGGGGACGCTCTTGCCCACGGGTTCGGTAGTTAGCTTCTCGTCTGTCATTTCACTCGCTCCTAATCCAACGCTCTCGCCCGTTGTCCGGGCACCCGTCATGGGTGAGAGGTGTTGATTTGACATCATAGGTGATCTGTGGTATTATTGTTACCAGAGAATCGGGTGGCCAGGTGCCTCCACGGTAACCACTCCAGGGATGTGAGCCTGGCTGCGAGTGCCCTGATACAGGCGCCCACCCGATTTTTTGCCTTCTTTCAGCAATACTGCAATAGCTCTCTCAGGTTTGCCTGCTTGTCGGCTTGACGTTGTCCCCTATGGATTTCCCAGGCCAGTATGTGTGCTCGAGACTGCCTTCCTACTGGCCGGAAGATGATGGCTTCTTTTGAGAAGGTAGGAATCCACTTGAGGATGAAGCGAAGCAGTAATCCTTTGATTTCCCCTTCTTTTCCCTCGTACTCAGTGTCAATTGTTACACTGCCGATGCCTTCCATCTGACTCTTCAGAAGCAATAGGAGCCCAGCCGCAAACATGCGCAGTACGATCATACCAGGCTTCACCCCTTTGGCACGTAACTCTTGCTGACAGGCTCGTTTGACCTCAGCTGTGATGAGAATGGCCCGTTCCACATCGTCAGAGAATGCCAACACAGTATCTCCCCGCGTTTGCTCTATCTTGACGCTCTGATCAACTTCAACATGGTGCTGCACCTGTACTTGGCCCCACTTCACAGACCTTGTGCTGTCTTCTGTACTGCTTGCACGATGCGGTTGTATCCGGTACAGCGGCATAGGTTGCCGACCAGCGCTGTCTTGATCTCCTCCTCGGTCGGGTGCGCGCCGCTTCGCTTACAGCGCTCCAGCAGCGCGTGAGCGGAGATCAACATCCCCGGCGTACAGAAGCCGCACTGAACGGCGTTGTGGTCTACAAAGGCTTGCTGCAAAGGCGTCAACTGGTCTTCGCGAGCCCTTCCGCCGTGGGCCAGTCCCTCGACGGTGACGACCTCGGCCCCATCCGCCTCCACCGCCAGCGCCAGGCAGGAGTTGACCGGCTCGCCGTTCATCAGCACGGTGCAGGCCCCGCACTCGCCGGCCTCGCAGCCGTTCTTGGTGCCGGTCAGCGCCAACTTCTCCCGCAGCAGTTGCAGCAGCGTCATGTTCGAGGGAACGTCCAGGTACTCCTTAGAACCGTTCACAGTCACAGTGATTGGGTGATTAGCCATTTTCATCTCCTTAGTAAACAACACGCATCACGCGCCACGTGTTTCGTGTTGCGTGTTCCGTAGCTGTCCCCACACCTCCCGCAATCCCCGCAGCGTCAGCGCCCGCACCATCGCCCTACGATACGCGGCGCTGGCGCGCACGTCGTCAATGGGGCTTGAGGCTTCCACTGCTTTCTCGGCGGCCAGGGCGAAGATTTCTTCTCCTGGTGGATTGGCTGCCAACACCTCTTCCGCCTCCAGTGCGCGCAGCGGCACCGGGGCGACCGACGCCAACCCGATGCGGAAGTGGTAGGACAAGTTGCCAACTTGTCCTACAGGTCCATCCGGGAAGCCGAAGACGGCCACGCCGGCGATGGCTAGGTCGCCAGCCTTGTTGCGGCCCAGCTTGAGATAGCGGCCGGTGGAATTGGCTGGCGGGACTGGGATACGGATGGCTGTCATCAACTCACCTGCCTGCATCGCCGTCTCGCCCGGGCCCAGGAAGAACTCGTCTGCTGGCACCTCTCGCTGTCCACTGGAGCCGTGGAGAACGATCCACCCCTCCAGCACCAACACTGCCGGGGCGGTATCGGCGGCAGGGGAGCCGTTGCACAGGTTGCCGCCTATGGTAGCGCGGTTGCGCAGTTGATACGAGGCGACGGAGTTGGCCGACTCCGCCAGCAGCGGGTAGTGGGCCTGCACGTCTGGGTGGCGGGCGACTTCGTTCATCGTGGCTGCCGCGCCGATGGTCAGACCCGTCTGTTGGTCGTAAACGATGTCACGCATACCGGGCAGGTGCTTGACGTCCACTACGATCTGGGGACGGATGAGGCCATCGCGCATGCGCACGAAGAGGTCGGTGCCGCCCATCAGCAGGCGCGCCGCCTCCCCGTGCTCCTCAAGGAGGCGGGTCACCTTGTCGAGGGCTCTCGCCCTCACGTAGTCGAAATTGGGAAGACCAGGTCTTGCTGTCACGTTGCTAACCTCCTTGCTGAAAACGAGATTCTTCGGAAAGGGTCACTGGTGCCTGAGAGATGACGGAATACGCAACACGTCGTATTGTGCGTTGCGTCAGAGCAGAAAGGACTCTACGTATCCCCAAATGAAGTCCAAATGACCATTGAGATTGTGATCTGCATCCACCTCGATCAGGTGAACGCTATCGGGAAAGTTGGCCGCATACACTCGGATGGGCTCTATCGGTACAATGTCGTCGTTGTGGCCATGAATGATGGTGATAGGGGCTGCGGGCGGAATGGGCTCAAGATAGCGAAGCCCATCTACCTGAAGGTCATACCTGATGGGAATCTCGCCCTCAAATGCATTGTGGAAAACTGGTGCAGCGCCAGCCTCTTTCCATCGTTCAAGTTCCTTCTCCGAAAGTCCCCCCGACAGCCAGGTCACGCCGGGGGCCAGGAGAAGCATTTTCTCGACGCCGCCGAATCGGTGCGCATAATGCAGGGCGATCAATCCGCCATACGAGCTGCCAATGATGCTGATATTCCCCAGATCATGATCCAGCACATATTGCCGCAGGCGGCTGATCCGTCCGGTTGTGGTCACGTATTCAAAATCCTTGGGGGTCGGATTAAAATCTACGGCGTGGAATCCCACCTGGGGAAACGCTTTGAACTGCTCTTTCAGGTATCGGGCCTTGGTGGATTGTCCCGAAGAAGCGAAGCCATGCACGAGTACAACCGTTTTCTTTTCCACTTTCACTTCTCCACCCATCCGTGTCATTGCGAGCGACCGCAGGGAGCGAAGCAATCCCCTCTGTCGTGGGCTGGAGATTGCTTCGGCGCAAACAGCGCGCCTCGCAATGACACGCCGAAAATGGTAGGGGCGGCCTGTATGACCGCCCCTTCTCGTTATCGCTCACCCTTCACTCTTTTGCGTAGGGCGTTCCGAGCGCTTCGGGTTTCGCTGCCCCCCACCTGATCCTGAACCACTTCGTGGAGATGATCAGCAAAACCCCTATGGTGATGACAAAGGGAACCGTCCTCCAGATGTACCTGGACAAAACGCCGGGGAGTACGAGTTGCGGGTTGAGCGAGAGTTGCCACAGGGTTCCAAAAAGCAAGGAACCACCGACCAGGATAAAAGGATTCCACATGGAGAAGAAGACGAGGGCCAGAGCGATGAAACCCCACCCCATGAGAAAGTTATAGTTCCAGACCGGGTTGTAAAACAGAGAGTAGATGGCGCCCGAAAGCCCCATCAGCATCCCACCGACTGTTACACAGAGATAGCGAGTTTTGGTGACGTCTATACCTGAGACTTCCGAGACGGAAGGATTCTCTCCCACCGATCTTATCCTCAGCCCCAAGCTCGTCTTGGAGAGCACGAACCACGAAACGACTACCAGCGCGATTCCGACGTAGAAGAATGGAGAAAGACCCAAGATAGTGGATATCCTCTCCATCCCCAAAGGCCCTGTGTATGGGTTGCCTATGTAGGTGGTGAGGCCGAAGCCGAGGATCCATATCCCCATCCCGACCACGACTTGGTCAACCCCCAGCGTTACGGAAAAGAATCCGTGCAGAAGGCCGAGCAGGCCTCCGATGGCGATCCCTGCCAAGAAGCCGAGCAAGTAGCTCCCGGTGGATTTAGCGACGATGAAACCCAGCGTGGCCCCAAAAAGCATCACGCCCTCGATCCCAACGTTCAGAACTCCTGAGCGCTGGTTAATGAGCTCGCCGAGAGCGGCAAAGGTGAAAATCGTTGAGGCTTCTAGACTTCTAACGATGAACTCCCACATCTAACCTCTCCTCCCTGTTTTTGCCAACACGACTCTATAACGGTAGAAGAACTGAAAAGCGACGAGCGTGATCATTAAAACTCCGAGCAGGGCATAGTCCACGCCGAAGCCCAAGTGGAGTTTTCCCTGGACGAATCTGCCGCCTATGGACAATCCTCCGAAGAGCAGTGCGACCGGAATCGCCGCTAAAGGGTTTCCGAGGGAAATCAATCCACATATGATCCCATAGAAAGCCAGATCACCGAAGTATCCATAGGTCCTCGCGATTTTATAGACGCCGGGGACCGCAGCGAAATAGTGATACCCAGCCAAGCCAGCCACGGCGCCTCCGATGACGAAAACCAGTAGCGATATCCTGAATGGGCTGATCCCAGCATATCTGGCCGCAGCCGGGCTATGACCGTGAGCCTTGATTTGATATCCTATTTTGGTTTTGGCGAATATGAAGAACAGTAATACGGCTACCCCAAGAGCGAGGAAGATGGTGAAGGGGACGCCCATGATCAGAGGCGCGTAAACAGAGGGGGGTAGCTCGAAGCTTTCGCCTCTCCCGCCAGGATTCATGAAGGGACCTCCCTCTTTGATCATGTGGGAAACCAGCCAGAAAGCTATGAAGTTCAATATCATGGTCACCACGATCTCGTTGATGTTGAACTTCCCCTTCAGAAACCCGGCAATCGTTCCAAGCACTATACCGCCCGAGGCTGCCGCGATCAACATCAATGTTATGAGAATTCCAGGGGAAAGATCCGAGGTACGAAACTCCTTTACGCCAAAGGCAAATAGGACTGCGAAAGCGCCCAACGCACCGGCGTAAAGCTGTCCCGGCATCCCGATGTTCCAGAGCCCAGCCTTGAAAGGGATGATGAACGCTGACGTACACAGCAACAGGAAGATGAACCTGTTGATCGTCAGCGGCAGGCCATAAGGGTTTGCGAAAGCGTAGGAGAAAATCTCTCGATAGGCGAGCAGTGGGTTGACCTCGGCCAGGATGAAAATGGAGCTGAAAAGCGCGAGGGCGAAGATTATCGCCAGGACCGAGATGATCGCTGCCCTCCAGCCGGTCAACGTCAACCTCTTTTCGAGCTTCAATTCGTAGCCACCGATCTTCATGACTCTTCCCCCCCTTCATCCTCCCCAACCCTTCGACCTCGCTCAGGGCAGGCTTGGGGGGGAAAGCGGGGGGTACGCAAGCCAGCCATCATAGCGCCTACGCTCTCCCTCTTGGCCTCCTCTCCCGGAATGATGCCCATGAACTTTCCTTCGTAGATCGGCGCCACCCAATCGCTCAACGATAAGATCTCATCGAGATCCTCGGAGATGAGGAGAATAGCGGCCTTTTCCTTCTTCGCCTCCATGAGCTTGTTTCGAACGAACTCCGTCGCCCCGACGTCAAGTCCTTGGGTTGGTAGATTGGCGATCAGAAGCCGCGGCTTGCGTGAGAGCACACGCGCCAGGATGAGTCTTTGGAGATTTCCTCCGGATAGGTTTTTGGCCTTCGTATCTGGGCTCGGAGCCGCCACATCGTACTCGGAGACGATTCTTTCGGTAAGCTTTCGTATCTTCCCGTAGTCCAGGATCCCTCGCCGGGAGAAATCATCGTCGAAGTAAGAGTTCATGGCGATGTTTTCCACCAGGGAGAAGTCGCCGATCGAACCCACTTCCATGCGTTCGCAGGGAATGTATCCTATCCCTATCTTCCATCTTTCCAGGATAGAGGATGCGGTGATGGCTTTCCCCTCGAAAACGACCTTACCCCCCGCCGCCTTTCGGAGGCCGGCCAGAACCTCGGCTAACTCGTGTTGCCCGTTACCGGAGACTCCGGCCAGGCCGAAGATTTCGCCTTCACGTATGGAAAACGAAACACCGTCCAAAGCCAGAAAACCTTTGTCGCTGAGGGCGGAGAGGTTTTCTACCTGGAGTAAGGGTTTCCCCTTCTCTGTAGCGGCCGAAAACATGGCTTCGGCCTTTGTCCTCTCCATCCTGAAGATGACTTCTCTCCCCACCATTTTCTTGGCCAGGCTCTTCTCCGTTACGCGCCCTGTCTCTAAGCGGGCAGTGACTTTTCCACGCCTCAGGACTGTCACCCTGTCGCTTATGGCCAGCACGATGGGGAGCTTATGGGTGATGAACGGGACGATGGCCAGTTCATCTCTAGCCATGGCCTCGATGGATGCCAGGAGTTTCTTCGTTTCGGGGGGCGTCAGCGCAGAAGTCGGCTCGTCGAAGATGAGCACCTTGGCCCCACGATAGAGGGTCTTCAGGATCTCCACCACCTGCTTTTCCCCCTCTGAAAGCTGCCAGACTTTCGCCCTGAGTGCGACGTTGAATCCGTATCTCTCGCAGAGTTCCTGTATCTCCTCCTCCACCCTCTTCAGGTTCAGAATTCTTCCAGCCTTCGGGTGCCCGAGGATGATATTCTCGATCACCGTGTGAGCGGACACCAGTTTGCGGTGTTGATGAACCATCCCTATTCCCAGATCAATGGCGTCCAGAGGCGACCTGAATCTGACCCTCTGACCACCCATGTAGATCTCGCCTTCGTCGGGCTGCAGTAGCCCGAACAGGATATTCATCAAGGTGGTTTTCCCGGCGCCGTTCTCCCCGAGTACGGCGTGAATCTCACCCGCTTTGATCTCGAAGTCTATGCCGTCATTGGCGACGACCCCGGGAAATCTCTTCGTGATTCCCCTCGCCTCTAAGACCGTCTCTCCGCGTTTTATCCCTTTCAGGAACCCTTCTTGCATTTGTCACTCTTCCTAGGATTTCCTCAACAAAAAGTAGGCATGAGGCTCCCTCCCTTTGGGAGTTTTCCCCTCAAGAATGGGAGTCTCATGCCTCTTGGCTACGGGTCTTTGGAAATTGGTGTGAGTAACAGGCCGGAGTCCCAGGCAACCGCAGGTTGCACCTTGTTGAGGTTTGCCGCGCCGCCGCCTCCAACAAGGTTTCGACAGGCTCAACCCGACGGTTGGGGACTCCGATACCGTGACCCTGCGAAATCCCAAAGAGCCACTCCGTTTTACTCCAGTACCACCGTGCCTTCCAGGTCGAAGTTGAACTCTGCAAGCAGCCACTCGTCCGACAGCATCTCACCAGCCTGCTTGACCACTGTCCCCGCAGCTGGAACCGGCAGATTCTCCAGCGCCAGGCCAGTTCCGTTGCTTACGAACTCGTGCGCGAAGAAGGGATCCCACACTCCCTTGATCATCTGGTCCCTTCTTGTCTCAACGAGTTCTACGATCTCGTCCGGAATCAGTGGCAGTGCTTTTGGACTGATGGCGTCAACGCCCACCTTGCCGTCGTTCATGATATCAACGGTTAGAGCCTCTGTGCCATCGGCCAAAATCATCTTGGACTCCATGCCCATGTACAGTACTGTTTCTGGAGTATAGTCGCCAGCCAGCCAATCCTTGACGATCTTCTCGTAGAGGACTTCCCAGCGTGTGTCGAACGATACAGCCACGGTATCCGTGCTCGACCAGCCGTAATGGCCCACGATGTCCATGTCCTTCCCCACGAACCAAATGCCCTCTTCCTGGGCGGCGTCCAGGGGGGACCCGGAATCGGTCTGCTGGGTCAAGACATCCACGTCGTACTGGGTTATCAAGGTGCTGGCGATGTCTCGCTCTTCCGTGGGCAGGTACCAGTCACCGGCGTACTTCACGTACACCGTGATGTCTTTGCCAAGCAACTCTGCTGCATCCTGCACCCCAAGGTAAAAGCCGGCCTGCCGCCTGATGACCTGAACACATGGGAAGGCCGAGACGATGCCGATATTGCCTGATTGGGTTAACGCCCCGGCGATGAGGCCTTCCAGGTACAACGCCTGATATTGCCTGGGGAAGAGCCTGATGAAGTTCCTTTTCGTGGTCAAATCGCTGGCAATGATGGATACAAAGTAAACATCCGGGTACTTATCAGCGATGTCCCTCAAGGGCAGCCCCATGAACTCTGCGTTTCCCACAACGATATCGGCCCCTTCTGCGATCAACTCTTCGGCAAAGGGAACTGTGACGTCAGGCATTACTTCCTCTCTGTAGACGTAGTCTACATCGGGGTACTTCTCAGCGATTCGCTTTCCTGCGCGATCGTGGGCTCCAGACCAGGTGGTCCCCTCAATGATACTGAAATGCTCGATCGCCAGCGTAGCACCCTCTTTCACTTCCACTGCTTTGACCACTTCCTTCTCCACCTCGACGGTGACAGGAACCTCTTTCTCGACCACCACCTGCTTCTCGATCACCTCGGGGGTGGGCGCAGCACAGGCGGTTACGAGGCTGGCCAATACGGCCGCGACTACCAGTAATGCTGCAAACTTTTTCATTCTTTCTTCCTCCTCCTTGAATGTTGAATAGAGTAACTAGCAGCAAAGCGCCTTCGTTTAGCTCATTCTCTGAGATCCCTCACCTCCTCCCTCTTGCTCTCACATCGCGCGCTGGCCGGAAATCAAAAAAGTCCAAGCTGAATACTTTGCCACTTCCACTCCTGGCATCAATCAAAGCATTTCAGCTCGGACCCTCTTTTGGCTCGTCCAGCATGTTGTCTCTCCCGACGCGCATCTTGGCTCGAGAACCGCGTGACATTATAACATACAGAGATAAGAATGTCAAAAACCTGGGTGTTGGAAACTGGAAACTGGGAGCTGGGAGCTGGAGGTTGGAGGTTGGATTTCCAACCTTCATCCTCTAACCTCCAACCTCCAGCCGCTGACCTCTAGTCTCCAATCTCCAACATGCGCTCCTGCAATGCCTTGTTCATGGTATCTAGCCCGTGGCGTAGCATCCTCTTGCTCACACTGTCAATCAGCCGCTGGCCCACGCTGACCAGCTTGCCGCCAACTTGAAACTGGCCTGTATACTTCATGAGCGTCGTGCCATCGCCCTGGTCAATCAGTTGGACGTCGCCGCTGGCCTTGACGAAGGCGGCCCCGCCCTTGCCCTCCACCGTCAAGGTATAGCTTTCGGGCGGTACTTCGTTGGAAGCGATGACCCGTCCGGAGAAGGCGCCCGAAACCGGCCCCACCCGAACGTTCATCTTACCTTCGTATTCGTTCTCGCTGACCGGGGTCAGGCTTTGCGTGCCCGGCAGGGCGGTGGCCAGCACTTCTGGGTCTCGCAGCAGTTCCCAGACTTTCTCACGAGGGCCGTTGAAGATGTATTCACCTTGTATGTTCACTGTTGTTCCTCCTGGTGTGATACGTAAAACGTGAAACGTAAAACGTAATGATTTACGCTTTACTCGTTACGTTTTACTCATTACGTTTTACCCTCTTCAGCAATTCAAACAGCTTATTCGGACTCATGGGCGTCTCCGTTATTTCGATGCCGTAGTCGGCCAGAGCATTCTCCAGGGCCTGGGCAAAGACAGCCGGAACCGGGATGGCCCCGCCTTCACCGACGCCCTTGGTGCCCAATGGATTGAGGGGGGACCGCGTTTCAAAGTGCGCAGTCTCCACCCGGGGAACCTCGGAAGCCGTCGGGATCAGATAGTCCGCGAAGGAGGCGTTGAGCAGTTGCCCGCTTTCGTTGTACATCAGTTGCTCGTAATACGAGTTGCCAACCCCCAGCGCCACGCCACCGTGAAGCTGGCCCTCCACGATCAACGGGTTGAGCACTGTGCCGCAGTCTTCCACGAGGACGTATCGCTTGATCTCGATCATCATCGTTTCTGGGTCTACTTCGATGATTGCGGCATGGGAGCCGCTAGCGGTGGCCCCGTATTTCGGGCCGAAGTAGGCGGTGGCTTCCAGGCCAGGCTCGGTGCCCGGCTCCACCGCCCCTCGCAGGGGGTTGGCTAGCACCGCCAGCTCGCCCAGGCTGATGGATTGATCGGGCATGTCGGCCACTCGCACCTCTCCGTCCTCCAGCTCTAACTCCTCTTCGGGCGTCTCCAGGACTTTGCTGGCCAGCTTCAGGACCTTTCCGCGGACGGCCTCGGCCGCTGCATTGATGGCATTGGCCGCGACCACGGCCCCACGACTGGCGAAGGTGCCGGTCCCCCAGTGGAATTCGGAGGTGTCGCCCGTCACTAGGCTGACGTCACGCGGGCTCACACCCAATTGATCGGCCACGATTTGGGCAAAGGAGGTGAAGTGCCCCTGTCCCTGAGTGCCGACGCCGGTCGCCGCGCTGATCTTGCCACTGGTCTCGACCGTGACTCGTGCTCCCTCATAAGGGCCGATGCCGGTGGTCTCAATGAAGGAGACGATGCCGATGCCCACGTGGCGACCCTCAGCGCGAAGACGCGGCTGTTCCTCTTTCAAGAACTGCTCGTAGCCAATCATGGCCTCCGCCTTCTCCAGCAAGGGCAGGTAGTTCCCGCTGTCGTAGATCAGGGGCACGAAGGCCTGGTCAATGATCTGGTTGTCGTACGGGAACACGTCGGGCGGCAAGAGGTTTCGCTTCCGAATCTCAACCGGGTCTATGCCCAGCTCCTTGGCGGCGATGTCCAACAGCCGCTCTATCACGTACACGCCTTGCGGCCGCCCGGCCCCCCGCACGGGCGAAACGATGGGCCTGTTGGTGAACACCACTTTGAGATCACCGTAGTAATTGGGGATCTCGTACGGCCCGAAGGCATGGCATTGGGTGTTGAGAGGTACGGTCAGGCCATAAGGATCATAGGTGCCTGTGTCGTGCAAGAAGTCGTCGCGCAGACCCAGGATGCGGCCATCGCAGGTGAGGGCTAGCTCGGTGTAATGTACCTGTCCCCGCTCCTGGTTCGTGGCATAGAAGTTCTCCCGCCGGTCTTCGATCCACTTGATGGGCCGGGCCAGTTGCAGGGTCGCCCAGGTGAGAGTGACCTCCTCCGGGTAGAACATCATGATCTTGGGACCAAAACCCCCGCCGACGAAGGGCGCGATCACCCGAACCTGGTGGGTAGACAGGCCGAACATCCCGGCCAGGCCATTGCGAACGGGAATAGGAGCCTGGGTGGTGTCCCACAGGGTCAGGTGCTGGCTCTTCTCATCCCAATGGGCCACGATGGCCCGGTTCTCCATCGCCCCGGCCACACCCCGGTCGATAACGATGCGCCGTTTGATGACTAGGTCGGCCTGCTCTCGCGCTGCTGCGTAGTCGCCCTTCTCCTGGACGAGGTGAGCCGCCAGGTTGGAATCCAGATCATCGTGGATGACCGGGGTGTCAGGTTCCAGGGCTTTCTCCAGGTCCACCACCGCGCCCAGCGGTTCGAGGTCCACCACGATGTCGTCCAGGGCGTCTTCGGCAATGTAGCGGCTTTCGGCGATGACCACGGCAAGCGGCTCGCCGGCCAGATGGACCTTGTCCTTGACCAGCGGAACCTGAGTGCGCGAGTGAAAGACGATGTCCTCGACGGTAGGAGGCGGGGACACCAGAGGAGGGCCTGGCTGCCAGGCATCGCCCATGTCCTCAGCGGTGTAAACCGCCACCACCCCCGGCCGCTCTCTGGCCGCAGACACATCAATGCTCAGCAGGCGCGCATGGGCATAATCGCTGCGCAGAAAGGCCGCGTGGAGCATGTCGGGTAAGTCCACATCGCCCACAAACAGGGCCTGCCCGGTCAGCAGACGCGGGTCTTCGGTTCGTGTCATGGGTTGACCAATGTATTTTTTTGGCATAGTTAAACTCCTGATGCGTGATGCGTGAAACGTGATGCGTGATGCGTGTTGCGTCTCACGTTTCACGTTTGACGTTTCACTTTCTCTCCGCCGCCAATTTCACCGCATCCACGATGTGCTGGTAGCCGGTGCAGCGGCAGAGGTTTCCGGAGATGGCCTCGCGGATCTCCTCTTCGGTGGGATTGGGGTTGTCTTCCAGGAAAGGCACCAGGGTCATCAGAAAGCCTGGGGTGCAGAAGCCGCATTGTACGCCGTGCGCCTCCCAGAAGGCTTCCTGAAGGGGGTGCAGGTTTTCTGGCGTTCCCAGCCCTTCGACGGTGGTGATCTCGTGTCCGTTGGCCTGCACTGCAAACATCAGGCAGGATCGGACCGGCGCTCCGTCGAACAGAACAGTGCACGCGCCGCACACGCCGTGCTCGCAGCCCACGTGGGTGCCGGTCAGACCTAGCTCGTGCCGCAGGAAGTCGCTCAACAGCAGGCGCGGCTCGACGGCACGTTCGTATTGGGCGCCGTTGATGGTGACTGAAACGGTGAATAGGTTGTTCATAGTAATCTCCTCAATCAAACTAATAGCCAATACCTAATATCCAATAGCTATTGGATATTGGATATTAGATATTACTGGCTCGCTGAAACGCTTGGGCCAATGCCCGGCGAGCTAGAACTTCGGACAGGTGCCGGCGGTACTCTGCCGAGGCGTGGATGTCGCTGCCGGGGTCAATTTCGTCGTTGGCGGCTTTCTCAGCGGCCGCGCGGATGGCCTCTGGGGTAGGGGCTTGACCCACGAGCATCTCCGCCGCCTGGCGCGCATCCACGGGCCCATCGCCGACGCTCAGGAATACCAGACGCGCTTGTTGGCATTTACCCTGTTCGTCCAGAGTCACCAGGACAGCGACGCCCGCCAGGCAGAAGTCGTGGTGGCGGCGGGTGATCTGCTGGAACGACCACCCGCTGCGCGGCGGCATGGGCGGCAGGGCGACCTCCACCAGTAGCTCGTCGGGCTCCAGGACGGTGGTGAACAGACCCACGAAGAATTCGTCGGCGGGAACCCATCGCTGGCCAGCCTGACTGCGCAGCCGAAAGCGCCCGTTCAGCGCGATAGCCGCCGCCACCAGCTCGGCCGACGGGTCGGCGTGGGCCAGGCTGCCGCCGAAGGTGCCGCGGGTGCGAATCTGCGGATAGGCGATCTGGGGCATCACCTCGTGGACCAGCGGAGCGCGCTCGGCCACCAGCGGGTCGTGCTCCACCTGCCACTGGCGGGTCATCGCTCCCAGCAGTAAGCCGCCGTTTCCATTGGGGTGGATGTAGAACAACTCGGAGATGTTGTTCAGGTCAACGAGCACGGCGGGTTGGGCAATGCGGAAGTTCATCATGGGAATCAGGCTTTGTCCGCCCGCCAGGGCTTTGGCGTCCCAACCATGCTCAGCCAGGTGAGCCAGGGCTTCGTCTACTGTGGTTGGTGAGTAATACTTGAACGGAGCTGGTTTCATAGTGCTACCTCCTCAAACTTGGATATTGGGTATTTGTCGTGTAGCAGGCATCGTTAACAGACAAAATGTAGCAGTGGAACGTTAACAATCTAAGCGCGTTTTTGTAGTACCCATCGTTTACACATAGTCAGTAGACCGCAATGGGTCGAGTTAAGCTGAAAGAATAGCCGGTTTGTGGTAAC
>CAYMKL010000149.1:0-15678 GCA_964390805.1 uncultured Anaerolineae bacterium | reverse complement strand
TTCCCATATCTGTCAAGTTGGTAAAGATCTTCCCACGAAAGTAGGCTTGAGCGTTTTGTCTTTATCGCCCCAGCTCTTCTACTGATGCTCTTTGCTCAGTTCAAGGTGCAGGGGACCTACCGCAAGTATAGCCAGGTGGCCAACCGCTTGGGCATCAGCGGCCAGGAAGCTGCCCAGCGACTTCTGCGGGCCAACGGGCTGAATCACGTCCAGGTCAAAGGTACCCGTGGTCAGCTCTCTGATCACTACGACCCTCGCAGCAAGGAGTTGCGCCTCTCCGAGGGAGTGGGGCGCAGCGCGTCGGTGGCCGCTCTGGGTATCGTGGCCCATGAGTGCGGCCATGCCGTCCAGGACAAAACCGGCTATCTCCCTCTGCGGCTGCGCGCTGGTCTGGTGCCGATGGTCAACATCGGCGGCTATCTGGGCTACATCTTCTTCCTGATAGGGCTATTCCTGCAGATGACGGGCCTGGTCTGGCTGGGCGTCATCTTCTTCTCAGGGGGAGTCGTCTTCGCCCTGGCCACCTTGCCTGTGGAGCTTGACGCCAGCAACCGGGCCATTCAGATGCTGGAGAGTGCAGGGCTTGTGAGGGGACAGGATGAGCTCAAACAGGCCAAGAGCGTCCTGAACGCGGCGGCCTTGACCTACGTAGCGGCCTTAGCCATGGCACTATTGCAACTTCTCTACTACATCTCAGTCGCAGCGGGTATGTCTGGGCGGCGACGACGGTAACAAAAAAGGAGACAAAAGGTGACAGACAAGATGCACAGAAAGATGATCAACGCCTGGTGCATGTACGACTGGGCCAACTCGGCCTTTGCCACCACGATTATGGCCGCGGTGTTGCCCACTTTCTACCAGGCGGTAGCGGGTGCTAATCTGGAGGGAAATCTGGCTACGGTCTACTGGGGCTACACCAGCTCCATTGCTCTCCTCTTGACCGCCCTCCTGGCTCCAATGATGGGAGCCATTGCCGACTATAGCGGAACCAAGAAGCGATTCCTGGCCGGCTTCGCCACCCTGGGCATTGTCTTCACCTGTCTGCTGGTGCTCATTAACACAGGCGACTGGCTGCTGGCCTCCTTCCTGTTCGCAGTGGCCAATGTAGGCTTTGCTGCCGCCAATATCTTCTACAATGCCCTCCTGCCTCACGTCGCTGGCCCCGACGAGATAAACCAAGTTTCGACCAAGGGATACGCCCTGGGCTATCTGGGCGGGGGCATCCTATTGGCCCTTAACCTGGCCTGGATACTATCGCCCAGTACCTTCTTCCTGCCCGATACAGAGACGGCCTCCCGCCTCGCATTCCTGAGTGTGGGAGTCTGGTGGGCCCTTTTCTCAATTCCCATCTTCCGCCACGTGCCTGAGCCGCCTCGTATGGCTGAAGCCCGATCTGAGGTCCACCCCATCCGGGGTGGGTTCCGACGGCTGGGCCAGACCCTCCGCGATGTCCGCCGCTACCGTGAATTGATCAAGTTTCTGGTCGCCTTCTGGCTGTACAATGACGGCATCGGCACGATAATCACGATGGCCACCGTCTACGGAGCCGAGATCGGCATCGGCCAGAGCGACCTGATCGGGGCACTAGTCATGATGCAGTTCGTAGGCATCCCCTTCTCCTTCCTCTTCGGTCGGCTAGCCAGGCGACTGGGCGCCAAGCCCTCGATTTATCTCGCCCTCGCCATTTACACTGGCATCTCCACCTGGGGCTACTTCATGGCCCATGCCTGGGAGTTCTGGGCTTTGGCCTTCCTGGTTGGCCTGGTGCAGGGCGGCAGCCAGGCTCTCAGTCGCTCGCTGTTCGGCTCCATGGTCCCCAAGGGGAAGACGGCGGAGTTCTTCGGCTTCTACAGCGTCAGCTCCAAGTTCGCCGGCATCGCTGGCCCCTTTGTCTTCGCCCTGGTGGGGCAGCTCACCGGTTCCAGCCGCTTGAGCATCGTTTCGGTAATCTTCTTCTTCATCGTAGGCGGTCTGCTCCTGACCAGGGTCAACGAGAAAGAAGGAATCCGAGTAGCAAGAGCTGAGGATGCTTTGGTCACAGTCTAGGACGCAGAAAGACAGAGGGCGAACAACTCACCTGCTCCCGGTGGACCCTAGTCCAGCGGCCTCGGCGATATACGGTCCCCCTGACCAGCGGACCAGGGTCCGCCGCGAGCATGACTAAGCACAGAAAGATGGAGGGTAGTTAAAGTGAATTTCAGCCTTTTCGATCTGTTTTGGATCTTCATCATCATTTCCAGTCTGCTTCCCGCCTTGCAGAGGAGGCTCCTGGAGGCCAATCGGCAGCGGGTGATGCGGCAATTGGAGAAGAAGCGCAACTCGCGCCTCATCACCCTCATCCACCGCCAGGAGGTGCTCAGCTTCCTGGGAATAGGCTTCCGTCGCTACATCGACATTGAGGACTCAGAAGCACTGCTCAGGGCCATCCGCCTGACCCCCAAGGACATGCCCATAGACATCATCCTGCACACGCCCGGCGGGCTAGTTCTGGCCTCCGAGCAGATCGCCCATGCTCTCATCCGCCACCAGGCTCCGGTCACAGTCTTCGTCCCCCACTATGCCCTGTCCGGTGGTACCCTCATCGCCCTGGCTGCCGATGAGATTATTATGGACGAGAACGCTGTCCTGGGGCCCGTTGATCCCCAACTGGGTCGCTATCCGGCCAGCTCCATCCTCGCCGTGACCCAGATCAAAGACGTCAACGAGACCGACGACGAAACCCTGATTCTGGCCGACATGGCCAGGAAGGCCGTCTCCCAGGTAAAGCAGACTGTAGTGGAAATCCTGATGGGCAATCAGATGGAAGAAGAGAAGGCCGGGGAGATCGCCGAGACCCTCAGCTCTGGCCGGTGGACCCACGACTATCCCATCAGCGCAGAGGAAGCGAAAAAACTGGGCCTGCCCATTAGCCTGGAACTGCCAGATGAGGTGTGCCAGTTGATGCAACTCTATCGCCAGGCCGGTCAGCGCCGTCCATCAGTCCAGTACATCCCCGTGCCCTACCGCCGGGAGGATAAGCCGCCATCAGAAGGAGAATAAGCGAACCAACTGGAGATTGACCCCTTAGGCGTGCGCAAACTGGAATGTCTCACAGGCCAGGCGCGTAGGCTTGCCCTGCGGGAGATCATTAAGGGGGAGAAAAGATGGATGGAAGAGGTCTCACAATGACATCGAAGTCAACTTTGGACGGCCAGGTAACCACGAATTGGAATGAGCGCTTCGGAGAACGTCCTCTACCTGAGCACCTTCTCCAAGACCCTCTCCCCCGGCATCCGCCTCGGCTGGATCGTTGCCCCCAGCAAGATCATCGCCAAGCTCGTTCAGGACAAGCAGGGGTCAGACCTACACACCAGCACCTTTGTCCAGATGGTGGCCCACGACATCTGTCAGCGGGGCATCCTCCGCCACCACGTGAAAGATATCCGCAAGGTCTATGGCGAACGACGGGACGCGATGCTGGCGGCCATGGAGAAGCACTTCCCTCCGGGCGTGACCTGGACCCGCCCCCAAGGCGGCCTCTTCCTCTGGGTGCAATTGCCGGAACACATTGACGCCTCGGAGTTCCTGAACGTAGCCTTGCAGGAAAAAGTGGCCTTCGTGCCCGGCAGAGTCTTCTATCCAGATGGCGATGGCACAAACGCTATGCGGCTGACCTTCGCCACCGCCGGCCCGGAGAAGATTGAGGAGGGCATCAAGAGGCTGGGGCGCGCGTTGATGAGGGAGTTTGGTTAGCATGAGCGTCAGTGGCATAGGTGATGAAAGCTAGTGATGCGGGAAAGGAGAATCGGTTTGGAAGCTTTTCTATCAGAATTATCACCCATCTGCATTCCACTAGCCTTGATAGCCGGCCTGCTGATCGCTGTTCTCAAGCCGAAAAAGCACCCTGTCCGCTTCGAACGGCCCAGGGTTGAGGCTTCGGTGGCTGTCCTGGTCATAGGGGTGGTATCTGTTCTTGTGGTAGTGCTATTGTATATGTTCAGAGGCCAGGGCAGCCTGGCGGAAGAGGGACCTCACGTTTGGGGGCCTGGGGATGTCGTGAATCAACTCATCCTCTACGTGCTCATTGGTTGGCCGATCTTGGCTGCTCTGCTGGTCCGCCGACAGGGACCGAGCAGCATTGGACTACGTCGGGACAACTTAGGCAAGGCGGTCCTCGTGGGAGTGGTGCCGGGCTTGTTAGTGTTGGGCCTTCTCCTCATTATTCAGCCATTCTTTGCTAATCCTGTGGTCGTTCCAGCCGTACCAATCCTCAGCACATCGAGCCTTTGCGCTTTGCAGGCCATGCTCGTCATTGCCTTTGGCGAGGAAGTCATATTCCGGGGCTACTTGCAAACGCGGTTGACCGCCGCTCTTGGCCCATGGCTCGGCTGGGGTATCGCTTCAGTATGGATGGCCTTGACCCACTTCCCGCCTTATCTGTGGGCTCAGGGGCGAGGCGTGCCAGGTGCCTTGTTAGGTAGCCTGGCGGCAACTCTGTGTTCGTCAATTGCCGGTTGGCTCATGCACCGATGCCAGAACTTAGCAGCCCCTGTTGGATTTCACCTATTCGTCAACTGGCTGGAGGTCATCCTCTGGGGACAATGATGAGGTGCCTCTTGGTGCTTGAGCTCCGACAGGATGGGGTTGGTTGGGGTCATTTAGGTGATTGGTTGCAGGAGCGGAAGGGATCACCTATGAACGACACAAAGCTGAATCCAAGCTTGGCCTCGAGAGGCATCTGGGCGAGGATATTCATCAAGGAGGGACGTCTGCGACCTACGTTGCGAATCCTCCCATACGCGCCCACCTATCTCTTAGTCAAGCTAACGGTCAACAGCGTCTTGGGCTGGTTTGTCTTGAACCGGTCTTCAGTCCCTGATTGGCTTCGCCAGGCGTCTACATACGTCATGAACGTAGCTTGTGTCGTGTTGGCTGTCTATTTGCTCCGTCGTTTTCTCGACGGACGTACTCTGAGCAGCCTGGGACTGAGCCCCTATCGGGGCTGGCTGGCCGACATTGCTGCCGGGATAGGATTAGGGGCCTTGCTGGAACTACTGTCTTTCTTGGCCAAATGGGGTGGTGGCTGGCTGACTATCCATGGATTCGCTTGGCAGAGCCTGTCAACCGGTGACCTCTTGAGCGGCCTGGCTTTGGGATGTCTCGCCTTCGTGATGGTGGGCTTCAACGAGGAACTGATATTCCGTGGCTACATCATGCAGAACCTGGCCGAGGATTGGGGTATGGCTGTGGCTGTCCTTGCCACCTCTGTTTTCTTCGGAGTGGCACATTGGATCTTCGACCCTGATGTCAGTCTTGTCTCGATCTTTTCAATCGCTCTTGGCGGCATTTTTGTAGCTTATGGCTTTCTCATAACTCGCTCCCTGTGGTTGCCCATAGCTATCCATTTCTCTGCTGATTTCTTTGGGGCGGTCGTCTTTGGCCTGCCCCTCGCTGGCTCCCTCGAAGATTTCAGATTGGTGCACGTTTCAGTTAGCGGGCCAGAATTCATCACCGGCGGTTCTTTCGGCACGACGGGATTGATAAACCTGGGGACCATACTGCTAGGGATAGGTCTGCTCTGGGCCTGGGGCCGGGCGCGACAAAGACATCTCGGTCAAAGTCAAACAACGGGAGAATCAGCATGAGCAAAGACTGTGTAGTCGAGACGACGTTGCGAGTCCGCTATGCCGAGACCGACGCTATGGGCATCGTTTATCACACCAACTACATCATTTGGTTCGAGGTCGGGCGCGGCGAATGCATGCGCCAGCAGGGTGGCGAGTACGCTCACCTGGAGGCTCAGGGCTACTACCTGCCCGTCATCGAAGTGCAGGCCCGCTACCTGGCCCCCGCCCGCTACGGCGACCTGGTCACGGTCAGAACCAGGGTCGAGGAAGCGCGCAGCCGCCAGGTGACCTTCGCCTACCAGGTCGTCATGGCCGAGACGGGCCAACTGTTGGTCACAGGGCAAACCAAGCACATCTGCGTGGACGAAAACGGAAGGAGCAAAACCATTCCGCAAGAGATACAGGAGATGCTGAGGAGCTAACAGATCAACTTCATGACGTGGCGTTTCGCAACCCTACCCCTTATACTTCTACTTCCAGGTTACTTCACCCTGCATCTTCCCTTCTCGGGAGAAACGAACAACACCAAAACGACAGTCGGGCAGCGACTATTCCTATCCCTGCTCATAAGCGTTCTCATCTCTGGCCTGATCGGCCTGGTGTTGGCCCAGGCGGGGATTTTCTCCCTGGGTGGCCTCCTGCTAGCCCTGGCCGCCTACTCAGTTTTCTGCCTGGCTTTCATGGCAGCCAAAGGCGAGAAGCTATCTCTTAGGCTCCCTTCTATTCTTGATCGCCGAAGGTCTCCTGACCGAGGCGAATGGGAAGGTGCCGTCACCTTCTTCCTGTTCTGCCTGTCGCTATTGCTCTATGCCAGGCCCAGCGAGTACATTCTGGGCTGGCTGGACGCTGGTTGGTATGCGAACACGGGCGCTCATATCGCTAGAACCGGCGCACTTAGCGGTGAGAGTCCAGTTCTTTCATCTCTGCCCCCAGCGGCCAGGTCGTTGTTCTATAGCTCCTTTGCCTCGCTAAGAGAGAGGTTTGCCTACTTTCCAGATACGGAAGCAAGGGGAATCTACCTATGGTCATTTGCCGTGGCCGACCCAGACAGGGGTGAGTTGACGGCCTATCATCCGCCTCTCTTCTCGGTCTGGATAGCCATCTTCTACGCCCTGGGGGGATTACGGTTCAGCCTGTACGCCACGCCCTTTTTCGGAGCGCTGAGCGTGCTCAGCCTGTATTTCGCCGGGCAGGCCATGTTCGGCAGGAAAGTGGGCCTGCTGGCGGCTGTGCTCCTTGCCGTCAGCTTCACTCAGATATATTTCTCTCGAGTGCCTTATTCAGAGATTCTGAGCCAGTGCTTGCTCTTCGGCGGAATATACGCCTTAACAACTTACATCGTAGAGCACAAGCCGGAGCGCCAGCCGTACGCTGCCATTGCCGCCCTCTGCTTCGGCCAGGCCATCCTTACTCGGATTGAAGGTCTCATTGTCATCCTGCCCCTGGCCATGTTCTTCGGGTGCTGGCTGGTTCTAAGGAGCAAGCTACCGAAAGATTTCCATTTTTTCGCCATCCCTTTTGGACTTCTCCTCGTAGATGGAGGCATCTTAGCTTTGACAGCCAGCAGGCCTTATGTAGAGTTGAATTCCTATGGCTTGTGGATTAAACTTCGGCCGCTGTTCATCGAGTTTCCGGCCTTGCTGGCCCTATCGGCCATTGCGTTGGGAGGATTACTTATCCTGATCGTCTATTGGGGACTCTCGCGCTCGCTCGGAGCGAGGAATGAAAGAAGGCTGAACCCACTCTACGAAGGGCGCCATTTGGTGTCAACGATTCTTTCGCTGGCGATACTCCTCCTGGCGATATACGCTTACTTCATCGCAAAGGGTGAAAACGTTGTCCAATTGGGGCAATTCGTCTCGCCCTTGGGCCTCTGGTTGGGGATCTTCGGTCTGGTGGAGCTGATCAGGCGGGATGTCAACGAGAGGACAGCCTTCTTCCTGGCCCTCATTTCGATTCACGGCGTCGCCACGCTATCCGTGCTGGCTATGTCCACCACGCCTTCCTACGTCTACCCTATCAGAAGGCAAGTGCCCGTTTTGATTCCGTCTTTGATCCTGTTGGCCAGCTATGCGATACTGAGTTGGGACAAAGTTAGAGCAATTTTGGATCCACCGAAGCCTCTGAGAGTCGCTCAACTGATTGTCACAGCAGGCATCGCCGCTATCCTGCTGGCCAGTTTCCTGACTTTGAGTCTGCCTTATGTGAACTATCGAGAGATGCCAAACACCATCGCCTTCAGCGAGAAGCTGGCTAGCCACTTCGGCCCAGGGGACGTCGTGGTCTTCGAAGAGATATGGTTCCAAGATTCCCGCGTGGGCCACTTTGCCGCACCTCTCTGGTCTGTCTACGACAAGGATACGCTGCTGATCTCCACCACCCTCAAAGAAGAGGATCCGTTTTCGACAGCCATAGCTCGGTGGCTAGATGATGGGAGGGGGATTTATTTCGTAAGCCAGTGGGATCCCCCTTTCATCCCCCGCAAGGGATACAACCTCGTGCCTGTAGCTGAGGAAAACTGGCGCTCCTCAACTGTTACCACCGTATCTGCTTTCCCTCCTAAGGCCTGGGAGTTTGAGATACCGTTTTACATCTATCAAGTATTGGAAGGAGAATCTCTATGACTAAGCTGAATATCAGGCGGATCACCGCTACACTTACCAGGTTGCTGTATTTGCTAGTAGCCTCCGTTCTTCTGGTAGCCTTTCTGACCACCCTTGAGCGTGGGTTCTCCACCGCTCTTAGCAACGGACCGGCTCGCTCACCGCAGTCTGCTGGTGTTCTCGAAACCCAGCAGGGCACCTGGGCAACCTACACTACCTCCAACTCGGACCTGGTGTGGGATTATGTCCTGTCCATAGCTGTGGACGCCGAGGGGAACAGGTGGTTCGGCACGAATCGGGGAGTCAACAAGTTCGACGGAACCAACTGGACGCTCTACGATACCTCAAACTCGGGGTTGGTGCATCGCCGTGTCAACGCCATCGCCATAGACGCGGCAGGTACCAAGTGGTTCGGCACCCCTCAAGGGGTGAGCAAGTTCGATGGGGCTAACTGGACGACCTATAACACCTCGACCTCTGGGCTGGCGTTCAACTATATCTCTTCTGTCGCCGTGGACCAGGGGGGGAACATCTGGTTCGGCACCAGGCTGAACGATGGGGCAGGGTTCGGGGTGAGCAGATTCGACGGAACGAGCTGGGCGACCTTCAACAAATCAAATGGAGCATTGGCTTCTGACTCCGTCAATGCCATCGCGACAGACCTCTCAGGCGATGTCTGGGTCGGTACTTCCACCGGTGGGGTGAGCAAGTTCAATGGAGTGGGCTGGACTACCTACCGTGATTGGTCAGGGCTAGCCAGTGATCACGTCCGGGCCATCGCCGTAGATAACTCCAATGTAAAGTGGTTTGGAGGGTGTACCGACGGAATTGCTGAGTGGTGTGTGCCGCCCTACGTAGCATGCGACTATGCTGCGGTGAGCCGATTCGATGACAGCTCCTGGACAGCCTATATTGCCGCTTATAGCGGCCTTGAAGGCCATGATATCAACGCCATCGCCATAGACTGGGAGGGCAACAAGTGGTTCGGTACCAAGTGGTACGGGATCAACAAGTTCGATGGCTCCAGTTGGACACTCTACAACACTTCGAGCGTACCGGAGATGGAGAGTGACTACATCACTTCCATCGCCGTGGACAATCAGGGGAACACCTGGTTCGGCACCTATGGTGGCGGAGTTACCAGGTACGGCTTCGAGACCCCTCCGCCCACCTCCACTCCAACAGCAACGCCGACGGACACTTCCACTCCCACTATCACGCCGACGCCCACTCCGACAGCGACACCGACGCCAACTGCTACAGCAACGCCAACTGTCACGGACACACCTGGGCCGACGCCCACGCCGACCCACACTGGCACGGCAACACTAACCCCCACGATAACGCCAACCGGCACACCAACCTCAACGCCCACCGACACTCCCACACCTACCCCAAGCGGGACACCCACCACCACGCCAACCGTCACCAACACCCCGATCGTTACCCCTACTCCAACCCCTACCCCTACCCCAACCGCCACGACTACTCTAACCCCTACAATCACGCCGACTCCCACGGATACTCCAGGGCCATGGGATGCTCAGGCCTACTTACCTTATGTCATGAAGCATGGTCTGCCCTGCGGTTGGGACGCCCCGGATGACAATGAGCCCGGCAATGACTTCTGGAAAGACCCCAGTGTTCCCTACGGGTCAGGGCTCTTCGTAGATCGCACCTTCTGGTCCCTCACCCAACCGGTGGGCAAGAAAGGCGACGACCCCGACTGGTTCCAGTGGAAGGTAGATTCGACCGGCACCCACTGGTTGTGGACACAGGGTCTGGAGCCCAGCAGCCTTCGCATCTGGCTGTTGGTCTCTCAAGCCATCGGCGATCCGCCCGGCTCATTGGTGCCCATAGCCTGGGGCGAGGCCTACGGGTCAGGGGAACTCGGGATTTGGCTGGAACAAGGTCAAACGTATTACGTTCTGGTCAGCAACCTCACTTCCTCGGAGGTAGGCTGCTACAGCCTCTGGCTGCAACCGTGAGGGAACCAGTAATCAGTGATCAGTTGTCAGTGGACGGCTCAGTTAAGGTCTGGAGTAGAGGCTTTGGCCGAGGAGCGAGCATCAGATGAGATCGAATTCCCTGAGAATCATCTTGGCTGTCCTGATCTCAATTACCTTTGCCTACTCTTTCTGTAACTTCTTCTTCAATCTGGAAGCAGAAAGCTTCTACTATGACGAAGTCGTCTATTCTGTGTCTGGGTTGGAATACCTGCAAGGAGATTTCACCCGGAATCGGGAACACCCCTTCCTGGGGAAGTATCTCATGGGGCTTTCTCTGCGCCTGTTTGGCAAATCGGATTTCAGCGCTCGACTACCTTCTGCGCTGTTCGGTTTCCTCACAGGGATCGTCCTATGCGTCTTCGCTACGGAGATAACCAACCTCTGGTGTGGCTTGGCAGCAGTCTGGCTTTGGTCTACCTCCCCCATTGTACTTTGGGTCTCCAGAAGGGCGATTCTGGACGCGCCCTTCGTCTTCTTTTTCACCCTAAGCTGGTACCTGTTCTGGCGATTCTTCCGAACGAAGAGCACGAGTCACGCCCTGTTGGGTGGTATCGCGCTAGGCCTGGCTGTGGCCACCAAGATCATCGGAGTGATCCTCGTTCCCATCCTGTTCTTGTACCTGGTGTTCCCAGGCACTGCGATGGGTGAAGGTCTCCTGACCGAGCCCCCTTCGCCTCGGTCAGGAGACCCTTCGACGAGCTCAGGGCAGGCTCTTCGCCGATCAAAAGGCCACAAGCAGGGATCTGACAATCCCCTCAGAGCAATTTTGGATCCACTGAGGCCAGTGGTGTTAAGCAAGTTAATACTGGCTTTGTTCGTCGCTTTGCTGCTTTTTCTCTTGCTTTACGCCCCCGTCCTCGACCGCCTGGCCCCCATTTTTCGAGTCATGAACGAGCACTGGAAGTGGGAACAGCGCGTCGGACACAGAGAAGTGGTGAACAATGTAATCTACGATAAACAACCGTGGTGGACGTATCTTTACTGGTACTGGCGAGGCTATCCTCCTTACTTACTAAGCTACACCCCAGGCGTGCTCGTCCTGCTGGGGCTGGCTATGAGCTTCGCCGTCCTCCGCGGAGACGACATTGACATTTTTCTTCTCCTCTCATTCCTCCTACCTTTTTGCTATCTGTCCTTTTATCTGAGCTTCAAGATGTTTAGATACGCGGACGTTTTGGAACCTCCACTGGTAATGCTGGCTGTTTCGTTCATCTCCGCGGTCAGCTCGCTTCTGCGGAGGTTGGAAACCAGGCTTCGTCCTGAGGCCTGTCCTGAGCCCAGTCGAAGGGCTCAGCCCGAAGGGTTTTTAGCCCCCCCCGCTTCCAAGACATCCGCAGTGGCGGGCGTTTTCGGCGCCCAAATAGAAACCCGCCAGCGGAAAAGCCTGGTTTCTTCAGGAGTAACGCTCCTTCCTCTCGCCGCCGTGCTCATCCTGGCCATGATCCACAGCACAAGGGACATCCAGGCCCAGGAGGAGAACAGATACAAAGCCGTCGCCCGTCACCTCTCGACCAGAATCAGAGAAGAAGAGAACATCTTTGTTTGGGGATATACCAATGTAATGAACTGGTATATGGGTGAAGAGAATGAAATTGTGGGAGGCTTCAATTCGGGCAGCTTCAGCGGAAACTACCATGAGGCAGACTACATCGTGGTAGACCCCCTGATGCCGTCAAAATGGCCAGACGATCCGTTGCAAGCATATTTGGAAGACAGCGAGGAATCATTCACCGAGGACGCTGTAGGAGGGTTTGAGCTATACACCAGGCATCTGGCTGAGAACCAATGATACACGAGTCCTCTGAGCAGCCTGTCCCAGCCAAAGTGTACGACGAAGAAACGGTCTTGAGCTTCGTTGGCGATGGTCAATACCGTGACTTCATCGCCAGCAAAGGAGACAGGTTGCCCCCCAGGATGGCCAGGTCCCTGCGGCTGATGAATCTGGGGCCGGGGATGCGGGTCTTGGACATGGGATGCGGTCGCGGGGAGATCGTGCTCCACGCTGCCAGGCGAGGGGCGGAGGTGGTGGGGATAGACTATTCGGCGGACTGCTTGAGCTTGACCCGGCGAACCCTGGCAGTCGCCTCCGACAGAGATCGGGACCGGGTAACCCTCAGGCAGGCCGATGCAACGGCGCTCCCTTTTGGAGACGAGGTCTTCGAGAGGGTGCTCATGCTGGACATCGTTGAACACCTGCATGATTGGCAAATCAGCCGCGCTCTTCGAGAAGCCTATCGTGTATTGAGCCTCAAGGGGTATCTGGTGCTCCACACCCTCCCCAACCGTTGGGCCCTGCAATATGGCTATCCCTTGTTTCGGCTTCTCTCGCGGCGGCTCCCCGGTACCCCGCGCTCGGACGTCGAACGAAGTGTGCATATTAACGAGCAAGACATTCTCAGTTTGAAACGAGCTTTGGACGAGGCTGGCTTCGCCTTCGAGATTTGGCTGGAGAACCTGACCCTGGATCAAGCCACCTGGCAAGATGAGAAAAGGTTTACCGACGTCCGCAGGGAAGCGTACCCCATCCTGCGGAACCCTTTGGTAAGAGCAATGGCCTCCCTCTTGATGCACACCCCGTTGAAACTCGTCATGGCCAACGACATCTACGCCATCGCCTGGCGAGCCGATGGGGAGAAGCCCTCAATCTTGCAGAGCCGCCGACATTCCTCTTGGCTGGAGAAGGCTGTTTGCACAACTGCTTCCTCCTCCAATAGAATCCTCCAAGTTCCCCTGAGTTCCCCCGAGTTCCCCTGCACAAGAGGAACTCAGGGGAACTCGTAGGAACTTCACCAAGGAGCACGACTTTGATAAAAACCCAGGACATCGAAGGAGTCATCAAGATAAAGCTGGCCAGGTCGTTGCTGGGCCGTCCTTTCTACTTCACCACGGCCTACTGGGTTGATGGCCTGCTTGTTGACACAGGCTGCGCCCACACTCAAGAGGAGTTCCTGGCCGCCGTCGAGGACTTGGGCGTTGAGCGCGTGGTCAACACCCACAGCCACGAGGACCACTTCGGGGCCAACGGAGCCTTGCAGGCCCGGCGGGGCGTGGAAATCCTGGCCCATGCCGAAGCCCTGCCCATCCTGGCCGATCCTCGCCTGCTGCGGCTCCAGCCCTACCGTCGTATCTTCTGGGGCTATCCTCCTCCCTCCGTCGCTCAACCCGTGCCTTTCGGCCCCGGAGAGGCAGTGGAGACAGCGCATCACCTTTTCCAGGTTATCCATACCCCCGGCCACAGCCCCGACCACATCTGCCTTTACGAACCCGAAAAGGGCTGGCTGTTCACAGGAGACGCCTACATCGGGGGGCGCGACAGGGCGCTGCGAGTTGACTACGACATCTACGCCATCATAGACTCGCTGAAGAAACTGGCGAAGCTGAACAGTACCCGTCTGTTCCCAGCCAGCGGCACAGTGCGCGACAATCCGCACAAAGACTTCGTTCTCAAGATCAAGTACCTGGAAGAGATGGGAGAGCGAGTACGGGAGCTCCATCAAAAGGGCCTGAGCCGGAGCCAGATCAGAAAAGCGGTTTTTGGCCGCGAAATGCCCATCGCCTACATCACCCTGGGCCATTTCTCGGGTCGGAACCTGGTGAGATCGTATTTGGAGAACATCCCCAAACTTTGAGGATCTCAGGGGAACTCAGGGGAGAATGATGACCGTTAGCATCGTCCAAGCCACCATGGAGAACGTCGAGGCCAAAGTCAACGAGGCCCTCGACCTCATCGGCTATCAGCCCCAAAAGAATGCCCTCTTCATCAAGCCCAACGTGCCCAGCGCCGGCCCGGCAGACCAGGGCCTGTTCACCGATCCCAGGGTCGTGGAAGCCCTGGTCAAACGCTTCTCTGACCACGAGATTGTCATCGGTGAGGGATGCCTGGTCGGCTACGACACATTTCGCGCCTTTCAGCGCACGGGCTATGCTGAGATGGCCGAAAGATACGGCCTCAAGCTGGTGGATCTGAACCAGGTAGATCGCTACGAAGTGGGGTGGCGCTACGGCACACTGAAGCTCCCGCTCTATCTCCAGACCCACGAATACATCAACGTCGCCAAGCTGAAGACCCACGTCCAGACCGGAGTGACCCTGGGCCTCAAGAATCAGAAGGGCCTGCTGCTTCCTGCCGACAAGAAGCGCTTTCACAAACTGGATCTGCACGACTGCATCCGTGCCCTGAGCAAAGTGGTTCGTCCTGACCTGACCCTGGTGGACGGCATCGTTGGCTTGGAGGGCGACGGCCCCTGGCGCTTCGGCACCCCAAAGGAGGCGAACCTGCTCATCGCTGGCCAGGATGTAGTGGAAGTAGACAACGTCTGCCTGCGCTTGATGGGCTTTGACCAGGAGCACGCCCCCCACATTCCGCCGCGCGACGAGCTCGACACAGTGGGCCTGAGCATCAGCCAAGCCCGCCAGGATTTCGCCTTCGACTACCAGGGCTACATCGTGTACAAGAACCTCTACGAGCACATCACCGACTCGTGCAGCGGGTGCAACTGGGTGCTGTATCAGGCCATGAAGGAGATCAAGAAGTCCCGCTGGAAGCGGCTCAAATTCGCCTACCGGGGCCTATGGCGGCGGCTTGACCTGGTCTCAGGGCATGGGCTGGAGGGATTGCCAGCCGGTCACGGCAAAGTCATCTGCGTGGGCGACTGCGCCAGGCGCTACGCCAAGGAGCACGGGCTGCCCATCGCCGCCGGCTGTCCGCCCAGGCCCGAAGACGTGGCCGCGCTGTTCTAGGGAAGAGGGGCTGGTCATGCGTTGACCAGCCCCTCTCTCTTTTCTCGCCATCGTAACCAAGCTATATCGAGTACCCCTGCCAGCATCACCTCTCCAGCTCGTGCCCTTTTGAGACGCTCGACAACATATCAAGCGTGTTTTGTGTTTTCTCGCGCACCCTTGCCCAGTAATGCCCCTCTATGTAGTCCTCGTGCATTTCGTAATTGGCATCCTCCGGCAACCCCCCAGTTTCCAATACGCCGAGGGTTGTACCATATTTGGCTTCGAACCTCCCCACGTTCCCCTGAGCCTGCGCGAGCCGTTTTTGCAGGTCTAACAACCTGAAGGCAGTGCCGATGTCGAAAATCTCCTTCTGATCTTCCTGTGGCAAGGTTGCAAAGACATCACTGACATTTGAGAGTGTAAGTGTTTTCGTGCTCATTTCGCTTGCCTCCTTCCTCTCCTGGCTCATCTAGATTTTATCACACAATAGTCATTCTACTTTAGTTTCCGGTAAATGTGACTACCTAGCTTTTGCACGAACGAGAAAACGCTCACGTGTGCTAAATTTCAGCACGGTTCAGGCTTGTTTTTGAGCTTTATGTAGACATGACATCGACCTGGAGGGTTCAAACCAAGTTTTTGCGCGTTGGATCACGACATAAACCAGCCATTTTGTAGAACGTTTGGTAACTACTCAGGCCGTAAGCGTTCGTCAAGATGTTCATAAAACCTCCACGA
>CAYMKL010000148.1:0-15717 GCA_964390805.1 uncultured Anaerolineae bacterium | reverse complement strand
CTGTTTCTTTCACAATGAGTAGCGCGGCCGCGCTATGGAGCAGCTCGCAATGACATCCATAGAAGTTGGGTTGTGGCTGGGGGAAGTTGTGCGAATAGGGGCAAGGGTTTCAGCTCTTGCCCCTTGTCGCGTTATGGAGTATAAGTGATTAGTGAGATGGCGATTTCTTGCAGCGAGGCTCCTTTTGACAAATCCTCCTTTCTCCGCTAGAATTTCTTAAGTGGGCAATCACATTTGGGGCGAAGGTGGCCAAAAGAGGAGCAACCTATGCAAGCTAAATGGGATGACATCGTCTTTCTTGTCCTGTGCACTCTGTCCTTTAGTATTCTGTGGTGGCTGTCGGCCAGATTGCACGACCCTCGCCTTGGCAGCTTCTTATGGGATTCGTTCATTAGAGTGCTCGCACTGGCACGCCGAATGTGGGTTTTTTCCGCGGAGACAGTCAAAGCCCAGGAGGTCGAGTTCATAGACGAGCATCCGCGTGACTTCTCAGTATTCCTTCCCTGGCTTGCCAGGGCATTGCTGTTTATGCTGTACCTACTTGCCCTGTTGTTATGGATCACGTCGAACACCGACGGTGGCAACGGTGGATAACACAGTGCAGGCGGTTGGCGCCAGATGGGCGTCGGAAACATGATGAGAGCCTGCTTCGGGCGGCCACGTTTGGTGGAGCAACGATAAGCCATGCGAATTGCGATGATCGGCCTCTTCGGCCTCAGGCCCAAGGGCACCATGAGTGTGCGAGCACTGCCTTTGGCCCAGGCCCTGGTCGCCAGGGGGCATCGAGTGGACATGATCATGCCGCCCTGGAGCTACCCTCAGGACTCAGGGCAGGAGTGGGAGGAGGATGGGGTTAGCATCCGCAACATCACCCTGCCGCCTCACTTCCCCCTGCTTTGGCACCTGATCGTTACCTGGCGGCTGGTGCGGTGCGCTCTGGCCCTTCGGCCCGATGTCGTCCACTGCTTCAAGCCCAAAGGTTACGCTGGCCTGGCGGCCATGGCCGTTTGGTTCTTGAAACGGTTGAGATTGACCAAGGCGCGTCTGGTCGTGGACAGCGACGATTGGGAGGGTAAGGGTGGCTGGAACGAGATCGAGCCCTACACCAGGCTCCAGCGGCGCTTTTTCGCCTGGCAGGAGCGGTGGGGCCTCACCCACTGCGACGCCCTCACCGTTGCCAGCCGAGCGCTGGAGACGATAGTGTGGAGCCTGGGGGTGGCGCCGGACAAGGTGCTCTACGTGCCCAATGGGGTTGTTTCGGGTTTCGGGTTTCGGGTTTCGAGTTCCGAATTCAATATCCAATATCCAATATCCAATATCCAGTTCACCGACCATCCGATTGTGCTCCTGTACACTCGCTTCTTTGAGTTCCAGGTCGAGCGAGTTGTAGACATTTTTCAGCGAGTGCTGGCGGGGGTTCCGGAGGCAAAGCTGCTGGTGGTGGGCAGGGGTTTCTTTGGTGAGGAGGAGCAATTGAAGGAATTGATGCAAGAGGCAGGGATAGCCGATCACTTGATCTATGTTGATTGGATCGAGACAGATCAACTCCCGGCGTACTTCGCGGCAACTGACGTGGCCATCTATCCCTACGATGACACCCTCATCAACCGCACCAAGTGCGCCGTCAAGCTGATAGACCTCATGGCTGCCGGGGTGCCCGTGGTGGCCGACGACGTAGGGCAAAATGGGGAGTACGTCGTCCACGGCAGCTCCGGCCTCCTCGTCCCTGTTGGCGAGACGGACACCTTCGCTCGCAGCGTGGTCGAGCTATTGCGAGACGAGGGCTTGCGGGTAAAGCTGGGGAAGGGTGCGCAAAGGCGGGTTCTTGAGGAGTTCAATTGGGGAAAGCTAGTTGTGCGGGTAGAGGAAGCATACGGCGGAAAACCTCGCGAAGGAGCAGAGGGGTGAAAACAAACCTGAAGATGACTCGTTCCTCATCACTCGTTACCCGTTACCTCAGGTACTGGCTGCCGGCGCTGCTCTGGATGGGAGTGATTTTTGTCATGTCCAGTCGGGCCAGCCTTCCCTCTCATCCCAACAAAACAGTTGATTTCGTCACCAAAAAGGCAGGGCATGTGACGGAGTACGGCATCCTGGCCGTTCTTATCTGGCGAGCCATCTCCAAAGGGATAGGATGGCCCGCTTTGCCATCGTTTGGCGGGGCCTTCGTGCTGTCGCTGGTCTACGCCGTTTCGGATGAATTCCACCAGACCTTCGTCCCTGGCCGCAGCGGCAGACTCACCGACGTCGGGTTCGATGCTTTGGGTATGCTTTTGGCGTTGGGCCTAATCTGGTGGTTCTCCAGGGAGCAAAATGATGATTTCTCCAAAAAGCCGCTCTTGTTGGATTTCGATGCCCTTCAGCTTGATGAGCTCCAGGACGGCCATGAGGGTGATGATGATCTCCAGGCGCGAGGTCGCCTGATCCAACAGATGGCCGAAGCTGACCCGCTTGTGCCTCTCCAGCCTTTCCTCAATGAGGACCATCTTCTCAGCGACCGTGACGGTGAAGGGCGCTACCACCTCGGCTACGGAGGGGAGCGGGGGGCGAACGTCCAGGGCGCGCTTCACGGCCTCTACCAGATCGGATAGCGAGACGTCCTCCAGGTCTAAGGGTCTGTCCTGACCGTCGCTCCGCTTACGGCCAAAGGGCCTCTCCAGCTTGGGCGGCGGCGCCACGCGCACGTAGGCCCTGAGACCCATCTCCTCCCTCTGCTTCAATCCCAGCGCTGCCTCTTTGAATCTCTTGTACTCGATCAATTGGCGGGCCAGCTCATCCCCTACGTCCTCTTCCTCTTCTTCGTCAGGAGCTCTTGGCGGCCGGGGCAGTAACACCTCGGACTTTATGAGCAAGAGCTTAGCCGCGACCACCAGGAAGTCGGCCAGGATCTCGGCGTTCAACTCCTCCAGCAGACCGATGTACTCCAGATACTGATCCGTCACCTGAGCCAGGGATACCTTGGTTATGTCCAGTTCCTCTCGCTGGATCAGGTGCAGTAGAAGGTCCAGAGGTCCCTGGAAGACAGTCAGCTTGACTTCGTAGGGCTTTGCTTCAATATCCAATACCTAATATCCAGTAATCACTGGGTTTCGCCGTCGGAGCAATAACTTATTTGCCTCCGCAGCCGTGGCCGGCACCAGGACGAGCGGGACTATGACCAACCACTCCCTCAAGCCCAAGAAGGTCGTGCTGAAGACAGGATCCAGGAAGGGCACGTAGATGATCGCCAGCACAATGATCAGCGAGACCAACACCGCCCACTGCATCCACTTGTTAGAGAACAGCCCGATGGTCCACAGGGAGTGCCGATCCGACCTCGACGTGTAGGCTCGGAAAAGCTCCGAGATAGACAACGTGGCGAAAGCCATGGTCTGGGCCGCCTTCAGGTTGTCGGGAAACCAGCGCAGGCCAATGATGAAGGCACTCAAAGTGGCGGCGGTGATGGCCACAGTCTGGATGGCGATACCCCACACCATCTGGCGATTGATCACCGGCTCATCCGGTCGGCGGGGCGGCCGTCTCATGTTATCCGGGTCTCCCTTCTCCATCCCCAGGGCCAGGGCAGGCAGGCCATCTGTCACCAGGTTGAGCACCAACAACAGGATGGGGGTCAGGGGCACCGGCCAGCCAGCGATCATGGCCAGGAAGATGATCATGATCTCGCCCACGTTGCAGGAGAGGAGATAGTAGACAAACTTGCGGATGTTGGAGTAAATGACGCGTCCCTCCTCCACCGCCGAGACGATGGAAGCGTAGTTGTCATCGGTGAGCACCATGTCCGCCGTCTCCTTGGAGACGTCGGTGCCGGTGATGCCCATAGCCACCCCGATGTTGGCTCGCTTCAGAGCTGGGGCGTCGTTGACTCCATCGCCGGTCATGGCCACCACGTGGCCTCGCTCCTTGAGTGCCTCCACGATGCGCACCTTGTGCTGGGGCGATACCCGGGCATAAACCTCCACCTCCTCGACCATTTCAGCGAAGGTCTCGTCGTCCAGTTGATCGAGATCGGCGCCGGTCAGCACGCGCCCCCCTGGTGAGAGCAGGTGCAGCTCGTCGGCTATGGCTACGGCGGTGTTCTTGTAATCGCCGGTGATCATCACGGTCTTGATGCCGGCCTGCCGCGCCACTTCGATGGCTTCCTTCACCTCTGGGCGGGCCGGGTCAATCATGCCGATGAGGCCCACAAAGGTCAGGTCTCTCTCGATTTCCTCGACGGTTGGGTGCCTGGGTAGCTCGGACAGAGGCCGATAGGCTATCCCCAGCACGCGCAGGGCATTGGAGGCCAGGGCCTCGTTGACCTCCAGGATCCGGCGGCGCCTCTCAGCCGTCAACGGCCTCTCCGTGCCGTCCTCGACGACCTGCTGGCACAAGCCGATGATGATGTCGGGCGCTCCCTTGATGTAGGCCACATAGCCCCCCCATTTGGGGTCGGGGTGGATGGTGGTCATCCGCTTGCGGTCGGAGTCGAAGGGAATCTCGGCCAGACGGGGGTAATCCCGCTGCAGATCTTCTCTCCAAAAGCCAGCCTTGGCCGCAGCTACGACCAGCGCGCCCTCAGTGGGATCGCCCACCATGTGCCAACCCTCAGCCTCTTCAGCACCTGTACTGAGCGCCGCTCCGCTTACGGTCGAAGTATCGGAGTTTGCTTCCAACTGAGCGTCGTTGCAGAGGAGCCCAGCCCGCAGGAGCAAGTTCGAGCCTGGATAGCCCCCCAGGTCTACGGGACGCCCGTCGTCGTTAAACTCCCCCACTGGATTGTATCCCTTGCCGCTGATGCTGAGAATGGTGCGATCAACGTAGATCTGCACAGCCATCATCTTGTCCTGGGTAAGGGTTCCCGTCTTGTCGGAGCAGATGGCGGTGGCGCTGCCCAGGGTCTCCACTGCTGGCAGCTTTCGGATCAGGGCGTTGCGCTTGATCATCTCCTGCATCCCCAGGGCCAGGACGATAGTAACCACGGCCGGCAGCCCTTCGGGTACGGCAGCGATAGCCAAGGTCACCGCCACCATGAACATGTCCACGATGGTCTGCTTGAAGGTATTCAGGTAGGCCAGCAGGCCGCCATCTGGCTGGAGGATCATCCCCACCTGGGTGTCCCGCAGCACGCCGACGACGAACACGATCCCACAGACGATCAGGGCGCCGATGCCCAGCCACTTGCCCAGTTGATCGAGCTTGACCTGGAGGGGGGTCGGCTCCTCCTCGTAGGACTGAATCATCTCGGCAATGAGACCGATTTCGGTGCGCATCCCCGTGTTGACCACGATGCCCTTGCCCCGCCCGTAGCTGACCACCGTGCTCATGTAGGCCGAGTTGCGGCGGTCGCCCAGTGGGAGGTCTTCCGCAAGCATCAGGTCGGCCTGTTTCTCCACCGGCACCGACTCGCCCGTCAGTGATGCCTCTTCGACGCGCAAATTCACGCTCTCAATGAGGCGCACATCGGCCGGGATGTAGTTGCCCGTCTCCAATATGACCACATCACCGGCCACCACCTCGCGCGCGTGGATGGTGAGCCGGTGCCCATCGCGGAGCACCTCGGCGTTGGGGGCAGCCATCTTCTTCAAGGCGGCCAGAGCCTCCTCGGCTTTGGACGTCTGAACGACCCCCAGGATAGCGTTGAGGATCACGATGGCCAGGATGGCCCCTGAGTCCACGTATTCGCCGAGGAAAAAGGAGATGGCTGCCGAGACGATGAGGATCAGCACCAGGAACTGGTTGAACTGGTCCAGCAGCATCTTCCAGAAGCCTGGTCGAGGCCGTTCCTGAAGCTCGTTGGGGCCGCCCTTCTCCAGGCGGGACTGGGCCTCCTGAGCAGTCAAGCCTCGCTTGAGGTCGGTTCCCAGCGCCTCGGCTGTCTCTTCAACGGATTTGGTGTGCCAGGCAGATTGCGTATTGCGTATACTTCGACTGGGCTCAGTACAAGTTGCGTATTGCGGAAAACTGTCGTTCACTTCGGTGTTTGTTCCTCCTTGAGGGGTAATGAGTCACCTCGTTGCCTCATTGCCTCGTTGACCCATCACTCGCTACCCATTTTCCAAGTCAGCTTAGCAAGGCGATGATGGGGGTGAGGGTGATGGGGCTGGCCAGGGTAGTAAGAAGAATCACGCTGGTTACGAACTCTGGCCTGGCATCGAACTCGATGGCCAGCACCGCTGTCGTCACGGCGGTGGGCATGCTGGCCTCGACGACGCAGGCTTGTAACGTTGGGCCTGTCAGGCCCAGCAAATTGGCCAGGGAAAAGGCGATGAATGGGGCAACGGCCAGCCTGATGAAAGCAGCCAGACCCGCAGTCCCTATCCCTTGAGCCAAAGAGGTCTTGGCCAGTTGCATCCCCAGAAGCAGAAGCATGAGGGGCACGGCCCCCTTGCCCACCATCTCCACCGCCTCGAAAGCGGGCGATCCCGTTATGTTCAGGTTCATCAGTTTGAAGAAAACGGCCAAGAGCACGGCGTAGACAACAGGCATCTTGAAAACGCTCCGGAGGGCGTCAAAAGCCCTGGCTTTGCCGCGGGAGGCAAGATAGACGCCGATGGTGTTCATGAGCAAACTGCTCACCACAAAGTAGATGATCGCCCGGGCCAGGGTGGTCTCACCGAAGGCGAGCAGATTGACTGAGAGGCCATAGTTGCCGGCGTTCACGAAGATGGTGGCCAACAGGAACGCGCTCTCCATGGCCCTATCGAAGCGCAGCGCCCTGGCCACGCCCCAGGCGACCAACGCCACACCCAGGGCCGCTAGTATCTCAAAGGACGCGATGCGCCAGAACTCCCTGCCATTAACAGTGGTTTGGACCAGCGAGGAGAAGACCAGACAGGGGCTGAGGGCATAGAAGACGGTCCGAGAGATGGACTTGATATCTATTCTCAGCCTGCGTTCGAGGGTATAGCCCAGGGCGATAGCGATGAAAATGGGTACGATGTTGTTGTAGAGTATAGCGGGCAGGGCCTTCACCATTCGCTTGTATACTTCGACCGTAAGCGCAGCGGCGCTCAGTACAGGTCAGAGAAATCATCCAGGGATATGTTAAGGCCACCATGCATGAACTCTAGTTGTTCCAGAGCTTCCTCCACCGCCTCACACAGAAACTCATCATCCTCTCGATAGCAGTCATACAAGATGCGCCGGGCCTCGTTCCCTCCGATCTGGCCCAGCGCCCAGATGGCTGCTTCTAGCACCTCGCGGTCAGGATCGTTGACCAGATTGGCCAGCAGGGGAGTGGCAGTCACCAGCTCCAACTCACCGCTGGCCACGGCTGCTTCATAACGCATCTCCGGCCTGGAGCTTTCCAGCTCGTTAATCACCAGGTCTGACCAATAGGAGTCCGCGCTGCGTCCCATGGCGAAGACGGCGCCGGCGCGCATTCGCTCATCCTCGTCGTAGTAGGCAGTCTCAATGATCTCCCGCACACCCTCGTGGCTGGAGTAAGCGATGGACTCAACGGCCCTCCGTCGCACTTCCAGGTGCTCAAGCGGCAAACGGATGGTCTCCAGCAGTGCCTCCCGCACCATAGCCAAGTGCTGGGCCTTTATCTTGTCCAGCTCACCCAGGAGGACGTAGCGGCCCAACGAGGTGGCGGCCCCAGCCCGCACTGAGATCGAGGGATCATCTCGCAGCAAGCTAATCAGCGGATTGATCAGAGCGGTGTCGTTGTCTTCCCACAGCCCCTCGATGGCTGCTGCCCGCACCTTCCCATCCTCATCGCCCAGGCAAAAGCGAAACACCGGGCCGAAATTCACCTCAAAGCTGGCTTCAGCTATCTCTACCAAAAAGTTGATGATCTGGCGGCGGCGCTCAACAGCTATCGTGGGCCAGGCATCTTGGAACAGTAGTGTCTCGGTCCTGTCCATCCCCGACAGGTCGTACAGGCTGGGTATTGAGAGGCGCTTCTCAGTATCGCCTATTTGTTGGAGTAGTTCCTCGAAATTTGACAGCATCTTGTTGACCTATGTGGGTTGCGTAAAACGTGAAACGTGACATGCCTCTTCACGCATCACGTTTCACTCTTCACGTTATGGTGGCAGAATCGGCTGACCGCTCAGCAGGCGAGCGATGTCTTGGTAGGAGACGATCAGCAGCAGACCCATGAGGATGACCAGTCCCACCAGGTGAACGAGTCCCTCCTTTTCTGGGGCCACTCTCTTGCCACCGCGCAGGGTCTCGAGAGCTATGAAGGCCAGACGCCCACCGTCGAGACCAGGAAAAGGCAACAGGTTGAAGATAGCCAGTTGGATGCTCAGGAAAGCGGTGAATTGCGTCAGGGCTACCAGGCCAGACTTGGCAATCTCCCCAGTCGCGGCTGCTATCCCCACTGGCCCTCTGAAGTCAGGGGCGATGACTCCCTGGATCATGCTCGCTACTCCTGAGAAGATGGCCATAATAACATCGCCGGTCATCCTGGCCGCCATCGGGATTGCCCCCCAGAGGGAATAGCGCAGCTTGTCCGTTCCTACAATATCCACCGTTTGAATGATCACTCCCATAGCCCCTTCGCCAACTGGCGGCTCCCGCCGTGGCGTCAAGCGGATGGGGGTGGTTTCCTCACCGCGCTGGATGCTGAGAGTAACTTCATCACCCAGCCTCTCTCTGGTGTAGCGACTTAGCTCGTAGGTATTCCGAACGGTCAGGCCGTCAATACTCAGTATGGTGTCGCCTTCTTGCAGGTCTGCCCCCGCTGCTGGGGAGCCGGGCGCGACACCGACGATGGCTACCGATCCGGTAGGGATGTCGAAGCCAATCAGACCAACGCCGATGAACAAGAGGAAGGCCAGGACGACGTTCATCAGTGAGCCAGCCAGGAGCGCGCTGGCGCGGACTAGCTTGCTTTTGGCGGCGAAGCTGTCCGGGTGGCTGGGGTCTTCCTCGCCCAGCATACGCACAAAGCCGCCGAAGGGGATGGCGTTTAAGGTGTACTCGGTATCACCGCGTCTGGCAATGGTGAGAAGGCGCGGCGGGTAGCCGAGGCCAAACTCTTCTATCCTGATGCCGGTTAACTTGGCTAATGTAAAATGGCCCAACTCGTGGACTAACACCAGTATACTCAAGACGATCACAAAAGCGATTATGGTCATGACTGTTTAGGTATCCTTTCTCTCCAATACGATGTGGCTAATGTGGCCAGATCCGCTCTCCACGACAGTAGTCGGTAATCTCAAAGAAGCACAGCCAATACTTGAGCCGTTGCCGGGACAGGCGATACCAGCCGAACTGGCGCACCCATTCGGCTAGCCGTGCCGGCTCATAGTGAGCGAAGAGCCAGCGCAGCTCCGGCAGCCTCCCCCAGGCCAGCGTGCGCTCGATCACCGTGAAGGCGCTGCGCTCCGGATCGAGGTTCTCCAACACGTACTCCTGGAGAACGGTCGCAAGCTGACCGGGATGCCAGCCGGTGTCAGTTCCAGCGTGTCGTCAGGTATGGACATCTCACCGCCCTGTCCTCTATCTTCACTCACGGGCATTTATTATAGTCGTTTGGGCCTAATCTGGCAAGTATGAGATTCACGGTCCTATCACGCGCGCTCCTGGGCCCGGCCCGCCTACAATGACCTCCAGCACCCCCTCGATACTTTCGAGCTGCCTTTCTACCTCGGCCTGGTTGGCAGCATGGCAGATGAGGTGGACGTTGGGGCCGGCATCGAAGGTGAAGTAAACCTCCAGCCCCTCGGCTCGCCAACTCTGCACCTCGTGAATCAACCGCATGGAGCTTGGCAGCCAGTAGTAGATCGGCGGTCGCGAGGTCATCATCACGGCGTGCATGGAGACTGCGTCCTCTTCTACTAGACGACCCAGGGTCGTCAGATCTTTCTTCAGCAAGGCCGCTTTCGCCCGGGCCAGCCGATCCACCACACTGGCCACGCGGGCCTGGTGGAGGTGGCTGGTGGGGGCCAGGGAGTGGCCCTCAGTAGAACCGACCCGTTTATGAGCGCGGCTGACGATGGCGATGACGTCTCGCAGCTCCCAGTGTTCTGGGGGTGCTACCTGTTTGGCAAAGGATTCCTCGCTGCAAGTTCCCGCCATCCACTCGCTGAATCCCCCAGGTATGGAACGACAGGCCGATCCAGAGCCGAAGCGGGCCAGGATCGAAAGCTGCCTCTGGCTCAACTCCAGCCCGGCCGCTTTGCTGGCTGCCAGGGACAGGGCGGCGAAGCCTGAGGCAGAGGAGGCCAGGCCCGCGCCAGTGGGAAAGCTGTTCTCAGAGATCACCCTGGCCCTGGCTCGCAGTCCGGCCATGGTCCTCACCCGGTTCAGGTGGGTCACGATTCGCTGCCTCGCTGCACCCGGCTCCTCTCGTCCGTCGAGGATGACCACGTCATCGTCGTAATTGGAGGAGAACTCGACGGTGGTGACTGTGGTGAGTCGGTCCAGGTTCATGGAGAGCGAGGAGTTGGCGGGCAGATTCAGTTCCGTGTCCTGCTTGCCCCAGTACTTGATGAAAGCGATGTTGGCGCAAGCGACAGCGGTTGCTTTTGATACAGACATTTGACAAATCCTGAGTTTGGTCTATAATTGTCGTGTCTTACGCGACCCTGTAGATCTAACTGATTACAGCAGAGGAGGTGGGCAATATGAATCAGACAAAAGCAGTGCAAGTTGTTGCCGTTTGTGTTGATCTTGCTCGCCATTCTCTGCTTGAGCGGGGCGCTTAGCCCAGGGTTCTGCGTACAAGCATAATCCAACCACCCGGTCATGAGTTGGCGACGAGATCGAAGTAATATTGTCGCATAGCTCATGGCTTTTTGCTATCTGGTGACCGCCAGGTAGCCTGGTGTCGTCCGTAACGAGGCCATGAGAGGTTCCATGGCCTCGTTTGTTGTTTACTAATCAATACCCCTTCATGGAGGGACAATACCTTGTCTAATAACAACGAAAGAGAGTATCGGCATCGAGAAGTTCGCAGAACGATGCGTCAGGTTCGCAAGCAGATCAAGCGCAATCGCCAACCGAAACCAGCGCGTCGCAAGAACTGGATGCCAGATAGCCTTGATGACCTGGATGAGCTCTACGATCTCCCCCAGGCCGAGCGAATCATGCCGCGCGGAGAGCGGGAGCGCCGTCAGGCCGTCATGACTGCGGCGTTGGCCACGCTGGAAGAGCAGGCCAGTGCCAATGATGAACTGCCGTCAATGGAAGAGCCAGGTGGCTTGCAGGGCGTCGTCGTCGAGGTCAGCAGCAGCCTGTGCCGCGTGGATCTGGGCGGACGCAGCCTGATCTGCACTCTACGCGGTTCGCTCACCGCGCAAGATACTGGCTTCACCAATGTCGTCGCTGTCGGTGACAAAGTGGTCGTCTCTGAAAACTCGTCTGGCCAGGGCGTCGTCGAAGCCGTGCTGCCTCGCCGGAGCGTTCTGGCCCGCCCCGACCTGTTTCACCATCACCTGAAACAGGTCATCGCCGCCAACGCCGACCAGTTGCTCATCGTCGCTTCCTGGCGCGATCCCATCTTCTGGCCGCAGCTCACCGACCACTACCTCATCGCCGCCGAACGGAATAACCTGTCACCCATCATCTGTGTCAACAAGATAGACCTGGCCGCGGACGTGGCGGACTACCAGTCAGCGCTGCGGCCCTACCTGGCCCTGGGCTACCGGGTGCTCTTTGCCAGCGCGCTCACGGGTAAAGGAGTGAGTGGATTGCGTGAGGTGCTGCGCGGGCGCATGACTGTGCTGGCCGGCCTGTCTGGCGTGGGCAAGTCGTCGCTGCTGTCTGCCGTCCAGCCGGGCTTGCAACTGCGCAGCGGTGAGGTCAGCGAGCGCAGTGGTGAGGGCCAGCACGTCACGACCCAGGTGAACCTGTTCAGGCTGGACATCGGCGGCTTTGTGGTAGACACACCGGGCATCCGCGAGTTCAGCCTGAGCGGTCTGCGGCGAGCGGAATTGGCTCGGTTCTATCCAGAAATGACGGCTGTGCAGGGGGGCTGTCGCTTCAGCGATTGCTCGCACCTCCACGAGCCGGGTTGCGCGGTGCAAGCGGCGGTGCGGCAGGGATCCGTGTCGGCCACGCGCTACCACAACTATCAAAAGATCTATGAATGTCTGCCGACCTGAGCGAGGCATGACTGCGCCTCTCGCACCATCTCACTGATGACCTCGGCCACCGGTTTGATCTCGCACAGCAAGCCGATGCTCTGGCTGCAGGCGATCACGCCGGCATCCACGTCGCCCTCTTTGTACATGCGCTTGGTCTCCGTACCGGCCACGATGTTCAGGATCTCCCACAAATCGGCCTGGTTGGCCTCTAGTTCGGCCACCTTGAGAGCGGCGGGGTTCTTCCAGGCGCGGAGTGTGTTGTGCAGGGAACCCAGTATCGGCAGGGTGTCCGGCTCCGTGGCAGCGGCCAATGCCTGTTTGAGGTTCTCGTGGATGGGACATTCCTCGGTCAGCAGCAGCCGTGTGCCGATGGTAACACCCTCCGCGCCCAGGATCAGCGCCGCCAACATTCCCCGTCCGTCGGCGATACCCCCCGCTGCCAGAACTGGTATCTCCAGCGCGTCGGCGGCGCGGGGCACCAGCACCATCGTCGTGAACCCCAGCTCTCCGATGTGGCCACCGCCCTCAGTGCCAAAGATGGTCACAGCGTCCACGCCAGCCTTCTGTGCACTGAGGGCGTGCCGCACGCTGACACACTTGTGCATCGTCTTCACCCCGCCAGCCTTCAGTCGCGCCAGCAGTTCCTCAGGTGGCCGGTGGCCGCTGGTCTCGACCACCGGCACGCCCTCTTCCAGGATAACCTCGACGTAGGCGTCGTTGTCAATGGGCCGCAGCGCGGGAAAGAGGCTCAAATTGACGCCGAACGGCTTGTCAGTCAGGGACTTGGCCAGGTGGACGGCCTGATGGAACACCTCCTGGGTGTCGAACATGGCCGACGCCATCATCCCCAGCGCGCCGGCGTTGGAGATAGCGGCCACGAACTCCGGCCCGCTGATGTGCATCATGCACCCCCCCACGATGGGGTGCTCAGTGCCGAACAGTTCGGTGACGCGGGTTTTGAACATAAGGGATCTCCTTGTCTCAGATTGTGTGGACGCAGATTAACGCTGATAAGCGCTGATCTTCTGGTCTTATCTGCGTTCCGTTTGTTGACTGCGATGGACCACGTACACGCCAGCGAGCACGGTGAGGCCGCCCAGAACTTGCCATGGAGAGAGGGCCTCGCCAAGCAGTGGACCCGCCAGGAGGGCCGTCATAACAGGCTGACCCAGCATCGTTGGGGCTACGATGGAAGCCGGCAGATGGCCGAGGGCATAGTTGATGGCCAGATAGCCGAACACCTGGCTCACCAGGCCCAGCCCGAGGAAGTTGAGGTAGGCGGAGGCAGGGTAGCCGGTGAGGGGTTGATGAAGCGCCAGGCTGAGTATGAGCAACCCCAAGGTCGAAGTAACGGCGGCGGGCCAGAAGAAGGTGAGAGAATCGAGGGTCTCCCTTCCTCGCTGAGTGATGAGAAAGTATCCGCCGTAGAAGATGCCAGCCAGCAAGCCCAGCAGCGTGCCCACTCCGAACGACACGGCACGCAGGCTGTCCAGGCCCAGAATGACGATGGCGCCCGTCATCGCCAGCAGGAGCCCGGCCCAGAACATGACCTTGAGCCTTTCCCCAAAGAGGACGAGCGCGCCAAGGCCGACCCACAGCGGCGCGGTGTTAGCCAGCAGCGTGGGGTTGGTGGCGCCGCTCAGGACGACTCCGGTGGCCCACAGAGCCAGATCGGCCGTAAAGAACAGCCCGCCGAGCACAGCGAATCGCAGCCCCCGCCGAGACAGACTCCCCTGGGCTTTGACCCGCCGGTAGAAAGGCCAGGCCAGCAGAGCAGTGGCGATGGCCACACGATAGAAACCGGCGACAATGCCCGGAGCGTTGGCCCAGCGCACGAAGATGGCTGAGAAGCCCAGGCTCAGAATGCCCACGCCAAGGGCCAGATAGGTAGACAAACGTGAAGGGTTCATCGTTCACATAAGAGCATAGCTACTCCTCCCGCCAGGCCTGGGTAAGGGCCACCTGGCGGACGTAGTCGGCCACCTGGCGATTTCTCTCCGCCTCGTCCCAGCCCAGCCGCTCGGCCACCAGGTCGGCGACGGCCGGGGCGCGGGCCAGGCCCCCATCGCGCACTTCGTAGATCACGTGCGTACGGCGGATGAGGACGTCGGCCAGGGTGAGGGCCATCTCGTGCTGCACGGCGTAGACGACCTCGGCCATCAGGTAGGGTAGACCAGGCACAATGTGCTTGCCCAGGGCGGAGTTGCCTTCGGCGCAGCCCACTATCCAGGCCGCGTCGGAGCCGTAGGTCTCGATCAGGTGGCGGGACGCTTGCTCATCCTGGCCCGACACCGGCGCCTGGCCGACTTGAGCACCGCTCAGTGGCTCCTTTGTGTGGCAGTCGCGCTGCTGATGCACGCCGAATTCCTTGGCCAGCCGCTTTTCGGCGCGGTCGGTCAGTTGCTTGCCCATCAGCCGGTGGGTGGTCAGCTTGCCGCCAACGACGGTGATCAACCCCGAGGGACTCTCCACGATCTCGTGCTCGCGCGAGAGGGCGTAGCTCCCACCCTCGGCGAAGAGCAGCGGACGCAAGCCGGCGAAGGTGCTGATGACGTCATCCGGCTTCATAAGGGCGCCGGGGAAGGTGTGCTGTACCGCTTCCAGCAGGTACTCGACGTCCTCGCGAGTAGCGGCAGGGGCATCCAGCGGTCCGTCGTAATCGGTATCAGTGGTGCCGATGAGGGCGAAATCGCCCCAGGGAATCAAAAACACGTGGCGTCCGTCGCGCGGCACGTCGAAGGCCACAGCATGCTGGCTGGCGAGTTTGGCGCGGTGGATAACCAGGTGGATGCCTTTGGTAGGGCGGGTCATCCGACTCTTGAAGTACTCGTCCAGCGCACTCACCTCATCAACCCACGCACCGGTGGCGTTGATGATCACTCGCGCGTGCACCTCGATCTCGCGGCCGGTTCTGTCGTCTATCACCTGAGCGCCGACGACGCGCCCACCGGCCTTGAGCAGGCCAACGCATCGTGTGTAGTTAGCCAACAGTGCGCCGTGGTGGTGGGCGGCCTTGGCCGTGGTCAGGGTGAGGCGAGCGTCATCAACCCGGGCATCGTAGAAGCGGGCCGCGCCCAGCAGTCCGCGCCCGGCCACCAGCGGCTCGCGTCGCTTCACCTCGTCCGGCTGCAACCAGCGGTGGCGCTGCACCTTTCGGACGAATCCCATGGCGTCGTAGATGGTGAGGCCCAGGCGCATCTTCCACGGGGCCGGCCTTTGCCCTCGGTAGAGCGGGTAGAGGAAGGGAAGCGGGCGCACCAGCCGCGGAGCGACCTTGCGCATGGTGCGCCGTTCATTGCAACACTGGAAGACGAGACCGAACTGCATGTTCTCCAGATAACGGATGCCGCCGTGGATCAGGCGCGAGGAGCGGCTGCTGGTGCCGCTGCCGAAGTCACCCTTCTCGACCAGCGCCGTGCGGAAGCCGCGCATGGCCGCGTCGCGCGCCACGGCCACGCCGGTGATGCCCCCGCCGATGATCAGCAGGTCGAGGGTTCCCTGGGCCATGCGGTCCAGGTTTTCGGTGCGGGTGGCGGCGGAGAAGGGGCGGGAGTTTGTGATGTAGTCAGACAATGATCTGGCCTCCTGAGCTCGTGAAACGTAAAGCGTGAAACGTAAAACGTCAACAGTAACTTACGTTTCACCTTATTTTTGCGCAAAACTCCAGGGGCTGTATTAATGCAACCCCCTGAGTTTT
>CAYMKL010000147.1:0-15838 GCA_964390805.1 uncultured Anaerolineae bacterium | reverse complement strand
CCATTCCCGTGGAATTCCAAATGCCTCGCTTGGTAAAAAGTGTACGGTAGTGAAAAGGCTGTCTCCACTTCCTTCTCCACCCAATCACTGTCAATCGAATGTTCCGACAGCACCAGAAGCAACTTGTCGTACGATCGGACTGCCTGATCAATGGTCGGTCGGATTCTGTCCCCGATTCTCATATCTTCGGGTGCAAACCAGCATCGCACCCCCTTGCCTTGCAGGTCGTTATGCAGCCGTTCAGCAAAAGGCTTGTCTTTGCTCGAATAACTGATGAAAACTGTTGCCAGCTTCTCCTGATTCCATTCTGAGTGTTCATCTTTCAGCTGCTGCTTTGCGAATTGCTTTTGGATTGCATCCGCTAGATCGCGGATGTAGCCAGCAACGCCTGGATCGTCTTCTGCCTTTGGACGGCTAACGAGTTCCACTGCACAGTAAGCTTCGATTGTCACATCAATCTCGTTGAAGGTTGCGCGTTTGCCATAGACGAAGATGCTCCAACTGAAGGGATAGCCCTCAGGGAAGCGAGCCGTGGCGTAGGGGAGGTAAGGAAATATCACCCCGTACCGCCAACCAAAGTGGTATTCTCTTCTAAGGTCTGCTACGGGCAAGTTCAAGGGTGGCAGACAGTCCTCTAGCTCCAGGTCGTAGCCACCACTCATTTCATGCCAGTGCCACTTGATGAGGTCCTGTAGCTCGGCTGGCGTTGCTTGCACCCCTTGTACTTCCTTCTTGGACTGCTCAGGCGTGAGCGTTCTTTGCTTTGATGCCTCCTCTGTGCCGTGATCTTCCTCCACTTCTTCTGGCCGCGGTGCAAAACCCTCCCGTTCCAGTTTCTCCATTACCCTCTTCAGCATCTTCCTGAACAAATCAGGATCAGGAAAGCCACGCGACTCGAACACAAGCCGTAAGTGATTGTGCGGTAACTCTCTTGCGATGATATCGCCCATAGTCGCTACGTGCCCAGACGCGCCACGTTGACAAACGTACCAGAAGGTTTGCACTTGACCTTTCTAAGAGTCACTGGCCCTGCCCCGGCCAGCCAGGTCAAACGGAGAGGTCTTGTCGAGCAACCAACTTTCTGCCAAGTCGTTAATAGACGCGACAAGGTGTTTTAGCTCTCCATCAAGCCTAACCACACAGCGCTGTCTTTCCTGGTCCCAGATCGCGTCTATGTCCAAACTTGCTTCATCCTCATTCAAAACAAAGAGTTTGCTTGGCCGACCTGCCCAGGCGGGCTTTGCATAATACGAAACCATCCACCAGAGCACCGCCAGCAGTCCGCTAGGGTAGGTTTTCACAGGCTACGCCATCATCTTCCCTATCAAGACCGTGTATATCTCCATACCCCAATGATTTACAGTACTCATAGCAAGCCTGGGCCTGCGCGTGGGTGCTGAAATCCTTGCAGTTGTACTTGTCGTATGAGCACTCACAAACGGCAGCGAGTGGTGGTTGGGTAGGCGGCAAGGGCGTCACAGTTGGGGGGACGGGTGTAGAAGTTGCCTGAGCAGGTTTAGCTGTCGAGCTTGGTGGGATAGGCGTTGCAGCGGGAACGAGTGTAGGAGTTGCTTGAATAGGTGTTGTTGGACTAGCTTCGGCTTCAAACCTAGCTGGGATTGGCGTCGGTGTAGCTTCTGGAGTTGGGCTGATAACGTTGGCAAGGCTAGAGCACAGACAAATGAACAAAAGCGGGACACCAGCCAGGACAGCTATTTTGCCGCGCCTCGACCGTCTCTTGAACCACGCGACCAGTGCTTGCCCCTGCCCTTCGCCTTTCTTCTTTGGAGCACGGCGTTTCCGCTCAATTCTCTGTGCGGGTTCTTGCTCCATCCGTTCAGCGGCTATTGCCGCCTTACGGCCCAATATCTCATTAACCCGCGCAAGCCCCTTCATAGCTTCTCGGTTGGAAGGGTCCAGCGCCAGCACTTTCTCAAAATCCTGGTGAGCTTGCTCAAGCTGTCCCAGCTCAAGTCCAATGCGACCATAAGAGAGCAATCGCTGGATTTCTTCATCCATCATTAGTTCCTCCTGTTCTCAATCGCTACCGCGCATAAACTCAAAAACCCACCTGCCTTGCGATTGGACTTTGGACAAAGCCAAAGAAACCCGTTTTCTGATAACTTCGCCACCGAAATCTGCCTGAATCAGCTTGTTTCAATCGGGCATGGACGGCATTCTGCTGCGAGAAAACGGGTTTCTGGCTGCCGTCGCGATTTTGCCCAAAGTCCAGTTGCGACAGACGGGCTTCTGTGTTATGCTACCCTTGCCAGGCTGTCGCCACAGTCTGGCCGTTCCCCTGGCTCCTCGAAAGCCGAGGGGCTTCTTCTCAGTTTAATTCCTGGGCACCAGGCGAATCTCCACCCGTGTGTCCAGGGCAGCGGCCAGCTTCTTAAGCAGGGTCAACGAGGGCACGGTCTCCGCCCGCTCCACGCGGGAGACGCTGGCCTGCTTCGTTCCCGCCCTCTCCGCCAGCTCCGCCTGGGAAAGCCCCTGCTGCAGGCGCAAGCTCAACACGGCCCGCGCCACCTGGTGCTCCGGCTCCAGGGCTTCGTATTCCCTGACGAACTCAGGGTTCTGCCCCAACTGCGCTTTCAGATCGTCCAGTGTCCTAATGGTTCGTGCCTCCTCAGCAAAGTCGTCCATCCGCTTCTCGGCCGTGGCGATCTCCCGCCTCGGTGTCTTCTTCGTCTTCTTTGCGAAAGCATAGCACCGCCATTATATCACGAATGATATGGGGTGTCAAATGCTTGGCACACACCAAAACCAGGGGAAAATGGACTTTGACAAACATCTGTCCCGATGATATAATGAGGTTAGAGTAGACACAGTACCAAATGTCAGGAAGCGCTATGGTTGAACGCACGAATCAGGAGTGGCTGGCCGATTTGCGTGGACCGGAGCGGGATGAGGCTCTGGCCGATTTGCGTACCCTGCTGGTCAGGGGGCTCCGCTATGCAATGGCCGACCGCCCTGCTGTGACGGAGGCCGATCTGGAGGACTTCGCCCAGGAAGCCATCCTGAAGATCCTCGCTGGACTGGACACCTTCCGAGGCGAGAGCCGCTTCACCACCTGGGCGCAAAAGATCGCCGTGCACGTGGCCTTCACCGAACTGCGCCGCCGGCGCTGGAAGGACGTCTCACTTGAGGACCTGATTGCCCCGTACATTGAGGGAGACCTGACGCCGTCTGTTCTGACCGATGCGACTCCCTCCCCTGAGCAGCGGACGACCCAGCGACTGCTCATGGAGATGGTGCAGCGCCTGATTACCGAGGAACTGACGGAGCGCCAGCGCCAGGCGATGATAGCAGCGGTGATCGGCGGGATGCCCCTGGAAGAGGTGGCCCGCCGGATGGGCACCAACCGCAATGCTCTCTACAAGCTCTTGCACGATGCCCGCCAGCGGCTTCAGAAACGGATGCTTGCCAGAGGACTATCCCCCCAGGACGTGTTGGCTGCCTTTGCATCGTAGACGGAAGTAAGCAGAGAGCGACTCACCGCGTCTGAAGCCATAGAGGGTCATTCTATTATGATGAAACTTGAACCTGCCATACTCAAGCGAATGGTGCTCAGTGTGCTCACCACCCGGCCAGATGAGATCGGGTGTAACGAGTGTTTCGAGCAATTGGACCGCTTCGTCGAGATGAGGCTGGCCGGCAAGAATGTGGCCGAGGCTATGCCTCTGGTGCAGGATCACCTGGATCGTTGCCAGTGTTGTCGTGAGGAATTCGAGGCCCTGCTGACCGCCCTGCAAGCCCTGGCATGATCGGCCCGCAATCTATCTGTCCCTGCAACGAGGAGACCGCACGTCTCCTCGCTTTTTGGTTATCTATTCTGCCTTCACCCGCAACCTTGTCAGGGCTTCTTACGTATATTCATAGGGCGAAGTGGCAAAGCTCCGATACAGCGGACGGGAAAGAACACGACATGGCTCACCAACATGACCAAAAGAAAGCACATCACCAGCGGGACGATCTGGCCGGTGAGCATGTGGTCGGCGATGCCGGACAGTTGGTGCTGGCCTGCCTGTTTGCGGCCATGTGGATAGCCGACACCTTCTTCTTCAAGTACACGACCTTTCTCAATCAGTACGTGCCCCTGGGCGTCAGAATACCATCGGGAGTCGCTCTGTTGGTTCTGTCGGGCTACCTAGCGAGAACGGGTCTGGCTATCGTGTTCGGCGAGGAGAGGGAGCAGCCCGGCGTGATCAGGGAGAGCGTGTTCAGCATCGTTCGGCATCCCATCTACCTGAGCGAGATCCTGCTTTATCTTGGCTTTCTGATGCTGAGCATCTCACTGGCTGCCGCAGCGGTGTGGGTTGTCGCCATCGGGTTCTTGCACTACATCTCCCGCTACGAAGAAAAGCTGCTGCTGGCGCGCTTTGGCGAGGAGTATGAGCAGTACATGCGGGAAGTGCCGATGTGGATTCCACGGGTTTGGAAGGGGTGAAATCATGAGTGAGCGAGGAGTGACTGTGAACACCTTGATAGTGTACGATTCGACGTTCGGGAATACCCGACAAATCGCTGAAGCGATTGCGGAGACGATGGGGCAACAGGGAGCTGTCCGGCTGATCAAAGCGGACCAGCTCAACTCCATCGAACTGGAAGGGCTTGACTTGATGGTGATGGGTTGCCCCACCCATCGTCACGGCGTTCCAAAGGACGTACGAGCTGTGCTGGATGAAATACCTCGTGGAGCTCTACGCAACGTGGCAACGGCAGCTTTCGACACTCGCTACCGGATGCCCCGATGGAAGTCTGGCTCTGCGGCGGGGAAGGTGGCGCGCAAGCTTCGCAAGGCTGGAGGCAGGCAGGTCGTGCCGCCGGAGAGCTTCTTCGTTGCCGCACGCGAAGGCCCTCTGGACGAGGGAGAAGTCGAGCGGGCCAAGGAATGGGCAGAATCAATCCTTGGATTGCTCGAAGAGCAGCGAGGCTGAAAGGAAGAGGATGACCTGCGGGACGCCAGACCCATCACAGTGGATGAGGCGCTGACCGTCTTGAGGATCACGGTTGAACGAGGGGCGATCTACCAGCTCTTCTACATGCACAACACACTGGAGATCAAGAGAGTCGGAAGGTGGTCGTATGAAGATTCTGGCAATGGAGAAAGAAGTCCCAGGCGTCACGGGGGAGGAATTCAAGCCGCATCTTAAGGCAGAGGCGGCCAAGGTGTGGGAACTCCATCAGGCCGGCGTGTTCCGAGAGCTGTACTTCCGCAAGGACTGGCCCGGTGCTGTACTTATACTCGAATGTACAGATGTCGAAGAAGCGAACGAGGTGCTCAACACCCTGCCACTGGTCAAGGAAGGGTTGATTGCCTTCGACGTCATCCCTTTGATACCGTATCCCGGCTTCTCCAGGCTATTTGCTGAGGAAACGTAGCACGCGCTTGAAGACCTGAGCCTGGTCGAGGGGCAAAGCCGAAGGGATCCGCGCCAGAAGTCAGGGATTGCGCGACCAGGCGAGCAAGTGTCGGATTCCTGTCCGACAGGTGTCAAGCAAAAACGCCGGTTCTGTGGTACAATAACACGTGGACAGGCAACGCATGAATACACAGAAAGGAAGTCCTATGGCACGACTCAAAGAAATGCTTCAGTGGCAAACAGCTTCAGGCGACGAGGTAACCGTCGGTGACGTCACCGTAACGCCACAATCGCGAGCGCTCACCGTTCGCTGGCCTCGTGGTGGCCTGGTTTGGAACCGTCCCGTTGCCGTTCTGGTGGAGCGAGACGAAGAAACGGAGCGCATCCCCATCGTTGACGTCACCCGCATGGCCCAACTGGGACTATTCGGTCTCAGTTTGGTTTTCTCTATGATCATCATGGCGCTATCAATTCGAAAAAGGAGGAATCGAAATGAGTGAGGAGTTCAACGAAGTCATGGTCACGGCGGTCAAGAACCAAGAACAGGCCGTGGAACTGGTGGAAAAGCTGTTCGCCGTGGCCCAGCCGGGCGCGGTATACGGCGAACCGGTCACCGCCGAGGGCTACACCGTTATCACCGCCTCTGAGGTGTCAGTCGGAATGGGATTCGGCTACGGCATCGGCAGCGGAACGGGTGAAGCCTGCCAAGAGCGGAAGGAGAGCGAAGACGAGTCTCAGGACGAGGAGGGCGAAGCCAGCGTTGGGGGTGTTGGAGGAGGTGGTGGCGCATCCATGGGCCGGCCCGTCGCTGCCATCACCATCGGCCGCGAAGGGGTGCAGGTAGACCCCATAGTGGACGTCACCAAGATCGGCCTGGCCTTCTTCACCACCATCGGCAGCATGTTCTTCATGTTGAGCAAAATGCGCGAGGCTAGCCGAGGTTAAGGAGGGAGAATGACAACAGGCACGGATCAAAAGGTAGCCTGGTATCTATGGCCCTTCTCTGCCCTGTGGCGGCTGCTGGGCTCCATCCTGGAACTCACAGGGCGAGTAGTGGGCGTCGTCCTGGGCCTGGTCTTGCTGATCGTTGGCATCGCGGTCAGCCTGACGGTGGTGGGCGCTATCGTCGGCGTGCCGCTAGCTATCCTGGGGCTGTTGCTGATCGTGCGGGGGCTTTTCTAACAGCCACTCATTTCCAGGTCACCCGAGAATGGGTAGTCTCCCTGTAGAGTGTTGTTGGGCTAGAACGCACTGCTTTTGTCATTGCGAGAAGCGAAGGAAGCGAAGCGGCTGAAGCGACGAAGCAATCTCCAGCCTGCAACGGAGGGGATTGCGTGCAACCTGCGGTTGCCTTTCCCTACGGTCGCTCGCAATGACACGGCAGCAACACCCAAGAGGGAGACTACCTGACCAATGAGGAGGACGAGAATGAACAAGCGTGTTCTCTTTTGTTTTGGGCTGATCGCTCTCTTGGTCAGCTCCTGTACCGTCGGCTCGCGCAGAGTGATCACTGAGAACCGAGAGGTCAGTGGCTTTGACAGGGTTGACTTCAGCACGGTCGGTGAATTGACCATCACCCAGGGCCAGCGTGAGTCGCTGACCATCGAAGCCGAATCCAACGTCATGCGCCGCATCAGGACCGAGGTGAGAGGCGGGACGCTCCACGTAGACATGAAGAGCGGCTTCCCCTGGATCTGGAACATTGTGCCCACCAGACCGATAAGGTACGATCTGACGGTGAGAGAGCTCAGTGACCTGGATCTCTCCGGCGTGGGCAGCATCTACGCTGGAGGGATTGAGGCAGATCGGCTGAGCCTTGGTATCACTGGGGCCGGCCAGATTGTCATCCGCTCACTTGACGCTGACGCCCTGGAGGTCGAGCATACTGGCGTAGGCAGATGTGAGCTATCGGGCCAGGTGAGGAGGCAGGAGGTTCTCCTCACTGGAGCGGGCGATTACGACGCCGCCGATCTGGAGAGCGAACGAGCTGAGGTAACGGTGACGGGGCTGGGCAAGGCGACGGTGTGGGTAACCGAAGATCTGGATGCCGTGCTTACCGGCGCTGGCAAAGTCAGCTACTACGGCCATCCAGCGGTCTCCCAGCAGGTGACTGGTTTGGGAAAGGTGGAGAGTCTGGGCAGCCGCTAGAGAGGAGAGTATCATGATATGGGATCTGATCGTCTTGGTCATCTTCGGTGCCATCGTTGGCTGGATCGCCAGTCTCCTGGTGGGCCGCAGCAGCAAGATGGGGTGTGGGGCTAACGTCGTCGTCGGTATCCTGGGGGCCATCATCGGGGGCTTCGTCGTGCGCTTCTTCTCCCCCTTCCCACGCGCGGTCGTTGTTGGCAGGTTCAACCTGTACAGCATCGCCGTGGGCGTCCTGGGCGCGGTGGTGCTGCTCATCGTGACCGGGTGGTACAAAAAGCAGTAAGTCTATGCCAAAGCGGGGGCGTCACAGAAACGCACCTTTCGAGGGCTTGCGGAGCGAAAGCCCGGGGAGTACGAGGGGCTTCGTCGTGAACTCAGCCGAACGGTGCCCCCTTGGTTTTCTTCTCCTTCCCCCTGAGGCTTGCGCCTAGCCTCTGCGCAAGCCCTTTTGATACCTACACTAGACAGAAAAGGGAGTTGGGTGCACAGAGGAAAAACCATGAAAACCACCCGTAGAGAATTCCTAAAAGCCAGCGGAAAGATTGCGGGAACCGTTATCTTTGCCGGCCTTTCCGCAGGTTGTATGAGTGACGCCGTGAAACAGGAAAAAACTACTTCCGGAAATGACACTTCCCCTGAAGGAAGAGCGGAGTACAAAGTTTTCTCCTCAGCGCACATCGGTACGATGTCTGTCAAGAACCGGTTAGTACGCTCGGCCACCATGATCGCTGCTGCTTCTGGGGGACGGCCCACAGAGGAGTACATCGAGATGTACAGTGAGCTGGCCCGGGGCGGTGTGGCCGTGATCATTACCGGTTTCATGATACCTACGCAGGCCGATGCCCGCTACGAGCGGCAGATCTTTGTCTACGATGACGGCCATATTCCCGGGCTTGAGCGGGTGGCCGAAGCCATCCATGAAGCGGACAGTGAATGTCGCCTTGTGGCCCAGATCGGCCACAGCGGCGAAACCGTCAGCCCCTCGGGAATCAAATGGCCCTTTGCCTGGAAGAGAGAAGGCAAGGCTCTGGATACTGACGAGGTGGATGCCATCGTGAACGACTTTGTGGACGCCATCTGGCGGGTCAAAACCGCCAGTTTCGACGGTGTAGAGCTACACGGTGCCCACGCCTACCTCTTGAGCACGTTTCTTTCACCCCTGACCAACAAGCGCACCGACCAGTACGGCGGATCACTGGAGAAACGCGTCCATATCATCCGGGCCATCATGGACAAGGCCAGAAAGCGCGTAGGCCCCGACTTTCCCATCATGATCAAGGTCAATTCGGACGATAACGCGGCTGGAGGCATCCGGCCCGACAGTTTCCCTGCCCTCGCTAACGAAATCGTCAAAACCGGTGTCGTGGCATTAGATGTCAGCGGCAACGATCCGATGCAGACAGGTATCAAAGACATCGAGGATGAAGCCTATTTTTACCCGGCCGCAAAAGCACTGGATGTGGAGGCGCCCATCATGCTCACCGGCGGTAACCGATCCGTGGACCGTATGGAAGAACTCCTGCAAACCAACGAGATTGACTTCATCGGCATGGCGAGACCCCTGATCCGCGAACCGGACCTGCCCAACCGATGGCTCAGGGGAACAGGTGGTAATAGTGCCACATGTACTTCCTGCAATGGTTGTTTCGATGCTATCATGCAGGGAAAGACCGCTTATTGCATACAGGATGCTTAATTCCGCAGGAGGCTTGACCACACACAAACTGTTTGAAACTCAAAGAGCGGGAGGGATTCAGTGGATTGTCAAAAGGGAAGTAACACGGGGATTACTCGCCGAGACTTCATAAAAGTCACTGGAGCCATTATTATCGTGGCGGGAACCGGTGGATGTAAGCCTTCTAGGACGGAAGAGAGCCCGACGCCAACCAACACGCCACCGCCAACCAACACGCCTGGAACTGGACAGATTCTTGTTCCGGCAGATGGGATTCCACCCGCAGATGGGTATCTTCTGGTGGATATAGAGAAATGCCAGGGATGCTTAAGCTGTATGCTCGCCTGTTCTTTGATTCATGAAGGTGTGGAGGGCCTATCTCTCTCCAGAATCCAGATCATGCAGGATTCCTTCGAGTCCTTTCCAGATGATTTGACTATCGAGCAGTGCCGTCAATGCGTCGATCCCGCCTGTGTGAAGGCATGTCCTACAGGTGCATTGGGTGCAGATGCCAGGTACGGCAATGTGAGAATGGTGGATAAAGAGAAATGTATTGGCTGCGGCGCCTGTTACGATGCTTGTCCTTATACACCAAGCAGAGCGTTTCTCGCAGCCGATAAAGCGTATGACGGCGAAGCCAAGAGTCGGAAATGCGATCTGTGCGCTAATGCCCCGTATCATTGGGATGAAGCCGGCGGAGGGCCTGATGGGAAACAAGCCTGTGTGGAAGTATGTCCCGTAGACGCCATCGTGTTTACCAAGGAGATCCCCAAGCAGGCAGGAGACGATGGGTACAAAGTGAACTTGCGGGATAAAACTTGGGGCAGTCTCGGCTACCCAACCAAGTGAATAGTTCGACAATGTTAGGTTGAACATGTGTCCGATCAGAAACCAGGTTTTTCTTTGCCATAGACAGGACTCTGGCCTGCAAAGTGACTGGAACAATGATGTCTCCTCGCTTTGGGGCACAAAAAACCTGGTTTCTTGTGGAACCTAACATCGTCGAGATAGATCTATCGGGAGGCATACCGGATGAACGGTTACGCAGGCAAAATACTAAGACTGGACTTGACCGAACGAAAAGTGAGTGACATACTTACCAGCGACTACGAGCAATGGGGAGGCGGACATGGTATGGGGTCGGCTATCTTTTTCGAGCTCGTGAAGGACAAGACCATTGACGGGTTTGACCCCGCCAATGTGGTGACGATCATGACCTCACCCCTCTGCGGTACCCTAGTGCCTGCGGCCGGTGGCAGGACGGAGGTGCAGGGGATAGGCGTGCAGTCCTACCCCATAGGCTGGTTTACACGAAGCAATTTTGGCGGCAGATTTTCGGCCATGCTCAAGTATGCGGGCTGGGACGGGATCGTGATTGAGGGCAAGGCAGACGAACCGGTGTGGATAGACATCCGAGACGGGGACGTGCGGATCCGAGACTGTGCGCCGTTGTCGCTATGGGGGACGGACACGTGGGAATGTCAGCAAAGCATCTGGAGCTACGTGGCCGGAGACGAGAGCTATGGCGACTGGTTTGAGCCGAGAGGCAAAGACGGCGGCCATACCACGCAGCGCCCTGCGGTATTGGCCATCGGTCCGGCAGGCGAGAATCTGAGCCGGCTGGCCTGTCTCATCCACGATGCCAGCAATGCAGCGGGACAGGGCGGGTTCGGGGCTGTATGGGGTTCAAAGAACCTAAAGGCCATCAGTGTGATCGGAACCGGGCATGTAGAAATCAACGATCCAAAAGAGCTACTGGCGACAAGACTATGGCATAAGGAGAACTACGCCTTTGACCTTGCCCATTTGAAAGAAAGCTGGGGCACATTCCAATTTCAAAGTCCGCCTGCTCCTATCATATTGTGGGCACATGGTCGCCCGCGAATTGACCAAAGGCCCCAGGCTTGTGTGGGTTGCCATTCTGGATGCCGGGCCAGATACAAAGATACCTTAGGCAATGAAGCGTCCTGCTTTTCCTCCGTCTTTTACTGGGACGCCAAGAAGCTTGATATCCAACGAACAGCCAGCGATCTGATCAATCGCTACGGCCTCAATGCGGTGGAAATGTGTTTTGGTCTTTTGTATATCCGCACTCTTCAACAAAGACGTGAATTGGAGACAGCGGAAATCCCCGATTGCCCTCTCGATTTCGGCAACTACGGTCGTAAGGAGTTTGTTGAGCGGTTTGTGAGGATGGTCGCCTATGGCAACGATGGTGAAGGCAATGAAAGCCAGTTCGGGAGAGATATTGCTGGCGGATTTGTCAGGGCGGCCGAGAAATGGGGCAGAAGAGAAGAGGATCTGGCTAGCGGCATACTTGCGTTCCCCTATTGGGGCTTACCGATACACAAGGAGCCTAGAGCCCAGGTTTACTGGGGCTACGGCACGCTGCTGGGCGACAGAGACATCAATGAGCACGGTATTGACTGGCTCAAACACGAGGCCTCCTATGCAAAAAGCTCGGGCAGAGAACCCCGTTTGCCTGCCCAGGAAGTCGTGAAGATCATAACCGACAAAATGGTTCCCTTTCAGGGCAACATGGATATGCTCGATTTCAGTGAGAGTAACATCTATTCCGAGCACATGGCCAAGATGGTCTCGTGGCAGCGATATTACACCCGGTTCTGGAAACAATCCATGCTTTTCTGTGATACCCGTTGGCCCGACTTCGTGAATATCCACAGACCTGATAGCATAGGGGCAACCGGTATTGCTGAACCGAGATACTTGAAAGCGGTAACGGGAAGGGACTTTTCCTTTGAGGACGGGATCAATCTCGGTCGAAAGATCTGGAATCTGGACCATGCCATCTGGACCCTCCAGGGCCGCCACAGGGATATGGTTCACTTCGCTGATGACGTATATGAGAAGCATCCGCTTTTTGGTGCAGATGTCCCTAACGCCTATATGCCAGGCAAGGAGAATGGGAAATGGGACTACTATGGCTATTCTCAGAGAACGCTGGACAGGGACAATTTCGATGAATTTAAAACACGGTTCTACCGCCTCCAGGGATGGGACACAGCCACCGGATATCCCACCAGGGCGGCATTGGAATCCCTGGGGCTGGGCTACGTCGCCGATGAGCTCGAGGAGCATGGAAGACTGGGAGGCTAGGCAGAGGTGAAGAACCATCTGATCCTGTGCACCATCTTGCTGGTGGTTGCTTCTTGCGGCATTCCCGCCGCGGAGAATGGTTCTGAATCTATGGGAGAGTATCTATGCCAGGGGGAGAACGAAGGCGCCTATTGGCCGACCAAGGGATGGAGGACCGCTAGACCTGAAGAGGCGGGGATGGATTCCCAGAAACTGGTCAAGGCACTCGAGTATGCGGCTGATCCCCGATACAAAACCGACGGCGTGGCCATCGTCAAGAACGGATACATCGTGGCTGAAGCTTATCTGGGTGAGTTTGGACAAGACACCAAACACGTCAGTCACTCCATGGCCAAGAGCTTCACCAGCGCTCTGGTCGGCATTGCCATTGACCAAGGATGGATTCCCGGCGTTGACGCAAAGCTCTGCCAATACTTTGACGAGTGGGCGTGCGATGATGAACTACGAAGCAAGACAAGAATCAGGCATGCGCTGACACTGACCACAGGCCTCAGGTGGCATGAGGATTGGGAGAATTTTGACCCCAACACCAACGACGCCATGCAGATGATCTACAGCGGAGAATACCTCGCGTATATGTTGGGCAGAGAGGCGATTCATGAACCCGGAGAGTTCTTCACCTACTCCACCGGAGACCCTATGTTGCTGTCAGGCGTCATCGCCGAAACGACGGGGATGAGCGCCCTCGAATTCGCCAAGACGAACCTGTTCCAGCCAATGGGCATCTCTTCTGTTCGATGGGACAGCGACAAGGAGGGCTACACCGCGACATTCTCCATGCTGTATCTGACGGTGCGGGACTATGCCAAATTCGGCTACCTCTATCTAAACAAGGGGAAATGGGAAGATAAGCAAATCGTGTCTGAAGCATGGGTGGAAGCATCCACCCGGACAGACCCCAGTGTCAAGATGTGGGATGCCTATGGATACCTCTGGCATGTCAACCTACCACTGAGGCTGGGTGCACGCCACTCGAATATCCCCGCCGATGGCTACATGGCGGAAGGTATCATGGGGCAGAATATCGTCATCATCCCCTCAAAAGATCTCGTCATCGTCAAGGTAGCCAACGCGCAAGAGGGAGGGATGGATCTGGTGAGATTCCTCACCCTGGTCCTTGATGCCATTGAGGATGAGGACAAACCCTGATTCGTCGTCCCTAAAGTAGCTGCGAGTTTCCATGTTTGGGCTAGACCACCAGGATGCATCGAAAGAAAGGTAGCCTGGTATCTATGGCCCTTCTCTGTCAGAAGTCGGAGGGGGGCATAATACTGGTGATAAGGAGGCGGAAGTGATAAAGGAAGTTTTGAGAGCTCTGGGAACACTCGTCGCGATGGTTGTCTGAGGGGGACTAGTTTACGCCGGGTGCGTAATCTGGCCTTTGAACCTCAGTCCCAGAGCTGGGTATGTGGCAGGCGGTCTGGTGGTGCTTGTCACACTCATCCAGTATGTGGTAGGGCTGGTGAAGAGACTGATGCAAGCTCCAGCATCGTAGCAGTGCGCTTGATGACAACACGCGGCCCCGCATCCCTCACCCACCGACACCGGCCAAGGTGAGGGATGCGGGGCGGCTTGCGTTTTGCCCTGATCGGCCCGACGGCTCGACTGAGCACCGAGGCTCTGGAGTCGCGTTTTCGGCGCGTGGTTTGCAGAAAGGTGAAAGAGAGAAAGCCACCTGCGTCAACCCCGCAAGTGGTCTTTGTATTGCCAAAGGAGGCGAAATGTGGTATAGTATGCGCAGCAGCCAAAGGGGGTTACAGAGTCACGGAGGAGAAAACCCATGTTGCAACAATTGACCATTACAACCACCGATAAAACAATGCTCAAGCCGCTGGTCGAGTCGGCCCTTGAGAATGAGAAAAAGATGCTCGCTCTTGGCATAGAGCGCACCCAGAAACGACTGGCCGAGTTCGAGCAGCAATTCGGCATGTCTTCGGCAGAATTTGAGCGCCGCCTCAACGCACTCGAACTGATAGAGACGGTTGAATTCACAGACTGGCGAATGGAAGTCGGGATGCTGCATCTGCTTGAAAGTCGGTATCGGGCCTTGCGGGAGGCGCGACTTGATTGAGGCATACCTGCAGTCGCTGTTAGACGTCGTCGCAGCGTCGCCCATTGTGCGCGCCTCCAATGTCGCCCTGGACAAGCGCACACTCTACGCCGGACTGATTCGCGCCGACCTGTATTTCGCTGATGACTCCCGCCTGCACTTCCGCGAACTGGTTGAGGTTCAGGTTCAAGTTGCCCGCCGAATGTACAGCTATCATTACCAGGCTGCCGACGCTGCCTTGATCTTCCGCTACGACGATACGCCGCACCACCCTGGCCTGAGCACCTTCCCGCACCATAAGCATGCCGGCAGCGAGACACACGTCATCCCGGCCACGCCGCCTGATCTGCCCACCGTGCTGCAGGAGATCGAGGCTATTCACCCGCTAACGCCTTAGCTTTGTAAGGATCAGTTCGCTCAGAGCGCCGCCCCGCATCCTTCGCCCACCGCCACTGGTCAGGGTGAAGAAAGCGGGGCGGTTTGCATTTGTGCAACAGCCACTGCTGGGCCATAATCAGGGCGAGTCGCCGTCCACGGCAGCACCACCGATGAAGAGCTCAGTGCGGGAAAACCGTACGCGAATAGCTGAACGAATGCATGAGAGGAGAGAGTATCATGCTATGGGATCTGATCGTCCTGGTCATCTTCGGTGCCATCGTTGGCTGGATCGCCAGCCTCCTGGTGGGGCGCAGCAGCAAGATGGGGTGTGGCGCTAACGTCGTCGTCGGTATCCTGGGGCCCATCATCGGCGGCTTCGTCGTGCGCTTCTTCTCCCCCTTCCCACACGCGGCTGTTGTTGGCAGGTTCAACCTGTATAGCAGCCGTGGGCGTCCTGGGCGCAATGGTGTTGCTCGTCGTCACCGGGTGGTTCAAGAAGCAGTAAAGCTCAGCAGATCCAGATTCTGAGCAGAGCGGTCTCCCACGCCCGCAGACTAATAACCCAAGCTTTCGTTCCCCCGCAGGCTCGACGAGTCTGCGGGGGTGTTTCTTATATGCAAGATTCAGAGTTCTCCCTATTGACTTTTCACCCACTTTTGTGGTACAATATGCATGGTGAACAAACACAGGTGACTCCAGTAGATGCCTGGTGATTTCGACAAGCTCAATCCAAGGATTTCGACAAGCTCAATCCAAGGATTTGACTGAGACAGGGTGCAAGAGCTCGCCTCTGGCGGTGCCAAGCTAACCAACATCGCTCCCAACTCCGACGCCAGCCAAGGCCGTGCTCTTGCGTGCCCTGAGGCTGGCGTTTTTCATGATTAGATCCTTCAGTGAAGAGCAAATGAGGTTCCAATGGGGCAACGCTGATAAACACTATCCGTGCGGGCAAACGGAGGTTTGAGATGGGAGTCTTGTTTGGTGCAACCAGCCAAGGCAAGTGCGTGGGCAAGCTTGTCTTCGTAATTGTCCTCCTCAGTTTGGCCCTCTTTAGGAGTTGTCCAAAAATAACTTCGGAGTTTTGTGGTATAATGCTCCTGCCTA
>CAYMKL010000146.1:0-16098 GCA_964390805.1 uncultured Anaerolineae bacterium | reverse complement strand
GTTTTTGTCTCGATTTTGCCGATTTGGTCTCTGGTTGCACAATTGTTACGCTAGCCACCCATTGTCGGCATATTATGCAACATTTTGTCATCAATGTCAAATGCTTCACCCGCCTTGTCCAGCCGTTCCAGCACCCGCTCCCGCCCCAGGACGCTCAGCGTTCCGAAGAGGGGCGGGGCTACTTTCTTGCCCGTAACCGCCACGCGGATGATGCCGAAGAGTTGGCGAGCTTTCAAGCCTAGCTCCTCGACCAGGGCGCGGAGGGCTCCCTCCAGGGTCTCATCCTCGAAATCAGGCAGGGCCGCCAAGGTCTCGCGGGCCTTCCGCAGGGCGGCCAGCGATTCCGCCGCGGTCATCTTCTTGCCCACCAGCAGCGAGGGGTCATAAGTGATCTGATCCACGAAGAAGCAATCAACCCACTCAGCGGCATCGGTCAGCTTCTTGAGTCGCTCCTGGATCAGGGGCACGATCTGCCGCGTCTCCTTTCTCTCCCTCAGTTCCCCTTCCTCCATGCCCAGGCCACTGGCCAAGAAGGGAATCAATCGCTCATACAGAGCATCCTGACTCAACTCTCGGATATAGACGCCGTTCATCCACTCCAGCTTGTCGTAGGAGAAAGCGGCCGGGGATTTGTTCACCCCCTCCAGACTGAACTTCTCTATCAGCTCCTGACGGGTGAAGAACTCCGTCTTGTCGTCGTAGGCCCAGCCCACGCGAGCGAGGAAATTGACCATGGCTTCGGGCAGGTAGCCCTCCTGCTGGAACTCGTGGACGGCCACTCCGCCGTGCCGCTTGCTGAGCTTACCCTTACCCGTGGGGGCCAGGATGACGGGCAGGTGGGCGTAGATGGGGATCTCCCAGCCAAAGGCGTCATAGAGCAAGACGTGCTTGGGGACGCTGGGCAGCCACTCGTCGGCCCGCATGATGTGCGTGATCTTCATGAGAGTATCGTCCACCACGTTGCCCAGGTGGTAGGTGGGATAGCCGTCGGATTTGAGGAGCACCAGGTCGTCCAGGCTGGCATTGTCCACAGTAATGTCTCCGTGGAGCACGTCGTGGAAGGACGTCTGGCCCTCCAGAGGGACTTTGAGGCGCACCACCGGCACGATGCCCTGAGCCTCGTACTCACCGCGCTGTTTGGCCGTCAGATAGCGACAGTGGCGGTCGTAGCCAAGATCCGGCTCGCCTCGCCGCCGCCGCTCCTCCCGCGTCAGGGCCAGGCGCTCCGGGCTGCAGTAGCAGCGATAGGCGTAGCCGCTGTCCACCAACTGCTGAGCGTATTTCTGGTAGAGGTCCAGCCGTTGGGACTGATAGTAAGGCCCATAGTCGCCGCCCACCTCAGGCCCCTCGTCCCACTCCAGGCCCAGCCAGCGCAGGCTCTCCAAGATGTTCCCCACGGCTTTGGGCTCATACCGTTTGCGGTCCGTGTCCTCAATGCGCAGGATGAACGCGCCGTTGTGCTGGCGGGCGAAGAGCCAGTTGAAAAGCGCCGTCCTGGCTCCCCCCACGTGGAGATAGCCCGTAGGGCTGGGGGCGAATCGCACGCGAACTGTGTCAGTCATGGTTTCTCCATTCGTTGTCATATCTATCCCTTCCCTTCCCGTGCCTCGGCCGCCTCAAGTATCGCCTCAATCTTTTCCGCCGCGCCATCAGGCAGCGGCGGCGGCTGATGAGTGGCCAGGATCTCCCGAAGCTTCGCCCGGATGCGGTCGAGCATGGTCTGGGCGCCGGCCGCCTGCCAGTTGATCCACGGCTCCCGGTCCATGAGGGTGGGCGTCCAGATCTCGGCCCGGCAGTGCTTGGCAGTGTGTCGCTCGGACATGAATTCCCCGCCCGGCCCGACTCTGTCTATCAGATCCAGCATCAGCGTGTTGTCGCTGACCTCGACGCCGCGCATGATCCGCCGCACCATGGCAATGATCTCGTCGTTCATCACCAGCGACTCCAGCGAGCCGATGTCGGCGCAGTCCAAGAAGCCCAGGTCGTGCGCCAGTGTGGCTCCGCTCAATCCTGAAAGAACCACCTGGATCGCGGACTCAATGGCCGCCTGCAAATCGAGGGTCTTGGCCTCGGAGGCGCCGGCAGTGCCCATGAAAGGGACGCCCAGCCAGCGGGAGATGTCGGCCATGGCAGCGCCAAATAGGCTCATCTCCGGTGAGCCATAGGCCGGTCGTCCAGTGCGGAGGTCCATGGCCTGTGGCACATCCCCGACGCAAACCGCCGTCCCTCGCTGCTTGAGCTGGACGATGGCCAACCCGCTCAGCGCGGCGGCCAGGTAGATGACTAAGCCCGAAGCGCCGGTCACAGGCGAGGTCGCCCCCAGGGTGGGGCCACCGATGTAGACGATGGGAACATCTCGCTCGGCGGCCCAGAGCATTTTGGCCAAATCCTCGTCGGTGTGTATCAATGGCGACTGGTAGGTGGCGAAGATGGCGAAGTGGGGTCGTTGGTGGAAGGCCGCCTCCCCTTCGGCCTCGCTCAGGGCATGGCTGCCGGAGACTGCCACTGCCATCTGGTAGATATCGGAGACGTGCTCGGCGGAGTAGGCCCAGGGGAGAATCGGCTTGCTGGTGTTAGCCACCATCTCCGCGTACTCGTAGACGGGCGCCAGCGTGGGGGGCACATCGCTGATCAGCCCCAGGCCCATGACGTAGTCAATGTTCGGCAGCGCGTCGCAGACCCGGGCCGTGAGGCCGGGATCGCCTCGGCGAACCTTGCGCCGCTCGCCCGTCTCCGGGTCCACGAAGTAAGTGTTGGTCAGGCCAGGGCCGAAGTAGACCCGGTCGGGCACGATTTGCATCTCGTCCTTACCATCTCTGCCCCACAAGGTAAAGGTTCGCGGACTGACGACGACGGCATCTTGAATGACGTGCGGGGGAATACGCACGCGCGTGCCGTCCACGCGGGCGCCGGCAGCAGCCAGCAGCTCCCGGGCCTCAGCGTTGCGCACTTCGACGCCGGTGCGATTCAGGCACTCCAGCGTCGCCTGGTACACCTTCTCGATCTGCTGATCCGACAGAACGCGGAACTGCGGCGTTTGGTGAGTGTGATAGTTGATGTCCATCATGCTCCTCAGTAGTAGATTCTGTTTGTCAGAATTCTCCCTGTCGGGGAAAACTCGATCCCTTCCATTCCGAGCAAAGCTCGTTTCATTTCCTGCCCACCTTGAAACCCGCCAAGCCCCCCGTTGGACAGGATCGCTCGGTGGCAGGGGATGATGATGGGGAAAGGGTTGGTTGCCAGTGCTCTGCCAACCGCCCTCGCACCACCTGGGACGCCCAGATGCCGGGCGATCCTGCCGTAGGTGCTCACCCATCCCCGTGGTATGTCGTGCTCCGCCAGAAGCACGCGCCTTTGGAATTCAGAGCATTCCTCCAGAGCGATGCTGTCCAGGTCAAAGACGATGGCCCCTCCCTGGAGGAAGCTCTGAATTTGCTCACCCAGTTCCGCAATGGGAGGGCACGATTGCTGAACAGCGCCACCAAAGGTCGTCTGGATCGTGTCTTCCACCGGGGCGAACTCATCCGGTAGGACGACTTGACATACCTTCGGACCTGTTGCGGTTTCTTGCCACACAATGCCCAAAATGCCGAAAGCAGATGGCAGTAGCACGTGCGAAAAAGATTGCATTACTCCTCCCGTGCCCGAATCCAGGCCAGGGTGCGCGTCATCTCGTTCTGCACCAGCGAGATGGCCTCGTCCACCCCCATGCCCGGCTTGGCCATGATGATGTCTGGCCGGGTGGCCAGGGCCACGTGTACCGATACCCGCGCCGACAGATCGGTCTCGGCGCAACTGCCGCCCAGGAACGCGCCCACACCACCGGATTTGCAGGCCAACACCGCTTCAATCGAGTTGTGCACGCTGCCCAGGTCGGGCATCTTGATCTGGATCATGTCGGCAGCCTGGGCGTCCACGAAGGCGCGGACGTCGTCCAGGGTGTTGGCCCACTCGTCGGCCACCAGTTGCACGTTCATTTTGCGGAAGCGGACGTACTCGCGCAGGGTCTTCATGGTCTCGATCTGGGCTTCTCGGCTCTCCATGAGCACCGGACACTCCACCCGCAGGGGGTAGGGCTGCACCGCCAACTCCAGGGCGTAGAGTTGCCCCAGAACGTGGCCCAGCTCGTTGTCGAAGATGTGCCCCAGCGTGCCGTGGACATCCAGGTGAATGGTGGGGCGGTAGTCCGGGCCGCCCAACTCCTGGATGCGCGCCTTCAGCCAGCGGGCGTATCGCGTCAGCACGACGGCATCCTCGCCCAGTTGCTCCGGGATGTTGTCTACCAGAGTATGGGGCAGCGAGGCCACGCGACGGGCGATCATCTTGTCAGCGCCAGCGTAGCGGTCGGCCCCGCACTGGGCATGGATGGGCACTGGCGAATCGGGCAGCGGCAGATCCCATTCCTCAGCGATGACCTCGGCCATGGTCAAGCCGCGCGCCAGGGCTGCTGCTTTCAGCAGCGCCTGGCTCACGCCGTAGCGGACGGCGGTGTGCAGTCGGCGCTCCACGGTGATCCGCTCCGTGGGGACGGGCGTTTCCTCCTCTTTGCCTTGGGCCGCCCGCCACAGGCGCGCTGGCGCTGTCAAGAGATCGCGCCGGGTCACTCCCGAGGGCTGGGGCAGCGGTCTGATGACCTCCGCCGATTCAATCAGGCCGTCCACTTCCTCGGCGAGTTCGCGGAAGCTGGTGACCTCCCGGCCTTGCAGCAGCGGCGCCACGGCGCGACGGATGGTGGACAGGCCCTCATCGGTGCGGAAGACCGGGTCGCGGCCCGCTTTGCCGCTGAACTCCACTGCCACACAGTCGCCCCAGGCCACTTGACCATCATCCAGCACCAAGCCCACTGAGACAGCTTCGGCCACCTCGCGGACGCGGTGGAAACCGGGCGTCACAGCAGGAGCGGCATACCGCTCAGACAGGGGCATGGCACTAGACTGGAGCGCCGCCAGATCATCGTAGTAATACGCGCCCACGGCTGGCACAGCCAGGATGCGAGTGATTTGTGTCATTCTTCGCCCTCTGCTACCTTGTTCAGGAACTCCCCCTCACCCCTACCCTCTCCCCCCTGGGGAGAGGGGGCAAGTTCCCTCTCCCCAGGGGGGAGAGGGTTAGGGTGAGGGTGCTTACGCGAAGCAGGCTCCACATCCAGGCTCACCATCTCAAAACCCACCCCTCCGGTGACGCGAAGCCGCTTGCTTCCGCACTGACAGCCCCGATGCAGAGCCTCCATCATGATCGCCTGGGGCGGCTGGTCTATCCACTGGCTCAGATCAGCCTGCTGCCCGCAATCGAGGCAGGTCATCTCGATGGGCACGCGCTCAAAGTGCAGGGTGGCTCCCTCGGCCAGGGTGTCCTGGCTGAGATAGTCGAAGAAGACCTCGACCGACTCCGGTACGATGGACGACATCATGCCCACCCGCAAATAGATGTCGGTGATGCGCTGCCCATTGGCGTGCTGCAAAGCCATGTTCAACAATGCCTGGGTCACCGGCATTTCGTGCATCAAAGCTCCACCATGCGGATGGCCTCTGTAGGGCAGGCCGTAGCGCAGATGCCACAGCCCCAGCACTTCTCCTCGTCAAACAGCACCCGCTTCCTCGCTTTTCCGTTGATCACTATCTTGGAACCATCGCGGTAGAATGCGCCGAAATAGCAGCGTCTGGGGCACAGCCCACAGTGGCTGCACTGATCCCAATCGCAGGCGGCGACGTGGTGGCTCCGGGGCCATTGCTTCTGCATCCCGATCGCCACTGACGCGCGGAAGGGATAGCAGTCGCAGGTGCAGCAATTGCAGAAGCCAAAGAGACCGTGTTCCCGCCAGGCGCGCCGGCCAGTCTGCATCAACCCGGACCGGTGGGCATTGATCACGATGGCCTTGCACTCGTCTTTGGTGACGCGCCGCCCGTGTCCCCGTTCCAGGGTCAGGCGCGCCCCTTCATCCAAGCGGATACACACCTCCAAGGAGCGATTGCAGGCCATCACAATGGCCCGGCAGTCGCAGGGCACCACCACGTGCTCCGTGGCCGCCTCCACCTGCTCCAGAGCTTCCTCCAACAGCAACACGTCCCGGTTGGGGATTCTGTGGTAGGCATCGGGATCCTTCCTCATTTCTTCGACCACTGGCAACCACAGGTTGATGAACTCCTGCAACTGCCACTCGATCACCGCATCGCGGGCGTCGGCGGGGATGTCGCCCCAGTTTTCATACATGGCCAGGGGGTCCAGGCGCCGATAGAACGTGGCCGCTGAGTAGGTCGTCACACCATCCTCAACCTGCCTGTCAACTACTCCGCGGCTGTAGGCTCTGCGCAGAAACGCCTCGGCCTCCTGCGGCGACATCTCCACAATATTAGCCACCTGCTCTACGGTCATGGCCCGACCGTTCATTTGCACGACGAGTTCCATCTCGCGCTCGTCCACCACCAGATGGATGTACGGATTCATGGCTGGCGGAAGTTGGAATACTCGCACAAACTCTTCCAATAGTGTCATCCTTGCTCCTTGATTGCAGGGCGGTTCACTTTACCGCCTGATTCGATAGGATTTACAGTAGTTCAGGGAGAACACCTGGGTTGACCACCGTGTCGGGGTCAAGTTCCTTGCTGTCAAGAAAGCCCAGAAGGATGCTCACCGCTTCTGTGCCCATGCGCACAAGGGCCTCTTGGGTCAACCCCGCGACGTGAGGCGTACAAATCAGCCGATCCTGGAGGGGCAGCAGCGGAGAGTCAGAGGGAAGTGGCTCAGTCTCAAAGTTGTCCAGGCCAGCGCCCCAGATCGTCCCCGTTTCCAGCGCTCGGAGCAGGGCTGATTCATCTACAATTCCGCCCCGGGCGGTGTTGATGAGCACGGCTGTGGGTTTCATGATTTCGAGTTCCCGCTGCCCAATCATGTGGTAGGTCTCTTGCGTCCTGGGACAGTGCAAGGAGACGAAATCCGACTGGCGAAGAAGCTCGTCCAGGCTCTCGACCCGACGAATGGTTTCGGGAAAGCGATCCGCTGGCAAGTGCGGATCATAGCCGATCACCGTCATTCCCAATGGTTGAACCAGCTCAGCCAGTCGCCGCCCGATGCGGCCAACGCCGACGATGCCAAGGCACTTGCCGAGCAGATCAGTGCCGCGGCTTGAGGGATCCCACACCCCACGGCGCATCTGCTTGTCGTAGAGAAAGAGGTTCTTGGCAAGGCAGAGCATCATCGCCAGGGCGTGTTCGGCGACGGACTGGAAATTCGCGCTGGCCGTGATGCAAACCGGTATGCCCAGTTCGGTCGCGGCCTCGACATCAATGTGATCCACTCCCACCCCATGAGAAACCACTACTCGAAGGTGCGGCGAGGCGGCCAAGACCTGCCGCGTGATCTGGCCCAGCCGGACGATCATGCCCTGGATGCCATCCTCCGCCGCCAGTGCTGCGATCTGGTCAGGCTCCGGGTAAGGCGGTGTCACACGGTAGGAAACCCTTGTTCGCAGCGTGGCCATTGCCTCGTCCGCCAGCGGCAAACCCGTGAGCAGAACCCTGTTAGCCTCTTCGGCGTCCATGAAACCAGAAACCTTCCTCTTCCTCATTCCTCTGTCACTCGCAGAGGACTATCTATTGTACCACTAGTTGGCCGGTTCGACAACTTGAGTCTCGAGTTTAGTCAACTCAAAACCCCGAACTCGGAACTCCAAACTGCTTGCGGCGTGCACCGCGCCACAGCCAGGCGCTCTCCACAAGTTGTGAGACAGTCAGGGCCACAGCAGCCAGCGACACGCCTGGCAAGAGGCCCAGCTTCCCTCCTATCAGGAGCACCGATGCTAGCGCCAGCAGGTTGAGCACCGTGGCCTGGGCGATGACGCTGGTAGCCTTGCCGGTGACGACAATGCCACGCAACATGCTCACCACGACGGCCAGTACTGGCAGCAATGCCGCCAGCCGCAACCCGGCCACTGCAAAGACGGTCAGTTCCTCGCTCAGGCCCGCAATCCGCTGCTGCCACAAGGGGGCCAGCGGCGTATAAGCGATGGCTAACAGCAAGGCCAGCGCCCCAATGCCCACCATCGTGGCGAAGCGCCGCAGCGTCTTCATGGCAGCCGGACTGTCCAGGAGAGCGACAACCACTTCTTGCAGGCTCAATCCGAAGCTGCGGAGGGCAAACAACTGCCCACTGACTACCGGCCAGGCAGCCAGTGACTCGATGGGGTAGGGTGAGCGGGATAAGCCAGAGTTGATAATCGGAGTGGCCGAGAGCGTGATGGCGGACGTGAGGGCCAGGGGCGCATAGAAACGGAGCAAATCACCCAAAGTCAAGGGGATGCCATCAGCCAGGGGGGCTGTCCTTTTGATCTTCTGCACCGCTGGCTGCGCCACGTACCAGACGTAAGCCGACTCGGCTATGGACGACGCGCCCAACGCCAGCCCGCCCACCGTCGCACCGTCTAGCTTGCCCCAAGCCAGCCCCGCCAATGAAATGCCTACACCGGTGAATAGCCGGATCGCGGTACCGTAGCCTATCTGACGAGTGTGGCCATGCCGGATCATCAAGCCCTGATGGAAGCGGCGAAAGCCGATGGCAGCAGGCCAAAGGGTCATTGCCCAGAGGACCGGGCGCACCTTGACAGCAATATCGGCTGGTGCTCCGATAAGCTGCACAACTGCAAAATCGAACAAGGGCGTGAAACCCAACAGCAACATGACCGCTGTTACGGTGGCGTTGAGGCCCAGCGTAAAGCGATGCAACAAGCGGTACGATTGCCGGTCGCGTGCCAGCGCATTGCTGGCAGTGAGCAGGGAGATGAGGGGGCTTTCCACTGCCAGCGCCAGCGAGACAGCAACACCCAGCGCGGCCAGTTGCAGCTTGGCCTCGGCCGCGCGGGCGATGATGGCGTTGACGGAGACGGTTTCCGTCGCCATAAGCAGCCAACTGGTCGCCAGCGGCAGCCAGAAGCGAAAGACGGCAGATGTGGTCAGCCCGGCGGAACGACTCCGCCGGGCATCTGCTTGTTGGATAGACATTGGATTCTCTTTCCCACTACCTCGAAAGTCCTGAGGTCGCCCGCCGATTCCACACGTATAGCAAGATTGACGAGAAAGCCACAAAAGGCCCAACCAGCAGGAACGTCGCCGACAGAGTGGTTCTTTCGGCGATCAGCCCCAGAACAGGGGGGAGGACCGTGGTAGTGACGGCCCATGCCGTGTTGAGCAGCGCGAAGGCCAGGGCCCGACTATCCGGATCCGTACCTTCAGCGATCAGCGTGAACAGTCCAGGGTTGCGTAGTCGGTCTGCACCATTTCCAATGCACCCAACCAGCGCCAGGATTGGAGCCGTGGTCAGGAAAGGAGTCAACGTCAGAGCCAAGCCTCCGATGGCCACACCTGAAAGGGCGGTCACGACCACGCCCAGACGGTTGGCCAGGAATGCAAAACCGAACTGCGCTACCGTCGTAGCGCCTGCTCTGAGTGTGGTCAGCAAACCTATGACCTCCGTGGAGAGCCCCAGATTATCCAGGTATGCCACGTAGAAGGAGCGTCCCACTGCCATCCAAGTCGCCGTTCCCAATATCATGACCAACACAGCCATGCGCATAGGGCCGAGAGCATGGCTTCGGCTTCCTCGAACCAGCCCAAAGGCGCGGCGATGGGACAGAGAGAGCCGTTCGAGAAAGGCACCCCGTTCTGCCATCGGAAGCTTGGCGTCTGGCAGTTTATAGGAGATAGCCAGGCCCAGCACCCCGACCAGAACGACCAGCATGAAGGCCGGTTGGAAGCCGACCAGTCGGACGACGACACCGCCCAGGATTGGCCCGACGGCCAGCCCCAGGCCCATCAGGCCACCGGCCCAGCTCATGATTTCGGCATGTCTGCCCTGCGGGGTGACCCCGGTCAGATAGGCCATCGCTGCGACCCACAAACAGAGGTCTGCCATCCCTACCAGTACCTGCCCCCCCACCAGCCACAGAAACGGCGGAGCTAACAGGTTCGATACGCCAACCCCGATCCAGAGAACAAAAGCCACCAGGATCATGGGACGCCGCCCCAGATAGTCGGACAAGACACTGCTGAGGATAGACAGCAGGATCCCCGCCACGCCGAAAGCGCCGGTAATGATCCCCAGGACAACCTCTGAAGCCCCAAGGCTCAACGAGTACAAAGGCACAACGAGCTGGGTTATCCCGATCAGCAACAGGTGGAGAAACAGGATCGCCAGGACTAGCGTGCTGCCGATACCTGGGGATATCTGTTTGTTCAACCTGGGAGCGACTGGTTTGCACTGCGGCGTTTCATTAGAGTCATTCGTCATTGCTCTGCTATGAGATCTTCAAGACCCAACCTCTTGAGGGTCTCTGGCAGAGGCTTCCCCGTCACGGGATCCCAGCCCATTTGAGTGTAGTAGTTTTCAAGCATTGAGCTCCATTGCTCCATAATGTCTCTGCCCCTGGCGGGGCCATCTATGGGCACGGAGCCATACCTCTTGGAAGGGCGTTCATCTTCCCTTTTCATCCCATGTCGAAAATTGAATACCCTCAACTGATTGACGATTCTACGACCGACGGTGAACACATCTTCCAGGGTCAGTCCCCAGCCGGTCACGGCGTTGAGACACTCAAGCTGCAATTTCGGGTCTGCGGCGGCGAAACGGCACGTCCCCAGACAATCGTCGAACTGTCGGATTCCGTTGAACCGGGCGTTGATTGACGATACCTCTTGGTGCGAGAAGGGGTCCGTCACTGGCGGCTGATCCACCAACTGAGGATGGACGCCAGCCCAGCTCGCCTCTATGGTGCTCGTGTTTGTCACACAGGTATCCAAAAGCTCTTCCCACCTTCCGCGATGGTCGTGGCCTCTGGGGCTGGCTCCCTTTTGCGCATATATGGCGAAATCCGCTGCGTCTCCCCCGATCTTCTGAGAGGCTCGCATCACGCCTTCGGCCAGTAGTTCCCCAATCCCCTGCCTGTTGGCAATTCGGTTGAGTAAGCTCCTGACTGCTTCGACGTTTCCCCAGCTCATGTCCAGGCCGTCCAAATCCGCCCTGGAGACTATGCCTTTTTCGTAACATTCCATGACCCAGCCAACGGTCCAGGAAGCCTCGTTACAGTCCATGCCCAGCCGATCCACTTCCCGGGTCAACATGACAACCGCGCCCAGATCTGTGTTGCCGATCTGCGGTCCCCAGGCTGCCAACTGCTCATACTCCGGCTCTTCCCCAATAAAGCCTTTATACGGGCCTTCGGTCACGGTGACTTCCTTCACGTGGGCAAAACGGCACTGGTAGCAGGGCACGGAGCGGATCTGGAAGTGCGTGCGCATGTATTGCCCGCTCATGCGCTCGTGTTGGGGGAAGAGGTTGGTGGTGTAGTTCTTGACCGGAAGCTTTCCCGTATCGTGCATTGTGGAAAAGCCACCCCCGGTGCCCCACTGGTAGACACTGCCAGAGCTCTTGGCATGCTCGAACATGGCCAGGTTCTTTTCGCGCAGCCGCTCTGGATCCTGGATGGCAAAGTTGCGCTTGCCCCGGTAGGCAACCACAGCCTTGACGTTTTTCGAGCCAAGCACGGCTCCCAGGCCGTTGTGGGCAGCTAGGTGTCCGCCGTCCCCGCCAATGGCAGCATAGCGAACGAGGTGCTCGCCCGCCGGCCCGATACCAAAGACGCTTATCTGTCTACCCTTGACGCCCAGTTCCGCCCTCAGGGCGTCCTCTAGCTCAAAGATGTCTTTGCCGACCAGATGGCGGGCGTCCCGCAGCTCAGCCTTGCCCCCTTTGATCCAGAGATAGACCCAGTCCGGCGCCCGGCCCTGAAAGATGATGCCATCGAAACCCGAGAACTTGAGGTAGGCGCCAAAGAAGCCGTTGGCTTGAGAACAACCGGCCAGATTGGTCATAGGCCCCTTGCTGGCGACGTTAAACGTCCCCGCTCCGTACACCCCGCTGCCCGCCAGCGGTCCTGTGGTCCAGATGATGCGATTCTCAGGACCAGACCATTCGACGCCAGCAGGAACTTCTTCGTAGAGGTAGCGGGCGCCAAAGCCAACGCCACCGACCCACTTCTCGATAAACGCCCGATCCAGTGGCTCGACCGACGTTTGCCTGGTAGAAAGGTCAACACGCAGGATTTTCTCCAAATAGCCGCCAGTGTTCATGTTTCTTTATCCTCCCAAGATTAGCTGTCTCATAGCTGGAATCGAGCTCGCTCTCGCCGCCACAAAACTGAGCCCCTCGTCCAGCACGTCAGTCAGGGCCGATACTCCGCCGAATCGTTCCACTTCGTCTGGGGACGGTTTGAAGCGCAACCAGATGCTGGCCCCCGGCTGGCCCAGAGCGTTCACACTGATGACGCCGTGGTGCTCCAACCAATACATACCGATACCCGACGTGATTTCGGCCGGCACGACCGGCAGCACATCGTCAGTCGGGCGAAGCGATTGCACCAAGCTATAGACGTCTTCGGCCGGGATGCTCGCTCCCAATCCTGATCTTATGATCTTGTCTTCGCCAAATCGTCCGCTGAGGCGCTCGTAGATTCTCAGGCCAAGCTCGACTTCGCGGTGCAGATGGTTGGGGTCGAACTGGGCCAAGGAGGCCCACACCCCCAAAGCCAGGGGTGGTCTGGCTTCCAGACCCAGTTCCCCGGCCTTGGCGGCGATGCGCCCGATCAAATCGGCCCGCCCCACCATCAGACCGGCTCGCGGGCCTCCCAGACCCGCCTTGTCGCAAGCGGTCACGCCGATATCAACACCTGTCTCAAGGGTCTTGGGCTGGCCGTAGATGGGGCGCAATCGGGTGCCATAGGCGTCATCCAGAAAGACCGGGATGCCTTTTGCCTGGCCTAGTTTCACCACATCCAACAGCAGGTCTTGGTTGATGATTTCCAGTTCGCTGGAGACCCCGGTGATGACGATCAAGCTCACGTCATCGTCGGCCAGGCGTTCTTCCACTGCGGACAAGGTATCCGTCTGCACTAATTGGGCCTTCGCCAATCGGGCGCCACGTCCAATGGAAGGATGAGACCGTTTTCCGGGAACTACCGACAGAACGGTAGAGCGGGGCCTGGCCAGAGCCAGACAGGTGGCGATGATGGCGGCCGAACATCGGTTGAATACTGCCACTTGATGCTTAGCCCGCCCGCCGAAGTGTTTTCGAGCCATCTCAACCAATTCGTCCCAGAAGAAGGCCGGCCCAACCCATTCTTCCCCCCAGGCGATTCTGTTTGGGGGAGCCGGATAATCTCGATGCAGCCCGGTGAAGTTGTAGAAGCTGTCATGGCCCACCGCCGATGCGCGGTCTTTGATGATGCGCATGGCGTACTGGCGGCGCTTGGCCTCCTGAAGAGAGGAGGATAGGATGGGACCTCTTGCATAACCAACTGCTGGATCAATTGGATAGCCGCATTGGTCAAAAGAGTTCGGAGTCTGATGATTTCCGGCGGACATAAGAACCTCTCTCTGCTGTTTCACCATCCCCGATCCAAGGGCGTGCTGAGGGCGTTCTGCACAAGCATACGAAGTATGGTTACGACAGCTTGCTGGGTTTCGGGTGATGTTCCATCAACCCACGGTTGCTTCATGCCGGCCTCCCCCTCAGCTCCAGCATACACACAGTCAATCCCCATCCGACGCTCCATGTCAGCGGTCTGGAGGAGGGCCGCGTTCTTGAGGAGGTAGGCCAGGCAGGCGGATACCCCATAGCCGGCCCAGTTGCTTATGGCGCCCACCACCAGCACGTCTGTGGGAACGTGGCATACCGGGTCTGATTCACAGGGGCAATTGCACTTGGCCCACAAGGGCAGAAGCTTGGTCAACTCGTCCGCGATCAGGCCGAATCCGACCTCATTGCCAAAGTCGCCAATGCCGACGGTAAGAATGCCCCTTTCGCGCGTCTCTTGAACCAGGTGAAACGTATGGGCCACATGCTCCGCCTCGCGCTCATAGCCGGTTGCACTGTGGATGACGCCTTGCGCATTGGGTCCCAAAGTCTCGATGGAAATCACCGCCGCCGGATTCAATTCGTCCAACAGCGACCGGGCCTGGGCCAATGCGTCATCCTTTTTCAACGTGAAGGGCCTGACCAGGGCCGTGGGATAAAAGCCATCGTATTCGGCCATTACCTTCTCGCTGCACGGTGTAATGCCCGCCGCTTCGCTGGCGGCGACGACGGGGGGCATGTAAGGCTCAGCGGCCACGTACACCGGTCGCCCGCCCAGCCCCAGCTTGATGGCCCGCGCCAGGCTGACAGCCCCCAGAGGCCCATCGGTCTCCCCCCGGGGTCTCCAGGGATGGCGGCCAGAACCGGTCATGATGATGACGTAATCCCCTTTGCTCACTTCCTGTATCAGGCGTTCGGCAGCCAAGAGGGTTAGGGGGCGATTCTGAGCGCGAAAAGCAGTTTCGTACAAGGGCAAGATCACGCCCCGGTTGGCGATCCCGCCTCTCTTCATCTCGACTGTCACCAGACGATCAACGTGCAGGCCAAAGGTTTCCGGCATAATCACTCTTCCTCGCCAATCCTGGCTTCACTGAATCTGGCTGTCAACGTAGTCTAGCACCTGGTCAATGATTCCAAATCCGGCCTCAAGTTCGCTTTCGGTGATACACAGAGGTGGGCCAACGAAAATCAGGTTGCGCATAACGTTGGTGCTGAGCCCCTTATCCATAAGCCTCTGGCGAATCCTCCCCGCAATCGCCGGGGCGAGGGGCTCTTTTGCCTCTCTATCGTTCACCAGTTCGATACAGAAAAAGAGGCCCATCCCCCGAACGTCGCCCACCGAAGGGTGTCTGGCTTTGATTTCCTGGAGTTTACTCCTGACATACGGCTCTAGCTCTTGCGCATTCTCAACCAACTTCTCTTCTTTGTAGACGCCTAGAACCGCCGTGGCGGTGGCGCAGGCCAACGGGTGCGAATTGTAGGTTAGACCGATATACAGCATTTCCCGGCCCAGCTTTTCCATGATCCGGTCCGAGATCGCCACTGCCCCCAATGGTACATACCCACAGGTCAGACCTTTAGCCAGGGTCATCATGTCTGGCACAACGTCGTAGTGCTCAATGGCGAACCATCTTCCGGTGCGGCCAAAGCCCACCATCACCTCGTCCAAGATCAACAGGACATCGTTCTCGTCGCATATCTCTCGCAATCTCTCGAAATATCCTTCTGGCGGCGCGAAGAACCCCCCGGATCCAGTCTGAGTCTCGACCAGAACAGCCGCCACGCTCTGGGGTGATTCATATTGGATGATCTCGTTGACGTGTTCGGCGCACAGCAGATCACAGCCCGGATAGGTCAGTCCGAAAGAACAGCGGTAGCAGTAGGGGTCAAAGAAGTGGATGACGCCAGGGATCCCCGGTTCGACGGGGATTCGTCTGCGGTCGCCTGAGAGCGTGATTGCGCCATAGGTTGCCCCGTGGTAGGAACGATACTTCGACAGGATCTTGGCCTTTCCGGTGAATGCTCGCGCTATCTTGATGGCATTCTCGTTGGCGTCGGCGCCGCCCAGGGTGAAGAAGAACTTGTTCAAATCCCCCGGCGTCAATTCGGCCAAGTCCCTGGCCAGTTCAGCTCGCGCGGCACAGGCGAAGCCGGGCCGGGCATAGCACTGTTTTGCAGCCTGCTCCTGAATGGCTTGCACGACCTTGGGGTGCTGATAGCCGACGTTCATATTCACCAAAGCCGAAGAAAAGTCTAGGTATCTGTTGCCGTCAATATCCCAGAAATAGACTCCCTCGCTTCTCTCGACGACTAGGGGATCCAAATCGTCCTGAACCGACCAACTGTGAACGATGTGTCTTCTGTCGAGGGCTTTGATAGTCTCTTTTGAAAGCATTTCTTGCTCCCTTCTTAACTGCTCAGGCTGTCATTGCGAGCGAAGCGAAGCAATCCCCCTGTCGCAAGGAGGAGATTGCTTCGTCGCAAAAAACGCTCCTACTAAGAAACAACAGGTGTTTGGGCTGCAACGGGCACTAATTCCATACCTAGCTTAGCTGCTTTGCGTTTCAAGTTGCGAATGACCCTCTCGCGGTACTGTTGTTCGTAGTGGGATTGGCCTGGGTCAACATAGGCTTCTCGATACTTTAACAAATGATAGAATATGCGGGCCAGTTTGTGCGCCGTGGCCTTATTCGCTTTGGC
>CAYMKL010000145.1:0-16137 GCA_964390805.1 uncultured Anaerolineae bacterium | reverse complement strand
GATCGTTACGGTTTACCTGCCTTCTGTACCTGACCCCAGAATCGGGAAACTTCTATATTGGGTAGGAAGTTGCGCCGACTGTGTAGGTGTAGTTCTTAGTGTACTCCAACTGTGCCCGAGCCAGGTTCTCTGCCGTCACCCGTTCGCGAACCACGCTCACACCAAAGCTGCCGACGGAGACGGCAGCGAGAAAGCCGGAGAGGATGATGGATACGAGGGCCAACGTCACCAGCGTCTCGACCAGGCTCATTCCTCTCTCACCCGCCCAAATAGCTAACTTCACCGTCCACCCCTCTTCCTCATGTTCCAGACCCGATAGTGCTCGCTTCTCCAATGTATACCAAAAAAGCGTGCCGTCAACCGACCTGCCTCCAAACAGCACGCTTTTCGAAATCTGTCTTCAGCAGCCCGGCCGTCGTATTAGCCAGTGACTGATAGCTGGTAGCCAATAGCAATTCACCATCCGCTATCTGCTATCTGCCATAAGCCATCTGCCATGCGCTAACGTAGACCCGTGGCTTTGCGTCCCCATCTTTCGATGGGTTTGCCTTAAAAACGAACCTTATGTAGTTAAAAAGGACCTCTTACCTTGCACAAATACATTATAACAGATTCCCCGGCCTCTGTCAATACCCAAGGATAGGTTACAGTTAAGATCAAGTTAAGATTTTATCAGGCTGGCTTCCTCTCATCGTACACAAACAACTAACCCCACCATCTACTTCCCTTCTTCATATCAACGAAGATGGTTATCCAGGCCACCAGCACAACGATAATGACTACGGGTGGAGCAACGGCCCTGTAGGGCACTTTGGACAGGGAGCGAAAGATGAAGCCCAGTATCGTCATCTCGGCAGCGTAGATGACCATCAATACAATGATCGCCGCCAGTCCCTTGCGGATATTTTTCCTCACCTTACTTCATCGAGCCTAGCATGGTATACATGGGCTGAATCACCGAGACGGCCATGAACATCACCATCCCCCCCACAAAGAGCATCAAGGCAGGCTCCATCATCCCTGTGAGAGCACTTATCTTGCGATCTGCTTCCTCCTCATAGAAGATGGCCAACGTCTCCAGGTTCGTATCCAGGGTGCCTGTCTCCTCGCCGACCCTGACCATCTGGGCCAGCAGTCTGGGGAAAACCTTCTCCTCCCTTATAGGCCCGGAGAGGCCATGCCCTTGCAGCATCTCCGTGCGCACTCTACCGAAAGCCTCCTTTAGTATGACGTTGGTCATGGTTTCCACAATCAGGTTCATGATCTCAGACATGGGCAGTCCAGCCATCAAGAGGATGGACATGGTATGACAGAGCTGGGACACATTGCTCTGAATATTGATGTCGCCTATGATCGGGATCTTCAGGAGCAATGCATCGCGCTGCCGCTGGCCGATGGGAGTCCTCAGATACAGAACAAGCGCGGTTACCACCAGTGCGATACCGGCCGTCATTTGAGTCCGATAGGCCGTGCTGAACTCGGTCATAGCCAGGAGCACCTTGGTAGGCGTGGGTAACTCTATGTCGAACTCAGTGAAGAGCCCCATGATGCCAGGGAGGGTGATGGTGATCATCAGGTACGCCACACCGAGGGCCAGGAGCATGATAAATGACGGGTAAGCCATAGCCCCGCGCAGCTTACGGGTCAGAGACTCCCGTTTTTCCATGTAAGTCGCCACTTGCCGCAGCACCGACTCCATGTTCCCCATCCGTTCCCCTATCTCGATCATCCGGCTGTAGATATGGGGGAAGATATGAGTATGTTTCCTCAGTGCACCGGCGAGAGTCTCGCCCTCCTGCACATCGTCGCTGACTTCTTGAAGGGCTTTCTGAAGAGCCTTACTGCTGGTCTCCTCCGACAGCATCTGCAGGCCAGTCAGGATGGTGATGCCCGACTCGATCAAGGTAGCCAACTGGCGACTGAAGACGATCAGCTCCCGGGGTTTGACCCCAAAGAAGCTAGGCATCAGCGACGCCAGGTCGGCTCCCGGCCGCGCCTGCCTGAGGCTGACAATGACGTAGTCCTGTCTCCAGAGGGCCTCCTCCGCCGCTGCCTCCGAAGGGACGTTTAGCTGACCCTGTACCCACTCTCCAGTTTTAGTGTAAGCGACATATTTGTAAGGCATGATTCCTCTGCCTATCACTAAATTATAACACCGTTTGGTATACTTGTGTGTGAAAGTAACGTAAAAGCTGCGTGAACTTTCCGTGAAGAATTCGCTACTACCCAATCACAAACACATTTCGCATTACCTCACGAGGAGTGGTGAGGCCCTCTTTCACCTTCGTCATCCCATCGCGCCACATGGTCACCATACCCTCTTTAACAGCTTGCTCCTTGATCTCATCAGTGCTGGCGCCCCTGAGCACAAGACGTCTGATTTCCTCGCTCATCACCAGAATCTCGTAAACGCCCATCCGGCCATGGTATCCGGTGAGGGCGCAGAAGTTGCAGCCCCCCCCATGATAGAACTTAGTGCGCTTCTCCCCCATCTCTGTCTCGTAGGCCACTCGCTCTTCACCCGTCACCTCGCGGAGAGTGCGGCAATGCGGGCAAACGCGCCGCACCAGGCGCTGGGCGATGATGCCCACCATCGCCGAAGTGATAAGGAAGGGCTCGATTCCCAGGTCCATCAGCCGAAAGAGGGCTCCCACGGCGTCGTTGGCGTGCACCGTGGACAGGACCAGGTGCCCGGTTAGAGCCGCCTGGATGGCTATGCTGGATGTCTCCTTATCGCGGATCTCACCCACCAGGATGACGTCCGGGTCCAGGCGCATGGTGGCTCGCAGGCCGCCAGCGAAGGTGACGTTCGCCTGGAGGTTGACCTGCATCTGGTTGACGTTGGCGAAACGGTACTCGACAGGGTCCTCAATGGTGATGATATTGCGCTCTTTGGAATCCAGTTGGTTGATGGAGGCATAGAGAGTCGTCGTCTTGCCTGAGCCTGTCGGCCCGGCGGCCAGGACCATGCCGAAGGGAGACTGAATGACTCTTTGATAGGTCTTTAGAGAGTCGGGGAGGAATCCCAGATCTGCCAGGTCCATGACGGACATGGACTTATCCAGGACGCGCAATACCGCCATCTCTCCCCACGTGGTGTCCGCAGTGGCTACGCGGATATCCACCTCCGTGCCATCTACTGAGATGGCGAAGTGGCCATCCTGGGGTCGCCTGCGCTCGGCGATGTTCATAGCGGCCAGCACCTTCACCCTGGAGATCATCGGCCCGTGGACGCTCAGGGGCAAGGAGAGGGTCTCATGCAAGATGCCATCAATGCGGTAGCGGACGCGCACCCGGTCCTGCTGCGGTTCGACGTGAATGTCCGAAGCCCGGTCTTTTACCGCCTGGCTGACGAGGAGGTTTACAGCGCGCACAATAGGAGCCTGGGCGATGACATCAGAACTTATCCTATCCCCCTCCTCCACCCGATCCGGCATAACAGTGGGGAGGATGTGGCGAATCTCCTTCTCGATCTCGCCCGCGGCGCGATAGTGGAGGTTGATGGCTCCTCGCACATCCATGAGAGCGGCAGGCAAGATCCTGACCTCCATCCTGGAGAGAGCCCGGATGTCCTCAATGGCGTAAAGATTATTGCGGTCAGCCATGGCCACTACCAGGAAATCATCCTCAATGCGAAGAGGCATGATGTCCCACTTCCGGGCGACCGCTTCAGGAATCAAGCGCAAGGCAGCCGGTTGGACTTCGTGTCTCGTGAGATCAATGCGGGTTAGGCCTGGCTTCTCGGCTCGACCTTCGATCATCTCCACGATAGCATTTATGTCGAGAGGCTTGTACAGGATACCAGCAACCCCTGCTTCTACAGCATCGGAGACCGAATCCTCCAGGGCGGTGTGTCCGGTAATAAGCATTGTCGTGAGCCGGCGGTTTATAGCCTTGATCTCCCGCAGGGTCTCGACGCCGTTCATGCCTGGCATCACTATGTCTATCAACGCCAGATCGAAGGGTCGGCTCTTCACCTCTTCGATGGCCCCCGGCCCATCATGAGCGACAGCTACGAGATACCCCTTCTCCTCCAGGACATCCGCCAGTGTTTCACCCAAGTTAGCATCGTCATCAACTATCAAGACGCTGGCTTTCTTGTTCAATCTCTTTGCCCCTTTTTGCGCCTCTCGCTTTCGCAGAGACACACTTTTTTGGTCGCTTCTATTGGTAAAGAGTTTCGGGCTTCAAGGAGTCTACGTCATCAGGAAAAGACGTTGCGCAGCACCTCATAGGGTGTAGTGAGGCCCTCTTTCACTTTCTGCATTCCGGCACGCTGCAGGGTCGTCATCCCCTCTTTGACAGCCTGATCGCTGATCTCTTTGCCGCGGGCGCCCCCCACCAGCATGCGCTTGATCTCGCCGCTCATCTTTAAGACCTCGAAAACACCGGTTCTGCCCAGGTAGCCGGTATCGGCACAGAATCTACAGCCTGCCCCGTAGTGGAATTGGGTTCGCGCCTCACCCATCTCCTTCTCGTAGAGCAAGCGTTCCTCTTCGGGCACCTCGCGTAGAGAGGCGCAGTGGGGACAAACCCGCCGCACTAAGCGCTGATTGGTAATGCAAGCCACCGCCGAGCTGATCAGGAAGGGCTTGACACCTAAGTCAATCAGGCGAAAGAGCACGCCCGTGGCAGTATTAGCGTGGACTGATGACAGCACCAATGATCCTGCCAGGGCTGCCTGGATGGCCGCCTTCGCCGTCTCCGGATCTCGTATCTCGCTCACCAGGATAACATCTGGATCCAAGCGGTAGGTGGCTCGTAAGCCACTGGCGAAGGTGAGGTCAACCTGGGGATTGACCTGGATTTGCTTCACGTCGGCGAAGTGGTACTCGATGGGGTCCTCGATGGTCACGATATTGCGCTCTTCGGAGTTCAGTTGGTTGATGGAAGCATGGAGGGTCGTCGTCTTGCCCGACCTCGCTGGCCCGCTGACCAGGACCACGCCGAAGGGAGACTGAATTAAATTTCGATAGAGCTTAAGGGAATCGGATAGTAAACCTAGCTCGGAGAGCTCCATAACCGATAGGGTCTGCTCCACGACGTGCAGCACGGCCACCTCTCCCCGCGGTGTGTTGATCGTGGCGGCGCGGACGTTTACATCCTGGCCATCTGCCGAGATAGTGAACTGGCCATCCTGGGGCCGTCTGCGTTCAGCTATGTCCATTTGGGCCAGAATCTTCAGGCGGGAAAGCAATGGGATATGGACGTTCAGCGGCAGGGATAGCCTATTGTGCAAGCGGCCATCAATGCGGTAGCGGATACGCAAGCCATCCCGCTGCGGCTCGACGTGGATGTCGGAAGCCCCGTCTTTCACCGCTCCAGTGATGAGGAGATCCACAATGCGCGCAGCAGGGACCCGGTCGCCGTCAACAGAAGCGAGCAATTCGATTTTCCTCGCTATCTCGCTCAAGGCTCGGTAATGAAGGTTGATAGCCCCCCGCACGTCCATAAAAGCGGCGCGCAAGGGCCTTATCCGCATCCTGACACGCTTCTGAATCTCATCAATGATATACAGGTTCTCAGGCTCGCTCATGGCTACGATCAGGGAGTTGCCCTCGATACGAAGAGGTATGACGTCGTGTTTCCTGGCCATCTCCTCAGGGATCAGGCGCAAAGCTTCGGGTTGGACTTGATATTTCTTGAGATCAATGAGGGCCGGGCCGGTGCGAGCCACGGACTTGCTCTCGATCATCTCCACGATGGTGTCTATCTCGAAGGGTTTGTATAGGACGCCATCCACCCCGGCCTTCAGCGCGTCAGAGACCAGTCCCTCCAGAGCACTGTGCCCGGTCATGATCATGGTCGTGGTGGCAGGGTCGGCTTTTTTGATTTCCCGCAGCGTCTCGACGCCGTTCATACCGGGCATCATGATGTCTATGAGCGCCAGGTCGAAGTGACGGCTCCCCGCCTCTGCCATAGCACTGGGTCCATCCCTGGCGATAGCAACATCGAATCCCTTATCTTCCAGTATGTCCAACAGCGTCTCACTCATGGCAGCATCGTCGTCAACTATCAAAATGCTTGCCTTTTCGTCCATGCTTCTTCCCTCCTTAACCCGGACAAGCCGGAACCAAACTTGTACCTCATTATTTTAACACAAAATCGCTTTTTTGCAAGCTCCAAACCCCGGCCGATAGATCATCGCAGTGGCAATCTCACCACGAAAACCGTCCCGCCCCTGTCCAGGCGTTTTACCCCGATGCTGCCCCCGTGGCCCTCCACCAGCATCTTGCTCACAGCCATTCCCAGACTGGTTCCACCCTCCGATGCGAGAGGGGCAGCAGCAGCTACCAGATTCTCCTCGGGGATGATGAGGCCAGCGGATCCGAACCCCACTTCCACAAAGCTATCTTGCACCCCGGCGCTGATCTGAAGCTTACCACCTTCCGGCGCCGCTTCTGCGATTCTCAGAATTATGTTGGTGAAGGCCCTCTGCAATTGGAAGGCGTCGGCCATTAGAGGCGGCAGGCCGTCTTCCAGTCGGATGCCTGTCTCCCAACGATCTGGCAGGTTGGCCAGGGACAGCGACTCCGCCACGATCGCCTTGACGTCGCTTTGCCGACGCACAGGCTCCTTCGACAGGGCGAAGTCCATCAGGTCGGCAATCATCCGGGTTGCGGTCTCGACCTCCCTCCCCACGATCCGAAGGTGTTTTTGCACCTTCTCATCACCGGAGCCCAGCTTCATGTTGAGGTAGTAGACGGAGTTCTTCATCACCCCCAATTTGTTCCTGATATCGTGCCCGACGATCCTTATCAATCGTCCTATAGCAGGCGACACCTCGGACGAAGTCGGCTGAGTGGCCGGCATGCTATTCGCCTTTCTGGTGCTTTCTGCGACAGATTCCGTCAACAAGATGAATCACCTCCTCTATTTCAAAAGGCTTACGGAGATAAGTATGAACATCCCGGGCTAAAGGTTCCTCTAATAGATTGTCCACCTCCTGGGAGTAGGCAGCCATCATCACAGCAACTACCTGGGGCTTGATTTCCTTGATGGCCAGATACGTCTCCAAGCCATTCATATTTGGGAGCTTCGTGTCTATGAAGACCATGTCATAGCTGTTCTCCCACACCCTCTCGATCGCTTCCTCGCCACTCCAGGCGATGCTGACCTGATAACCTCTGGCCTCCAGTATATCCTTGAAGAACTCGCAGTTGTCGCGATCATCGTCAACCACCAGTACGAGCCCTCCTTCCTTCGTACCATCAATAAGGCCGATCATCCTTTCCATGTCGAAGGGCTTATAGAGCACGCCGTAAGCCCCCTCGCGCAAGGCTTCCGTGACGAGATCCTCGACAGCATAGGCCGTCATCATCACCACGGCCGTGTCCGGCTGGATACTCTTGATCTGTTTGAAGGTCTCCACCCCGTTCATCCCCGGCATCCTGATGTCCATAAGGATGACGTCGAAGTTCATCTCTTTGACCTTCTCGATGGCTACATAGCCGCCTAAGGCCATGACCGCATGGTAGCCTTTGTCCTCCATGATGTCGGTCAGGGTCTCGCCCATGCCTGCGTCGTCGTCTACTATCAAGATACTGGCTTTGTCGTCCATGTTTCCTCCTACCCAAGTCTAGTGGTTTTCAAGGCATTGATGCAGGGCGATACGCTTCACCCATCAACCACCAGTGTTCCCTCTGCAACAGACCGGCTCTGGTCTGCCGATGATGTCACTGCCAGGGGATGCCGCCGGCTTTCCTCCAGGTACTCGTCTAGCATCGTCAAGCTATAGCGGCGGTGGCCACCGGGCGTCCGGAAAGGCATCAAGTGCCCGTCCTTGTCCATCCTGCTAAGGGTAGCCAGGCTGATGCCCAGGTACGCGGCGGCCTCCCTGGCTGTAAATAGACGTTTTCTATGCTGCATCACCTGATCCTCCTGATGGAATCTAACATTGTCGAACTACTCAGCCGCCTCCCCGGAGCTTTCTGCGGCAGATTTCGTCCACAAGTTGAGTTACCTCCCTCATGTCAACGGGCTTGCAGAGGCAGGAATAAACATCCCTCTTCTGAACTTCCTCAACCAAATCGTCCGCTTCCTGGTAGTTGGCAGTTATCATCACCACGACTGCTTGGGGATTGATCTTTCTGATGGCCAGACACGTCTCCAGGCCATTCATTTGGGGGAGCTCCACTTCTATAAAGACGACGTCGTATCTGTCCTCTCGCGTTGTTTCAACCGCCTCCTCGCCACTCGAAGCGATACTGACTTGGTAGCCTCTCTCCTCCAATATATCTTTGAAGATAGTACAGCTATCGGGATCATCGTCAACCACCAATATGGCTCCCCTTTCCCTCGCACTTTCGATGAGGCTGATCGCTCTTTCCACATTGAGGGGCTTATGCAGCACACCGTACGCCCCCGCGCGCAGGGCCTCCTTGATGAGACCCTGGACAGCATAGGCTGTCATCATCAACACAGCGGCGTCTGGGCGGATCTTCTTGATCTCCTGTAAGGTCTCCACTCCATTCAACCCCGGCATCTTGATGTCCATGAGGATGGCATCGAAGACCACCTCTCTGACCTTTTCAATAGCTTCATATCCACTCAAGGCGATAACGGGGCAATAGTCCAAGTCCTCCATGATGTCGGACAGGGTCTCACACATACCTGCGTCGTCGTCTACGATTAAGACGCTGGCTTTGTAGTCCATGCTTCTCCTCCGGACTGAGTGGCTAGCTAATCAAAATCGGCAACTTGATCCTAAAGGTTGTCCCCTTCCCCATCTCACCTGTCACTTCGCCAGTCTGATTGCGCCCAGACCTTGCAAAGGGACTCTCCACCTCGATGCTGCCGCCATGGGCCTCAATGATTCTCTTGCTGACTGCTAGTCCCAACCCGATCCCTTTGGCCTTTGTGGTGAAGAGTGGCTCGAACAGCTTCTTCATGTTCTCTTCTGAAATCCCACAGCCAGTGTCCGTGAATTCAGTGACGATGAATCCCTCCTCCTTGCTGGTGGCGATTTCCAGCCAGCCCTCATCGGTCGTCTCGACTGAGCCCTCGGCCTGAGGCTCGGCCCGAAGGCTCGACGAAGTCATGGCCTGTACAGCGTTCAAGATCATATTAATGAATACCTGTTCTATCTGGCCTGGATCACACATCAACGACGGCAGGCCTTCGGCCAGTTCGGTGACCACGGCCACTCTGTCAGGCACCGTGGCGCGTGAGAGCGCGTCTTGTATTATGTTGTTGATTTGAGTTTTTTGTAGGCTGGGCTCCCTACCACGCGCGAAACTCAATAGATCGCTGACGATCTTATTGGTCGCTGCTATCTCCCTCTCTATGATTTTGAGGTGCTTCTTTACCTTATCCTCGGAGCCCTCCAGCCTCATGTTGAGATAATAGACCGAGTTGCTGATCACGCCTAAGGGATGGCGTAGCTCGTGCCCCACGCTCGCTCCGAGCTGGCCTATGGTAGCCAACCTCTCTGTGCGAATCAATTTGTCCTGCAACTCCTCCAGCGCCACAATCTTATCTTCAAGTTGTTCATTGAGCCTTTGTAGTGCGCGCTGTGTCCGGATCAACTCTCGGTTCTGTTGGACAGCATTGTCATATGTGGAGAGGAGGAGATTCAATATCTGTTGACGGTCTGAGGTTATGACGTGACGCACGCTGCCAAAGACCACCTCCAAATCCCTCCTTACTCTTTCGCTTTCTCTAAGGACAGGTTCGGCAAGAGAAGATGCGACTCGGGACAGGAGATGATTTTCCTCGTAAGGCTTGGTGAGATAGTAGTCCACTCCTGCTTTTAGTGCCCGGATAACGTCTTCCGGGTCTACTAATACTGTAAGAACTATGACCGGAGTGTTTCTGAGCGATTCGTCACGCTTGATCGCCTGGCACATCTCATAGCCATCCATCACCGGCATAACAACGTCGGTAATGATGAGATCCGGCTTGAACTCGCGCGCCATAGCGAGGCCCTCTTCGCCATTGATAGCAGCCGTGACCCGATAACCGTGCTCCAGGAGCAAAGCCTTTAGCTCTACAGCCTGAGTGAGGCTATCTTCGACAATCAAGATATGTTTGGTCATAACACCCTCACTAGATGCCCTATTCCGGATTGTGGTGCGGCCAGACGCATTTGAGCGTCGTCACTTCGGCAACACTTCCGACATCGGACGGGGCCGACCGATATAGTAACCTTGGGCATAATCCACCCCGTATCCGCGCAACATCTCCAAGGTCACTTCATCTCCTACAAACTCGGCGATTGTGTCCTTGCCCAGAGCCTGTGCCACGTGCACCATGGCTTGGACAAGGTGCTGATCCACAGCATCGCGTGGTAGGTCACGGACAAAGCAGCCATCAATCTTCAAGTAGTCCACCTCCAGGTGCTTGAGATGATAGAACGAGGAAAAGCCCTTTCCGAAGTCATCGAGAGCAAACTGGTAACCCTGCCCCTTGAGCCCGCCGACGAATTTCGTGGTAGTGCTCATGTTGCTAATGGCAGCGGTCTCAGTAACCTCCAACACCAGGCGCACAGGGTCTATGCTCTCCAATGTTGGCTCGCTCTTTATCAACTCCAGCAATTCCATGTCCGCCAATGACCTCACTGAGAGGTTGACCGCAAGCCGCAGGCTCTGACCAGCCGCACGCGCCTGCGCGATGTGGTTCAGGGCTCGGCGCACTACCCAGCGATCAATGTCAGAGATCAAACCAGACCGTTCGGCGATGTCGAGGAAGACGCCGGGTGGGATGACCTCGTCCCGCTCACCTTTCAGACGCAACAGAGCTTCATAGCCAGAGATCTGACCAGTCTTGATGTTGAGAATGGGTTGCGCATAAAGCATGAACTCGTCGTTCTCCAGTGCCTCGCGGATACGCCTGACCCAGGCAAGCCGGGTTTCAAGCACAGCTTGCTGGTCCGCATCGGGCCTGTACAGGCAAACCCGGTTGCGGCCTTCTGCCTTTGCCTGATACATGGCTATGTCGGCGCGAGTGAGCACTTCTTGGGCTGTAACGCCCTGCTCAGGAAACAATACGATGCCTATGCTGGCCGTGATGCGAACGGGTTGGCCATCAATTACGACGACGTGCTGGCGTATGTCTTGCAGAGTCCGGATGGAGACACGCTGTACATACTGTTCGTCCGTGTGGGGCAACAGGATAGCGAACTCATCGCCTCCCAGACGGGCCAGGATATCGGAGCGTCGCATCTTACTCATCAGCCGGTTGCCCACGCTTCTTAAGAGATCGTCTCCCGCCTTATGGCCGAGACTGTCATTGATCACCTTGAACCCGTCCAGATCCAGCCACAAGAGCGCTCCCGGAACCCCATAGCGGCTGGCGTACGCGATTTGCTGTTCCAGTTGCTCCTCGAACTGCCGCCGGTTGAAAAGACCCGTGAGTGGATCGCGGCTTGTCAGGTAGGCCAGTTCCTCCTCGAAGCGCTGGCGTTGACCGATTTCTCTCCTGAGTTGTTCATTGGATGCTTCTAGCTCATCCTGCGTTTCGACCAGCATACGGTTTTGCTTAACCCAGTTCGCATACGTGGAAATGTCACTGATGATCCCGGTTGGTCTGCTCGCACCCACCTTAGCCAGTGCCTCCCGGCCGTTGGTGGCGATGGAGACCTGGTATCCATGGTTCTCAAGCGCGGATTTCAGGTGCGCAACCTCTGTGGGGTTGTTTTTGACGATCAAGATGCGGTTACTCATGAGTACCTCCAAGGTTATTAGCGAAGATGTGGGGGTGAAACGTAAGACATGAAACGTGAGACGTTCGCGTCATCGTGTCTCCGTGTCTTCCTGTCCCCGTGTCTCCGTCAGCGGGCGCGGGCGGACGCTGGCCAGGGCCTTGACTTTGGCCACCAGTCCCTGTTCCCAGTCATCGTTATTCGCCTCCTCGCCGAAGCCGGCCGGCTTGGCCACCACGTCCAGCGCGCCAGCCTTCATGGCCTCGAAGGCCACGTGCAGCTCCGGCGAATCGGCGTGGGCAGTGACAATAAGGATGGGCGTGGGATGCTGAGCCATGATACGCCGCGTGGCCTCCAGCCCGTTCATGTCGGGAAAGATCATGTCCATGGTAATAATATCTGGGCGCAGTCGGGCCGCCATCTCCACAGCCTGGCAGCCGTCTGTGGCCTGACCTACCACCTGGATCTCAGGATCCTCCTCCAACAGATACACCAGCAGCGCACGCGCCGTTGGTGAGTCTTCAGCCACCAATACTCTTATCATCTCATCTGTCTCCGCGTCTCACCAGTTCCATCAGCCGAACGCCAATTTTCCCCAGGGACAGCACCTCTTGGGCCACCCCCAAGGCGATTCCCTGTTGGGGCATGCCAAAGACGACGCAGGTGGCTTTGTCCTGGGCAATGGTACGGCCGCCGGCATCGTGCAGCGCCTTGAGGCCTCGGGCGCCATCGCTGCCCATGCCGGTGAGCAGCACCCCCACCGCCGTCGGACCGTAATGGTGGGCCACCGATTCGAAAAGCGCCGTCACCGAAGGGCGGTGACCGTCCACCGCTGGCAGGGCCCTAAGTCGGACCAAGTCGCCTGGAGTGACCAACAGATGCCGATCGTCCGGAGCTATGTAGACTGTGCCTGGGCGCAGGTGCTCGCCGTTCTCAGCCACCTTGACCTTCAGGGGTAGCGTTTCGTCCAGCCAGCGGGCCAGGCCACCCACGAACCCTTGGCTGATGTGCTGTACCACCACCACCGGCACAGGTAGTTCGGCCGGAAGCTGGCCGAAAATGATCTGCATGGCGGGCGGGCCGCCCGTGGAAGCGCCTACGGCAATGATCCGCACCGGGCCAGTGGCTGGTCTCGAAACAGGTGCTCCAGACTTGTTTTTTCGCGCTGCGGCAGACCCGCCAGCGCCGCTCAGAGCAGGCTTGCCCGGTCGTGACGACGATGACTCATCCAGCAGCCACCAACGCCGGCGCACCACCTTGACCTCAGCCATAGCCTTCACCTGGGCGATTAGTTGGTCCGCCTCGGGGTCCTCCCCGGGCATACCATGAGGCTTGCCCAAGACCATCAGCGCGCCGACCTCGAGAGCCTTGAAGCTGATTCCCAGTTGGATGTCTGACTGGGTGCTGGTGAGCACCACGATGGGTCGCGCCGATTCGGCCATGATGTGCCTGATGGCCTGGTAGCCGTTCATCTTGGGCATCTGGATGTCCATGGTGATGATGTCCGGCTCCAGCTTGTGACACAGAACGATGGCCTCCTCGCCGTTGCACGCTTCGCCCACCACCTGCAACTCTCGGTCGCTTTCCAGAACCGAACGGATGAGCCGACGCAGTGTTGGTGAGTCGTCTACGACTAAAACTCGGATCATACGTGTTGCTCCTTCGCATGACAGATGCCGCGTGTCGCGTGTCGTGCGTTGCACATCTCGTCATTCGTCACCCGTCGCTCGTCACCCGATCAGTCGTTCAATCGTCTCCAGCAGCTCCAGTTGGTCAAAAGTACTCTTGGTGATGTAAGCGTCAGCGCCAGCTTCCAGGCCGCGGATCTTGTCCTGGGGCGATTCCAGGGAGGTGACCAATACCACCGGCAGCTCCTTGAAGCGCTCGTCGCCTTTCACCTTTTCGGTGAGGACGAAACCGTCCATACGTGGCATGGCGATATCGGCCGCGATGGCGTCCAGAGGTTCGCTCTGCACCAGGGCCCAGGCCTCTTCTCCGTCAGCGGCTACTAGAACCTCGTAACCAGCGCTCTCCAGGATGTTCTTCTCCAGGGTGCGGGTGGTGATGGAATCATCCACCACCAACACGCGACGAGGGGCGGCTTCTTTCAGCTCGACCGGCGGCGGAGCAGCCATGGCCATACCCACCTGAGCCGACTTCACTAAATCGGCCACGTTGAGGATCATCACCACCTGCCCAGTACCCAAGATGGTGGCCCCGGCCACATTGCGCACCCGATTCAGTTGGCGACCCAAGCTCTTGATGACTACTTCCTGCGTTCCCCGAAACCCACCCACCCGGAAGGCGACTTGCCTCTCGGCCACCCCCAGCACAACCACCGGCATCTTCTCGTTGGGAGCCACGGAGGCTTTGGCTTTGGACAGCTCCAACACTTGAGACAGGGAGATCAGAGACAGGAGCAGTCCGTCGGCACGGATAGCAGGTCTGCCCTCGATGCGGCCCACGCTGGCCGCCTCCACCCGCAGGATACGCTTTACGGTCGTGGTGGGCACAGCCATCATCTGGCCAGCCACCTCCACCAGGAGCACGTGGCTGGTGGCCAGGGTCAGAGGCAAAGTCAGAGTGAAGGTGGTGCCCTGGCCAAGAGCCGTGTCCACTTCGATTAAGCCATGTAGTCGCTCCAGGTTCTCCCGTACCACATCCAGCCCCACTCCCCGACCTGAGAGGCTTGTTACCTGAGGCAAAGTGGACAGGCCAGAGCGGAAGATGAGTTGCATCGTCTCCTGTTCACTCAGGGCAGCCACCTCTTGCGATGTCAGCAGTCCTCGTTTCACCGCCGCCTGACGCACAGCCTCCAGGTCAATTCCCGCTCCGTCATCGGCCACTTCCAGGACAATGGTGTTGCCCTTCTGGGCAGCTTGCAGATGGATGGTCCCTCGCCGGGGCTTGCCCGCCGCCTCTCTCTGGTCGGGCGGCTCAATGCCGTGATCCACTGCATTGCGCAGGAGATGGATCAGGGGGTCCTTCATGGCCTCCAGCACCTGGCGGTCCACCTCGGTCTCGGCCCCTTCGATCTGCAACTTGATCACCTTGCCCCGCTCTCGGGCCAGGTCACGTCCCATGCGGGGGAAAGGATCAAAGATGGTGGAGATGGGCAGCATCCGCACCTGTCTTACTCCGTCTTGCAGGTCATCGGTGAGAAGGGTCAGACGGCCGTAGTCGCTGGCGAAGTCGCGGATCAGACTGTCCAGCCCCGCGCCGAAAGTCTTGAGGCGTTCTTCGTTGTAGGTCATGAAGTCTAGCAGGGGGGTGATGTCCTGTTGGAGATAAATTCTATCGAAGGGAGCGTGGCCGAGGAGGGCCATGTCGCAGGCATTGCTCTGAGCATGATTGAAGGAGTCATTCTGTCGCTGCAGGCGGTTGTAGTGAGGGCGCATCTGCCGCCAGTGCTTTTGCCAGCGAATCAATTGCTGTTGAAGGGCCCGCAGCTCGGCCAGGCGTTGCTCGGTGCGCATACGGGCTACCAGGAGCTCACCTGTGTCATCCATCAGAGCGTCCAGCTTAGTCGTGGCTACACGGATGGTCTCCTCAGTCGTCTTTGACCCATGGTCCGAGGGCCGAGGTCGTTTCGCTTCCATGTTCAGTGGCTTCGCTCCTTCGATCAACTCAGGATGCTGCCCTTCGACCAGCCGTCGTGGTGAGCTCGTCGCTTGTACTGAGCCCAGTCGAAGTGAACCATCAGGAAGCCGCTCAACAGCTCGTTCCACTACTTCAGCAGATGTTGTTTCACCCTCTGGCTCCTGGGCCTCAGTCTCTGTCACCTGAGTCTTCTCCTTCGCATTTCGGACTTCGGACCCGGGACTTTGGAGTAAGCTACCTTCTTTCACTGCCTCCAGCCGGGCCAGCAACTGGCCGCGCTGCTGAGCCGGCAGGCTTTCGCCTCGCAGGTGGGCATCCATCGCCTCACCCAAGGCATCCACGACCGAAAAGAGCACGTCACACATTTCAGATGTGACAGACAACTCCCCCCGCTGAACAGCACCCAGGACGTCCTCCATGTAATGAGCGATGTTTTCGATGTCGCGCAGGTCCACTGCTCGTGCTGCCCCCTTGAGACTGTGAGCAGCACGGAAGAGGTCAGCCAGCAGTGATTTCCGCTCCTCCTGCGGAATACCTTCCTCAAGAGCTAACAGGCCCTTGTTGAGAGTGCCCAGGTGTTCTTCCAGCTCAGCATGGAAGGTGACAATCAGTTGACGTTTGAGTTTCTCTCGTCGGTCCATCACACACTCCATTTTCAATTTCGGATACTTCGACTGGGCTCAGTACAGGTTGCGGATTGAGGATTATCAATCCGAAACCTGTACTGAGCCCAGTCGAAGTATCCACATTCCACAATCAATTGAGTTTGTATTGTTCCACGATGCGGGCGAGTTGGGCGGCCAGATCATTCAGGCTCCGCGCCGCCTCCTCCATCTGCCGCGTCCCTGCCTGCGACTGCACTGACGCCTGATTCACACTGTCCATCGCCGCCGCTA
>CAYMKL010000144.1:264-16316 GCA_964390805.1 uncultured Anaerolineae bacterium | reverse complement strand
AAGCAGAACAGGAGCAAGAAATGCAAACAACACAAGATGAGCTAGTCCGTCTCTCTGAGACGGCGGAGGACCTGCCAGGTTTCCTGAAGCAGGCATGCAAGCTGATGGGGATCAGTCTCCGCCAGGCTTCGCTGCAGGCGGGCCTATCCGCAGCAACGATCTGGAACTTCATCGCTGGTCACACCAAGCGAGGCGATGAAGCCACCATTACCAAGCTGGCCCTCTTCTTCAAAGTCCCTGAGGTGAATCTCATGGCCTTGGCCGGCTACGGGCAGCCCCAGCGCGTCTTGCCCACCTATCGCCTCGAAGAGGCCGAGGCCGTCTGGCAAGTGCTCACCGGTGAGGAGAAAGACAGATGGATCGAGTATGGCAAGCTCCTGATCCGGGGACGCCGATAGGCGGGGACCTATGGGCTACGAAAAACATTCGACAAACGACCCTTTGAAAAAGCCTACATAGCCTACAAACCCTGCACAACCCTACATACCCTACACCCGATGTAGGCTTGTGCAAGCTATGCTGTTAGCCCCTTGATTCCCGTTGCTTGGCAAAAATCAGAACGCCACCTGCGCGGTTGACGCAGGTGGCGTTTCTTTGTTGTCTACGCCCGGCGTGGGCGGTAGCTAGAGAATGAAAGTCCTCTGAAGGGATTGATCAGCCAGCGCCTCACCGCGAGCCCAGCTCTGCTTCACCTCGGGATCTTCCATCAAACCAGCCAACGTCAGACCATAGCGCAAGCCATCGAGAAACGCTGTCCCGCCGTGCAAACCCGACTTGGCCTCGACCACGAGCCGCTCGACTTCCACCAATAGAGCTTGGCCCTGTAACGTCTCCATGACTCCAGATCGTTTCTATCGGCACCAGCGAACTACTACACCAGACTTGCCATGGTCCGGTGTGCCTCACCACGTAGCTATTGGTGACCTCATCTGCCCGGTGAAATCGAACCCACTGCACAAGTATAGTACAAATGTTCTATTGTGTCAAATGGGTGAGTAGCCTCAATCTATGGTTTGATCAAAGCATAGTAAATGACGATTATTCCTATCTGGATGAGTGCAACCAGCAAGAACTTGAGTCGGAAACTTCCCTTTGCCGTCTTGTGATGAAATCTACGCATCCCCGCAAGAGCGCCGATTGTGCCGCCAGCAAGAGTGAGTGCAAGTAATACCCTCTCGGGCACCCGTGAGCGTTCCGAGCCAGCGATTGCCTTGTCATACCCATACGTTAGAAGTGTGATCAGGTTGATGATGACTAGCCACGATACCAGGCCATCGAGTGAGAAAGCCCAGGATATGAGGGCCACCAACGCGATAGTTAGCCCAAAAGTCACCAACCCGAAGCGATACACCGCATTCGCCCACCATGACAATTGCTTTTGCCTGTGCAAATGCGATGTGGAGGGCTCAGTTGAAGGGCCCACGAATCCATGCATCCCAGAATCGCGCTCGTTTCTTCGTCGTGACCGACACACCCTGCAACATTTGGGTCGGACAAGTCCGCGCTCTTTGTAGTATCGTTGCTCACCGTAGCTCCAGATGAAAGTCCGGCCACACTCAATGCACTCGATGCTTTGGTCGCTCATCTACAGACTCCTCGGTTGACTTCTCTCTACTGCTGTGCTGAAAGCAACCTTTCCTCCTTGGAGTATCTCCCGCACTTCCTCACTCACCCTTCTCTTCATCCCCTTGCTCATCCCTGGCCGCAGCACACTGAACACCTCGCCCGCACCACTGAATGTGCAATGCCACCGCTCTCGCCCTCTGCAATGTTCAGCAGCTCAAACTAGCCAGTGATTGCTTTCAGGCTGAACTCAGCTCTTTGCGAGTGGAAGATGGGAGATGACGTGAAGGAGTAGTCGGCCAAGGCCAATACCCCTTCGGCCAGGCTGAGACATCAATCTCCAGCGCCTGCTGGCAGTATTCGATGGCTCGCTCGCCTCCTGCAGCACACTCGCCAGCCCGAAGTCGGTGACGTGCAGGCGGTTGGTCGCAGTGGACAAGGCCGGGGATGACTGAGGCGGCGTGGGCTATCCCTCGGACGATCTGCAGGGCGAAGAGCAGCGCCGTCTCGACGGGCAGCGGTCGGCCCGGCGTGAGCCAGGAGCGGAGGGAGGCGTCGTCGCGGCCTTGTTCCTTGGCCACCAGCTCCAGGACCAGGTAGACTTCGGGGTCAATGCGGAGGACACGGTAGCAGCGGACGACGTGGGGGTGGCAGCTCAGGTCTACCCAGTGGGTGCCTTCGCGTAGGAAGCGGTCACGGGCAGCGCGGTCGGGGAGGTATTCGGGCTTGAAGGTCTTGAGGGCCACGGGGCGGTCTTGTTCGAGGTCGAGGCAGAGGTAGACGATGCCCATGCCGCCCATCAGGGGGCGGCCGGTGATTTCGTATTGGCCGATGCGGGTGCCGGGTGCGTAGATTTTCATCGGTCGGACTCCTTGAACATGGAGATAGGATTCAACGAGTTCACTTCAGTTGTTTCAGGATCTCGCGAATGATTGATGGGCGCACAGTTGGTGAACAGCCATTAGGGCATTGTTGCCTGGAGTAGGGCCACCAATTGCTGGGCGCGTTGGGCGTACTGCACATGACCGATGTGGGTGAAGAAGCCGGCCGCTTGTTGGGCCAGGGGGAGAGCCTGACCTAGCTCTCCTTGCTGGACGTGCAGGAGAGCCATGTTGGGTAGTGGTTACATCTTGAGTTTAGACAAGGATGTGAGACACTCGGTGGAGGCCGAGGTGAATCAAGTTCTTTAACAATTGAGTTTCGTATGGATTTCAGGCTGCTTTGGCTTTCTTCTTGCCCTTTTTGATCACCGGATGCCGCTTAGGGCGAGTCCGAGGTCGTCCTGTAGGCCAGCCTGGCGACTTTCCGCGAGGTTGGGGCGGTGCTGCTGGGGTGCCAATCTCTCGAGAAGTCGCTCCCAGACTCTGGAGGGTTCGTTCAGGAGTCAGTTGCTCCTGAGCTGGCTGCCAAGGCAAAGGATTGTCCTTGACCACATCCTGAGCCAAGAATAGTTCCCACTGCGCCACATTGACCAACATAGTCCAGCGATCACAACGTTCTGGCTTTTGGAATCGGGGCAAGGTCCAGTAGAGGTACTGCTTGCGGAAACGGATACTGGACTCGACGGGACTGCGCCACTCATACCCATGCCATAGGTCAACCAGCTTCTGATCCTCCGCTGCTTGATCAGGAGGCGGCTGGTAGGCTAGCCAGAAGGGGTCGGAGGGTTTGTCGCGCTCCAGATGGGTCTCGGCCAAGATGACACTGAAGGGTGTGTGAGCATCTTGCAGGGCATGCTTGTTATCCCAGCGTCGCAGCCGCACTTTTCCCCAACGCTCATCTTCCAGTTCCACCTCTGCGTCTGCTCCACCCCACGTCTCTGGCTCTTTGAAGGCGAAGCGATCTCCATGGACACGAGGACGGCCAAAGCCACTGTAGGGCCCAGGCTCACCATATAGAACGCGGTCGCAGCGCAGGCGGACAAGAGTTCCACACGGTTCATCCTTCAAAGGGCCAAGGAACTTGTGGTTGCCATATTTGCAGTCGCCTACAATGAGACACAGTCCTGGCGATGATACCGCCTGCAGTCGTTGGCACAATTGCTTGACTTGCGCTACGCCCACTTCAGCAGCAGTCTGCTGGCTGGTGATCCGCCTGACAGAAACGGGCGGCGCCCAACTTCTGCCAGGCTCAAGCACCCAAGCCAATATAGAGTAGGGATGACCGACAAAGATTGATCCATCAATAGCTAGCGTGGAGCCGTGGACATATTGCCGGTCGGCCATGGTCTTGGCTTCTGGGTGAGGCCAAGCAGTGCCATCCAACGCAAACACTAGGAGGGACTGCCTCGGAATCTGCTGGATGAAGTAGCTTTCCAGCCAGTTTCGGTCTTGTCGCCCCTCCTCAATGGCAGCATAGGCGCTCGGCCACTGGCGGCGAAAGACTGGCGAGAGGCTCAGCTCGGGAAAGGAGCGGATAGGCGGACTGAGGAGAAGCGCGTCCACCAGTTCGAACTGAGCGTCCTTGGCCAAGGTGTGACCGTGGTCGTAAACAGCTTGACGAAACTCGATCAAAGTGTTAAAATGCTCCATGGTAGAAACCTCCTGGGTTGTAGTACCCTATAGTTTCTACCATCGGGCGGTTTTGCGCAAGTCGCGAACCGCCCTGATTATTTGTCTAAACTCAAGTACATGGTAAGTGATATAGCCAGGTTGTACTCGGCGATATACCATTTGGTGAACATGTGATGAAACGCATCCGACTTGGAAAAGGACAAGGTCTTGCGGACGAAGCGGGCCATCCGCTGGCGCAAGGTGTTGTACCAACGTTCCATGTGAGCCGTCTCGCCACTTTCCTTGCCCACACAGCGATGGGTCTTCTTGGGGAAAACCTTCTGGTACGCTTCCCAGAAGTCGCTGAAAGTCCGACACTTCTTGTATTCGTCGGGAATCTTGTTCCACAAGCGGCGACACGTCTTCTGGCTGCGGTCTCCGATCACAAAGGCCACAATCTGGCGCGTCCGGCGACAAATGGCGGTCCACAGCCATCGCTTTCTGTCCTTTTTGAACACAAATGACCAGAGCTCATCGAGTTCAAGGACATCATCGGGCTTGGCTGGCAGCAGCGCGTCCTTGAGATCGGGCAGGGCTTGCACGATTTTCTTGATCCAGCGAGCCACTGTCTGCCGAGCAACGCGGAAGATGCGTTCTAGCCCACGCATACTGGCGCGCTCCTTGCAAGCCCGCAAGATTGTTTCCTTCTCGTTGGCTGCATGGGTGTGCTTGGGCTCCAGAACTCGATAGGCACCGCAATCCTTGCAGTGGTATTGCGGATTCCCGCACTTATTGGTGCCGTTCCTGATGATGTTGTCACTACCACAGGTACGGCAATGATAGGTGATGGTGACTTGTATCATTCCCACCTCCGTCAATCTGACTTTCACCGGATGCTCTAATGATACACCATCACTTACTTTCTTACCACTACCACATTCTGAAATGGTCTTATGATAGCTCCACCTCTCTTGTCCAACACAGCGAATACGACCTTCCTGAACGATCTGCTGAAAAGACCATTACCCGTCAAGTGATCACCAAACCATCGAGCCACATCCTTGGGGTTGTTTCGGAACACTCCACAGCCCCAGGCCCCCAGGACAAGGGTTTCGTGATGATGGATGGCGGCCAGCGACAGCACCTTCTCCATCCGCCCCCGCATCACATCCTCAATCCTGGCGACGTTCTCTGTCCCCCTGCGTTGCACTACCCCAGCGTTCACTGCGGGCGCCGTGACGAAAGAAACCAGATAGGGAGCTTCCAGCAACTGATCTCTGTCATCCCTGAATACAGGAACTCCAGGCGAGTAGATCATGTTGTCTGTGTACAAGCAAGATCGGAAGTGCCTGTTGGTATCGTACATGGCCTGCATCTGGGCTATGCAGGGGCAGAGGCCCGACGCGCGAGCCAGGCTCTCTTCTTGAGCCTGGCTGCCTTTGAGAAACCCACCGCCCGGGTTCTTGGCTGATGCGAAGTTGAGTGCCAACACACTGGCGTTCCCATCGGCTTTGGTAAGCCTGCGTGCCGCACTCAATGTCGTCTCGTTGACAACCTCAAACTCGATGGGTGGCTGGACGCCGCTGTCCGCCATTGTCCGATCGCGTAGAGCAAACACCTCATCGAAGTCTGTTGGCCTGTAGTGCACGGAGCCTGACATGGCGGCCTCAAGCGCTCCCCTGATGGCAACTACTTGACCCGTGGGGGATTGGTAGAATCCTCTATCGAGAATCTCAAGCGTCTCTCTGGCAACCTGCGCTCGCGTTGTTCGTCTGTTCATTACAACATCCTGCTACGAGATGACGGCAGCACCGCAGCAGGGCTGCCGCACCCTCCTCAAAACTGACGGGGAACCGCCTATCGGCGATCTCTGCTATTGGGGGCAAACCGATGAGCAACATTGCTTCCTTCCTCACCTACCAGGCCTGGCGCAGGATCTCCTCCAGGGATTCCACGTTGAGGGGACGCGGGGGGGGGCGAAGTAGATGGGTGATCTGAGCCGTGGCCTCCGCCAATGGTCGCAGTTCAGTCTCTTTCACTCTTAGCTCCCGCAGCCGCATCGGAATGCCAATCTCTTGTTTAAAGCGTTGCACTGCTGCTACCGCCCGTCCTGCTGCTTCCTACACCGAGAGTCCGCTCACCTCCTCGCTCAGGAGCCAGGCCAAGGTGGCTAGTTCCTGCGGGCAAGCAGGAATGTTGTACTCCATCACATAGGGCAGCAAGTGGGTCGTAGATCGCCACCCGTGGACGCAGGCGGTTGCTCAGGATCGCCCCCCGACGGCCACGGGCGGGGTCAGCCAGTACCGAAGCGCCCGAGACTTCGGAACCCGTACCGGCCGTGGTAGAGACTGCCACCAACGGCAGGATCGGTCCCGGCACCCGATCCTCGCCGAAATAGGCCTCGACCGAGCCGCCATAGCGCAGCACTACGGCGGCAGCCTTGGCCAGGTCAATGTTGCTCCCACCCCCCAACGCCACCAGCGCGCCGGATTCTCGCCCCTGGGCTGCGGCCACGCAATCAGCCACTGTCCCCAACGTGGGTTTGGCCTGGCCACCATCGAAGCAGTCCACAGCGACACCAGACCTGGCCAGTGATCGCTCTACCTCCTCATGCAGGCCTGCAGCTATCAATCCCTGATCGGTGACGAGAAGCGCTCGCTGCGCACCTAGACGGCAGACGGCCTCATCCACTCGTTGCACCGTTCCACGTCCAAAGATGATCTCTCCTGCAGCATGAAAACGCCACTCACCTCGCATCCGCCTACCTCCTCTGGCCATGACTGTGAGCTAAGGAGTTGTCCAGAGACAACCCCGTGTTGTTACCCTGTTTTCTCGGTGAACAGCGGGCGGTTCTTCTATCGTTGACCAACCTCAGGAACATGAAACCCACATCTCGTGAGTTGCTCAAGGAGCTCCTTGGGTGAAGCTAGCCATTGTCCCGCTTTCCGAGAGATGTGTTCGGTCCAACTATAGTCATCGAAAGTGAATGTCTCCTCACGATCCCCTTCCAACGGAACCATGTAGTTCGCTCTGCGGTAATAGTCTTGACCAAGATATCCATCGTCCATTTCCGCCATGGCCTGACTAATCGTTTCCTCTTTGAACTCAGGGTACTCATCCTCGAACATCGCAAACTCGATGGGATATCGCGGACGGGGCGGGGGATCTTCCGCCGGATATCCCATGGTCAACTGCACCAATGGGAATACGCGCTTGGGCAATCTGTACTCTTCGATGATTTCGTCAGCTCTGTAAGGAGCGTTTCCCAGAAAGCAGCTCCCCAGACCCAGGCTCTCCGCCGCAATCACCATGTTCTCCGCCATCAGGGCTGCATCTTGAATGCCAAACAACAGTAACGATAGATCGTTGGTCACCATCCGCCAGTTTCTCCTGGCCATGACGAGCTCCAATCTATGAGAATCCACACAGATCGTGAATAGCAGTGGTGCTCCAAACGGATTCCCTTCTCTGTTGCGCGACAGCAGCAAACTACACAGTTGATAGGCAAACGGGGCCTGCTGTCCCGCTCGGACGACAGATTCCAGCACATCGTCAGAGGGTGGCTCATCTGTGTACTGACGAATTGACTTGCGATTCAGCATAGTTTCAATCATTGGGTTGCTTATCATGCCCTGCCCTTCTCATTGAGCAATGTCAGCAGAAAACGTAGTCGCCATGGCCCGATCAAGGTGATATCCTTCCGGGGCTCGCCACCTTTACCTGGAAAGGTGGCGAGTGTTTGGATTAAGCATTGTTCCCCATTCCCAATAGAATGTCGTTGACGATTCTGTTGACCACCGCATTCCACCGATAGTCGAGCTGACCGGCACCGGCGGCACCGCTCCAGAGTTCAAGTGCCCGTTGGTTATGCAAGCGAGCCCTGTTGTGTTTCAGAGCCAACTCTCGGTCATAGATCAAGCTGCGGGTCATCTCGTCGGTGGACAGAGCGGCCACATCTTCGCTTTCCAACACCAGGTTGATCCAACGATCAATGAAGCTACGAGTTCGCGGGGGGACCCTTGCTCCTTGAGATATGACGGTGCCCCAGAAGTCCTGGCGGTCCCAACGTGTCAATTCTGCTTTGCGAGACTGGATGTTGTCGCTCCATTCCACAAGTCTGTTCCCATATTCGGTGGCCTCGTCTCCCCGCCCGCTCTTTTCGCCCAGCATCAGGTTGTAGAGCAGGGCTGCGCCGTGCATCGCCTCTGAGAAATCGCGTGCGTGCTCCACCTGAAGCCTCAGCTTTTGGGGAAATCGCGCCAGTTCGGGGTGCATCCAGACAAAGGGGGCTTCCGTGGGAGCTGTCCGATCAACGAGGAAGGCGAGCAGGCTCTGTCCACAGTTGGTCACGATCCGGTCGTGGAGGTATTCCGCCTCCTGCCTGGTGAGGGCAAGACTGGCCTGGCGTGGAAAGCTGTCCGGCGGCTTTGGCAACCCAGGATCCCAGTTCTCACTTATCCAGGCAGCCACAGGTTCCCCATCGAGTTTCAGTTGGCGCATCTGCTCTTTGCGACGGCGATAGAAGGCATCCAGATACCGATGGTACTGAGCCTGAGAGCCGTCAAACAAGCGGATGCCCCACGTTCCCAGCCCTGACCAGTAGATGCTGCTGGGTATCCGCTGGAGCTTTTTGCGTGCATCTTTGCCGATGACGCCTTCGGTATCACTGGAGTCGAGCAGGGCCTCAATGAGATTCAGTTCGTCGTTGCGCGCTTTTCGGCCAATGTCCTGTGAGGAGGTCTGTTGCTCCTCGTGCTTCAAATAGATCCAAGGCACCAAGAGCATATACTTGGCCCTGGTCTGGATTGTGCTCGTCCCCGGAAAGAGAAGATTGGCAAAAGCGTCACGGACGGAGCCGAGCCCCAGCTCATCTCTAGTGTCTCGTTCCCGAAACAGGTTGATCATATCTGCCATTCTCCGGTGGTCCTGTTCGGCGAAGTCTATCCAGCCAAAGGTTGACGGCGTCATCTTGGTCTTTTCCTCTCATGTTGTCCGATCCCATGTATATCCAGAGAAGCCACATGGTAGCCCAAGCCCCAGATGTGCACCTCACCATCACTCTCGGATCATTGCAATCCCCGCTGCCACAAAAAAGGACGCTATGACGCCGCCCAGCAAGACGGCGGGTGCGAATAGCCCACAGATTTCAAAGCCCTGTCTGTCTCCGGGGGCAGCCATCAGGTGCCAAACCCATACAGTGGCTCGCCATGTCAGGAATAGCCCTGCACCGAAGAGGACGAAAAAGAGTATCCATTGGATGTGGCTCTCATTCTGGCCATAGACAGCTTGAGGGAAGCTGCAATCAGGCTCTGGATGCCCTGAGTCTGCCCTAGATAGCCTCAGCCACCCGACAAGGCCGTTCAACCTTCCTACTCAAGGCCGGGTATGCGCTCGAGGACGATGGTGCCGTCAGTGTGAACCTCTGTACCCTCATCGAACGTGTCACTATCGGTATTGGAAGCAGACCTCCAGCTGGAACTCCAGCTGCCCCAGCCCAGGCAGGTGGTGGATACCAGAGTCCAGCTACCACGTATTGTTGTCTCAGACTCGAAGGTGCCGCTACCGGAGAGCACTGTGGTGCCACTGCTGGCAACGAAAGTAATCTTACAGTCACTGCTAATGGGCAGTTCGTCCGCTGTGAGTTGCCACTGGCTGAAGCACGCGGTAACTTCGAAACTGAAGTCGGTTACAGTGCTTCGGTCACTGGATACCTGGAAGTCAGCCGTACCCCTCCAGGTTCCCGCTCGCTGTGGGCATGGAGGAGTCACGGTTGGCGTCGGCGTCTTGGTGGGCGTGGCGGTCGACGTCGAGGTAGGCGTGGATGTATTCGTAGGTGTGGGGGTGTTCGTGGGGGTGTTAGTCGGTGTGGGCGTGCAGGTTGGTGTCGAAGTGGGCGTACCTGTCGGCGTCGGTGTAGAGGTTGGCGTCCAAATAGGCGTATGTGTCGGTGTCGGCGTTGGTGCAGAGGGATCATAGTCTTTCAGGCAAATGGGCAGGTAGATCTTGAAGCCTGGCGTGGGTGTGCCTGTCGGCGTACTGGTAGGGGTGGAAGTTGGGGTGCGTGTAGGGGTCGCTGTCAGTGTGTCAGTGGGCGTAGGGGTCGGTGTCGGCGTGTTGGTGGGCGTGGAAGTCGGCTGGGCGGTGGAGTAGTAGGCGTATTTCAAGTCGCGGTTGGTGAAGTCGTGGTAACTGATGTGTGGGTACCCGTTTTGATCCAAGACCAGGGAAGTGTCTTGGCCGACATGTCCCTCGCTGTCCACGGTTTGGATATGCCAGCCGGAAGCGTCTTGGTAGGCGTACTTCAGGTCGTCATGGCTGTTATCGCGGTAACCAATGTGTGGATAACTGCTCTGATCCAGGGCCAGGGAGGTGAACTCGCCGACCCACCCCTCACTGTCTACGGTCTGGATGTGCCAGCCAGCCGCGTCCCGGTAGGCGTACTCTAGGTCATTGTTGCCCCAGTCAGAGTAGCTGATATGCGGATACCCACTCCCGTCCAAGGCCAGGGAGGTGAACGTGCCGACATCCCCGCCACTGTCCACGGTCTGGATGTGCCAGCCGGCCGCGTCCCGGTAGGCGTATTTCAGATCATAGTAAGGATCGCCAGCGTAGTAACTAATATGCGGATACCCACCTTGGTCCAGGGCCAGGGAGGTGTCCTCACCGACGTCCCCTCCACTGTCCACGGTCTGGATGTGCCAGCCGGCCGCGTCCCGGTAGGCATATCTCAGATCGTAGTAAGGGTCGCCAGCGTAGTAGCTGATGTGCGGATACCCACTCCCATCCAGGGCCAAGGAGGTGTACCAGCCCAAATAAAGCACCCACTCTTCGCTGTCCACCGTCTCGATATGCCAGCCAGAGGCATCCTGGTAGGCGTACTTCAGGTCATCGTTCGTCCCCCAGTCGGTGTAGCTGATGTGCGGATACCCACTCTCATCCAAGGCCAGGGAGGTGAACCAGCCGACCTTTCCCTCACTGTCCACGGTCTGGATGTGCCAGCCGGCGGCGTCCCGGTAGGCATACTTCAGGTCGTCGTTGGTGTCGTCGTAGTAGCTGATGTGCGGATACCCGCTCTCATCCAGGGCCAGGGAAGTGTCCTCGCCGACATACTGCCCACTGTCCACGGTTTGGATGTGCCAGCCGGTGGCGTCCTGGTAGGCGTGCTTCAGGCTATCGTTGGTGTCGTCGTGGTAGCTGATGTGCGGATGCCCGCCCTCATCCAATGCCAGGGAGGTGTACTTGCCAACATACCCCTCGCTGTCCACGGTCTGGATGTGCCAGCCGGCCGCGTCCCGGTAGGCATACTTCAGGTCGTCGGCAGTCTCGTTATCGTAGCTGATGTGCGGATACCCCCTCCCGTCCAGGGCCAGGGAGCTATACCAGCCAATATCGCCCTCGCTGTCCACGGTCTGGATGTGCCAGCCGGCCGCGTCCCGGTAGGCGTACTTCAGGTCGTCGTTCGTGGCGTCGTAGTAGCTGACATGCGGATAGCCGCTCCCATCCACGGCCAAGGAGGTGTCGCCACCGTAGTTACCTAGCCCTGTATCGGCGGTTTCGATGTGCCAGCCGGATGCGTCTCGGTAGGCATACTTCACATGGTCGTTACTACCGTCGTAGTAGCTGATGTGAGGATACCCGTTCTCATCCAAGACCAGGGAGCAGTCGTAGCCGACGTTTCCCTCGCTGTCCACGGTCTGGATGTGCCAGCCGAAGGCATCCCGGTAGGCATACTTTAAGTCGTAGTGCCAATTATCGCGGTAGCAAATATGGGGATGCCAACCATCATCCAGGGCCAGGGAGGTGTACCGGCCGACATACCGCTCGCTGTCCACGGTCTCAATGTGCCAGCCGGAGGCATCTTGGTAGGCGTACTTCAGGTCACTGTTGATGGCGTCGTAGTAGCTGATGTGCGGATACTCGCTCTCGCCCAAAGCCAGGGAGGCGTGCTCGCCAACTCCAGACGAGTCATCCACCGTCTCCAGGTGCCAGCCTACGCCATCGTACCGGGCGTAGTAGAGGCGATCAGCACCGTAGGCGATGTGCGGATGCCCTTCGGCATCCAGCCGCAGGCTGCGATCTGTCATTTCTGAGAACCATTTGGGGCAGTCCGCGCACTCGATCACCCACCCATCGGCCCAGACGGCGGTTGCCTGGAGGACCAGTTGGGCCAGCAAAGTGGCGATGAGGAGCACAATAGCGCAAGACAGCACAACTTTCAAGAGCCATGGCTTGTTTCTTATCATTTGTTTCCTCCATGATCACGCTATACAAAATACTTGTTGTGCGAAGCTCTCGCAAGCTCGAAGGCGGAACGTACAGGCAACGTCCTTCCGACTTGACAGGATTGACCGTATAATGTCTCTAATTAGGTCTCAGTTCCCGACAACGGAGATTGTCAGCAACTCGCCATCGGAGGTTTAGCTACTCTTTGAGTATAATGGGCAGGTAGATGTTACAGCCTGGAGTAGGGTCACAGGCGTCGCCCAGGCCGTCACCATCGCTGTCCCTCTGGTCGGGATTGTAAACCGTCGGGCAATTGTCGCAGTCTCCGCCCAGGCCGTCGCTGTCGCTGTCATCGGCCGCAGGCATCTCATATGCGCCAATGTCACAGATAGCGGTACAGTCACCGTTGCCATCCGCTGGCCGCATTTCCCCGCGCTGGTCGGTGGTTAAGGGGCTCCCCCAAGGGTCAGTGCATCCAGTCGGATTGCCGCCGTCAATGGCCGCGCTGCCGGCCAGGAGCGCGTGGGTGAAGGTAGATCCGCCGTTGTCCTGCAGCGGGCCGAGCAAGGGGTCGGTGTTGGAGAGGTCGCCCTCCCCGGCGAAGCCGCAGGTGCCGTCACTGTCCAGATTGTATCCTTCGGAAGTGATGGGCTCGCCGGAGCAGTCACCGCCAGCGGTGCTGTTCGCCACGATCGTACTCCTCAGCGTCAGGTTGCTGTCGAGGTAGTTGTACATCCCGCCGCCGTGGGTGGCGGAGTTGCCGCTGAAGGTGCAGTTGGCCAGCGTCGGGCTGCTGTCACGGTTGTGCATCCCGCCGCCGTGGGTGGCGGAGTTGCCGCTGAAGGTGCAGTTGGTCAGCATCGGGTTGCTGTCATTATTGATCATCCCGCCGCCCCAGCCGCCGGAGTTGCCGCTGAAGGTGCAGTTGGTCAGCGTCGGGCTGCTGTCGATGTTGTACATCCCGCCGCCGTGGCCGGGGGAGTTGTCGCTGAAAGTGCAGTTGGTCAGCGTCGGGTTGCTGTTATCGTTGAGCATCCCACCGCCGCTGCTGCTGGCCGAGTTGCCACTGAAGGTGCAGTTGGTCAGCAGCGGGCTGCTGCCATAGTTGAGCATCCCGCCGCCGAAGGTAGCAGAGTTGCCGCTGAAGGTGCAGTTGGTCAGCGTCGGGTTGCTGTTATCATTGATCATCCCGGCGCCGCTGCTGGCCGAGTTGTCGCTGAAGGTGCAGTTGGTCAGCGTCGGGTTGCTGCTATCATTGATCATCCCGCCGCCGTAGTCGGCGGAGTTGCCGCTGAAGGTGCAGTTGGTCAGCGTCGGGCTGCTGTCACGGTTGTACATCCCGCCGTCCTCGTTTTCGCTGAAGGTGCAGTTGGTCAGCGTTGGGCTGCCGTGATCATTGTACATCCCGCCGCCCAAGTCGACGGCGTAGTTGTCGCTGAAGGTGCAGTTGGTCAGCGTCGGGCTGCCGTGATCATTGTATATCCCGCCGCCGCGAACGTACCCCAAAGCCCAATCACCATTGGCCCTGCCACCCGTGACGGTAAAGCCATCGAGTACGGCCGTTCCATCGGTGCCGCTGCTGGTGACCACGTGGTAGCTGTTGTCGCTGTTGTCCCCAAGGGTGCCGATGTCGCCGCTCAGGATGGTCACGTTGGTCTCGCAGTCCCGCTGGTCGCGGGCGGTCTCCCCGCCTGCAAAGCCCCCGTAGAGGGCCACACGGTTTTTCAGTTGGAGGGTGGCAGTGCGTTCGGTGTCGGTGGTGGGCTTGTATGTGCCCGCCGCCACCCAGATTTCGTCGCCGCTATTGGCAGCGGTCAGGGCGGCTTGCAGGTCGGTATAGGCGTCGGTCCAGGAGGTGCCGTTGTTTGCGCCGCTGGCGTCGGCCTTCACGTAGATGATGCCAGGGTCGGCCCGGGCCGTTCGGGGCAGGGTTGCGCTGAAGGCCAGTCCAGCCAGCAGAGTGGCGGTGAGGGCCACAATAGCGCAAGACAGCACAACTTTCAAGAGCCATAACTTGTTTCTTCTCATTTGCTTCCTCCATGATCACGCTATACAAAACACTTGTCGCGCGGAGCTCTCGCAAGCTCGAAGGCGGAGCGGATAGGCAACGTCCTTCCGACTTGACAGGATTGATCGGATAATCGCTCTAACCGGACTCACCTGCTACACCCGCAGCACCGGCATTTCCTGCTCCACCCACTCGATCCTGAATCGGCCTTTGGTGGCCAAGGATACGTCTTTGGCGTCGTAGTGGCTGCTAGTCATTCAGCTATTCCTTGAGCATAATGGGTAGATAGATTTGATTGGGGGGTAGGTAATAGGTGTACTTCAGGTTGCCAGCCTCGCAGGAGGTGGGTACAGCCCCACAGTCATAGTAGCTGATGTGCGGATACCCATCCCCATCCAGGGCCAGGGAGGTGTACCAACCGACATTTCCCTCGCTGTCTACGGTCTGGAGGTGCCAGCCGGAGGCATCTTGGTAGGCGTACTTCAGGTCCCAGTTTAGGCCCATGTCCAGGTAGCTGATGTGGGGAAACCCACTCTTATCCAGGGCCAGGGAAGTGAACCCGCCCACAACTCCCTCGCCATCTACGGTCTGGATGTGCCAGCCGGAGGCGTCCTGGTGGGCGTACTTCAGGTCGTCGTAGCTGTAATAGTAGTAACTGATGTGCGGATTGTCGTCCCCATCCAGGGCCAGGGAGGTGAACCAGCCAACATCCCACTGGCTGTCTAAGGTCTCAATGTACCAGCCGGAAGCGTCCTGGTGGGCGTACTTCAGATCGCCGGTGGGGTAGGCGTCGTAATAGCTGATGTGTGGATACCCATGCCCATCCAGGGCCAGGGAGGTGTCCTCGAAATCTCCCTCACTGTCCACGGTCTGGATGTGCCAGCCGGAGGCGTCTTGGTAGGCGTACTTCAGGTCGCCGCTGCCGCAGTAGCTGATGTGTGGATACCCGTCCTCATCCAGGGCCAGGGAGGTGTAGCTGCCCCCGGCATCGACGGCCTCGATGTGCCAGCCGGAAGCGTCCTGGTAGGCGTACTTTAGACCGCTGCCCCAGTAGCTGATGTGCGGATACCCGTCTCGATCCAGGGCCAGGGAAGTGTATCGGCCGACATTCCCCTCGCTGTCCACGGTCTCGATGTGCCAGCCAGAGATGTCCTGGTAGGTGTACTTCAGGTCGCGGTTGGTGGCGTCGTAGTAGCTGATGTGGGGATACCCATCCCCATCCAGGGCCAGGGAAGTGTACTCGCCAACATACCCTGTGCTGTCCACAGTCTCAATGTGCCAGCCGGAAGCGTCTTGGCACGCGTACTTCAGATCGCCGTTGGGGCGGTAGGCGTCGTAGATGTTGAAGTAGCTGACGTGCGGATACCCGTCCCCATCCAGGGCCAGGGAGGTGAACCAGCCTCCAGCATCCACAGTCTCAATGTGCCAGCCGGAGGCGTCCTGGTGGGCGTACTTCAGGTCGTCGTAGTTTTGCTGGTAGTAGCTGATGTGCGGATAGTCGTCCCCATCCAGGGCCAGGGAGGTGTAGTAGCCGACATATCCCTGGCTGTCCACGGTTTCAACGTGCCACCCAGAGGCGTCCTGGTAGGCGTACTTCAGGTCGTAGTGGTAGTAGCTGTCGAAGTAGCTGATGTGCGGATACCCGTCTCGATCCAGGGCCAGGGAGGTGTTCTGGCCGACACTCCCCTCACTGTCCACGGTTTCGATGTGCCAGCCAGAGATGTCCTGGTAGGTGTACTTCAGGTCATCATTGGTGCCGTCATAAT
>CAYMKL010000144.1:0-164 GCA_964390805.1 uncultured Anaerolineae bacterium | reverse complement strand
AAGTGATGTGCGGATAGTCGTCCCCATCCAGGGCCAGGGAAGTGTAGTAGCCGACTTGCCCTTCGCTGTCCACAGTTTCAACGTGCCACCCGGAGGCATCCTGGCAGGCGTACTTCAGGTCATCATTGGTGCCGTCATAATAAGTGATGTGCGGATAGTCGTCC
>CAYMKL010000143.1:0-16465 GCA_964390805.1 uncultured Anaerolineae bacterium | reverse complement strand
CTCGATTTGAACTAAAAATCGCCAAAAAAGTGTCCAATCTCAGGGGTTCAGTACACTACCCTTGCTAATCCATTATACAACAGAAGCCCTTGCAGGTCAACCGCCAGTGCGATGCCCAATCCGAAAATCAAAAGCGGGAGGCGTTTTAGACCTCCCGCTCTGCGTTCGGACACCTTCTCAACGTGGCAAAATGGGGCCCGGGTGGACTCATGGCACCTACATGGACACACGGTTGTAAAGGTTCAGGTGTACTTAACCTGCGAACCTTCCCGCTCCCCCCCCACACATCGGCCGATCACATTTAGCCTCTAATGGTGACTGTAGAAGCACCATGCGGTAATCACCGATGTGCCGGAAGCCTAGCGCGGCGTAAGCCTTTTGGGCCGCTACGTTGCTCTCCCCTGTGAACAGAATCGCCTTCTCCACACCTTCAAGCCGAGCATCCAGCAATGAGGCCGCAACCACAGAACGACCGTATCCACGCCGACGCAGCTCCGGGGGTGTCCATACTCCGCCGATCTGAACAGCCTCCTTGATTGCCGTATTGAAAGAGCTACACGCCACCGGCTCCCCATCCTCTTCAAGCACCCAAGTACGCCTTTCTTTCAGTGATCGTTCAATTGAGGCTCGACTGCTCTGCCATAATTGGGGGCTGTCTTTCTCGCCAATCGCTTCAATCGAGTAGGCGACTCTCCACCTGGTGATCAGCTCAAGATCGCCAGGCTCAATCCGCCGCCCACTCACCTTGCCGGAGCTCAAACCACCCGGCACAATCAAATCTTCCAGCCTCAGACTGTAGAACTTCTCCGTCTCATCCAACTGAATCTTCAACTCATGCACTTCGAGTGCCTCTTTTGCTGCGGTGACTTGGCTATTCGGACCGATCAACCCGCCTATCGGACGTTGCGATGCCTCAACTGCTGCTCGCCACAACAAGTCCAGATGGAGCGGCGCTTGAAAGACCAGATTCCGATTCCAGTAGTGTGCCACAACTCCGATGATTCTCTCATCTTCGAACGCCGCCGCATAGGTTCCTGTGTAAGCCTGGCCATTGTCCATCAAGCCAGACGTCCGCATATTGCCGAGCAAGAACATAGAAGACTCCACACGTGGGCGCAGGAAGGCTTCCAGAGCAGCCTCATCACCAGCTTGGAGAATTCTAATAGGCTTCGTCATAGGGTATGTCCTCGCAGAGTAGACAGTGAACGCTGTTCACTTGCTCGACAAGCGCTGGTGCAAGAAACGCATGTTGGCTACAAAAACGGGCATCCCACGTGACCAGACATCAAACGAGGAAGGAATAGGTTGCTGACGCCCAAATCAATGATCCCTGCATTGCTTTGAGCCGCTCCTCCCTGGATGGCGATGGCTGCGTACACACCCTCCGCAAGCTGCTCAAGCTGAAAGTGCTCAGAAATAGGTAGCGTGTCGGTTGTTTGCTGCATCAGTGAATCTCCTTTGTGGGTATTCTCATCCAGTACATTGTTGGGCAGCGCCCTGCCTTGCCCCCAAAGATAATGCGTACTCTAGGAGTTCCAGCTCCTGCTCCGGCAGTTCAACCGAGAACTCCCGTAGCTGATGGAATCCCCTCCGCTCGTAGAACCCGATTCCCCTGGCGTTGCCTTTCTCGACGTGTACAAACACTTCCTCTGCACCGTGCGTTGAGAGGGCAGCCAGACCTTCTCTCAGTAAATCACTACCTACTCCCTGTCGCTGCCACTCTGGCAAGACATAGATCCGCGTCAGTTCTCCGCGCCCATCCTCCCTCATCATGAACTGGGCAAAGCCTATCACTTCCCCCTGGACCACTGCGACGTAGAACCAAGACTCGCTCCGCCCTATGGCCTCCTCCAGAGCAGCAGGTGCATACCATCGCCCCAAGAGGCGTTCCTGGTTCTCAGGAAGAATGATCCCAGCGTACGCATCGTTCCAAGTACGCCGCGCGACCTTGCCGATCCCAACAGCATCTTGGGCGACAGCGACCCGCACCTCAACCTTGGCTTCCATACCTGTCTCCCATTCTCTTGAGCCGCCTAACTCGTTGTTGGGCCGCTCACCTCAAGAAATGCGCTCCACATGCGACAGATCAATCGTGGCCCAGTCGCTTGCTCATCGAGAAGAACCGTCTTCGGGCTTCGAACCCCAACGACTCGTAGAATCGTTGCGCCCTCTCATTGTCGCGCTCTACTTCCAGATGGATCGCCCGAATGCCCAACGATCTCGCAGCCGCCTCAAGGTGATGCATGACCTGGGTACCGATGCCCTGCCCACGATGGCTTTCCTCAAGGTACAGTTCATCAAGAGACGCATCCCGCCCATGGTATTCAAGACTGTAGCCGAAAGCGAGCACGGCATAACCAATGGGTTGGCGGTCGGCGCAAACGAGCCAAACTCGTCCAAGCTGTTCGTGAGTTAACAAGTCTGTCAGTGCAGCGCGTGATGCCGCTTCATCGAAGAGGATCTTGTCGTATACGTAATATGCCTGTACGAACCCTATCAGAATTGAGACGTCATCAAGGGTTGCTGGTCGAATCGTAATCTCCATGTGTAACAAACCGCTCTCTCACTTGATAGCGTAGAAGCCTGCCTGCATCTGGGAAAGCCAGAACAGCTCAACGGTTTGAAAGCCAACTGCCTGCAACAACTCGATATGCTCACTCATCGTGATGGGAAAATAGTTGACACCGAATCGCTTGAGGTGATTCTCCACCGTCGGAAGAGACCGCCCTTGCCCCGTCTGAAAGCGTTTCCAACGCCCCAAGCCGATCTGGACACCCCTCTCTGTGCATGGCGTGATGTTCTCAAACGTGATGAACAGACCATCATCTTCCAATACGTGGTAACACGATTGGACGGCTTCACGTCGCTCCAGCGGCTCCAAGTAGTGATGGCACTGAATGGCTGTGATAACTTGAGGAACCATATCCCCTATCTGGGAGGCCAGCCCCTTGCTCCCCACAGGTCGAAGAAACTGCAACTGTGTACCACTCACGCCTTGAAGTCGCTTCGCCGCTTGCTGCAACATGGCTTCCGAAGGATCTGCCAGAAGGAACAGCGTTTGCGGGAAGAGCGGTAAGGCGACTTCAACCAGGTATCCTGTACCACAACCTGTATCCAGCCAACAAGCAACGTCAGGCTTTACCTCTTTGACCAGGTCAACTACCTCCAGGTGCATTGTCTCGTAGGACGGGATCGTCTGCCTGACCTTGCGGTCATAGTCTGATGATTTGTGGGGTGTGGGGTTGTCCGACCGTCTCACCTCTTCCATCCTCGCCACAGGATTTGAGCACCGCAGCAACTCATCCCAAGCCTTGGGTACGTTACCCTCCCGCAGGTTTGGCCCCTTTTGGCCCGAAACTCGCAGATCCAGTTCTTGGCTCAGGGGCAAAGCATCATTAATCGCAACCTGCGGGAGGGTGGCTGAGTAGGGAATTACCTCAAGCCTCCCAAGATGTGGTTCATGTTCTCCAAAAGCTGTGCAATGTCCTCTTCTCCTATTGTCAAAGCAGGATAAAACCGCAGAAGATTCGCCACAGGTTTGAAGCCAACCAGAAACCCTCTTTCTGCGAGCTGACGATGCACCGAGGTCAACGAGAAGTGCCCATCGTCGCCCTGGAATTCTACTGCTATCATCAACCCTCTGCCACGTACTTCTTTGACAACATCGTGCCTTTCTCCAAGAAGTCTCAGTTCGTGCAGAAAGTGTGCCCCTACTCTTTGGCTTCTCTCAACCAACCCCTCTTCTCGAATCACAGTGACGACTTCCTTGGCTATGACAGACCCCAGTGAGTCATTCTGATGGGATTGTGCATATCGAAATGCACTGGTTTCCAACCTATCAGCTACGTCGTGCGTCATCACGACTGCACTCACCGGATACCCGTTGCCCAATCCCTTTCCCAAAGCAACAATGTCTGGCTGAAGCGCATAATGTTGAAACCCGTACCATGCCCCAGTACGCCCCAATCCCGTGGTGACTTCATCCACCACCACCAAACCTTGCTGTCGCTTGACGCTGCTGACAAGGGTTTGAACGAGTTGCTTGGGGGGCAATTTGACCAAGCCTCCTGTACTCCCCGGTTCAAACACCAATCCTCCGATGCTTTCGAAAGGAATCTCCCCCAAGTGGCCACACTGCGGGTCACATTCGTCTTTGTGAGGACAAGGGACACACACGCCCCAATCGAAGCAAACCCACTCTTCTGGGCCTTTCCTTCCAGCGGAGCCGTATGCCGCCAGGTATGAATCTGACAGCGTAAGAAGCAGAGGTTGGCCCGTAATGCGTCTCGCAATCTGTACTCCAAACTCAACGGCCTCACTGCCTGAGCTCAGGAAGATGCACTTCCCGTCAGAGAGCGCAACTGTGCTCAAGACCTCCACCGCTGCCTCTTCGACGACGACATCTGTATAGCGATAGCCCAGGTGAGTGATCCGCTCAATCTGCGTTCGTATGGCTTGATTGACTGGCCAATGACTGCGTCCCAACGCCGTGCACCACACCCCTGCTTCGAAATCAACATATCTCTTGTCGTCAACATCATACAGGTAGCAACCTTGCCCTCGGACTATACCCGTTTTAACGATTTCGTAGCCGGAGCATCTCAAGACGTGACTCATATTCTCTCCCTCGCTAATGCACCTATGGTGTAGTGGATTTCCATTCGAGGAACTGGATGTGAGATTCATACACAAATCGCCAGAACAAAGGCTCTTGGCCCGAGGCGTAAGCGTCTCGTATAACCCAATGTCGAGGTGGATTACCCATCGCATCGCCCCAATACGGTTGCTCACGCGCAAAGACATCAAACGTGTAGCGCAGAGGTTTTCCTTTGTCGTCTAGTATCTGAACCGGTACGCGTGCTCCACCTGCGTTGCGCGAGCTACAGGTTACCTGCGGCTCACAGCAGGTGGTCCACCATTCGGGCTCAAAAACAGTGAAGTCCGTCATTCCTATGGCAAGCAATTCGTCAGTGACCTTCTCGCGACGTTGGCGTAGGGCGTCATATTGTTCTGGATCGGGCGCTTGTGGCTCCCACAAATCCAAAGCCGCTGCCCTATCATGCCGAAGAATGGCCTGCAAGCATGCCGTAATCTCGGCCTGTGGTGTCTCTCCAGTCAGTTGTTCTCGGATAGCATTTGGAAGGATCGCGAACAACAGGAATACGCCAACGCCTATTCCTACCAGCACGATGGTGATGATGCCAATCTTGTAAACCGGCTTGAGCATACCGTACTCCTCAGAACGCCTCGGGGTCTCGGTCTACTGACGCTGCACCATTATACAGCAGAGGCCCTTGCAGGTCAACCACCATACGAGGCCCAGTCCGAACAGCAAGAGCGGGAGGCATCTTAGACCTCCCGCTTCCATTTTTGCAGGCAGTCAGATTCAGCACCCCCAGTCCCTCAGAAGCACTGGGATGCAGCCCTCTTACCCCACTCTCTACGCGGCTACTTGAACACTAGCTCTGGGGGGAGGAAGATGAGGCCTTCGGGAGACGAACGTCCACCCTGCAAACACAAGATCACCGCCTGCCCCGGAGAGACCGTGAAGGATGCGTTCAGAGAACCTCTTGGCCTCCCCGCAACCGTCTGGGTAGTTTCCCCATAGAATACCATGACGAGATAGGCTCCCGGCGTGATTTCGACTACGGCTTCCTCGCCCATGCCTATCTCATGACCCACGTCGCGGACGGCCACAGACCCCGCAGTGTTCTGGAGAGTAACCCTCGTGATGGCGAAATCGCTGGTTCTGTTTTCTATCCTCAGAGCAGCGCTTGATGGATCGGCAATTCCATAGGTAGATGCCTGGTGACGATTCACAGATTCGGCCCAGATGAGCGAGCCCATCCCCAAGAGAATCAGGCCCGCCAGAAGGATCAGGAGTTTTGTCTTCCACCCTCCTCGCTGCCTCAGTGGAGATTGCCCATTGTCTCCCATATGATCTACTCTACGGCCACCTTCTCGTACGCCTCGTAAGTGTTCCCATCCAGGTCCTCGACAATAAAGCCGACGATGTATTCACCTAGCGCGGCGTCCAGCTCCTCCCACGTAAACATCTGGTCGCCGAAGGTCAGGATGCCTCCTGCCTGCGCGACAACTTCCACGACCTTCCCACGCTGGTCCAGGTCCATCCATTTCTCCAGGACGGTGAAGGTATCCCCAGATTGCGGGATGATCTCGCGCGGTGCGCCCGTCCCGCCCTCACCCGTAAAACCAAACACCTGTCGCAGGTAGCCATCGCGGAAGTACAGTCGCGCGTAGCGGGACTCGCCACCATCGGCATAGGTATAGGTGCCATCTACGGTGTAGACGGCTTCCTCCCATGAAGCGCCGTAGCTCTGCGGGGTGAAACGCGCCACCACGTAGTCCACGCCATCGCTGATGGCAAACATCAGGGGCTCCCACTCAAACTCCATGGTGAATTCGCCATCCTCAGGCCAGACCGGATAGTACACGCCGTCCATCTCGCGGGTGTCATCGCTCTCCAGGTAGTCCATGTCGGCCACAAAGATGGAGTTCGCGTCCTGGTCGTAGAAGCCAACCCAAAGGTAGACGTAGCCGATGTTTTGGCCGCGGATGTCGGCGCTCAGAATCACTGGCCGGCCCGGAGCAGCCACACTATCGGAGAGGGTGATGGGAGAGAGCGCGATCTCACCAGTCCCCGGCCCGCTGATGGTTGTTCCCGGCTCCGGAACGACGAGCTCAGTGGTCGTCCGCTCAAAAGGACGGCCTGCGTAATGATAGGCCAGGAAATCGTCCCACAGGGACACGTCGGCAAAGCGGCGGGCGATGGCCGTGTACGATTCGGGGCCGGTGACAGGGGATCCGAAGAGCTGAGAGTTGGGGAAGTAGATGGAGACGCCCGTCGCGCCCGGCTTCTTCGGCCCATGCTTTTCGGCGATGACGGCCTTGCTAAGCGAGGCCAGCACGCCGTCGGCAGCCTGGGCCACGTCTCGATTGCCGCTCTCTCGCTTCAGCAACTGGACGAAGTGGCCCAGGTCAATGTAGGAGGGCGGCACATCACGGCCAAAGACGCTGGTGAAGGATTGAGCGTAGGTCCGTGCGCGGGCCACGATGGGCTGACTCGCTTCTTGTAGGATGAAGGACAGATTGTTTACGCTATCCACCAACTCCGGCATAGCTGCCAGGTCAATGGCCGTCAGCGTGATACCTTGCCCCATCTGTTGCGCCAGTTGCTCGGCTGTCTGCCCACCACCACTGAAGAGGCCGAAGAGCCCCCCCAGCGGCGAGCCTCGGCTGAGCAACTCGGCTCGGGCCTCGTCGTCCACAATGCGCTGGTCATCCTGGATGTAGCTCTCGACAATCCAGCGGCCCAGGTCTGCGCCATCCATGTCGGGATTCCGTACCAGCGCCTCCAGGAAGCCCGTGTAGGCCCATCCCAGAGCGGGCTCTGTCTCCTGCGAGGCCACGGCGTAGCGAGCATGGGGCGCCAGCGCGCTGAAGACTTCCAGGTGGCCCATCAGGCAGGCATCCATACCGATCAGTTCGAACTGCGCCAGGTCGGTGCGGGCGCGAATCTCCTCCAGCGCCTCGTCCATCTCCATCAGGTACAGCTCGTCGCCCAGTCTGGACGCCAGGGGGATGCTGGGATCGCCCCTGCCGCCCGGCGCGGGATCGCTCCAGCCGCCCGGCCAGCCCATGCCGTGATCCGACAGGATCAGCACGTGCTTGTCGGCCGGGAAGGTCTCGACCGCCCAGGTGACGAAGTCAACCAGCGTAGCGCCATCGGACATGTTCAGCTCGCCCAAGTCCGCCGCTTGCTGGGAGCCCACCCTCTGCAAGTCGTCGTCCTGAGTAACGTAAAAGCGTTTGGTGGAGGCCCAGTTGCCGTCGCCCTGGTATCCGGCTTTGTAGCGGTCTACCTGGGCCACGATATGTACACGGTCGCTGGAGCCCACGCGCTCGGCCTCGTTCAGGTCCACGTAGATGTCCTGCTCCAGTATCTTGTCGTCGGCGTCTTGGTAGAGCATCACCAGCCACGCCTGCCCCTCCGACGACGCCGACGGAGGGACGAAAGGCCGGGGGGTTGCCGTCGGTTTGGCCTGGACGATGGGGGTGCGCGGCTCAGACGTGGGGGTCGGGAGACTGGAGACAACCTCGCCCGAATCGTCGGAGCCCAGGAACGGCATAGCGACCACAAAGCATATACCCAATATCACCAACAGGCCGATGAACAGCAGCGGGCTACGCCCTCCTCCTCCAGTCAACTGTCCAATCGAGGGCAACGGTGCACCCGACGGCGGGCGCACCGGAGGCCGCGATGGTGGCCTCTGTTCTCGCTCTGTTCTTCTGGGCGGTGGTGCTGCCTTTTCCCTGTCGGTGGGCCTCCTTCGACGAGGGGCCTCGGCCCTCTCCCGGCCTTCGGGCTTAGGCTTGGTGCGGCGACGTCGCCGGACTGTTACTTTCCTTCTCTCCTCTTTGTCCGTCATGGCATCACCTCATTCAGGTCCTTGTTGCTTCATATTGTACAGCAGAAACCCTGGCAAGTCAACCACCAGTTCTGCTGTCCAGTCTGAAAAGCAAAAGCGAGAGGCGTTTCAGACCTCCCGCTTCGCTTTTCGACAGTTCACCATGCAATGTCAGGTCGCTTTCTACCCCGAAAGCGAAGCACCATTTTACCAAAACTCTCAGAGGCTCATCCGCAGCGCTTGCTCATAGGCCTCTTGCAGCGCTAGAAACTTATCGTGATTGCCTCCACCGTCAGGATGGGCACGCTTGACTAACCTTCGGTATGCTTCCTTCACATCTGTCACTGTGCAAGGCCAAGAAAGGCCTAGCACTCCCAGGCACTTGGGCAGTTGACGTCCATACCATCCTACACACTTGTGGCGCGGCCTGGTAAAAAACATTGGCTCCTCTGTATCTGCTATGGTTGCGGTCGCAGGTATGAACGCATAACCTTCTTGCTCTAACGCCTGACGATCGAGCCGGAAAGTGGGACGCTCCTGATCCAGCCAGCTTCCTGTCAGATCATCAGGAGAGTATGGGTGTTGCTCAACGTACACGTACTTTCTTGTTATCCTCACGACTCGATGCGGCACTGAATCCCAGTGCCTTGTCATAGCATCACGGACGTCTCGATACAAGAACCCCTGCGCGACAGGAGTATCTGGTGGCTCAGTGATGCGATGGCGGGCTCCTTTCCGGCTCGTGTCAGCCTTGCTACGATGATATGCCTTGGCGTATTTGGCTGCGATCCGCTCAGCGTCCGTCCCTGCCAACTCCAATGCTCTCTCGACGGCTTCAGCTTTGGTTTTCTCGTATCCTTCGCCAGTATGAAGCAGGGGCTCCTTGGAGGCTTGCAGCTCTCCTAGCGATGGCCAGACAACCCAGTACCACCGGCTCCTGTTTAGTGAGGTAATGGCAAAGAACCTTCTCTTTCCCTTCCGGGGCTCGCTTACGCCCATTATCCGTTCTCTCATCGCCTCGGCTGGCGCATGCTGACTCTTATGAGGCGGCGGCAAGCTTGACATAGAATAGTGATAGCCCCTAGACACTCTCCCCTCCCCCAGTTTGAATCAGAGCGGCCAGCACATTCTCCAGAGAAGGTGCCGCTGGCGCATCTTTGAAATCAGCGATTCGGCGATAGATGGTAGCAGCGGCCGCGTGAAAATCACCGGGCATTCCAGCTTCACTGAATGTGGACGAAATCTCCTCCATTTCGCCAACAAATCGCCACGCCTTGGCCGTGACACGTCTGACTCGTCCCGTCGCCTGCTCAGCGAAGTCCGACCCGCCTCGCGACCATTGACGTTGCAGTTCTTCTTTAATCCCCAGGGTTTCCGCCGCAGCAAGTATGGCGCACAACAGGGCCGTTGTGCCTTTTGTGTACGCGGCGTAGCACATCTTGAGAGCCGAGGCCTTTCCAATCTCCTCCCCAATCACACTCACCTCAAGCGGGCCAGCCGAAAAACAGGAGGCGGCGATTTCTGCATCCCGACCGGAAAGGTAAAGCCAGGTGCGCCCAGGTTCCCAGGCAGGACCGCCGATGATGCCACCGTCAACAAAGGTCGCCCCAGCTTTTACTACGGCTCCGCCAATCCGTTTCGCCCGTTGCGGCGAAATCGCGTTGGCATCAAGATAGAGGCCCCCGAAAGAATGGGCCAAGACCTGGTTGGCTACCTCTTCAGCGGCATGAGGCGGACATACACTGACGATGACGGAACAGGTTTCGCAGAGTGTCCCCAGGGTGCCGCCATCGAGAAGCCCGAACCTTTCAGCGCGTTCTCGCGTCTGTGGGCTGCGCCCTCCAGATGCCCAGTAGACCGTGTGCCCGCTGTTCTGCGCCGATGCCGCAATGGATATTCCCATATTGCCAGGATGAAGGATACCGATGTTCCACTTTGTCATAATGTCCGTCACCTCCCTCATGATGGACAAGGCGGAATACCGCCGGCTTCTTCCTGCGTGGCCGGACGGATGCGAATCGCCTGCCCACCGCCGGGGGCAAGCCTAAGCCTCAGTGTCGTATTCTGGTCTACCAGAGCCTCATGGATATGCATGGCTAGAGGATTGTGCTTCCAATCGGCGTCAGCGGCGTCGGCATAGAATTCGGCCACGTAAGTCCTGTCAGTATCGAGAAAGGTGAGCGGTGCTTCCAGAGAGCGACCTTCCTCGTCGGTGATGCTGCCCAGATACCAGTCCTCACTGTTTCTGTCCTTGCGGGCGATGGTCACGTAATCACCAATCCGACCGTTCAGCACCCTGGTATCTTGCCAATCAACGGGCACGTCCACGATGAATTGGAAAGCGGGTTGTCCCTCATAGTTCTCAGGCAGATCGGCGGCCATCTGTAACGGACTATAGAGGACGACGTACAGGGCCAATTGCTTGGCCAGGGTGGTGTTCACCCGATTCTCAGGCCGATGTTCATCGAAAAACAAATCGAAGATGCCGGGGGTGAAATCCATAGGGCCGGCCAACATGCGCGTGAAAGGCAGAATGGCGGTGTGCTGCGGCGGATTGCCCTTGTCCGTGCTCCAGGCGTTGTATTCCTGCCCCCGCGCCCCTTCCCTGGTGAGCATATTGGGATACGTGCGTCGAAGGCCCGTGTCTTTGATGGGCTCGTGGACATCCAGCATCAGGTGGTATCTGGCTGCTGTCTCGATCACCTGGCGATAATGCCTGATCATGTATTGACCTTGATGCCACTCGAAGCCAGCCAACTTTCCGCTTTCGTCGTAACGTCGGATGCACTTGCCCCAGCAGGCATAGCCTGTTTTGACGGTATCCACGCCCAAGTCGTGGTAGAGCTGAAAGGCTTTCTCCATCTGCCGTTCGTAGTTGGCCACGCCGCCCAAAGTTTCGTGGTGTCCGATGAGCTTGACCCCTTTAGCCGCTGCATAAGCGGTCACCGCTTCGAGGTCAAAGTCTCTGTAAGCTCCTGTGAAGTAGAAGCCCTCGCCCTCGTGCTCTCCGAGGATGGACCAGCCCAGATTCCAGCCCTCGACCAGCATCCCATCGAAGCCGTGCTCCGCAGCAAAGTCAATGTACTGTTTGGCATTTCTCGTCGTCGCTCCATGCCAGGGACCCGGCTCCAAAGTCCACTTGCCGATGTGCATGGCCCACCAGATGCCCACATACTTGCCCGGCCGGATCCACGACACGTCCTCCAGCTTGCTGGGCTCGTTGAGGTTCAGAATGAGGTAGGAGGTGATGAGGTCCCCCGCGCTTTCGGCGATTTGGAGAGTGCGCCACGGCGTTTGGAAGGGCGTGGATCCCCGCACCTTAACGCCATCGGACCAGGGAACGAGGTCGCACTGCAGCGTGTTATCGCCGGAAGCGGCCAGGGCCATAGAGGCGTAGTCGGTCAGAGCGGCCTCGTGGATACTCAAGAACAGACCGTCAGAGGTCTGCATCGTTAATAGCGTGTGGACGATCCACAGATCGTTGACAGGGGATTGCCTGTACAGAAGCTCATAGCGTTCTTTCTTGTAGGCCGGAATCCACCAGGCCTGGTGGTTGTCAGCCAGAACGAATTCGGTTTCCTCGTCCTTAATCTCAAAGTCGGTGAGGGCGTCCTGCTCAGGCAATTCGTAGCGGAAGCCCAGACCGTCGTCATATGCGCGAAAAACCATTTCCATGCGACGGGGAGCTTCAGTAGATTCCTCCAGGGTCACCCGAAGTTCGTCATAGTGATTGCGAATCTCCTTGACCTCGCTCCACGGTTGAGTCCACGTTTCGTCAACGCTTTGGCGCATGCTGTCCACGAAGACCAGGTTTTGATCCAGGGAATCGGCCTCCTTGAATCTGAAGCCCAGCCTGGATGGCTTGATCACTTCCCGGTCGGAATAGCTTACCTGGTAGTACGGTACGCCGTCTTCCAGGACAAAGACAACCTGAATCTTGGCATCGGGTGAGGAGACAGTGAGCTCTTGGGAGGCTACGAGAGTAGGGGGGAGAGATGGTGTAGGGCTCGGGTCAGGTGTGGGCGTTGGCCCTGGTGATGTACAGGTTGATGTCAGGAGCAAAACGCTCAAGATGATAAGAGCTGTTCTTTTCTCCATCTGATGAGCCCACTCCTATGACTGGTTTTCGATCAGTATCTCGAATCGTTGACTACGCTCAAGCGTGTACCGGATGAAGTGCAGCGTTTCGTTCAAATTGTCCAATGGCGCGTCGTGATGCCATACTAAGGCTTGCTCAATTAGCGCTGTCCAGCGCTCACCAAGCGCCTCCTGCGCCCACCGTGCGGCAACGGATTTCGAGACGACGGTGCCATACTGTAGTGTGTAGAGCACCCGACACATCGTGAGGATGGCGTAGGCCTGATACTCGCCACTGTGCAACCGAGCGGGATCATGGAGCTGCGGCAACCACCACTCACGCAATATCCCCAGCGCAGCCCGGCGTAGGTCGTTTGGCTGGACTGGGTCAATCAAGGCTTGTGGGGCCGGTCCCGCCACCACAACTCCCTGTTCTCGAATGAGATGGCGTTGAATCACCCCGTCGCTATCGTGCTGTTCCACGTCAAAATGCCCATCCACGCCAAGATGTGGGTATCGTGCCTGGATTGGGTCGTAGCGACGGAGTGCTGACTGCGGAATATAGTCGCCTTCTAATCTAGTCGCCCACTTCAGTCCGCTGGCGGTAATGCGAGCGTGCATCGCTTCCAAGGCCGGAAGCATCTCGTCTGAAAGCTCATCGGCGGTGACGACAACAAAATCAATGTCGCTACGTTGCGGCTCGAAATCACCGCTGGCAACTAAGCCATAGACATACATGCCCACCAAGTGGTCCCCAAGAACAGCCTGCACGCCTGATAGCAACACGTGCAGCACGGCGTTCACGTCGGGGTGGGGCGTAGGATGAGGAACGTGGGCTAACGACGATCTGCTCATTTCTCCTTCAGCCACTGATGCGCCCAGTCGTGATAATCGCCCCACGCCTCCCACACCGATCTTGCCCAGCGGCAAACCCGCTCTACGTGCTCCTCTGGGCTGGCTGCCCCATGTACATCTGCGATCGTCACTTTGCCCCGATCTTCAGGGGGTTCCAGAAACGGAGCCTGACGGTTGCCGTCTATCTGCGCCTGAAACCACTTCGGATTCTGGCCTATCCTTGGATCATCGCCATGCGGCGACCTCTTCCCCGTCTCGTTCCTCTACCATGCGATCATAAGATCACCGCAATTCATCAACGATCTGATCGTACTCTGGTGCCGACCTCATTGCAACTGGCTATCCCCCCAACATGATCTTCGCCATTCTTACTATTACGCTCGTTGGCAGAAGGCGCGCCAGCAGGATCTGCACTCTGTTGAGCAATCCAGGAACAACCACCCTCTTTCCAGTCATCAAGGCACGATAACCGATCTCCGCCACCGTCTTGGCATCCATCACTCCCAACCGAAGTAGTCGAACGGACTCCATTCCCGCTCGCCTCTGAAACTCCGTCCTGGTCGCTCCAGGACAAAGCACAGTGACTGTGACCCCACTTCCCCGAAGCTCTTCGGCTATGGCCTCCGAAAAGCTCAACACATAGGCTTTCGTCGCCGAGTAGACCGCATTGAGAGGGCTCGGTATGAATGAGCCCGTAGAGCCAAGGTTGAGTATTCTGCCATATCCTCGCTCTCTCATCCCACCAAGCAGCAACTTGGTCAACTGAGTCAGGGTCACCAGATTGACTTGAATCATCTGCAACTCTCGCCCCATATCCGTCTCGTAGAAGTTCCCATGCACGTCAAACCCCGCATTGTTGACCAGTATGTCAACCTCGATAGACACTTGCTGGAGCTCATCAACGATCTCCTGAGCCGATTTCTCGTCAGACAAATCCTTCGATATCACCTTGGTTGCTGTTCCAAACTGCTGTCGCAACTCGTCTGCCAGTTGGTTGAGTCTTTGTTTGTTTCTTGCCACCAACACCAGGTCGTAACCGTTCCGTGCAAATACCCTCGCCAATTCATAGCCGATCCCACTGGACGCTCCGGTGATCAGAGCAGTTGTTCTCGCCTGAGATTTGTCCATACCACTCATAGCATTACGCCCCCTTTGCTCATCTGTTATCCCAATTCCGCCGGCAACCAGCGCAGGCCCTCCCCATGGGCAGCCAGTGCCAAGCCCCACCCGAATCCCTCGCTCACCCGTAGCGCCGCAGTGAGGCGACGCGTGCCAGGCGTCAAAACCTGCTGCAGGGATTGTCTCCCCAACTCCACATACCCGCGCGCCGCGCGATCCGCAAAGCCTTTGAAAGTATTTTCTCCGCCGAAGATCACCTGCCCGTCTAGCTCCAGGGAGAGTGCATCGCTGAAGCCAAACTCGAAAGCCACAGGCCCTTCCTCGGCCATCTCGAAACGCCGGGTCAGACGTGCCTCACTCAATGAGATGGGCAGGTAGCGGTTCAAGTTGATCACACCATTCGGTTCGCTGGTCACCGCACCGTAGCCCTCCACGAACCAGGCCCCGACAGTGCCATCGGCAGCGCTGGGCATCTTTCCGTGGGGGATGTCTAGCCCCTCACAGGTCGAGACTCGCAGGCCACAGAAGTAGGCCGGGCGATAGGTCCACAGCCCGAGCAACCCAGCCTCGGTCGGATGTGCCAGCCTCTCCACCACCAAATGACTCCTTTCACTCCGCCCCATACACCTCCAGCAACTCCACCTGGGCTTCCGGTGCAACAAGAGAAATGTTGGCCCGAATGTCTTGCAGATGATCATACACTGCTCGTTCCCCAATACCTGGAGGGGCATAGACGGTGAAGAGAACTTGCTGAGTCCCAGCAGTGATTTGCGTGCTTCACTACCGGACACTTTTTTGAGGCAGATTGAGTTTTGTGATATGATAGGCTTCATGCCGAAGAGCGAAGAGGAAAGGAGCCTATCATGAGCGACAAACGGCGTCGATTTCGCGCCATCCGAGATGCGTTGGGGAAGATGTACTCGGAGGAGCCAAAAGGCAATTTAGCTCGACACTTGAACACCCTGGCTGGCCTCATCAGTGGCATCGTCGGAAGCAAACGCACGAACTTTCCAGAGATTGCCAAGCAAGTCCCCAACGGCACCAAACGAGAAAGCCGCGTCAAACGCTTCTATCGCTGGGTCAAGAACGACCGAATCGATGTCGAGACGTACTTTATGCCCTTCGCCGAAATGCTGTTGGTCAGTTTGTCCCATCGTCCCCTGGTGTTGGTGATGGATGGTAGTGCCGTCGGACGTGGATGTATCGCCCTGGTACTGGGCGTGGTCTACAAGAAACGAGCGCTGCCCATTGCCTGGATGGTAGTCAAGGGTAGCAAAGGACATTTGCCTGAAGAACTCCACGTGGCCCTGATCGAACAGGTCCAGCCCATGATCCCGCTAGGTGCTCAAGTCGTCTTCCTGGGCGACGGGGAATTCGATGGTATCACGCTTCAGGCCACGGTGGATGGCTTGGGGTGGGAATATGTGTGCCGCACCGCCAAGAACACAGTGCTCTTCGAGGCTGGAGAGCAGTTCACCTTCGCGGAGCTGGACATCAAGCCAGGGGATCTGCCGCTCAGTTTGCCCAAGGTGGCCTTCACACACGAGAAGTATGGACCGCTGCATGCCATCGCCTGGTGGCGGGATGGGTGTAAAGAGCCCATCTATCTGATCACCAATATGCTGTTGGCCGAGGAAGCCTGTGACTGGTACACCAAACGCTTCCGTATCGAGACCTTCTTCTCGGACCAGAAGAGCCGAGGGTTTCACTTGCACAAAAGCCACCTGGATGATCCCGTGCGACTGGCGCGATTGATGATTGCGGCGTGCCTGGCGTATATCTGGATCGTCTACCTGGGCGCCCTGGCCCACCTGGAAGGCTGGATTGGCGTGATCCATCGTACAGACCGGTGTGATCTAAGCCTTTTCCGACTCGGTTTGGATTTGCTCGAGCACTTCCTGGATGAAGGCATGCCAATCCCCGTCGCATTTGCGGCCTTGGAATTCGAACCCCTTGATTTCTATTAAAAGTGTCCGGTAGTGAAT
>CAYMKL010000142.1:0-16537 GCA_964390805.1 uncultured Anaerolineae bacterium | reverse complement strand
TCGTGGAGGTTTTATGAACATCTTGACGAACGCTTACGGCCTGAGTAGTTACCAAGGGGGAGAAAAAGCATGGAATTAAGACAATACTTCACTGTGCTCTGGAGATGGTTGTGGTTGATTGTGTTGGGGACTCTTTTGGCTGGCGGCACGGCCTACCTGGTGAGCCGCAACATGACCCCCATCTACCGCGCCTCGACCACTTTACTCATCAACCAGGCCCGTAATCCCGCTGTCACTGATTATACTTCGCTCATAACCAGTGAACGTCTGGCCAAAACCTACGCGGAACTGCTCACCAAACGCCCCGTCCTCGAGGAAGTGGCAAGCAGGCTGGGGGTGGAGACAGAGGAGACGGAGGAAACGGATGGAGGGGTACTACCTGCTGCCATTGACGTCAGGCCAGTGCGGGACACTCAGCTCATCGAGTTGAGCGTGGAGAGCGACGATCCACAGTTGGCCATGGATGTAGCCAACACCCTCCCGGAGGTCTTCATCGAGCAGAACGCGGAAATGCAACTGAGCCGCTTCGCCAGTTCCAAGGAGAATCTGAGCGAGCAGTTAGGCATCATTGAAAGCGACATGGAGGCCACCCAGCAAGCCATCAACGACTTGCAAGGCTCAGATACCGCCGCTGACCAGACGGAGCTGGCCAGGCTTCAGACCCTCTTGGCCCAGCACCAGAGCAATTATGCCAGCCTTCTCGGCAGCTACGAGGACATCCGCCTGGCAGAGGTTCAGGCCATGGACAACGTGGTTACCGTCGAGCCGGCCAGGTTGCCCAGGTTCCCCATCAAGCCCCGCAAGCTCCAGAACACCCTCCTGGCCGCGGTGGTGGGCTGCATGCTGGCTGTGGGCGTGGCCTTTCTCATCGAGTACCTGGATGATACCATCAAGTCCTCCGAGGACGTCGGCCAGGCTTTGGGCATCTCCACCTTGGGCGTCATCACCCGCTTCCAGTCAACCGATGACCAGGACAGGCTCATCGCCGCTGCCCACCCCAGATCGCCTATCTCGGAAGCATATCGCGCCCTGCGCACCAACATCCAGTACTCTACGGTGGATAATCCTTTGAGGACTCTGATGGTTACCAGCACCAACCCCACCGAGGGGAAAACCACCACCGTGGCCAACCTGGGAACGGTGATGGCCCAGGCCGGGCTGTCGGTCATCGTCGTGGACTCCGACCTGCGCCGTCCCACCTTGCATCAGTACTTCGAGGCGTCCAGGAACCTGGGGTTGACCAATGCCCTTTTAGACAAGAGCCCTAGCACCGATGGCTATCTGCAGACGACGGAGGTAGAGAACCTACGGGTGCTTACCTGCGGCCCGTTGCCACCCAATCCTTCGGAGCTCCTCAACTCGCAGCGCATGAGGGAGTTGATTGAACAGCTCAAGGGAGAAACGGATGTGCTTATCTTCGATAGTCCTCCCATCCTGGCCGTCACCGATGCTTCGATACTGGCCAACCAGGTGGATGGGGTGTTGTTGGTGGTGGACGCTGGCACCACGCGGCGGGGGGTGGCCCAGCGGGGGAAGGAGCAGTTGGACAAAGTGGGGGCCAATCTCCTGGGCGCGGCCTTGAACAAGCTTTCTCACAGAGGTAGAGGGGGGTACTATTATTACTACTACTATTCCCCCGAGGATGGCGGGGAGCAGAGACAGAAGCGAGGTCACAAGCATCCCCGAGGGGCGGCTGGTGTGGTGGAGGCCATCAGGCGCTGGGTGGGCAACTTATCCCTGCGGAGCCGAAGCGGGTAAGGAAAAGAAAGGGGGCCCCAGGCTGTGGGAGTCACTTACATTGAAGGCATCGTGGCTGGCCCAACTGGCAAGCAGGCAACCGTGCACTTTCTGGTGGACAGCGGTGCAACCTACACGTTGCTACCGCATCACGTTGCTACCGCATAAGGACTGGCAAGCGATAGGGTTGTCGCCGAAGCGATCTATGACTTTCACCCTGGCTGATGGCACCTCGGTTGAGCGCAAGGTGTCCGAGTGCCATATTGTGCTGCCTCAGGGAGAGAGCTATACACCCGTGGTTCTCGGGGAGCCTGGCGATGAGCCACTCTTGGGGGTGGTTACCCTGGAGATTCTCGGTCTGGTGCTGAACCCTTTCACTCGCACCTTGCAACCGATGCGCATGCTGCTTGTCTGACCGAGTCGTTTCTGCCCTTGCCGGCGTGCCGCTGTATTGGTAATGTCTAACTAAAAGGAGAGGTACTTTGGCGACCTACCTGGTGACTGGTTGCGCCGGGTTCATCGGCTGGAAGGTGAGCGAGTTCCTGCTCGTTGATGGCCACACTGTGGCAGGCGTGGACAACCTAAACGACGCCTACGATGTGCGCCTTAAGCACTGGCGGCTGGCGCAGCTCGAAGGTAAGCCTGGGTTCGAGTTTCACCGCTTGGACATCACGGACCGCCAGGGGCTGGGGGAACTGTGGGAGCTCAAGGAGCAAGGAACTGTGCCCTTCGACGCGGTGATCAATCTGGCGGCGAGAGCGGGGGTCCGCCAATCCGTCCAGAATCCGTGGGTGTACTTTGAGACAAATGTGACCGGCACGCTGAACCTGCTGGAGTTGTGCCGGGAGTTCGGGGTGAAGAAGTTCGTGCAGGCATCCACGTCTAGCCTGTACGGAGCCAACAACCCCCGGCCGTTTCGGGAGGACGCCAACACCGATGGGCCGCTTTCCCCCTACGCGGCCTCCAAGAAGGCGGCGGAGGCGCTGTGCTACACGTATCACTACCTGTACGACATTGACGTGACCGTACTGCGCTACTTTACCGTGTACGGCCCGGCGGGGCGGCCCGATATGAGCCTGTTCCGCTTCGTGCAGTGGATCAGCGAGGGGCGGCCAGTGATCGTCTACGGAGATGGCAGGCAGGAGCGAGACTTCACTTACGTGGACGACATCGCCTTAGGCACCATCGCCGGCCTCAAACCATTGGGCTACGAGGTGATCAACCTGGGCTCAGATACGCCGGTGGTGCTGATGGATGCTATCCAGTTGGTGGAAGAGTTAGTGGGGAAGAAAGCAAGCATTGAGTACAAGCCGCGCCATCCCGCTGATGTGCTGGCCACGTGGGCGGACATCGGCAAGGCGGCGCATTTGTTGGCCCTTCGACCAGGACTTCGACGGAGCTCAGGACAAGGCTCAGGACAAGGCTGGCAGCCGCAGTTTCCTTTCGCTGAGGGTGTTGCTCAATTGGTGGCCTGGTACCGAGCTAACCGTGACTGGGCCAGGAACATATCAACTCTCCCCAAATGATGAAAGTCCCCCACATCGTTTGCGCCCGGCTCAGCTTCATTACTCCCACGCTGGATCCGCGTGCAAATCACGGGAGGAACACACTGGCATACATCATCAACTGCTTTCGACGCTCACGCCTGGTGCAATACTGGGCTCCCGTTCTCATCTGGATGGCAGGCATCTCTTACTTCTCCTCACGCCCTGATCCATTGGATTTCCTTCCCTCGTCTGGGCCCGGCATCAGCGTTGACCGCCTTGCTCACATCGGCGAGTACGCTGGCCTCGCCGCCCTGCTCCATCGTGCCCTCTCCAACAGCCGACGGGGAGACGAGGAGAAGGGGAGAGCGAGAGATAATGTAAGGAGAAGCTCTCTCCCTCTCCGGGTCCCCTTGTCTATTTGTCTGCTGTTCGCCTTTCTCGATGAGCTACACCAAGAACTCACCCCCGACCGAGACTTCGAACTGGCCGACGTCGGCTATGATCTAATCGGCGTCATCGCCGCGCTGGGACTGATTTGGTTAAGGGGAAGGGGAAGGGGGGCTGGGGAGCAGAGGCCTATTTGACAAAACGCCGAATCTGTGTTATCTTATCTGCCAATACATCAAAGGCTACGAATGGGAATAGTAGGTGCAGGGCAATGATCACAGCGAGCTAGAGAAGGTGAGATCTAGCATCAAAGCCCACACTGAACCCACCCAGGAGCTGCGAGCGAAAAGGCGATCGCGAAAGGCGCGAAAGCCATTAAGCTTGGCCGGAATCTTCCCGTTATCGTAAGGAGCGGTATCGAGGAAATCTGGAGACCTGATAGGTTTCGAAAACCTGTCAGGTCTTGGGTACTCTGTACCGATCGAGTGGGCTGTGGCAAGCCAACTAGGGTGGTACCACGGGGTATAAGCACCTCGTCCTTAGAGGACGGGGTGTTTTGGGTTTAGTTGGATGTTGGATGTCGGAGGTTGGAGATTGGAGATTGGAGCTGGCTGCCCACCTTCCAATTTCCAACTTCCACTTTCCAAAGAGGAGGAGAGAACATGACAAAGAAAATCACACCGCGCAGCAAGGACTATTCCCGCTGGTACACGGACGTCATCCAGCGGGCGGAGATGGCCGATTACGCCCCGGTCAAGGGCTGTATGGTCATCCGACCCTATGGCTACACCCTCTGGGAGAACATCAAAGAAGGCCTGGATCGCCGCTTCAAGGCCACCGGCCACGTGAACGCTTACTTCCCCCTATTTATCCCTGAGAGCTTCATCCAGAAGGAAGCCGAGCACGTGGCGGGATTCTCTCCGGAGCTGGCAGTGGTGACCCACGGCGGCGGGAAGAAGCTGGAAGAGCCTCTCATCGTGCGCCCTACTTCGGAGACAGTCATCGGCCACATGTACTCCCAGTGGGTGCGTTCCTATCGGGACCTGCCCATTCTCATTAACCAGTGGTGCAACGTAGTGCGCTGGGAGAAGCGTCCCCGGTTGTTCCTGCGCACCACCGAGTTCCTCTGGCAGGAGGGGCACACCGCCCACGCCACCGCCGAGGAAGCAGAAGAAGAGACCCTGCGTATGCTGGAAGTGTACCGCGACTTCGCGGAGACCGACGCTGCTATTCCCGTCATCACCGGACGCAAGAGTGAGTCGGAGAGATTCGCTGGGGGGGATGCCAGTTACACAATCGAGGCCATGATGGGTAACAGGTGGGCTCTACAGTCCGGCACCTCCCACTTCCTGGGTCAGAACTTCGCCAAGGCCTTCGACATCAAATACCTGGACCGGAACAACGAGCTCCAGTACTGCTGGACTACGAGCTGGGGGCTCAGCACCCGCATGGTGGGGGCGGTGATCATGGTTCACGGCGACGACCAGGGTTTGATCCTGCCGCCCAAGATAGCTCCCATCCAGCTCGTCATCATCCCCATCTGGAGGGACGAGGGGGAGAAAGAAGGGGTTCTGAAAGCAGTCGAAGATATCACCATGACCCTTCGACAGGCTCAGGATATCGCCTTCGGCAAGGAGATACGTTACAAGGTGGACGACCGGGAGGAGTACTCGCCCGGCTGGAAATTCAACGAGTGGGAACTGCGGGGCGTACCCCTACGCCTGGAAATCGGTCCCAGAGACGTGGCCCAGGGGCAAGTCATCCTGGCCCGGCGGGAAGGGGGCAAGAAGACCACCGTTCCCCAAGAGGGCCTGGCCCAGCGCCTCGACGACCTCTTTGATGACATCCAGCAGAGCCTGTTCCGACGAGCCAAGAGCTTCCTCGACGAAAACTCCTTTGAAGTGGACGATTATGAGGAGTTCAAGCGGATAATCGAGGGGGACGGCGGTTTCATCTACGCTTACTGGTGCGGTTCTGGCGAGTGCGAAGCGACCATCAAAGACGAAACGAAAGCCACCATCCGCTGCATCCCCTTCGACCAGAAGGGAGAGGCGGGCCGCTGCATTCTCTGCGGTGAGGAGGCCAGGGAACAAGCGGTCTTCGCCAGGGCATATTGAGGGCAACGAGTAAACGAGTAACGAGTGACGAGGAATGAGGGATGAGGGATGAGGGATAAGTTTCCCCATTCCTCGTTACTCATTCCTCGTCACCCATCACTTCCACCTGAGATGAAACCAACGAAGATCACCTATCTGTCGCTCGTGCTGGTCGTTCTGATCTGGGGCAACTCCTTCATTGCCATCAAACACGCCGTGCAGTTCCTGGCCCCCATGGAACTGACGATTTTGCGGTTCATCCCGGTGGCCCTCGTCTTCGGCGTCTTGCTCCTGACCACGCGTCGGGCGGCCTTCTGGCAGATGGTCAGGAGAGATTGGCTGGGTCTGATTCTCCTGGGGCTGTCGGGAGCAGTGGCTTACAACCTTGCTCTGAACACGGGTGAGAGCCGAATCCCCGCTGGCACGGCCAGCCTGATCATCTCCCTGAACCCTGCCTTCACCTTCGTACTGTCCGTTGTGTTTCTGAGGGAGCGGCCGACAATCAAGAAGGCGATGGGTCTGGCCATCGCCTTCTTGGGTTTGTATGTCATCGTGCGCTACGCCAGCGACCAACAGATTGATTTCAGCTATCTTCGCTACGTGTTCATCACCATGTTGGCTCCACTTTGCTGGGCCATCTACACCATACTGGGCAAGCCTTTGGTGGCCAGGTATCCGCCTCTAATGGTGGTCGGTGGGGCTATGATGGCGGCGGTCATACCTCTGCTGTTTCTTATCAGGCCCAGCCTCATCGCCAAGCTGCCGACCCTGCCGCCTAGTGCATGGCTCAGCATTGCCTTCCTATCGCTAGTTTGCACCGTTTTCGCCTTCGTAATCTGGTTTAGGGCACTCCAAAGAATGGAAGCCAGTCGGGCGGCAAGCTTTGTCTATTTAGAGCCTCTGTTTGGAGTGTCTTTCAGCAAGCTGCTCCTAGATGAGCCAATTACCCCGGCCCTTCTCATTGGCGCTGCATTGCTCATCGGCGGTGTCTATTTAATTAATCTCTCATGAGCATCATTGGGTTCATCCTCAAAGCGAGTTACCAACTGAATCGCCACCGCCTGGGCCCTCTGAGACTGAACCTCGTGCCTCTGGTCTTTGCCCTGGCCAGTGGCTTGACCTGGAAAGTTGGCGGCTTGGCGGGTGAGCAGGCCGCTTTGATCATCGTCCTCGGTTTGATCCTCGTTTTGGTTACGCTCTTGGCCAAGCGGCGGGGTTTCATCCTCTTTCGCAGGACAAAGCTTCCCCCATCTCCAAGCTCTCCTGAGCTCATGCCTGATGAGAAGGTCTCCGTCCGAGCCACTGGCCTGTTTGAGGTGCGAGATGAGCGGCGCTATTTCGTGGAAGTTACTGCTGACTTCGCCACCATGGAAACCAGGGAGCACATCGTGATGGCCAGGATGCTCAATTCACGCTTCCTGGTGGGCGCGCCCAAGAGTGATATCGGCTGGTGGTACATCTTCTTTAAGCCACACACGATCAGGGAAATCGAAGTAGGCCAAGTCCACTTTGGCCTGAGAGCCCGCCCAGCCATCAAGCTAGGATACAAAACCGACGAAGAAAAGGTCGAGCCCGTTTATCTCTCCTTCGACGAACCCCTACAGATGCAGCGAGTCCTGCAAGACCTGTATCGCGATGCCAAGGTTAAGCCTGAGTCAGTTCCTCGTTGACTTGTTCCTCGTTACCTAGTTCCTCAGTTCTCCCTTCTGCTATTTTCAACGTACTGTGCTCAACGGTTGCGGATTGCCGTCAACTTGGAGTCGGTAGGCAGCAGCATCAGCGTAATCGCGCCCGAGGAATACCATCTCGAAAGAACTAGTCTGACCGGGATCCAAGTGCATATCCTCAATAGAGGTGAAGTCACACCCGATGACAATGCCGGATGCGTTATAGAGTGTACCTACTGGTCTGACATACTCGACGCGAGTGCCGTGGTCATTGCGGACCTGGCCGATCACCTCATACCAACCAAAAACAGGATAGTAGGAGCCGCTATCGTTTAGAGTCGCAAGGTTGGGCAAAGGCTCGCCATCCGCCAAATAGCTAGTAGGCCCGAACTCGTAATATGACCAACCGGTTGGCTCTTCAAGGGAGATACGAAAGCACGCCTTGTCGCCGGCAGGGAGATTGTCCAGGTGGATGTTTGCAAAGTCGGTGTCAATGAGCTGACCACTGCCGTCGAATATGTTGGCGGTGATTTGGACATCGCGTAAGTGATTGGCCGTGTCATTGCTGACCTCACCGACGATGTGCAGGTGGCCGATAATGTCAATGTAATGGGAGTGGTTTCCGAGAATCTTTACCGCTGTCGGCGGGAGGGTCGGTGTAGGGGTGGGCGTTGGCGTGACCACCGGGGTGGTGGTTGCGGTCGGTGTAGGGGTAGGAGGGGGGTAGTTTTTCAGGTAAAGGGGCAGGTAGGTTTTGCGGAGGGGCGGCGTTGTCGGCGTTGGCGTCGGTGTCATCGGTGGAGGGGCGCCCGAGGTGCGCAAGCGGATGGCTACGTCGTGGTGGTCGCTTGCCCCCACATCGTACCACGAGCCGCTGCTGCCATCGCAACTGACATACGTGCGCCACGTTACATACGGACCTTCGCTATCGGCCGGGATGGGATACTCGTAGCTCTCGTTGGTGAACTTCATTACGACAATGACGTCGTCGTTTCCCGACACCGCCAAAGGCGGACTCACTTCTACCCCATGGTAGCCAGCCTCGGCGAAGCCGTAATTCACACCGCTCCACAACAGATTGCTCGGCGCTGTTACGTTGAAATCGTCGTAGATGTACACGTCAACGTCGGTAGTGGCGTCGGTAGTGTAGAACCCCACTCGCGTGACATAAGTACTTGCGGGAGGGATGAATCTACTCAGTCCCCAGGCAGTCGTTGAGCCTTGGCATCCCCCCCATGCGGTGGTCATGCCGGCCTCATCGTAGAACATCATTCCACCATCAGGGTCGTAGTCCTGCCAGTCGGAAATAAACGAGGAGTTCTCGCCGATGCCGGCCGAGCCATAAGCAATGGTGAAATACCCCCCTTCCGAGCCGTAACCGCAAGGGCCTCCCCAATCAGTGCCCCAACTGTTCTTCACTATCCAGCCGCCTGCTCCCCCTGCGTGGGGTAGGTCGTCGTCCCAACCGATGATCAGCACGGCATGGTTTGGATCGCGCGCTCCCTCGTGGTAGAGTGTATAAGAGCCATCGTAGTCCGAGAATTCGCGCTGCCAGTCTCTATCGAAGAGGCTGCCTATATACATCGAGGCATAGACCGGCCCATAGGTCTGAATGTAGCCCTTCAGCACGTTTGTGTTGGGCACCCCAAACGAGATGAACCGCCAGTCCAGCAGGGTCTTTATGTACGGGCAAGCGTTATTGCAGTTGACATCGCTGTCCACGTACGGGTCGCACGATTCCAGCACCGTGCCCTTTTGGGAGAACCAGCCAGCCATCTCCCAGTAGTTGCCTCCACTGCAACTGGGGTCGCGCCAGGGACATTCTTTGGCGTTGTTCTCTGAGAAGTCGTAGCTGCCGGCGCCGTCAATCTGCAGCATGGACTCGAAGTTCGCCAGGGATGCAAAGGCGTAGTACGCACCGCAATCTCCCTGGTTCTGCACCTGAGTGACCACACCCTGCTGGCGCCAGTCCCAGTTGCTGAGCACAGCCGCAGCGCTGACTCCCTGGGGCATCTTGTCTCCCCTCAAGTGAGACAGGTCCATCGCCAGCGGTACGAAACCCGTGCGGGGAGACGGCGAATCTTGCGGAGCCGGTCGCGTGGGAGCTTCCCGTGGTCTAACCCATTGCGATGGAGGTGGGGGTTCAACGGCTAGGGCACTCCCTCCCGCGTTCAGCGCCAGCAGCAAAAGCCCGCCGGCCAGAACCGCCGCCCATAGAGCAACCATCAGCTTAGATCTCGCCTTATTGCTTTTCATTTTGCCCCTTTCTGTTCAACTTATGAGTTGGTGCACTTTTAGATCCTCTTTCTTGATCTTCATGTCGTAGAACAGGACAACATTGCGCCCTTTCTTCTTCTTGAAGAACCGTCTGATGTCGCGATATTCATCATCCTTGAGGAAGGCCAAACGCCCATTGCTGCCGACCTCTTGGTAGTGGCTGCCAATGTGCTCGAAGCCACATCTCTCATAGCAGCGGATGGCCCGCTTGTTCGGGGCAGCTACATCCAAGTAGAGCGTTTCGAAGCCCAGCTCCCCGAAGTAGTAGGCCAAAAACGTGCGGATGGCGTCGGTGCCGTAGCCCTGGCCCACGTAGTCGGCCCCCAGGGTTATGCCCAGGCGAGCCGACTTGCGCCAGTTGATCCGCCGCAGGCTCAGCCTCCCGATCAGGCGACCGGCCAGGTCTTCGACGGCATACCACCGCCGGCTGGGGTCGTTGGCTTGCGCTTCAAACCAGATGTTATTCTCGCTGCTGCTGCGTGGCGGCCCATTCCACAGGAAGTTGAGTGGATCGGTGAAGGGCCGCCAGTCCCCCATCTTGTCCACATCCTCCCTAACCATAGGGCGGATGTGGACTTTTTCGCCCCCTAGTCGCATCAAGTGTTCCTCCTAATTATTCATAGATGACCTCTACTTCCAGATTCTCTTCCAATAAATCACCGGCGTGGTGGACTGGTACATGAAGCCCAAGACGAAGGAATAGATGAGCAGGGCCAACGTGACCCACCCCAGACGCAGGGTCAAAGGCTGGCCTCGGCCAACGGTCCAGCCCAGCAGCCCAATGAAGGCCGATGCTCCCAACAGCAACTCCTTGACCACACCGGTTCGGCCTGGGATCCAATAGTGAAAGATGGCCAGCGCGAAGGAGCTGATGAGGCCGAAGGCAAGAAAAAATGGCAGGAACTCCCTCAGGATAAACAGGAAGGGCAGCGCACAGAGGATGGCGACGAGCGCCGTTAGCGTCCCTACCCTCAGTCGGTGGGGAAGGCTATAGTAGCGCCTCAGGCTGCGCATGGGCCGCGTGGCCACCAGGCTGCCCTCGATGAATGCTGGCAGGTCACGGGCTTCGATGGGGCCTTTGATGACCCGCCAGCTCGTCAGCTCGGACAGTCGCTTTGCTATCCTCCCACCCAGCCTGGGTATGATGATGGTTTTGCTGTTGAGCAGATTGTCTCCATCGTAGATGGCGTCGTAGGCGCGCATCAGGGCCGCGGCCTTCTCCGCGCTGAAGATTCGGGCATCGGCTGAGCACCAGACATTCCACCCTTCGGTGTCTTGGACCATCAGCCAGCAATGCTGGCCCTGGAGGGCTTTGACCACCTGCTTGAAAGTCATGTAGAAATTGCAGGTGAGGAGCAGGGGTGAGTCCTGGGTTGGGCTGCCGATTTTGTACAGTCCCGATCTCACGCTCAGGGGCAGGATAAAAAGCCAGCAGAGCGAGTCCCAGAGCAAACCTCTGAGACCGCTGTAGATTACGGGCTCCAGAATCTCCCGCTTCGGTTTCGCCACCGGACCCCGTCGTTCAGCCACCACCAGACGCAGCGCGCCGCTTTGGAAAAGTTGCTCGTCTGTCACGGTCAGTCCCGCAGCCTCCAGCAGCCCCCGTAGATCGTGCAGGCGGGTGGGGCGTTCCTCAATGGCGATGAAGGTGAGCAGAGCCACTATTGCCCGCTGCAATCCAGAAACGATGCGTTGTAACGCTTTGGTGGGCCGCGCCTCGTCGGCCAAGATCATCTTGCCGCAGGGCTTCAGACATCCCGCCAGGTCGGCCACGACCATCTCCGCCTCGTCGGGAGAGATCTCGCTGAGGGTGAAGGTAGCGGTCACCACGTCGAACTCCTCTTCCAGACTAAGGCTCTGGGCCTGGGTCAGGCGAAAATCAACCTCCACCCCACTAGCTTGCGCCTTCTCCCGCGCCAGCTTCAGCATGGCCGGCGATTGGTCTAAGCCGATGACCTTAGCTCCCTTTTGGGCCGCTTTGATAGCCAACGTCCCCGTGCCGCAGCCCACGTCCAGCACCACATCGCCAGGCTCAATATAGCCCAGCACGGCGTCTCGAACCCGCTTGTCCTGCCCGCCGGTGATGAGATCCATCCAGCGGTCGTAGTACCTGGTCAGCGAGTCCATGCGGTCGGCGATGATCATGGAGACTAACGACATCTCAGACCTTTCTGCTGCAAACTTGAAACTCGAAACCCGAAACTCAATGCTCTCCCGTCAAGGGCACGAAGCTCACACCGCCCAGGTTCCTGGTGACGACTTGGTCGCCCTGTTTGGTGATCAGCCACAGGCTCTGGTAGCCGCCCGGTGGCCCCACGGGTAATACCATCCGCCCGCCGTCCTTCAACTGCTGGACGAGGGGTTGGGGGATGTGATCGGGGGCACAGGTGACGATGATGGCATCGTAAGGGGCGTGCTCCTCCCAGCCGAAGTAACCGTCGGCGTGTTTCACCTTCACCTGGGTGTAGCCCAGCCTCTTCAGCCTCTCCTCCGCGCCCTTCTCCAACTCTTCGATGATCTCTATGGTATAGACCCGGTCTGTTATTTCAGCCAGCACCGCCGCCTGGTAAGCCGAGCCGGTGCCAATTTCCAGCACCTTGCTGTCTTTCTCCAGCTCCAGCAGCTCGGTCATCCAGGCCACGATGAAAGGCTGGGAGATAGTTTGGCCGTAGCCGATGGGGAGGGGATGATCGGCGTAGGCCTGCTCCAGGTACTTGGCGAGTACGAATTCGTGGCGGGGCACCGTCTCCATGGCTGCCAGGACCGTTTCGTTGGACACACCCCTGGCGCGGATCTGGTTCCAAACCATCTGCTGCCTGGCATGAAAAAAACTGTCTATGATCGCCGTGGGCGTCGGCTCTGGCGTTGGCGAAGGCCTTTCCATTGTGGATGTCGGCGGAGAGGTTACCTCGGCGCAAGCTGTGAAGAGCAGCATAGATGCCAGGACCGTTGCTACGATCGTCCTTTGGAGCTCACCTCGTGTCAACATGATTGCCACCTCCTCATCCTTGTTGACTCGTCACTCGTTGACTCGTTACTTGCACTCTCTACCCCAGCCGAGATGCTAACCCATTTTAGCACCTTTTGCCCATAATTTCAAGCTGGCCTTGACGAAACAAGGAGGCTGTGTTATACTGGGTTTGGTGCAATATAAGCAAACTCAAAGGAGAGTAAAGCCAATGTCGGAAATGCAAAACATCCTCGTGACCGGCGCTGTTGGTCAAATCGGCTCCGAATTAACAATGAAACCCCGCAGCCATTGTCACATATGTTGAATTGCTGGACCGCAGCACGGATAAGGAGTGGTCAATGGGTTGGCGTCAGCACTGGCCAGTGAGGCTCCGGAAATCAGCGTTGGACGAAGGGCGTCGCGCCATGCGAACTAGCCGAATTGTGATGATCGGTGCTGTTTTTGCGGCCGTCGCCGTTGGCTTTGACGTACTCACGTACTTCTACACGGGCGCCTGGCAGATGTTGGCGGCCGCGGCCGGCGTCCTGCTGGCTTCCCTGTGCCTTCTCCCAGCCGGCCGGCTGATCCGCCGTGGACAACTGGATGCGGCCGGTTTTTGGATTCTCTTCGGGCTGCTGGCTGCCTGTGGAACTGCTGAGTTGGTGTGGCGTGGCGCAGGCCTGGCCTACACTGCAGCCGGTATCCTGCTGATCCTTCTGGTGGGCCTAGTCGTTCTACCTGGCAAGAGGGTTGCCTGGCTGGCCGCGGCCGGCTTGTATGGGATCTTGGTCTTTCTGGTCTCCAAATTCGAGCGATTGCCCCGCTACGATGTTGCGCAATCGCCAGCGTTGTGCATCTTTGTCCTGGGCATCACCGCCTCGTGGGCACTGGTGCTCCTCTCACAGATCGTCCCTGCCTTTCGACCGGTCACCATCCGCAGCCGGTTGTTTGCCACTGTCGTGCTGGCAGCCCTGCTGCCGGCAATTGCTTTTGGCGCGGTTTCGAGCGCGGTCGGATTTCCCAGCGGGCGCCAGCAGGTGATCAACCAACTCAGGTCAGTGGCGACGCTCAAAGAAGCCGAGCTCAACACCTGGGCCAGCAGTTTGCAGGCCGATTTGGCCGCCACGGTGATCGGAGATGAGACGATAGGGCACATGCGCGAGGTCTTGTCTCCCTTGTCGGACCCCGTAGATCACCAGATTGCCTCCGACCAGTTGCACCAGCGCCTTGGCCAGATGGTGGAAGGGAACCAGCGCCTGGACGAACTGTTCTTGATGGATCTCGACCGGCGTGTGGTACTGTCAACTGATCCCCGGCGGGAAGGTCACTATGGTGGCCCTGGCAGCCCGGTCTATTTTCAGAAAGGGTTAAAGGGGGAATACCTGTATCCACCTTCCTATTCACTGTCAATTGGCGGGATTGCGGTCGTGGCTGTACGTCCGGTCCTTGACGATGGGGGGAAGGTGTTGGGTATCCTGGCCGGTCGCGCCGGTATGGCTACCTTGAGCCAGATCATGCTCGAACGATCAGGACTGGGGGAAACCGGAGAGACCTATCTGCTTACTCGCATTCAAGTCATGTTGACCGAGCCGCGCTCTCTCAATAGGCCATTATCAGGTAGTGATTACGTTTTTACCGCGGCCGCATATGCAGCGACGCAAGAGCATGCCAGCGGTTACGGATGGTACGATAACTATGCAGGTGACCGCGTGATCGGGGTTTTTCGCTGGTTGCCAGAACTCCAGGTCGCGCTCTTGGCCGAACAATCCGAGGCTGAGGCCCTGGGTGCGGTCTATACCACGCTGGGCATCCAGATGGGCGTGGCAACGGCGGTGGTGCTGGGTGCGGGGCTGGTCTCGCTGATCCTCGCCCAGGGCATCGTAACCCCGTTGGCCGATCTAGTGCGCACCGCCGTGCGGGTTTCGGCCGGCGACCTGCAACAGGCCGTTGTGGTGGAGCGGGAGGACGAGATCGGCCTGCTGGCCGGGGCCTTTAACAGCATGACAACCCAGTTGCGTGAACTGATCAGCAGCCTGGAGGAGCGGGTGAAGGAGCGAACGGAGGCTCTCCGGCGACGCGCCCTCCAACTGGAGACCAGCATGCGCGTGAGCCGGGACCTTACGGCGTCGATCGCGGACATTGATGAGCTGCTAACTCGGGTGGTTGAGTTGATCCGAGAAGCGTTTGGATATTACTACGTCGGGATCTTGTTGGTGGATAAGAAGAGAAACGTCCTGGTTTTTCGAGCTGGCAGCGGCGGGATGGGTCTGGACTGGGAAATCCAGAGCACACCTTTGGCGATCGGAGGAGGCAGCTTGAACGGCGAGGTAGCGCAAAGCAAACAGGCGGTAATCGTCAACGATGTATCCCAGGACCCGCGCTACCTGGCGATGGATGGTCTGCCGGACACCCGATCCGAACTGGTTGTCCCTCTGCGCGTAGGCGACCGCGTCATCGGTACCCTGGACGTCCAGAGCAGCGAGTTAAACGCTTTCAGCGAAGAGGACCAGCAGGTCGTGCAGAGCCTGGGCGATCAGGTAGCGGTTGCCATCGAGAACGCCCGCCTGTACGAGCGCAGCCGCGAAGTGGGCGTGCTTGAGGAACGCAACCGCCTGGCCCGCGAGCTTCACGACTCGGTGACCCAGTCCCTATACGCCGTGAGCCTGTATGGCGACGCGACGGACCGACAGTTGAAATCAGGGCAGTTGGACATGGCGGCCGAGAACGTGCGCAAGCTACGTAGCACAGCCAGAGAGGCGCTGGGAGAGATGCGGCTGCTCGTCTTTGAGTTGCGGCCGCCTATTCTGCAGGAGGAAGGGTTGGTCGCCGCCCTGGAGACGCGGTTGGAGTCGGTGGAAAGGCGAGTTGGTCTGCAGTCGGCGTTTCACGTCGAGGGCAAAAGCCGGCCGCATCCGGAGGTCGAGGAGGGACTGTATCGCATCGCCCTAGAGGCGCTGAACAACGCCCTAAAGCATGCCGGGGCGCGCAGTATCACCGTTTCATTGAAGCTGGATCCCAGGACAGCCAGTGTGGAAGTGGTGGACGACGGGATAGGGTTTGACCCAATGGCCGGGTGTAAGAGCGGCGGGATGGGTCTGCGCGGGATGGCGGAGCGGGCTGAGCAGATGGGCGGGCGATTAAACGTGGAAAGCGAGCCTGGTGTGGGCACAACAGTGCGGGTGGAGGTAGACCAATGACGGATCAGGCAAATGCCGGCCCGATACGCGTCCTGGTCGTAGACGACCACACCATTGTCCGTGACGGCATTCGCTCATTCTTGGCGACGCACCCGAACATCGAGGTCGCGGGAGAGGCCGATAACGGCCAGGACGCGGTCTCTGCGGCGCGGCGCCTCCGGCCTGACGTCATCCTGATGGACCTGATGATGCCCGAAATGGACGGAATCGAAGCCACACGTCGTATCGTTGCCCACTGGCCGGAGGCGCGCATCCTGGTGCTGACGAGTTTTGCCGCCGACGACAAGGTCTTCCCCGCCATCAAGGCAGGAGCGATGGGCTATCTCCTCAAGGATTCCTCTTCGGAGGACCTGGTGCGTGCTATCCACGAGGTGCATCGCGGGGAATCCTCGCTTCATCCCAAGATCGCGCGAAAACTATTGCAGGAGCTATCGCGTCTTTCGGAGCCGCCTCCTACGCCTCCGGTTGAGACGCGCGGCGAAGCATTGGTCGAGCCGCTCACAGCGCGTGAGGTGGAGGTGTTGAAAATGGTGGCCCAGGGGCTGACAAACCAGGAGATTGCCGACATGCTGTACATCAGCGACCGGACAGTGACCACGCATGTCAGCAACATCCTGGGCAAGCTGCACCTGGCAAATCGTATCCAGGCAGCGCTGTACGCGATTCAAGAGGGACTGACTGACTCCTAGTACTCTGTCAAGCGTGATTTGATAGGTGAGAGTTTTAGTGGTATCCTATC
>CAYMKL010000141.1:0-16717 GCA_964390805.1 uncultured Anaerolineae bacterium | reverse complement strand
AATGTCATCAGATGGCAAATCTGAAACCGCTCTGTGGAATTAAGCATAATCGGTTGATAGTGTACTTCGGTCGGTTGCCCTCATAGCCAATAACTGTCGTCCATCAAGACATCGTAGAGAATCAGACAGCACTAACAGCATATTGAACCATCATGACATCGTGGAATGTGTTTTGAAGCCCACCCCCTACATCTAGTGGTCTAGGCCCTGATTCGCGGCTTTTACCACTAATGCTGGGATAGCTCTCTACGATGTTCTGATGGCTGTCAAGTTAAGCTCTTCCACGATGTCCAGATGTTTAACCTGCTAGTCTCTCCACGATGTGCTGATGGGCGACAAATAACCAACAGTCTTTGAGTGCCGTTGGGCAAAATGCGAATCCTGTCTAAGGATATCCCTCGCTTTCGCCCACTCTGGGCAACCTGATGAGCCTTCCCAATATATCCCCATATCTGCTTGAGAACTTCTTGGTCGGAGGTGTCAGATATCTGGACTTCAAAGGTATCTGCATCTTGTCCAAACTTGACGATGATATTGAAGCTGCGCTTCGACTTGGATTTTTCCCATACAGAAAAGATGCCTTTTATCCATTCTTCGGTCCTGTTAGCCAAGGGGTTCAAAACATACCGCTGAGTTGCCCACTCGCCGACTATGGTCAACGCAATTACGATAGCGGCTCCCCATGCCTTAACCGCCTTTTCTTCTTCTTTCCAAACATGCGGGGTTGCGACTGGCGCGAAGAATCTTGTCAGTTCATCTAAAATGGCTTCATCATCCTCGAATTGCAGTTGAAACTCAACGCGATTATCCATGACACGCCTCGAAGTGTGATGAGCGGCATTGCTTCAGCACCATCGGTCACCTAATAGCACTGGCTGCCTGCTACATGGCCCGCTGGCGGTTACCACGACCGGACTTCCACCGATTGCAGATGACAGCTTTCAGGACACACCAGCAGGGGTTAGCCGCTCCAACAATGTCTGTCTGCCCGAACCGCCAACTCAGAGCGCCCTCACAACACGGATGGCGCTGTCCACTTCAGCTTGATGAGTAGCTATCGTCAGTCTCTCCTTTATTGTTTCAAGAAGGCGGATTGCGTCACCCTTTGGACGGGGATTTGACAATTCATCCTGGACGCGTGAGTTGGAAACAAACATCCTCACAATCGTTAGCAGTCTTTCTGTGTTCAGCGAGTCAATAAACTCCGACAAGTGAGAACGTGCGCCGGATCGTCCCCAATAGTTTCCACACCAGACAGCAAGAATTTCCTGATAGACTTCTTCAAATGCTATCGAAGGCACATATGGTCCGAACTGCTCCAGCGTCCTGGCTGCTGCTACTTCATCAGCCCAGCCATAGTTCCTATCTTTCGCCTCTGCCAACATCTGGGCCGCGCGTCGATAGAGTTGAACTCTTGCACCATCGGGGATGTAGGATACGCCACTCACCTGAACAAGAAATTCCAAGAGGCGAAGTCTTGCCCCCCGGTCATTGCTTTCATCGACGGAAGGCGTTACCGACAGGGTTTGGTAACGCACACCCACTACCTTCCTCTGTTCCTGAGATGCACGCTCCCATGCAGCTGGAAGGAGACTGCGTGTATTCGACAAAGCGGGCTCTTGCCCACGGCACAACATATCAACCAAAAATCCCAGACAGTGGCGTAAGTCTTGCGGGCGCAGACACTTGATCTGATCTCGGAGTATTTCCAATTCATCATCTCCAAGTCGGACTCTGCGCACTGGTTCAAAGATAGAACCCACTGAATGTCCCGGGTCTGGTAGCGCCCTTTCAAAAAGGTTTTTTTGCAAGATCATTGCGAGAGCTATCACATCTGCCTGTCCCACTGGCTCATCAGTATTGTGAGCGGCAGAAGCGTGATTCCTCATCCAGTTTATCATCTCAAGGGCTTTTCCGGCTTTCCTGCTGAGCAACCCTAAACGCGTTGCACCACTTATCAAAACAAGGTCATCGACACCAGCCCACCTGTCATTGATGGTCTCGCCGTCTGAGACATACCTCCTGCGTCCCGGTTCATCTTGCACCACGGACTCAAATAGGTCGGTTCCGTATGCCTCTACACGCCTGCGGAGGTTATGAACCGCAGCATTCCACACGTCTAATAAGGCGTGGTCGAAGAACCCTCCATCAAACAGACGCCGGGCAGTCGTGAGAAGAGTTCTTTCCGCATCATCCATTGAAAACTGAACGGTCTCCGGTACAAGGATAGGCGGCACAATCAAAGCATTTTCACTCATATTGCTGCTCCCTGAATAAATGGAATTGACGAATGATTGACTTCCTGATAACTTTCACGCCAGAGCAACGGGTGGCCCAACGATTGATTATCTGTCCAATATTGAACACAGCCAACTTGTACGCTTGGTGGCCTTCCGGGTCCCAGTACGCCTCGTCCACAATGATCTCAATCATAGCTGAGCGCACCCTCCTCGCTCCTCCCCTTTCCACTTACGACATAACTCTATTATACCTCCACCTCCCTCTTTTGTCCAATGCAATCTTACAAAACACCCCCGCAGACTCGACGAGCCTGCGGGGGAACGAAAGCTTGGGTTAGTTGTAGGGTCTTGCAGCGGGCTATTCTGTCGCAGTCTCCTGATCTGCCTCCTCCGAAAGGTTCACCGACACAATCGGCAAGGCCATGTCTCGCAGCTTGGCCAACAGGCCATGCAGCGCTGCCTGGTCAACGATGGGGCCGGTTAGAACGGTTTCGTTCTGGTCGGTGTGCGTGATCGTCAAGCCTTCGAGCCAATCGGACCAGTGCTCGTCAATCTGCCCCTTCACCCGGATCTTTACGTTTTGCATAGGCCACATCCTGAGGTGCTACTGCTCGAACTTGAAGCGCCATGTCGCGATCAGGAAGAAGACGACGCCCATGCCGGTCAGCACGCCGATCTGAGGCAGGACATCGGCGAGACCGGCGCCCTCAGCGAATAGCCTGAGGTAACCCTCTAGTGCGTGCCCGTGGGGTGTGAGATTGGCCAGGTAGTAAATGAACGTGCCCTTCGCACGGAAGAAGAACCCACCGATGGCAATGCAGCCGCCAACCCCGGCGAGGATGAGCGGGATGATCACGCCAAGCGACTCAGCCTGCTGGGACGTTCGGGCGACGGTTGCCAGCACCATGCCCAAGGCCGTCGCCGACAGCGCCAGTGCCAGCGTGAGCAGCAGCAGCGCCAGCGGCGAATTGCCCAGGGCCATGCCGAAGACGAGCCTACCGACGCCAAGCATCAACAGCGCCTGCAAGACGACGATCAGTATATGGGCCAGCATCTTGCCCGCGATGATGGAGCCTGGGCGGATCGGTGAAGCCAGCAAGCGACGGAAGGCGCCGCTCTCCTTTTCTGCCAAGACCCCGGTGGCGATGCTTCCCACCAGGAAAAAGGCGAACATCGTCGTCATGGACGGCATGTTGAAGCTGGCGGGGTTAAACGGCTCTCGCGTTTCGACTCCTTCTAGATCCTCGCTTCTGACAGCGATCGCCGGACTCTGCCGCATCTCTGCCAACTGGGTCATGATCACGCCCAGTGTTTGCGCCTCCACCGCCCGACGCATTTCAGCCGTCGCTCCTTCCAGGGCGCCCGACTCGTCCAGCACCGCCCTGATCCCGTAGCTGATCTCGCCCCACAGGTTGACTTCGCCCACGACCTGGTTCATGATCCCGGCCACGATGCCCGCAGCCTCAGTCTGAACCGGGTCCACGATCACCTGCACCCGGGTGGGCTGGTGGGCGTTGATGTTCTGGCTGAAATCGGCTGGTACGATGATGGCGGCTGAAGCCTCGCCGTCGGCCACCTGCCGGTCCGCCGCCTCAGGCGTGTTCAGGGTATTGATAGCCAGCACCTCGATATCGTGCAAGGCGTCAACTACCCTTTCACCATACGGCCCGGCATCCTGGTTCACGACGCAAACGTTAACCTTGATTTCGGGTGCTTCCTCGCCGGGCGGGTCCATCAGGCCGCCGATCTGGCTCATGAAGGAGGCGATGAGCAAGGGCATCAGGAAGAGCACGACCAGATTCCCCCGATCCTTGAACAAGACCTGCAACTCTTTGCCTGCCACCGCTAAGGTGTTGGATATTACATTCATGAGTGTCTCCCTTCGGATATGATACGCAAGCATTTGTGTCAACGTGAGCTCTGAGCCCCGTCCCCGGGGCGGCCCGGGGACGGGCCTTTGAGCCTTAGGTTGACGCTAATGGATACGCAAGCCGCCTCTCGATACACCTTCACAGCTCACGTCAATCAAAGTCGAACTTCCACAGGGCGATAGCGAAAAACGCCACTGTGAAGCCCAGCAAGGCCAGCATCTCGGTCGTGACGTCGGCGAGACCCTGGCCACGGACCATCAGGCCATAGTAGGCCTGGTTAGCCCAGTGGATGGGCACGATGCGGCCCAAACCGCTGATGAACGGGTCGTCAACCAGGTACAGTGGCACGATGGAGCCGCCCACGATGCCCATGCCCCACAGCAGCAGGGTGCCCAGACCGCCGATCTGGCCTTCGGTACGGGCCAGGGCAGCGATGAGGATGCCCACGGCGCTGGAGCAGAGCGCAACCAGCAGCGATACCAGGATCAGCGCCAACGGGTCTCTGCCCAGTGTCAGCCGGTCTAGCCCGAGCAGGGGTAGGACGAAGACGCCGAAGCAGAAGATCACCACTATCTGGACCAACGCCGTGACGAAGTTGGGCAGCGTCTTTCCGAGCAGTATGGTCGCCTTGCTCATGGGGGCAGCCAACAGGCGACGGAAGCTGCCGGCCTTCTTCTCCTCAAAGATCGAGCGGGCTGTGTTCTGGCCCGTCAGGAAGACGAAGAGAATGGCAAAGCCAGCCACTTGCACCTGGACGGCGTTAAAGGGCGTCGGCTCTTCCTGCTGGCCCAATTGCCCCGGCATTGTCTTCGCCACGGCCACCAGCGGGATGGTTTGGGCCGCCTCGAACTGGCTGCGGGCCTGAGCGACGATGCGTTCCTTGGTGAAGGCCTGCTCTTCGGCCGGTGTTGCCGCCTGCATGTCGGCCATTCGCTCCAGGCTGGCGATGAGCTGGGTTTGCAGGGCCAGGCCCTGGGCCACGCCTTCGATCACCAGCCGCACAGCTTCGCTCTCGGTCTCGCTGGCCTCTGGGTGACTGACCAGCCGCAGCGTGACCAGATGGCCAGCCTCGACGCCGCTCGTGAAATCAGCCGGAATCGTCAACGCCCGATCTATTTCTCTGGGGTCAGCCTCCAGCATGGCCTGGGCTTTGGCCCGCTCGGTCAGGATCACTTCCACGCCGCCAGCCGCGTTGAGGTTGTCAATCAATGCCTGGGCTGCTGCGCCGTCTGGGTCGAGGTTGACGACCGGCAGAGGGATCAGCTTGTCTTCTGCCTCCTGGCTGAGTGCACCCAGGGCGCCGCTGAAGATAAAGATGAACACCATCGGCACCAGGAACAGCAAGACCACCGAGCCACGATCTTTGAGCAGGATCTGTAGGTCTTTCCACGCAATGCTTAGTGCTTTCATCAATTCACTCCTTATTCATGGGTTCGGGGCTCGTAGACTCGTAGATTCGTACATTCGTAGATTCGGGGGTTCGAGTCTACGAATTTCGAGTTTACGAGTTTACGAATTCCCTATTCCCTCAGCTTCTTCCCCGTCAGGTGCAGGAAGACGCTCTCCAGGTTGGGCTCCAGGATCTCCAGCGAGGTGAGGGTGATGTCCTGCTCGTTGAGGAAGCCGATGACGTTGACGATGGCCTGCTGGCTGTGCTGGGCCACGACCTTGACCACCTCCCCAGCAGCCACCCGCTCGCTCTCCTTGACCTCAGGCTCCTCGCCCTCGGCCAGGGGCGGGGCAACGGGCCTCGGCACCAGCGTCGCTTCCTGGACCGCCGGGAGCGCCGCGAGCTGTGCCAGGAGCGCGTCGTCCGCCTGCGGCAGGCCCACGTGAATCACGCCGCCGCCCAGCAGGGCGATGAGATTCTTGATGGTGTCCAGGGCGATGATCTCCCCCTCGTCAATGATGGCCACCCGGTTGCAGAGCAGCTCCACCTCTTCCATGTAGTGGCTGGTGTAGACGATGCTCATGCCCCGCTCGCGGTTGAGGCGCATCACGCTCTCGAAGATGTGGTTGCGGCTCTGGGGGTCCACGCCGACGGTGGGCTCGTCGAGGAACAGCAGCTTGGGCTGGTGGAGCAGGCCAGCGGCGATGTTGATGCGGCGCTTCATTCCCCCTGAGTACTTCTCGATGGCCTCGTCGGCGCGCTCGGTGAGGGCGACGATGCGCAGCACGTCGTCCACGCGCTCTCTGAGCTCCTTGCCGCCCAGGCCATAGATGCGCCCGAAGAAGTTCAGGTTGGCGCGGGCGCTGAGGGTGGGGTAGAGGGCCAGGTCTTGGGGCACCAGCCCGTTGATCTTCTTGACTGGAGCCATCTGGGTGGTGATGTCGTAGCCGCCGATGCGCGCCGTGCCCGACGTGGGCGGAATGACGCCGGTCAGCATGGAGATGGTCTGGGTCTTGCCGGCGCCGTTGGGTCCCAGCAGGCCGAACACCTCTCCTTCTTCGACCGAGAAGCTGATCCCTTTGACCGCTTCGAAGTCGCCGTACTTCTTGACAAGGTTGTCTACTTCTAGAATGGCAGACATTGGTTTACTCCTTTCTTTCTGTGCGAATGATATGTCCTGTTAGCTTTCCTCGGCCTTCCCAAAAAGCTGCCGCTTTTCGAACCACGGTTTGAGGATCAGGTAGCCGCCGAGGACGAGGACGATGAGCACGATCGCCCCCTCGAGGGTGGGCATGCCAAACAACTGCATCACGCCGCCGATCAATGAGATGACGCCCAGGACGGTGGTGGAGCCGCTCAGCGTTTTCTCTCCCAGGGCCGTCAGGCTGACATCGCCCAAAAGGCGTAAATGACGAAGTCCGCAAGAAAGTGCATCAAAAACGCCCAGACCAAGCCCCGGGTTTCGATCACGCTCTTCGCAGCCACCCAGCCCAGAAACGCGACCACCAGCGCACCGGCGGGACCGCTGGGCGTGCCAGTGTAGTAATGTAGGCTGGCGAACAGCACCGAGGTCATCAGGATGGCCTGCCCGGGTCTCACCACCGACTCTAGGCGGGACAACAGCATCGAGCGGAACTGAAATTCCTCTGCAAGCGCGTTGATGACTGCCGCGATGACAACGGCCGGGAGAAAGATCAATGCTCGGGGAATCTGGCTCACATCCGGGCGGACATCTAGCCACACAACGATCGCCGTGATGGTGACGTAAACCAGCAGGAAGTCGCGGGCGACGCGGTTCCACGGCTTGGATTCTTTCAGAAGCAGCAAGCGACTTGGCTGAGCGGGTGCGCTGGGGTTCCCACGGACAAGGAACAGCTCTCGCCGTCCGATTCCGCTGCCGATCAGGGTTAACGCCATGAGCACGACCGGGATCAGGTGGGTCCCCAACCTAGTAGCCACTAACGCTACCCCCCAGGAGGCCTGCTCCACCCAGTTCGACCAGGCTGCGCTCTCCAATGCGAAGGAACTGAGGAATGCCCCGACCCAGAAGGCGAGCAGCGCCAGGATCAAGCCGCGCAATGGCTTCACGGTAGGCCATACCCAGGTCACCGCCCACAACACCGCCAGAGCTACCACCTGCGTCCAGACAAGCCAGGAGGGCACGACCGGTTCTGCCGGTCCAGCCGGCACGAACAGGCGAAGGATGATCGTCGGCGCCATGCTCCCGATGAAGATCGCAACCCAGGCCAGAGCGGTCAGTTCTGCGCGGGGGGCTTCTACTTCCTGTGTGGATGATTGATTGGTGTTCATAGTACATCTCTCCTTTCGACTGAGTAATTTGGGGCTCCAAAAATAGGTGCCATGGCCACCGCGTTTATTAGCGCATTTGCAGGACGCAGGCTAACACGTTTTATCCGGCTGTCGGTCAGGACCGAGCCTGGCTCTCTGATTGGGTGGATTCAGCGCGCCTGGCCTTGCGCCACTGAACCACACCCCAGACAACGATGACCACAAACCCGACCACCGCCAGCCAGCCAAACAGGTCGCCGATGACAGAGTATAGGGTGAAGACACCCTGGGTGGGCACCTGGGCCACCATCACCCGTTCGCTGGCGGTGAAGTGATCCATCGCCGCCAACACCCGCCCATAGGGGTCCGTCGCAATGGACAAGCCGTTGCTGGCCTGGCGGACCAGCGAGACACCGTTTTCGATGGCCCGGAAGACGGCCATTTGCGTGTGCATCGGATCGATCTCGCGCAGGTCGTTGCTGGGCACCAACAAGATGTCGGTGCCATTGCGGCCCGCCTGGCTGACGGTCGCCGGGAAATCGGCGTCCCAGCAGATCACGCCTGATATGGTGCCAAATGGGCTCTCGAAGGTGCGCAGTACGCGGTCACCGGGCCGGATCCCCTCAAGCAAACCCGCGCCATACTTGAGATGTTCCAGCACGGTATCGCCGGCAGGGTCTACGACGATGAGCTTGTTCTCGGGGAGCCGATTGGGCTCCTCGTAGATCGTGAATAGTGGCATGGCCAGGTAGATGCCTTCCTGGGCAGCCACTTCCTTGCCGCGGGCGATCAGCGTGGCCTCGTCCTCCTCGAAACCGACGCTTGCTCCCTCTGGCCAAAGCACGATCTTGGCCCCCGCACGGGCTTCGCGGATCGTCTGTTCGAAGTAGCGATCGCGAACATCGCTCGCCCTGCGGCGGAAACCCTCTCTATCATCTTTCAACGAGATCGGTCCTTCATCGTCAATCTGAGCCGCGGTCAGGCTAGCAACCCTGACGGTGCCAGCCTGCACCGGAGAGAAAACCAAACGGGCACTGCCGTAGACCATCACCAGCAGGATGATGCCAGCGTAGAGCGCGGCGCCACGCCGGATGGCCGGCCAGTCGAAGGAGCGCTCCCAGGCCCAGTTGACGACCGAGGCGAACCAGCCCATCAGGAAAGGGAATCCCCACATCCCGGTGAGCGATAGCAGTTGCATCAGGGCCAGGTTGCCATATTGAGTGTAAGCCGCCGCGCCAAAACTGCCCACCGGGCTGGTCGTCATACCAAGGAACTCCAACGCCGTCCCCGCCAGGGGAAAGATGAGCGTGGCGGCAAAGCCCTTCAGTCGGGGTGCCAGCAGCCGGTCGGCCAGGTAGGCCAGGCCGGCGACGGTCAACGTGCTGATCGCCATCAGGACGAGATAAACGGGTAATGGGAGCGGCATCATGCCCCACCACGTGATCACAGTCGTCACGTAGGTGGCAAGCCAGACCAGGATGAACCCTCGAAAGACCTTTTGCGTGCGCACAAAGCGGATCATGAACACTGGACCCAGCCAGGCGGCCAAAGGGATGGCCCACCGGCCACTGGCAAACAGCGTGAGTATGGTTCCGATTGCCAACCAAAGATAGGGCCAGCGGTCCGTTTGCATTGTGGTACTTACTCGTTCTTTTGACATGATCATCCTCCTCGCATAATGTGTTTCACTATCTCCCTTACCCAGTACTCTAGCTTCTCTCGAGGAACATCCTGTTCCCCTTCTATGCAAAGTATAACAGAAAAGAGGGTGACACTGTGTCATCCAGTTGGGTGAATCGGGTGGGTGATTTCGGTTAAGAGGGGGCGGGGGGAGTGGTTAAAGCAGGTTCAGTTCTAGAGCTGTGGTGGCGGCCGCCGTGCGACTGCTGACTCCCAGCTTTCCGTAGATGCGCTGCAGGTGAGTCTTGACGGTGTTCACTGAGATGTAGAGTGCCTCGGCAACGTCACGGTTCGACAGGCCTGCTGCCACGAGCCGCAGCACCCGCAGTTCGCGCTCGCTAAGCGGGTCTATGAGTGTGGGGGTGTGGGGGGGTATTGCTATATCTTCGTGCTCCGACACGCCGAACGCCGCGAGTAGTTTGCTCGCATATCCCGGCGCGATGCCCTGCGACGCGGCCTCTTGAAGCAATGCGGCCATCAGCTCGCCCTTGTCCACGAAGGTGCGGACGTAGCCTTCCGATTGGGCCAACGCCAGGGCATCGGCCAGGAAAGCGAGGGCGACAGGGGGCGTGGGCGCGGCCAGGGCTTGCAGCACGCGCACCTCAACCACGCCGAATTGCCAGCCCTCACGCAGCGCAGTTTCGTACCAGCCTTGCAGTTGCTCAGCCGCAGCCGTCTTTTCGTTCTGGGCCAGGAGCAGGCGCGCCTGGGTGAGCCCGAGCAGCGGGTAGAAGGGGGAGGCATCGGCATGTCCTGTGGCTTGCTCTGCCCAGCGGATGGCTGTAGCTGTGTCACCCTGGGCCAGGGCGATCTGGGCGTGGCAGGCGGCATTGCGGGCGCGTATGACTGGCGGGACGTCTTTCTCGCGGGCCAACTGGTGGGCTTTTTGGAGTGCGCCCAGCGCGGCGGATGCGTCACCCTGGGCCTGCCTGACCCGTGCCAGCGTGCGATAGCCACTGACCTGGATCTCTACGTTGCCGCCGCGCTGGCTCAGCTCAATCCCTCGCTGCAGGTGGTCGGCAGCGGCTTCCAGGTCGTTCCACTCGTAGAGCAGAGCGCTGAGTTCAATGTAAGCATAAGCGATGGCGGGTGACCGTCCCCCTGACTGTATCGCCTGCCGGAACAACTCCGCCGCTCGGTGCAGCCTGCCCCACGCTGCCTGTATCGTACCCAGGAAACAAAGTGCTGTCAGTCTGGCATAGATGTTCCCTGACTGCTGAGCAGCGTAATCAGCCTCTGTTAGCGCCTGTTCTGCTTCCGTCAGGTGGCCGCTAGTCCAGTAAGCAATCCCCAGGTTCACAGCCACAATGCTGCGTGATAGAAGATCAGCCTGTGGCAAGAGCGACAATGCCCGCTGCGACAGTTCTATCGTGCGGCGGTCGTCGCCTCGGGCTCGCGCGATGTAAGCCTGCGCGGCGATGATCCCGCCGAGGAGAGCAGGGGCATCCTGGGCAGTCTGCTCAGCCTGTCTCAGGTAGGATTCGGCAGCATCCATCTGGCCTGTTAGCACCAGCGCCCAACCGCAACTGAGGCAGAGCCCTGGCCGGGCACGCACCTCCTCGTCCGGCAGCGCCTGGAGCCAGGCTAGCAGGGTGGTCACCTCGCCGCCCTTCAACATGCTTTCGCCGAAGTTGAGGATGAGAGTCGCCGCCCGGTCCCAGTTACAGCCAGTCAGAGCGTGATGCACCGCCTCGGCGGGGAAGCCGTTGGTCTCGTACCACTGGCTGGCCTTTGCATGAAGGAGCGCAACGTGCTTTGACCCGCAAACCGTGTCTAGCCGATGGCGAAGGAGATCGGCGAAGAGACGGTGATAGCGGTACCATTGCCGCAACTCGTCGAGGGGGACTGTGAACAGATTGCCTTGCTCCAGAGCCAGCAGCACATCGCGGCTGTCGTCCCGTTCGGTGACTGCGTTGCACAGGGGAGCGGTGAAGCGGTCGAGGATAGACGTTTTCAGTAGAAAGTCCTGTACGTCGGCGGGTCGTCGCTGGACCACCTCTTCGATCAGGTAGTCCAGGATGTAGCGATGGCTGCCGGCGAAGGACTGCACAAGCTGGTGTACGTCGTCCCGGCCTCGCATGGAGAGAGCAGCCAGTTGCAGGCCAGCGATCCAGCCTTCGGTGCGTCGCTGGAGGGCAGCGACGTCGGCAGCAGACAATTCAAGCCGCATCACCCGCCGCAGGAAGTCCGCTGTCTCTTCCTCCGTGAACTTGAGGTCTGCCTGACGGATTTCCATCGTTTGCCCGCGTGCTCGCCAACGAAACAGCGGCAGTGGCGGATCCTCGCGGGTGATGATGACCAGGTGCATCTGGGGTGGTTGGTGCTCCAGAAAGAAGGCAAGCTGCTTGTGGATGGGCATCCTCTGGATCAGGTGGTAATCGTCGAGGATGAGGACGAAGGGCTGGGGCGCGGCGGCGATGTCGTTGATCAGACTAGTGAGAAACGACTCTGGCGGGGGAGGTTGTGGGGCTTGCAGCATTGCCTGAGCTGCGTGGCCGATGTTGGAGCCGATTTTTCGCAGGGTTGCCAGGAGATAGGTGAAGAAGCGGGCGGGGTCGTTGTCGTTTTCGTCGAGGGAGAGCCAGGTGTGAGGACGGTCTAGGCCGCTCAACCATTCTGTGACCAGGGTAGTCTTGCCAAAGCCAGCCGGGGCGGAGACCAGCGTCAGCTTGCGCGTCACACCCTCGTTCAGTCGTTCGGTCAAGCGTGAGCGCGAGACCAATTCCGCGCGGACGCGGGGAACGTAGAGTTTGGTCGTCAGCAATGGCATGGCCGTTTCGCCTTCCCTGGCAGCACTTGGCGACCAACTTCACTCGCGAATCAGGAATCCTGGATGCCATTATTCTACCACATCTTGTCCATCCCGGCAAAGCCGTTGATTTGTCTGGACGCATACCCCCCAGCGCATCGGGCATCTGGGGAGGATGCAGTGAGCAGGTGTCCAATTCTCCAAACTTCAGACGACAGCTTCAGGGCACACGAGCGACTGGTTATGCGGCGGCTTATGGATGTGTCCTCCCCGAGAATAGCCCCTGTACGAATGCTGCCGCACGCTCTTCGCCAAAGGAGGGATACGAATATCCCAATCTACATCCAATCCCCCTTCGAACAAGACCCGCCGCTCAAAACCAATACCGTCAGGAGTCGGCTCTATGAAGGTCAGCCACGGGTTGCCTACATGGTGAAGCCAGTTGCTTGTCACCCAATAGGGTTCTGGGTCACTTGCAAAGATGAGTACATCCCATACGGCAGGCCAACCTACCTGCCCTATTCGCCCGCCAACCGAGTCGGCTTCAGCGAGTTATCCGGCGGCTGCTTCGACGGGCCTCTCCAGCCTTGCTTCGCCCTGCTCTGCCACGAGGGCGCACCGTCGCCTCGCCCAGCACGCTGAAGATACCCACCTCAGTCTTCGACTCGATCCACTCACCAAAGGCGGCCTCCAGATCAGAGTACTCGGCCTTGCTTTCGGCCAGCGCCTGCTTCCGCTGGGCCTCTGTGTCCCAGAGGTCAATCGTCAGATACCGCCGCGGATCCCTCGTGTCGCGCAGCACGGTGGTGCCTCGGAAGCCCGGGCACCGTGCGAACAGCTTGCTCCACGCGCCGCCTGGGCCGTACGCCAACTCGAACTGGCCTCGGGCCTCCTCCTTGACGACGAACGCCCAGACAAATTCCACCACACTGGACCACCCCCTTTGTCAACCGGCTTCCATTAACCTGCGTTCCTCGGGCGCCCTCCGACTCGCCGGTGAACGGCTGCGAGTTCACCTGCCGCCGGGCGAAACGAACGACCCCGCAATCCGAATCACGACACTGAGCCGAATCAAGCGGCAAGAAAATTCTCGATTGGCTCAGCCTGCTGCGGCCCACGCCTCCTGTATCCACGCCTGAACTTCAGCATCTACATCCTTTGAGGCGTACAGTTCCATGTGATCGGTGAACCGACCTGCTGCCGGCTCGACGACCTCCTTCCAGCGTGGGGACGGGTCCCGGTGATGGAGGGATAGAGTGAGCACCAGCGGAGCCGGCTTCCCACGGAGATACTTGGCCGGAATCCAGACCCAGGCGAAGGCCTTTCGTCGCCGAAAGGCAACTTGGCTTTTCATGATGGACATGGTCGTGGAGGGCAAGCTTTCAATGGCCCTTCGCAAGACCTCGAAGATATGCCTGGCCTCCTCATATCCATCGAAGAACCTCTCAACTTCCATGGGACATTGCCCAATGAGTACCATTTTCAAGGGAATCTTGGCCATCTGGTCTGATGGCGATGGCTCTGAGCCAATCCTCGATTGCCTGCTCGCCCACCAGATGGTCAATCTGCGCACGTCCGCTGAACCGCTGACTCCGCTGAAACCTCTGAGACCGCTGAGGTTCTTTTCAGCGTAATCAGCGTTCTCAGCGCTTCAGCGATTCAACCCCTCCACCACCCTAATCTCCCCCCAGCCCTTCGACCTCGATTTTGGCGTCAGTATAGGATACAGCCATTATGCTTCTCCCCAGATGACGGCTGTCGCGTGAGAGTGATGCTTGACGAAGCATAGTATACCAGGTTTCGGCTCCTTTGGCAACAGTAAGAAAGCCACCGTGCGGTTAACGCAGGTGGCTTTCTCCCTTGCACCGTTTTGCAGATCACACGCCGAAAACACAACTCCAGAGCCTCGGTGCTCAGTCGAGCCGTCGAGCCCCGCCCAGGGCAAAACGCCCGCCGCCCCGCTTCCTTCACCTCGACCGCTGCCGGTGGGCGAGGGATGCGGGGCGGCGCTCTGAGCGAACCTGTCCCTTTGCCGAGCGTACCACTTTGCAACGTTATGACGACTTTTCCCTGGGCGTGTCCTTGAAGTGTTTCCACCCGTGCGGCGGTCCGTTTCCAACGGCCGGGTTCAGCCGCCGACAGATGCCACTTTTCCTTAAACAACAGCTAGACTTCACCCGCACCAACATCCTGCTCCATGAGGCCATATCCGGCCTCTATCAGGTCCTTGAAGCGCTCGGTGAAGCGTGCCGCCGGCGCGCCGTCAACGATGTCGTGATCAAAGCTGACGGTCAGGCTCAGGTACTCGCGGATCTCGATGCGCCCGTCCACGACGCCTGGTTTCTCAGCGATACCACCGAGCGTAACGTTGAGTGTGTAAGGGGCAAGGGGGATCCCCCAGCCGCCTCCCTCACCAAACATCCCAACGGCGGTCAGAAGTACTGTGCCAGCGTATTTCTTCTCCAGGCGCGGGATCTTGTTGCGTAGCCAGTAGACCGGCGCTCTGAGAAATCGAGGCAGGGACGCAAACTTGCGCAAGAAGGTCCCGACCTCGCCGCGCCCTCCCACGCCCTGAGCCGTCTGCATCTCATCATTGATGTCTCGATAGGTCCTCTTGTTCACCGCTCTAAAGACATGAGCTATTGGTATCTTTCGGCCTTCGAGTTCGACCTCGATCATGGTACTCACGTCTACCTCGTCAAACAGGACAAGCTGCCCGCGCCAGTTCCGCATGGCATGCAGGTATTTGTTCATGTCTACTGCCTTGCCCAGGCAGGTCGCGACAAAGGCCGTGAAAGAGAGCTGCTCTCCGGTACTGGCCTCCTGCTCGCGTATGTACTGGCGGGGCCTGGTCACGTCCACCTCTATCAAGCCATGAATCATGTGCTTCCGATGCGCAATACGCATCACGTCCATGACCAGATGCCGCATCCGTGGAAAGGGTACAGTCTCGTATTCAGCGGATGTCTCGTTCGCCACTGGGACCTCCTCTGGGACCGTTTCGTCCCTATCGGCCTATTTCGTGAGAGTAGTCATGCGATCCGAGCTTACATCGCCCAGCCCAGTAGCTCGAAGATCGCTTCTCGATTCGCTATCAGAAAGGCCAGTAGAGGGATCAGCAGCGTGTTAACCAAGTTCATGATCCCTTTGATGTCCAGCATAGAATTGCGACTGCCCTTGATGCGGTCGTGGTAATCCCATAACCACAGGAGGGTCTCCATGGTCTCATTATCGGGGGGCTCTGCCCTTGGTCTCAACGCCGCCATCTGGGCCTCTACCTCGTTGAGCGACTTCCGCTTCGATCGGGTAATGACCCCGGATAGTGCCATCTGATTGACCACAAGGAGAGCAATCAGGGGCAGCCATCTCGGGATGATGAAAATGAGGGTTCTCAATCTGAATGTTACCATCGTAACGGTAAACAGGGTGCCCGTTGCCAGCATGAAGGCGAACATGTAGGCAGCGTAACTCATCATGCCAGACCAGTAGGCCAGCAGCTCCGTACTGACGGGATCCTCTGCGTGCAGCTTGAATTGGCAACGGCTCAGCCGCAGAGGCAAAACCACAAACAGAAACATGTAATAGAGCATGAAACCAGTCCATAGGAGCATGACCCCACCCACAACAGCTAGGTCAACAGGGCCCTCAGTAGGATCTGGGAGCACGTAGGCGACGACGTATGCCGCGTAAATGAACAAGCCAATCAGAGCCGGTCTCTTCACATCACGCACCGCAGCCAGCCAGTCATGAAGGCCGGTCAAACCAGCGCTCGATTCAAGCCCATCCAGGAGCTTGTCTTGCAGAGTGGCAAAGGTCCGTCCAAAGGCGCTTTTGGCTATGATCAAATTCGAGAAGATCAGCGCTCCCCCAGAAGCAATCGTGCGATACCCATAACGAGACACGCCACCAGTGAGAAGTGAGCTCAAGTATGCGATCAACGAGATCAAAAGCGCAATGGCCAGGGCGCTGATCCAGGACGCTGGCGGCTTTGTTCGGCGGGTCAGCTTTTGCAGGATCCGCCCCACCGATTCCAGGATGACATCAATCGAAGACTTGTGCTCGCCAGCCGCGAGCTGCCGCTTCAGTTCTTCACGCCCCTCCGTCAGGTTGGTACCTTCGGTCATGCCCCTCCCTCCTCCCCTTGTTTCGTGTGTAGGCCAGTCACGTCTATCCCTTCCGCCAATGTGCCGCAAACTGCGAGTGCGTGAGAGCAATAGAGGCAGGGCCGTACCTGCCTCTACCATCTCCTTGACTGGCCTCACGCCATCACCGATCGAGCGTTGATGAATCGCAGTCGCCAGCACGCAGAACGAAGACAAAGTAGACCTGGATTCCGTCGCTGGGCCAAGCGAAGTGGCTGTCATCGCCGACGCGCCTGCGCAACGGTTACTCAGCTCCCACCCAGGTTACTTTCGCTGGATTTCGTTCTGGCTACTTTTTGAATCGCTCAAACCTATTTTCGTGGGAAGGGCAGAAACAAGCCCATGAGCACACGGGA
>CAYMKL010000140.1:0-16941 GCA_964390805.1 uncultured Anaerolineae bacterium | reverse complement strand
AAATGCTCGCCCGACGCTACCCTGATTTATCCGCATTGTTAAGGTACAGCACCTGCACTTGCTGCCATGAGAATATTCCGCGTCGAAATTGAGACCAGAGCCAGGAGGTGGAACGATGAAATTGGAAGACTACTTTGATTTTCTGTCACCTGACGATATTCGTCTGAAGGGACACCGTATTGGCATTGACGATGTGCTCTACTACTACCTGGAAGGGTACACGCCTGAGGAGATTGCCGCCAACCTCCCTACCCTGAATCTGGAGCAGATTCACGCCACGATCACCTACTACTTGCACAACCGGGCCGAAGTGGATGCTTATCTCTCGCGTCTGGCGACCTGGCGTGAACAGCGCTACCGCGAATGGGAGGCCAATCCCTCACCCGTTGTGCAACGGTTGCGCACGCTCAAGACCCAACGGGAAAGGGAGCAGGTAGTGGCCACATGAAGGTACGTTTTCTGCTGGACGAGAACCTGTCCCCTCGGCTCAAAGCGGCCTTGCTTCGCTTGAATCCTGCTATTGACGTGATACGCGTGGGAGATCCGGGCGCGCCGCAACTGGGAATACTTGACCCGGGTGTGTTGCGTTACCTGGAGGTGTCGCAGCGGGTGCTGGTCACCTCGAATCGAAAGAGTATGCCTGCTCACGTTGAAGCACATTGGGCAGCAGGTGGACACCTGTGGGGACTTTTCTGGGTTCGTCCGGGGACACCGATAGGCCGGCTGGCGCAAACGCTCTTCCTGGTCTGGGAAGCCAGCGAAGCCGAAGAATGGATAGATTGGCTAGATTGGATTCCGTTCTAGTGTTAACGTAAAACTTGAGACATCATTCCCCCACCGTCTACTTCCCCCTCATCGTTCCTGAGGCCCTAATGATCGAGTCCACCGAGACCGAGAGCAAGGAGACTTTGGACGCCTTCGCCCAGGCCATGCTCAACATCGCCGAGGAAGCGGGGGAAAATCCCGACCTCTTGCACCAGGCACCTCATACCACCCCCGTCACCCGCCTGGACGAGGTTAGGGCGGCCCGGCATCCGAAGCTGCAGTGGAAGCCTGGTTAGGATTACGGTTGGTCGGTGATTGCGAAATTCGGCGAGAGATCCAGAAGGCAAGCGTCCGATGCTACTGCCAAGATACCGCGGCTCCCGACCTAACCCACTGCTCATCCTGAGCGCAGCCAGCATCTTGTACCTGGCGCTGCTGGTGAGCCTATTCCTCTGCATCCCTGCAGACGGCTTGGCGGGCTTATACACCGCGGAAGGGCTCGAGGTGCACCACCTGCTGATCAACCAGGACGCGGGCATCGAAGTGGGCGACGTCATCGTGCACGCTGGCGACCGCTCAGTTGAGTCCTGGGCACGGCGTTGGCTGCGCGAGTGGCCGCCCACGCCCAATCCCTGGCGGCCGGGCATGACTGTGCCCTTCACCGTGCGCCGCGGCGGTGAAACGCTGACCGTAGACGTAACGCTGGGGCGCCTGCCGCCAGGCGCGTTGGCCCGCCGAGTGTTCAGCCAGATGCAGGTGTTCACCGGCATCGCCTTCCTGGTGGTGGGCATCTTGGTTCTCTGGAAGCGCCCCCGTGACCAGGCGGCGCAACTCTGGTTCGCTGTCACCCAGTGCCTGATGATCATTATGACCAGCACCGCGCTGGTGGATCTTCAGGTCAGTCTCTTTGTGCATCGCTGGATCTACTGGGTGAGGCGCGCCGACGTCATTTTCCTCTGGCTCACTTTCAGTTTTGGGTTGCACTTCCTCCTTATCTTCCCCGAACGCAAGCGCTTCCTGCACCGCTTCCCGCTCACCCTGCCCTTGCTCCATCTGCTAAACCCGGTTGTCTCCATAACCGGCAGCTTTCTGCTGGCCCACAGCGTGTTGGACGGCCTGCTCTGGTTCCGAGGGCTCTATCTCATGGTGGCCAGCATCTTCGCACTGCTGGGGGGAGCGAGCTTGTTCCACAGCTATCGCACTGCCCGACAGATCACGGCCCGCAAGCAACTGAACACCATTGTGTGGGGCACCATCGTGGGGCTCTTGCCCTACGTCGTCAGCTTTGCCGTGCCCATGGCGCTCTTCAAACGTCCGTTGCTCCCACCAAACATCTCCGCCCTGGTCATGGTTTTGATACCTGCCTCCTTTGCCTTCTCCATTGCCCGCTACCGGCTGTTCGAGATTGACGCCATTCTCAACCGCAGTCTGGTCTACTTCCTCCTCAGCACGCTGCTTCTGGGCCTCTACGGCCTGCTCTTCCTGGGGCTGGATGTGCTGCAGCCCGCCCCGCCGTGGAGCCGTCCCCTGGCCAGCGCAGCGCTGGCGCTGGCGGCTGCCGCGCTCTTCGAGCCACTGCGGGCGCGCTTGCAGCGTTGGGTAGATCGTCTCTTCTACGGTGGCTGGTATGATTACCGCACGGTGGTGCGGGAGACCAGCCGGGAGTTGAGCCGGGTCTTTGACCTCCAGCAGTTGAGCGACGGGCTGCTGGCCATCGCGGACACCTTGCGCTTCCAGGCGGCGACGCTGCTGTGGCCCGAAGGGGCGGATTTGGCACCCCGAGGCAGCTTCGGGTACGGGGCAGAGGAGTTGGAGTCATTGCGACTGCCGATGGGAGGGGCGCTGGCCCGACATCTGACCGCAGTGGCCCGGCCCCGCTGGCGAAGGCGAATGGGCAGCGAGCTGGCAACGGAAAAGTTGACAGAGGCAGAGAAGACCCTGGTGACGGAGGAGTTGGTGCATTTGTGGCTGCCGTTGGTGAGTCGGGGCACACTGCGCAGCGTGCTGGTCATGGGTGTCCGACAGGAACCGCTGGACGCTCAGGACCTGGACATCCTGGCAACGCTGGCGGGGCAGGCGGCGGTGGCGGCCGAGAACGTGGTCTTGATAGAGACGCTGCGCGCCCAGTTGGCGGAAGTGGAGCAGGCTCGAGATGAGTTGGCTGAGGCACAGCGACGGCTGGGGGAGAGCCGGGAAGCGGAACGGCTGCGGCTGGCGCGCGAGGTACATGATGGGCCGATACAGGATCTGCATGGGGTACGCCTGCGGCTGAGCGCCATATCGCATGAAAGGAGCCGCGACCTGGGCGCGCAGCGGCTGGCGACGGTACAAGCGGAGCTGCTGCAGGTGATTGACGAACTGCGGGCCACCTGCCAGGAATTGCGGCCCCCGGCGTTGGCACCCTTCGGGCTGGAAGCAGCCATTCGCTCTCACGCCGGCCGCTTTCAGGAAACACATCCCGAACTGGAGGTGCAGGTGGACCTGATGCACGATGGTCAAGCGCTGCCGGAGAGGGTGCGGCTGGCGCTGTTCCGCATCCACCAGGAAACGCTCAACAACGTGGCTCAACACGCTGGCGCAAGTTGCGTGGTGAGCCGCTTCTACCTGAACGACGAGCGGGTGTTGTTGGAAATCAGCGACGATGGTTGTGGCTTTCAGGTGCCCGAGCGCTGGATCGTGTTGGCTCGCCAGGGACATCTGGGGTTGCTGGGCGCAGCGGAGCGGGCCGGCTCGATAGGCGGGCAGTTGGAAGTGGAATCGGCGCCGGGGAAGGGGACGGTGGTGCGGGTGGTGGTGCCGCGGTGGGAGACTGGGCCCGACCAATGAAGCACGCTTGGGCTTTTTCGTAGCGCGTCAAAGTGGGGGGATGAGTGGAACTATCAACGGATTCGGGGAACGGATTGAACGGATTGGAGCTCCGTACGCGGCATCTTCCGTTCAATCTGCTCCCAAAATCCGCTGACAGTGTTCTGCATCTCCTGCCCCCTTGCTTTGGGGTGCTGACCTAACTATGGTCATGGGAGCACGAGATGAAACCGATCCGCGTCGTACTGGCCGAGGATCATCCCGTGGTGCGAGAGGGCATCCGTACCCTGCTGGAACGAGCCCCAGACCTGGTCGTGGTGGCCGAGGCCAGCGATGGCCAGGAGGCCCTGCGGCTGGTTGAGGAGATGGCCCCCGACGTCTTGCTGTTGGACATGGAGATGCCCGGCCTGACGGGCGTGGAGGTGGCGCGGCGGCTGCAGGCCGCCAGATCGCCCGTGCGGATCCTGGCCCTGAGCAGCCACGATGACGATCAATACATCTTCGGGCTGCTGGAGGCAGGGGCAGCCGGGTACCTGTTGAAAGAGGAGGCCACCGAAGCCATCGTCGCCGCCGTGCGGGGCGTGGCGCGGGGAGAAGTGGGATGGCTCAGCCAGCCGGTGGCGCAGAAGGTGATGCGCCGCCTGCAAGGGGCAGCGGAAGAGACTTGCCCCCTCACCGAACGAGAGATGGACGTCCTGCAGTTGCTGGCCAAAGGGTGGACCAATGCTCGCATTGCCAAGGCGTTGACCGTCAGCGAGCGGACCGTGGGATTCCACGTGGGGAACTTGCTGCAGAAGATGCAGGCGGACAGCCGTACCGAGGCGGTGGTAACAGCCATCAAGAAAGGGTGGTTGAAAGCGTAGGCTCAAGCTGGCGGGGTCGGAATCACGAAGGGTTCTCTTGCAAAGGTGAGGTCGCAAGAGAACCCTTCTTTTTTTCGAGCATGCCCCATTCGGTTTGAGGCCATCTGCTCTCCCGGGCGGCGATATCCTGGCGGCACCTGTCAGATCTGACAGGTGGTACCTGGTAAAAGAGACAGGGGAAAGACTGGTAATCTGACCGTTGTGGTGGGAGGAAGAATATGGTATCCTATAGGTGAGACTCCCACATGGACTGGCAAGAAATCGGCCCATGATGTTGTATTATTGGGTCGCGAGCAACTATCATTTCAGCTTTGGAAGGAGGTGAGGCCCAGAGACCATTTCGCACATCGTTTTCCACTTAGCAGATTTTCCACAACAGATAGGAGGAAATCAATGAAACTCTCAAACAGACTCGTGGTGGTAGGCGCGGTGCTGGCCATGGTGCTGGTAGCGGGGGTAACCTGGGCTGTGGCCCAGGATAACCACACCTACTACGCCTGCGTCAAGGAGAATGGCAAGTTCCGCATTGTCAGCGATCCCACGGAGTGCAAGCACAACGAAACGGTTGTATCATGGAGCGAGGAAATCCGGGCCTGTGTGAAGCAGAATGGACAGCTTCGCATCGTCCCTGAGGGCTTTGAGTGCAAGGAGAAGGAAACGCCCTTCGAGTGGAGCATCGTCGGGCCGCCAGGACCCACAGGGCCGCAGGGCGAGACTGGCCCGCAAGGCCCACAGGGTGAGACCGGCCCGCAAGGTCCGCAAGGTGAGACCGGCCCACAAGGCCCTCAGGGCGAGACCGGCCCGCAAGGCCCGCAGGGTGACGCTGGCACCGCCTGCTGGGACCTGAACGGCAATGGCGTGGCCGACTTACCTGACGAGGACATCAACGAGGATGGCGTGGCCGATGTCCTGGATTGCCAGGGAGCGCAGGGTGAAACTGGCCCGCAAGGCCCACAGGGCGAGACCGGCCCACAAGGCCCTCAGGGCGAGACCGGCCCGCAAGGCCCGCAGGGTGACGCTGGCACCGCCTGCTGGGACCTGAACGGCAATGGCGTGGCCGACTTACCTGACGAGGACATCAACGAGGACGACACAGTCGACATCCTGGACTGCCAGGGAGCGCAAGGCCCGCCAGGGCCCATTGGTCTCTATGCCTCAGGGGTTTTAGGAGTAAGCACCGTAATGGAATGTGTAAACGTAGGAGATGGCTTTGAGTGCAACAGTCAACTAAAATCCCACATCCTCATGGAAGTGACGGAAGGACAAGAGATTATGCTCGAGGCCGTAAGCGTAGCAACCGAAGATACTACATCCATCTATGTAGGGAAACAAACAGCGCCGTGCCCGGGCGGAACCCATTCAACTGGTGCATATTTCGTCTGCGTGAAGTTTGAGGAATATGAGGTAGGCGTAGGCTCTGACGTGCTAAACATGGCACTTTCACCTTCCTATCCGTTGCAAGACTCAAGGTACATGGATGATTACAATGGCAACATAAATGCCAGATGTGTGCTGCTCAAGGACTCGCTGGTGAGGTGTACCATAGACGAGGCTTTCGTGAAGGAGATGATGACGGAAGCCATAGGCATAATAGAGGAGGCCAGCATAGCGGACTATGCGCCCGGGGCAACCGAAACTCAACTACATACGAGAATCATAAACTATGGAGACCAGCGCTCGAACTACATTGTTACGGTTACGCAGTGCTCGCTTGGCATCGAACCAGTAGTCGCCCAGAGTGTGACATTGAATAATTGGGAGCAAGCCAACTTCACGTTCAATCTACGTCGCACGGATGGCTTCCCCTTCCAGGGGGAAGAAGAATGTTGGCTCGAGTTGAAGTCATCTACCGGAAGGTTTTACCATGGTGTGTGGGTCGTCTTCCCGGCGCCTAGCGGGGGTTGATCTCCTCTTTCCGGGGATGACACGGGCGCACCCCGGAATACGCTCCTGATAGGCCCTCCCGTACCGCAAGACGTTTCTAAGAAACCGGTCCAATCTCAGCCTGGACGCAGATTGGACCGGTTTTCAGTGTCATGCGCCAACGCCGTCTCCCTGGATGTGGACAACAGCCTGTTCAACGTACTGCTGGGTGACACATCGCTGACCAACATGACCGCGCGGCAATCATTCAAAATGCAGCCACTAACGAAATCTGAAATGAAAACCATCCGTGTCGTGCTGGCCGAGGACCATCCCGTGGTGCGAGAGGGCATCCGTACCCTGCTGGAACGAGCCCCAGACCTGGTCGTGGTGGCCGAGGCCAGCGATGGCCAGGAGGCCCTGCGGCTGGTTGAGGAGATGGCCCCCGACGTCTTGCTGTTGGACATGGAGATGCCCGGCCTGACGGGCGTGGAGGTGGCGCGGCGGCTGCAGGCCGCCAGATCGCCCGTGCGGATCCTGGCCCTGAGCAGCCACGATGACGATCAATACATCTTCGGGCTGCTGGAGGCAGGGGCAGCCGGGTACCTGTTGAAAGAGGAGGCCACCGAAGCCATCGTCGCCGCCGTGCGGGGCGTGGCGCGGGGAGAAGTGGGATGGCTCAGCCGGCCGGTGGCGCAGAAAGTGATGCGCCGCCTGCAATAAGAGTCCACATCCCCAAATGGTTGTGCCAAACCTCGTTTGGCCTATGCAAAAGGTTCTGACGGATGGTTCGCCAGAACCTTTCGTTTTGAGCGTCATTATCTACTAAGGTGGGCGAAACAGGACTTGAACCTGTGACCTCTTCCTTGTAAGGGAAGCGCTCTATCCAACTGAGCTATTCGCCCTTCAGTCTTGATTATACTGCGAACATCTGAAGTTGTCAAACGAGGAACAACGGACTGCAGGATTTAACGGATTGGTATGGGGTGTCGAGTTCTGAGTTGTGAGTTTCGAGCCCCGCAACCCTAAACTCACAGCACGAAACTCAACGGTCACATCCTCTCCGGTGCAGTCATGCCCATCAGTTTCAGAGTCTTGGCCAACACGATCTTGGCCGCCAAGGCCAACTTGAGGCGGGCTTTGTTCAGTTCGGCCTCGGCGGGGTCGGAGGAGACGACGCGGCACTCTTTGTAGAATGAGTGAAAGGCGCTAGCCAGGTCTTGGGCGTAGTAGGTCAGGTGGTGGGGAGCCAGGTTCTCGACGGCCTGCTCCAGCACCTCGGACAACAGCAGCATCTGGCGGATGAGGGCTAACTCGGCAGGATGTTGCAACAGCAGCACATCACCATCTGCGACATCGGGAACCCGCTCTGTGGCGTAGCGCAGGATGCTGGCAATGCGGGCATGGCCGTATTGGACGTAGTAGACAGGGTTCTCGGCCGACTGTTCCACGGCCAGGTCCAGGTCGAAGTCCATCTGGCTGTCGGCAGCGCGGGACAGCAGGAAAAAGCGCACCGCATCGGGCCCCACGTCCTCGATGACCTCCCGCAGGGTGATGATGTCGCCAGTGCGCCGGGAGAGACGCACCACCTCCCCGCTCCGCCTGAGGGTGACCAACTGGTAGATGATCAGGGTGAGTGTCTCCGGGTCCAGTCCTAGCGACCGCATCATGGCCTTCATCCGAGGGACGTGGCCTTGATGATCCGCGCCCCAGATATCAATGACCCAATCGAAGCCCCGCGTCACGAATTTGTTGTAGTGATAGGCGATGTCCGAAGCGAAGTAGCCCGGCTCACCATCGGAACGAATAATAACCTCGTCCTTGTCCCCGCCCAACTCAGTGGCCGTGAACCATATCGCCCCCTCTCGCTCGACGATGTGTCCGCCCTGGCGCAGAATGGTCATGATCCTGGCGAAGTAGCCATCGTCGTAGAGGCTCTGTTCGGAATAATAGCGATCATAATGCACGCCCAATAGCTCCACATCGCCTTTGATGCAATCCAGCGCCTTCGCCAGCCCCGCTTTGCCGATGGCCGTCACCGCCTCAGCGCGGGGCATGGAGGCAACCGCAGGTTGCACGTACTTGTCGCCCTCCTCCTCGGCGATCTCTTGCCCCCACTTGACCATGTACTGGCCCGCATAGCCTCCCTCAGGGAACTCAGCCTCCTGGCCAAGAGCCTGGGCGTAGCGAGCGTACAGGGTCTCGTAGAATAAGCGCATCTGAGAGCCGGCGTCGTTGACGTAGTACTCCCGCCGGACGTCATAGCCAGCCACCTCCAGCACGTTGGCCAAGGTATCACCTAACACCACGTTGCGCCCGCTGCCCACGTGCAACGGGCCAGTGGGATTGGCGCTGCCGTACTCCACCTGCACCTTTTTGCCGTGGCCGATATCAATGTTGCCATAGCTCCCTCCAGCAGTTAGTATTGCCTCCACCTGCTGAGCCAGCCAGGCCTCGTCAAAAGTGAAGTTAATGTAGCCAGGATGAGCTATCTCTATCTTGCCCAAATAGTCAGTCTCAGGCAGATACTTGACTAGTATGTCAGCTATCTTGACGGGAGCCATGCGGGCCAGCCTGGCCAGTTGCAGGCAGATAGGCGTGGCGTAGTCGCCGTGCTCAGCCTGCCTGGGGTGCTCCAGGGGGATTTCGGGGATGGTGAAAGAGGGCAGGTCGCCCTTCTTCTGAGCCTTTCGCATGGCTTTTTGAATCAACTCGGCGATCTTATGCTGGATCATTTCTCCCCCTACGAGATGCCCTGAAAACAACATCATTATACTACTTTTCTATGTTCTTGGCAATGAGACAACGAACCCTCGTTCCTCGTTGACTCGTTAACTCGTCGCCTCGTTCCTCCTCTTCCGCACCGCCATAGAGTGAGCGGGGAAACCCTCGTACTCGGCAAAGGCCGCAGCACCCTCGGCCAGGGCATCGAAACCAGTGCCGTCGAGGACACAGCATACTGAGTTGTGCTTCAGAAAGTCGTGGACGGATACGGGAGACTGAACCCTGGCGAAGCCGCCGGTGGGGATGACATTGGTCGGCCCCAGGGAGAAGTCGCCGAAGGTGAATGTTGTCCTCTGGCCCAAAAGGATGGTCCCAGCATTGCGTATCCGTGACAGCACCGCCAAGGGATTCTGGACGGCCAACTGCAAGTGCTCCGGCGCGTAATCGTTGACGAACTCGATGCTTTGGGCAAGGGATTCGGTCAGGACGGCGCCGCCGTACTGGGATAGCACGGCCTCACATATCTGCTGTCGCTCATCGGGCAGTTCAGCGAGCAGTTCGGGCAGAGCTTCTTGGACGCGCTCAATCAGCTTCTGGCTATGGGTCACCAGCAGGGAGGCGGCATCTTTGGAGTGCTCCCCTTGGACGAGCAGGTCCAGGGCCACGTTCCGGGGGTCGGCCTTCCCATCAGCCAGGATAATGGCTTCGCTGGGTCCCGCCACATTTCCCAAATCCACGACCCCAGCCACTAGTTGCCGGGCTGCCATCACATAGGGGCTGCCAGGTCCCATGATCTTGTCCACCTTGGGCACGGTCTCGGTTCCGAAAGCCATTGCAGCGATGGCCTGAGCCCCGCCGACCTTGTAGACCTCCGTCACGCCAGCCAGGTCGGCGGCCACCAGCGTTCCGCTGTTGACACTCCCCTCGCGAGTCAGGACTTCCCCCCCAGAATTGGGGGGGACCGAGGGGGGGCTGGGAGGGGTACAGGCCACGATTTTCCTCACCCCAGCCACTTGGGCACAAATCCCCAGCATCAGCATCACTGAGGGGAAGTCCCCTTTGCCACCAGGAACGTACAAGCCCACCGACTCGATAGGCGTTACCCTCTGCCCTACCAGCACCCCCTCGACGATATCCGTCAGCCACATCCCCTCCGGCATGCTTCGCTCCTGAAACCTGCGGACGTTTCGCGCCGACTGGCGAAAGGCGTCCAGAGTCTCCGGACTCACTTGCTCATAGGCGTGCTTAATCTCCGCCGCGGAGACCTTGAGCTCCGCGGCGGAGAGGCGCACGCCGTCGAAACGGGCTGTGTATTCGAGGAGGGCAGCATCGCCCCGCGCCCTCACGTCCTCGACGATAGGCTTTATCGAGGGCAAGAGCCCCTCGATATCTAATCCTGATCTCTTCTTCAATTCAGCTATCTCATCTGTGGTCATCTGACTGAGACGACGAACTCTCATTTTCGTGCCTTTCGTGTCCTTTCGTATGATTCGTGGTCAATGTCGGAAGTGCCGCACTCTGGCAAAGAGCATGGCTAAGCCAAGAGCGTTGGCGGCCTCGATGACGCTGGCATCGCCTCTGGAGCCCCCTGGCTGCACGATGGCCGTTACCCCGGCTTTGGCCGCCTCCTCCACGCCATCGGGGAAGGGGAAAAAGGCGTCGGAGGCCAGGACTGTCCCCTGTGTGCGTTCGCCGGCCTTGGAAGCATGAGCGGCCTTGACTATGGCCAGCCGCACAGCGTCCACGCGGCTCATCTGCCCCGCCCCTACACCCACCGTAGCCATCCCCCGGCCTAGGACAATGGCATTGGACTTGACGTGCTTTGCGACCCTCCAGGCGAAGCTCAGAGCTTCGAGTTCCTCCGCCGTCGGCTCGCGCTCTGTCACCACCTGCCAGCCAGCCTCATCCTCGGCAATCGCGTCTCCTTCCTGAAGCAGCATCCCGCCCCGCACGCTCCTCATCTCCCTTGCCAACTCTTTCGCCCCCGACATCTCCAGCAGGCGACAGTTGGGGCGCTCGGCCAGAGCTTCCCGTGCCTCGGCGGTGAAGGCAGGGGCAGCGATGGCCTCGACGAAAAGATCGCCCAGGGCCAGGGCTACTTCCCCATCGAAGGGGCGATTGGCGGCGATGATACTTCCGAAAGCCGAGACGGGGTCGCTGGCCAGGGCCGCCCGGAAAGCGTCAGCCAGGTTTGGGCTGCTGGCCACGCCGCAAGGATTGCCGTGTTTGATGATGACCAAAGTGGAGGCGGAGAAGTCGCTCGCTATCCGCCAGGCGGCGTCCAGGTCCAAGATGTTGTTGTAGGAAAGGGCCTTGCCCTGCAACAGGTTCCCACCCAGAGGACTTTGAGTTGCGCCCAAGCCGTATAGGGCAGCTTGTTGGTGTGGATTCTCCCCGTAGCGCAGGTCCGCCAACTTGGTCAAGTTGAGGTGCAGTGTGCCGGGGAAGGCCGCTTCATCAATACATATGTACGAAGCGGCTGCTCCATCGAAACGAGTGGCCAGGTAGCCGCTGATAGCAGCATCGTAGCTGGCTGTATGGCGGAAGGCCTTCAGTGCCAGGTGCTGGCGAGTGGCGATGGAAAGATCGCCCTGCTCTCGTAGTTCAGACAGGATGGTTACGTAGTCGGCGGGGTCGGACACTGTGGCAACGTAGGCGAAGTTCTTGGCCGCCGCCCTCAGCAGGGCCACGCCGCCGATGTCAATCTGCTCGACGGCCTCAGCAAGCGTTGTCGCCGGCCTGGCAACGGTCTGGGCGAAGGGATAGAGGTTGACCGCCACCAGATCAATGGGGGCGATGCCCTGGGCTTCCAACTCTGCGAGATGCGCTTGGTCTCGGCGGGCCAGAATGCCGCCGTGAACAGCAGGATGCAGCGTTTTCACCCGCCCGCCCAGGATCTCAGGAAAGCCCGTGACGGCCTCGATCGGACGCACAGCGAGTCCCGCCTCTCTAAGGGCGCAGGCCGTGCCACCGGTGGCGATCAACTCTACGCCCAGCTCGGCCAGCCCCTGGGCGAATTCCACCAGACCCTCTTTGTTGGAAACACTAAGCAATGCTCGTTTGATCTTCATCTATAGCTTCTCCTTCAGTCAGGTTTGAACCGCCTTGTCAGCTCCCCTTCTACATCGGCCAGCTCGATGTTGCGGTAGGCAAGGAGTACCAGGGTATGATAAAGGAGATCGGCCACCTCGTAGACCAATCGCTCATCGTCCTCCCCCTTGGCTGCCACGATGGTTTCCACCACCTCCTCGCCCATTTTCTTGAGGATCTCGTTTTCCCCTGCGGCGAAAAGGTGGCAGGTGTAGGAGCCATCCTTGGGGCTGACTTTGCGGTCCTGAATGACATTGAATAAGTCCGCTAGTATTGTGCTCATCCCTCACTCCCCCACAAGCAGCGATAGAAGCAGCTTTGTTGCCCGGTGTGGCAAGCCGGGCCGCGCGGCTCAACACGGAGCAGCAAGGTATCAGCGTCGCAATCGTAGCGTATCTCCACGATGCGCTGGGTGTTGCCGGAGGTAGCTCCTTTGTGCCACAACTCCGACCGGCTGCGACTCCAGAAATGCGTCTCGCCCGTGGAGATGCATCGCTCCAGGGCCTCTTGACTCATATAGGCCAGCATCAGCACCTGACCTGTCCGAGCGTCCTGGACGATGGCCGGCACCAGGCCCCGGTCGTCCCATTTTATCTCCGCTCTCAATTCCACTGGCCACTCCCGATGGCTATAATCTAACTGGCACACCTTGCGCCGCTAGGTACTCTTTCACTTGGGCCATGCTCAACTGCTCGTAGTGGAAGAGAGAAGCAGCCAGAGCAGCGTCCGCCTTCCCGACGGTAAGAACCTGGTAGAAGTGATCCAGCTTACCCGCCCCGCCTGAGGCGATGACGGGGATGGATACGGCCTCGGCGATGGCTCTAGTCAACTCGACGTCGTAGCCTTCCTGTGTGCCGTCGCAGTCCATGCTGGTGAGCAGGATCTCTCCTGCCCCTCGCTCATCCACCTCCCTGGCCCATTCCACAGCATCGAGCCCCATTGGCGTGCGTCCACCGTTGATGTAGACTTCCCACCAGCCACCCCTGCCCCCCCTCGGTCCCCCCCCACTCTGGGGGGGAAGTTCCAATCGTCGCTTGCCATCAATAGCCACCACGATGCACTGGCTGCCGAAGTGTTTCGCCCCTTCGGTGATCAATGATGGATTCTTGACCGCAGCCGTGTTTATCGAGACCTTGTCGGCACCAGCCATCAGAATGGCCCTGATGTCCTCAATGGTGCGAATGCCCCCGCCCACGGTGAAGGGAATGAAGACGGCATCGGCTACTCGGCGCACCATCTCAATGGTGATATCGCGCCGCTCAGGGGAGGCCGTGATGTCCAGAAAGACCAACTCATCCGCTCGCTCGGCATCGTAAACTTGGGCCTGCTCCACCGGGTCCCCCGCATCCCGCAGGTTGACGAAATTGATCCCCTTGACCACCCGCCCATCTTTGACATCCAAACAGGGTATGATCCTTTTAGCTAACATCTTGACCTCCCTCCCTTGATTTGGCGATTTGGCGATTTGCCGATTTGTTGATTTGCTGATTTGCTGATTTGCATCGCCTCCCGCAATTCCAGCGCTCCACTGTACAGCGCCTGGCCGATGATGACGCCCTCCACACCGCTCGTCTCGGCCTCTTTGAGGCGACGCACGTCATCCAACGAAGAAACACCTCCAGCGGAGATGACCTTTAGCCCCGTACGTTGAGCCAACTCCCTAACAGCCTCGACATTGACCCCGCTGAGCATTCCGTCGCGGACGATGTCGGTGTAGACAACGCGCTCCACGCCCAGTTCCTTCACTCGAAGAGCCAGCTCAGTGACAGCCACCGAGGAGACCTCCTGCCAGCCGTGAGTAGCCACCTGTCCCCTGCGAGCATCAATTCCCACGACGATTCTCTCCGCTCCGAAGCGCTTGACAGCCTCGGCCACCAGGCTCGGCTCTTTCACCGCCACCGTCCCCAGAATGACCCGCGTCAGACCCAGCTCCAACGCCCCCTCGATGTCGGCCATGGTGCGCAGGCCGCCGCCCAACTGGACGGGAATCCCCATCGCAGCCACTATCTCCCCCACTACCCGTAGATTCTTGGAGCTTCCCCCCCAAAGCGGTGTCCTGAGCTTGTCGAAGGGTTGGGGAGGACCGAGGGGGGGCGATGAAGCCTGGCCGAGAGCGCCATCGAGATTAACCACGTGGAGCCATTCCGCGCCCTGGGAGGCCCAGTGGTTGGCCATGGCTACAGGGTCATCAGAGAAGACGGTTTCCGCATCGGGGCGACCCTGACGCAGGCGGACACACTTTCCTCGACGCAGATCAATGGCTGGAAAGACGATCATACTTTGCCCTCAACCAACTCTGTGAAGTTGCGCAGAATCCTCAGCCCCACCGCCTGGCTCTTCTCTGGATGGAACTGGATGCCAAAGACGTTATCCTGGCCGACGATGGAGGCGTAATCAATTTCATAATCGGTGATAGCCAGGACGATTTCAGGATCAGCGGGGGCGACGTAGTAGGAATGGACGAAGTAGGCGTAGCTGCCGTCGGCTACACCCTCCAGGAGAGGGCTAGTCCGCTGGATGTGAATCTGGTTCCAACCGATTTGGGGCACCTTGAGGCTGACCTCGAAGCGCTTGACCTGGCCACCAAAGACGCCCAGTCCCCTGTACTGGCCCATCTCCTCGCTCTCCTCAAAGAGGAGCTGCAAACCCAGGCAGATGCCCAGGAAGGGGCGACCTTGGGTTATGACCTGGCAGATGACATCGGTCAGTCCCGCTCGCTCCAGATTGGACATCGCTTTACCGAAGGCCCCCACGCCGGGCAGCACCACCGCCGACGCCGACTCGATGGTCTCCCGGTGGGCGGTGACTGTCACCTCAGCTCCCACGTACTCAAAGGCCCGCTGGACGCTACGCAGATTCCCCACTCCGTAGTCAACGATAGCGATCATCTACAGGACTCCTTTGGTGGAGGGCACGTCGGCGCGGCGAGCTTCGATCCTGGTCGCTGCTCCCAGCGCCCGTCCCAACGCCTTGAAGAGGGCCTCGGCCTTGTGGTGATCATCACGGCCGTAGAGGACGCGGGCGTGGAGGTTCATGCGAGCGTGATAGGCCAGGGTCTCTAGGAAGTGCGGGATGAGGCTGGTGGCCAGATTCCCGACACGAGGGGTATCGAAATCGGCTTCCACCACAGCGTAAGCCCGCCCGCTCAGATCCACAGCGACGAAGGCCAGGGCCTCGTCCATGGGCACATAGCTGTGGGCCATGCGCACGATGCCCTCCCGCTCACCCAGGGCCTCGTCGAGGGCCTTCCCCAGGCAGATGGCCACGTCCTCCACCGTGTGATGCTCGTCTACCTCCAGATCCCCCTGGGCGCGTACCATCAAATCGAGCAGGCCATGGAGGGCCAGATGCGAGAGCATGTGGTCGAGGAAGGGTATCCCGGTCTCGATCTCGTATTCGCCCTTTCCATCCAGGCTGAGGGCTACCTCCACCTGGGTTTCCTTCGTTTGGCGATGAATCCTCGCCGCGCGGTTTTCTTCAACTGGATATTCGATATTGGATATTTGATGTTTCCCGCTCATGCTACCTCGCGCAATGCTTGGAGCAAGACCTTCGTCTGCTCGGGTTTGCCGACGCTGATTCGGATGTAATCTCTGAGACCGGGCTTGTTGAAATGGCGGATCAGTATCCCTTCCCTCTCCAAAGACAGCTTAAGCTGGCGGGCGTCCCGCCCCAGGACTCGGCCCTTCGACAAGCTCAGGACGCGGCAGAGAATGAAATTGCTCCGACTGGGGTAGGGATGCAGGAAGTCGAGCTTCCCCAACTCGGTATGGAGCCTCTCCCGCTCGGCCACGATACGCTGCACATTGGCCAGCAGGTAGTCCAGGTCCTCCAACGAGGCCAGGGCAGCGGCTTGAGCGGCCACATTGACATTGTAGGGCTGCTTGGTCTTCCAGAGGTGTCGGGTGATGCCCAGCGGGAAGACGCCGTATCCGATCCGCAGGCCAGCCAATCCCGCCCACTTGCTGAAGGTCCTGAGCACGATGAGGTTGGGATGCTCAGGCACCAGATCTGCCAGGCTGGTGCCGCTGAACTCCGCGTAGGCCTCATCAATGACAACGATCAGAGGGAGCTCCAGCAACCGCAAGATGTCCTCCCGCGAGGTCAGGCTGCCATCGGGGTTATTGGGGGAGTTCACGACCAAAAGCTTCTTGGTCGGATGGTCGGATGGTTGGATGGTCGGATGGTCAAGAACCTGTCGGCATATCGCCTCCACATTGAGGGAGAAATCGTCTCTGCGGGGAACGCGCACCACCTCCGCTCCGCAGATGGCGGCGTCGAAGGAGTACATGCCGAAGGTGGGCGGGCAGTTGATGATGGCATCCCCCGGTCCCAGGAAGAGGCGCATGACCAGGTCAATTAGTTCATCGGAGCCGTTGCCAAACATGATGTGGGCTTTATCTACGCCGATGTAATCCTGGATGGCCTCCCTCAAGAGGATGTGCTCAGGATCCGGATAGATGTGGTAACCCTGGTAATCGGCCAGGGCTGCCAGGGCTCGCGGCGAGGGGCCGTAGGGATTCTCGTTGCCGTCCAGTTTGATGATGCGCTCCGCAGGCAAGCCCAAACGGGCGCTCAGCACCTCAAAGGGCTCGATAGGAGTGTATTCCTCCATATCGTAGATGTCAGGGCGGAGGAAATCCTCAATGTTGAAGGTGGTCATCCAGTTTGTCTCCTACAATTACACTGTCTGTGTCATTGCGAGTCTTCCATGGCGCATCGCGCCGTCCGTAGGGGGCAGAAACTCCCGAATCTGTCACTGCGAGGAGCGCATTTTGCGACGAAGCAGTCTCCTTGCTGCTGGGGGAGGGAGATTGCTTCGCCTTCGGCT
>CAYMKL010000139.1:0-16966 GCA_964390805.1 uncultured Anaerolineae bacterium | reverse complement strand
CAGCAATTGCATGAATCGCCGCCGTGTGATCTTTCGACGCAGCGCCTTTACCGCATCACTTTCTTCAATGCTTCTCATTTCTTTCCTCCTCTTTTGCTGAGATGGTGTTCTGGCGGCCGAGACCTCAGCTCCCGCTCTGACTCCATTGGCAGAGACCCAAACTCTCGGGCCCTGCTACCCGTTGCACGCGTGCCTGACCGCTGAACTGTTCAAGACTAAACCGATTGTCATCGTTACAGGCTATCACCCCCTCACAACTCGCTCGTGACTCGCTCGTGTCTCAAAACGCCTGATGCTCTGTCCGGGCGATGATCTCATCCTGCAACACCCGGCCGAGATCGCAGAAATAGTCGCTGTAGCCCGCCACGCGCACGATGAGGTCCCGGTACTGCTCAGGGTGCTCTTGCGCAGCGCGCAGCGTGACAGCGTCCACGACGTTGAATTGGACGTGGTGACCGTCCAACTTGAAATAGGTGCGGACCAGTTGAACCAACTTGTCCAGGCCATCGTCGTCTGCCAGCAACTGGGGCGTGAACTTCTGGTTGAGCAGGGTGCCGCCGGTGCGAACGTGATCCATCTTGGCCACCGACTTGATGACCGCCGTCGGGCCGCGTCGGTCCGCGCCCTGTACAGGCGAAATCCCTTCGGAGAGAGGCATCCCGGCCTTTCGGCCATCGGGTGTGGCGCCGATCACGGAGCCGAAGTAGACGTGGACCGTGGTCGGCAGCATGTTGATGCGGTGGGTGCCGCCCTTGGTGTTCGGGCGTCCGTCTACGGCGCCGAAGTAGGCCTCGAACACGTCCACCATCACGTCGTCCGCGTAGTCGTCGTCGTTGCCGTACCTGGGCGTCTTATTCAGAAGCATCTGGCGCACCCTCTCGTGCCCCTCGAAATCGTCCTGGAGGACAGCCAGCAGTTCTGCCATCGTCAAGGTCTTCTCGTCAAAGACGTGATACTTGATGGCCGTCAACGCATCGGTCATCGTACCCACGCCGACCCCCTGGATGTAGGTCGTGTTGTAGCGCGCGCCGCCGTCGTGGTAGTCTTTGCCCCTGGCGATGCAATCGTCAATCAATAGCGAAAGGAAGGGTGAAGGCATGTAATCGGCGTACAGCCTTTCGACGACGTTGTTGCCCCGTATCTTGACGTCCACGAAGTGATTCAGTTGTCTCTCATAAGCCTCGAATAACTCCTCGAAGGTCTCAAACTGGGCCGGATTGCCCAAATCCGCGGCTCCTGTCTCCAGCCCAATCCTCTGGCCGGTCCGAGGATCAACACCGTTGTTCAGCGTGATCTCCAGCACTTTCGGCATGTTGAAGTAGCCGCTCAGGATGTAGCTCTCCTTGCCGAAGGCGCCGGTCTCCACGCAGCCGCTGGTGCCGCCCTGCCGCGCGTCCTCCAGGGATTTCCCCTGGCGCACCAACTCCTGAACGATGAGATCACAGTTGAACAAGTCGGGTTTGCCCATCCCCTCGCGGATGACCTTCGCCGCGTGCTTGAGGAAGCGGTCGGGGCTCTTCTTGCTGATTTGGACCGACGGGTTGGGCTGCACCAGCCGCATCTCCTTGATCACGTCGAGCATCAGGTACGAAAGCTCGTTGACCCCATCGGAGCCGTCTACCTTCAGTCCGCCAAGATTGATCTGGACGAAGTCGGTGTAGGTGCTGCTCTCCTGGGCGGTGACGCCGACCTTCGGCGGTGCGGGCTGATTGTTGAATTTGATCCACAGGCATTGGAGCAACTCCTCGGCCTGCTCGCGGGTGAGCGTGTCGTCTTCCAGCTCCCTCCTATAGAAAGGATACAAATGCTGATCCAGGTGCCCAGGGCAGAAGGCATCCCAGGTGTTCAGCTCCGTGGTCACGCCGAGATGGACGAACCAGTAGTACTGCATGGCCTCCCAGAAGTCGCGCGGGGCATGGGCCGGGACGTGCGTGCAGACCTCGGCGATGCGCTCCAATTCCTTCTTCCTCCGGAGATCCTCCTCCTGCTGCGCCAGTTCCCGCGCTTTTTCGGCGTGGCGCTCCGCGTAGCGGATCAGCGCGTCGGCGCAGATGCGCATCGCCTTGAGCTCCTCTTGCTTGGCGTAGGCCTGCGGGTCGCTCAAATAGTCCAGACTCTCCAGGCTGCGCCGAATGTCGCGCTGGAAGTCGAGGAAGCCCTTGTGGTAGATCTTGTCGTCGAGCACGGTGTGGCCGGGCGGGCGCTGCTCCATAAACTCGGTGAAGACGCCGGCCTCGTAGGCGGCCTTCCACTCCTCTGTCATCTCCGAGAAAAGCTTCTCTCGCATGGTCTTCCCCCGCCAGAAGGGGATGATGGTTGTCTCGTAAAGCTGCCGGGCCTGGGGGCTGACGGCAAAGGAGGTCTTCTCTCTGGAATCGAGGATGTCCAGATCTTCCAGGCTATGGCAGCACAGTTCCGGGTACGTCGGCGCGGCATTGGGGGCCGGACCTTTTTCGCCGACGATCAGTTCGCCTTCGTTAAAGCAGATGGCTTTGTGTTCCATCAAATACTGAAAGGCCAGCGCACGACGCACAGGCGCGGACACCAGCCCGATATCCTGCCGGTAGAATTCGGTCATCAGTTCTGCCCGCTCGGTCGAGAGAGTCGGCTTGGCCTCCAGGCTTTGCTGCCTCAACCTAGCAACTCTTTCACTCATGGCCATGACATCAACCTCCTGTTTTCACTTGCAAGCCAAATCCTCTCAGGATTTGAGTTATCCCAGCCATTCTCTCGTCTGAAGGGGGATGAGTTTCAGGCAAACCGTAGACCTTGTTCAGGCGATGGTGTTTTTCAGCGGCGGCACGATGATAGGGCAGGATGTCCACCCGGTTCAGACGAGGCAAGGCAGCCGCAAAGGTGCCGATTTGGCGAATGTTCTCAGCGTCGTCGTTTATCCCCGGAATGATAGGGACTCGTAGAAAGATGTCGTGCCCCTGCGCTGAAAGCCTCTGCAGATTCTTCAGGATCAACTCGTTGGACACGCCAGTGAATTTTCGGTGCCTGGCATCGTCCATCAGCTTGAGATCGTACAGGAACAGGTCCACGTGTTTGCGGATGCTGTCCAACGTTTCCCAGGTCGCAAAACCGCAGGTGTCCACAGCGGTATGGATCTCCTCCTCTTTACACGCTCTGAGGAGAGCGAGCAGGAAGTCTCGCTGGAGCAGCGGTTCTCCGCCAGAGAAGGTCACGCCTCCACCGGATTGATCGTAGAAGGCGATGTCCCGTTCGATCTCCGCCACCACCTGCGCCACCGTCATCTCCTGGCCTACCATTTCGCGAGCTTCGGCGTAGCAGACCTGGACACAAGCCCCGGAGAGAACGCATTTCTCCCTATCGGTGGCTACCACATCACCGTCCCAGGAGATAGCGCCCTGGTCGCAGACCTCCAGGCAGGCCCCGCAGCGGATGCATCGGCTTTCCCGCAATACCAGTTCCGGCTGCGGGTTCTGGCTCTCAGGGTTGTGGCACCACCAGCAGGTCAGCGGACATCCTTTGAAAAAAACCGTGGTACGAATACCTGGCCCATCGTGGATGGAGAACTTCTTTATGTCAAAGACTATCCCAGAAACCGCGCTACATCGCAACAACCCGCAGCTCCCGACTGAAGGTGGTCAGGGTCTCGCAACCATCTTCCGTCACCACCACGTCATCTTCAATGCGGATGCCACCCCATCCCTCCAGGTAGACACCGGGCTCAACAGTGAAGACCATGCCCTTCTCAAGCGGCATATCGTTGCCCTCCACGATTCCCGGCTCTTCGTGGACATCCAGACCCAAGCCGTGCCCCGTTCGATGGATGAAGTGCTCGCCAAGGCCGGCATCCACCAGCACCTGGCGTGTGACACGGTCCACGTCCTGGCAGGTTGCACCGGGTCGGACCGCCGCACGCCCCGCCTGATTGGCAGCCCGTACCGCCGCGTAAACCTCGCGCAGCCGATCATCAGGTTCCTGGCCCACCACGAAAGTCCGCGTGATGTCGGAGTGGTAGCCGTTCACCGTCATACCGAAGTCAATCAGTAGAATCTCACCTGGCTTGATGCGCCGCTCGCCAGGCCTGCCGTGGGGCAGCGCCGACCTGGGTCCACTCAGCACAATCGGCTCGATGGGTACAGTTTCCCCACCACCCAGCAGGATGGCGCTTGTCAACTGGTTGCATATCTCCCGTTCAGTGAAGCCCGGCGACAGGCTGGACACCACCTCCTCCAGCGCCGCTTCAGCGACCTCGACTGCACGCCGCAGGGAGGCGATCTCAGAGGCGTCCTTGCGCATGCGCAGCGGATCCAGCACCGCCTCCCCTTTCACGATGCGCACATCCGGCACGAAGCGGCTGATCAGATCGTGCTCCAACACGCGCATGCGCAGGTACTCGACAGCCAGCGTGCGCATGCCAGGTAGCGCCTCGGACGCCTGGCGCATCGCCCCGTCGGGACCGCTCTTATCGTCCCAGGCGAAGATTCGGGCCTCAAAATGCGCTCCGCGCTTCCAGGTCGGCGCCTCCAATTCAGGTATCACCAACACCAGCTCCGTGGTCTCATCCGCCGGAATGAAGGTGATGAAAGGTCGCTCCAGCAGCACGAAGTCCATGCCGGTCAGATAGCGCAGATTGAACCCCGGCACCAGCGCCAGGTAGTCTATTCCTTGAGCGGTGAGTCGTTGGCGTACGTTTTCGAGCCGTTGGGTGAGCATCCGGTCCTCCCTTCTATCAAACACGATCTAAGGCTTCTGGGCTCGTTGCAGCCAGGTCCTTATGTCACCAAAGTCGTACTGCTCCTCCAGGCGCCAGGGGGTGAACTCCGCTGGAGGAGGCGATTCGTAACCTCCGATCTTGCTGTGGCTCCACCCCAATCGGTTCTTCAGTTCAGCCGCGAACTCGGCGGTTTTGAAGGCGGCGATCATGGAGTCTATGACAGGCACCCCCAGCTCCTCTTGGAGCTCACGATAGAATCCGTAGGTGGCGGTGCAGCCCAGGATGAGCACCTCGGCTCCATCACGCTCTACGGCTTCGCGCCCGACCTCCCTGAAGCGACGGGCCGTCTCTTGCTCGTCCTGGTGAAACTCCAGCACCCCCAGGTCCACCGACTTGAAAGAGGCCAGCCTCTCCTTCATACCATATCTGACCACGTTCTCCATCATCTCCGGAATCCACTTCCTGCGGCCCACGATGATGGAGAACTTGTCTCCCAGGGTGGCAGCGAGGTGGGTGGACGCTTCGCAGGGGGCGACGACCACCATTCGCTCCGCTATCTCTCGGGCAGCTTGCAGCCCCACGTCGTAAAAGCAGCCGATGACCGCCGCGTCGAACCCCTGGCGTTCGGCCTCTTTGACGAGGTGCAAGATGTCCACCAGCACCAGCGCCTCGTAGTAACGGTATTCCAGGTGCTCCGGGCCCCGAGGCAGATTGACCATGGTCAGCTCCGTCGCCTCCTGCTTCTGGCTCGTTAAGAACTGGAGCCCCTCTTCCACCACCTCGACCCCTACGGGGTCAATGTACAAGATTCTCTGTCCCATGACGTTCTCCTCAACCTCCATCGCTTCCCTGGTTTGTCATTCTGAGTGACCGCAGGGAACGAAGAATCTCGTTTACGCATTGAAAGAACGAGATTCTTCGTCGCTTCGCTCCTCCCAAGTCGCAGACCTGTCAGCGACTTGCTGAAAGAAGGATACCGCAGGGATACTGGATTGCTACATAAGAAACAATATCCGCCTGTGTCATTGCGAGGCGTTTTTTGCCGAAGCAATCTCCTCCGAATGTAGGCGGGGGATCGCTTCGGCGGAAAAGCGCCGCCTCGCGATGACAGTTGGAGTTTCTGCCCTTAATAAGTAGCGCCACCGCGCTATGGAGCAGCTCAGAATGACAGCTTGAGACGGGTTTGAATACAAATGTGCCCTACTGGCCAGGCTGGTCGTAAAGGTGGCAACGAACCGTGTGTCCCTCCTCGACCTCGACCATCACCGGGTCCACCTCGGAACAGATATTCAGCCGGGCAGGGCAGCGGAGGTGGAAGCTACAACCGGGGGGGACGTTGACCGGACTGGGAATCTCGCCGGTGGAGATGATCTTTTTGGGCTTGAGCTTCTCCTCCTCTTCGGAAACGACCGGGATGGAAGAAAGGAGCATTCGTGTATACGGATGGTATGGGTTACGGAAGAACTCGGCTGCCTCGGCGACCTCACAGATCTTGCCCAGGTACATAATGGCCACCCGCGAGGCGACGTTGCGCATCAGGCTCAGATCGTGGGTAATGAACAGATAGGAAAGGTGAAACTCGTTCTGCAGCCGAATGAGGAGGTTGATGATCTTTCCCTGGATAGAAACATCCAGAGCAGAAGTCGGCTCGTCGAGGATGATGAACGAGGGATCGGTGGCCAATGCTCTGGCGATGGCCACCATCTGCTTCTCCCCACCGCCTAACATCTGGGGATACTTCTGCATGTAGTCCGGCGGCAACTCCACCATCTCCAGCAACTGCACGATCTGCTCCAGCCGATTCGCTTCCCGGCGGTGAATCCCAAGTGGCAGATCCAGGATCTGTTTGATAGTCCGTCTCGGATTCAGAGACGAGCCCGGATCCTGAAAGACGATCTGTATCTCCTTCTTGAGGGCCAGCGGCCGTTCCTTGCTTCCATCAAACAGGCTCTGGCCCCGGAAGCCGATACTGCCTTCGGTGGGCCGGTACATGCCGATAGTGGTGTAAGCGACGGTGCTCTTGCCGGAACCGGACTCCCCGACCAGGCCGAAGGTCTCGCCTTCTTGTACGGCGAAAGAGATGCCGTCTACCGCCTTGACGGTGATCGGCTCCCGTTTCAAGATGCCGCTGTGCCCAATGACAAAGTACTTTTTCAGATCGGCAACGGTCAGAATATCAGTGGTCATAGTCTCTATGTTCCCTTTCCCACTGGACGTAGATTAACGCTGATGCCGCTTCGCTTACCGCTGATTCCGCTCCGCTTACATCTACCTGCGAAAATCAGCGCTAATCCGCGTCCCATCATTCGCTATCCCCGTAGAGGAAACAAGCGACCTCGTGGTTATCACTGAGCTCATAGAAGGTGGGCTTCTCTTGTCGGCAGATGTCCATGGCACGAGGGCAGCGCGGGTGGAAGCGACAGCCAGGCGGCGGGTTGAGGTACTCGGGGATCCGCCCTGGGATGCCGTCGGACACGCCGCCGCCTGTGAGCTTGGGGACGGCATCCATCAGCCCGCGGGTGTAGGGGTGCAGCGGTTGGGCGAAAAGCTCCCCGGTGGCGGCCATTTCTACCATGTTGCCGGCGTACATGACGTAGACTCGGTCGGTCATCTCCCGCACCACTCCCAAGGTATGAGTGATAAGGATGACGGAGACGTTTTTTTCCTCCACCAACTGGTGCAGCAGCCGCAGGATCTGATCCTCAATGGTGACATCCAGAGAAGTGCCCGGCTCGTCGGCGATGAGCAGCTCTCGACTGGCAGCCAGGGCCATGGCAATGCAAACCCGTTGCCGCATCCCGCCACTGAGTTGGATGGGATAGCTATCCAGCATCCGTTCTGGATCGGCCAGCGCCACCTCTTGCAGGGGGATAATAGCCCGTTCCCGGATCTCCTGCTTGGATAGCTTCTTACCTTCCATTGAGTACTTCACCACGGCCTCCAGTTGTTGGCCAATGGTAAAGACCGGGTTGAGGGCAGCCGTCGGGTCCTGGAAGATCATCGAAATACCCTCACTCCGCATCTGCCGCAGTCCATCTCCTCCCATCTTGAGGACATCCTGCCCTTTGAAGTAGATCTCTCCGCCTGGGATGCGGGCTGGCGGCATGGGCAAGATGCGCAGGATGGCCTTCATGGTCGTCGTCTTGCCACAGCCGGTCTCGCCGACCAGACCGACCTTCTGTCCGCTGTGCACGGTGAAATTCACACCATCCAAGACTCGCAGTGTGCCCCCGTAGACGCCGAAATGAACGTGCAGGTCCTTGATCTCCAACAGAGGGGAAGTGCTTGCACTGAGTCCAGTCGAAGTGTTCATTTCAAACCTCCTCAGCCGCGAACATGTCGCGCAGGCCGTCGCCCAACAGGTTGAAGCCGAGGACAACCACCACGATGGCCAGCGCAGGGAAGATCGAAATCCACCACTGGTCGGGAAGGTATTTGGCTCCATCAGCGACCATCGTCCCCAGGCCGGGCTTCGGCGGCTGCACGCCCAGGCCCACGAAACTGAGCGATGAGCCGATGAGAATGACCCACCCCATGTCGAGGCTCATCTTGGTGAAGATGGGCGAGATACAGTTGGGCAGGATTTCCCTGAAGATAATGTGCACCTTGCTGGCCCCGATCGTTTCAGCCGAGCTGACAAAGAACTCGTTCCGCAGAGCCGAGGCCAGTCCATAGACCAGCCGGGTATACCAGGGCCACCACATCAAGGAGACCGCTATCATGGCGTTGAACAAGTTAGGCGTAAGAACGGAAGCGATGGCCAGAGCCAGCACCAGCGGCGGCACAGCCAGGAAAATGTCGGTGATGCGCATGATGACCGTGTTCAGCCAGGTTCCTTGATTGTAGCCAGCGATGAGTCCCAGCGACACTCCCGGAGGCACCACCAGCACCAGAACGACCACTCCCATGATCAGCGAGAAGCGGAAGCCAAAGAAAATCCGGCTCAGAATGTCACGGCCCACAACGTCGGTGCCGAACAGGTATTGCCGGGAGGGAGGACGACTGGCATTAGCGAAATCAACGAACTTGCCGGCGTGTTTTGGGTACGGAGCGACCAGCGGGGCGAAAACGGCCAAGAAGACGACCAGGGAGACCGTGAGCAGCCCGACGATGGACAAGGGATTGCGTGAAAACTTGTACCAGTTACGGCCAAGACTCTCCATGGCGACAGCCATCTTGCTCCTGGGCAGACTTGCACTGAGTCCTGTCGAAGTGGCGGAACTTCTTGTTTGTGCTGTCATTATTCACCCCTCCCTGGAGCCAATCGGATTCTGGGATCGAGTTGAGCGACGACGAGGTCAACCAGGATGTTGACGACAATGAAGACAACACCGAGGATCAAAATGACGGCGGCGATGGCATTCAGGTCCTTGCGTAACATGGCGTTGATCCCATAGCGGGAACTCCCAGGCCAGTTGAAGATCAACTCGACCAGGAAGGCGCTGCTCATGGTACCGGCAAAGTCAAGACCCAAAATCGAGACAGTCGGAATCAGTGAAGGTTTGAGCAAAAACCTCCTCATGATCACCTTCTCCGGGATACCGAGAGAGCGTTCGGAGGCGATGTAGTCCTTGGTCAAGTTGTCGGACATGGACGCGCGGGTGATGCGCGCCTCTTGGGCCAGGCCCCCCATAGCCAGGGCGACCCCAGGCAGGATAAGGTGCTTCAGCGCATCGAGGAAAGTGGCCAGATTGCCAGCCAGCAGAGAGTCAATGGTCATGAGACCGGTGACAACTGGCGGGCGCGTGACCCCCAGGCTGAGCCTCCCCATGGTCGGCATCCATTCCAGGGTCATCCCAAACAGGAGAAGGAAAAGGGTGGCGAAGACGAAAGAGGGCGTCACCACCCCCAGGTAGGAAACGACGCGAAGAACGTTGTCAATCCACTTGTCCTTATGCTGGGCGGACACTGTCCCGAATAGAATGCCGCCTACGCCCATGATGATGCCCGCAAAGAGGGTCAATTCGAGCGTGGCCGGGAAAAACTCTTTGATATCGTCGGCCACCGGACGCCGTGTGACCAGGGAGATGCCAAAATCGCCGTGTAAGGCGTCGCGCAGCCAGTAATAGTACTGGGCGTAAAGCGGCTCATCAAGGTGCATCTGTTCCCGCAGGTTGTCTACTACCCACTGGGGCGCCCTGGCGCCCACGGCCATCCGCGCCGGATCGCCGGGCATGATGCGGGAGATGCCAAAGATCACTATGGAGAGACCCAGTAGGACAAAAATGGAATGGACAACGCGACGAACAAGGAAAGTAATGTAACTCATCCTTCCTCCTAGCGGTTAGAACCGCGCCTGGAGAGCTGAAGCTGGCTGTCCACCGTTCGGCTGAGCTCACGACGAAGCCTACGTGGACAGCGGCGTCCACGCAGGTGGACGTCCGGCTGAAAGCCCTGAAGAGGCGATTTCAATCGCAGCCTAACGGAAGCCCCTGAGGGGTCAGTGAGGCCCCTCAGGGGCTTGATCTAGCGCACGTGCATTACCTATGGGCCAGTGACCCCGATGGTGGGGGCGAACATGGTGTAACCCATCACCGGGATGACCTCCCCGCGAGCAGCAGGCCAGTCCACGTATGCTGACTGGTAGGCATGCTTCTGAACTTGGTCGTACAGGAAGATGGTGGGGCAGAGGTCCATGATGTAACCCTGCAAGTCCTTGTACTTGGCGTACCTCTCATCCGTGTCAACAGTGACCAGGGCATCGTCAATCATCTGGTCCAACTCATCGTCCAACAGCCACTCGTTCTGCGACCAGGTGGGGGCGGCATCGGAGTGGTAGCGCACCTTCAGCAGGGACCCCGCCTCGGGGAAGTCAGCAGACACGTAGATGGTCACGATGTGAGGACTCAAGTCTTGGCTGGCCGCGTTCTCGACCACGGACAACCACGGCGTACCGACGACCTCTACGTCAATGCCAATGTCGGCCATGTTGGCCTGGAAGAGCAAGGCCCACTTCTCCTCGGCAGGTACCTCAGTGATCCAGTGGACTTCCACCGGGTACTGATCGAGCTCATCGGCATACTTTGACAAAGCCAGCTCCTCGCGCGCCTTGTCAAGGTCGCGCTCAAAGACGAAGACGTCTGGGTCGTGACCGGCCGTGATGGCTGGGACCGGCCCTCGCGACTGCTGAGTTCCTTCCCACTCCAGAGCCACCGCAGCTTCGTAGTCGAAGGCGTAGGCCATGGCTCGACGGAAGTGGACGTCGTCGGTGGGCGCCTTCTTGGTGTGGATCATGTAGTAGAACTCGGTGAGAACCGGAAAGGCGGCCACGTCAATCCCTTCTATCGCGCTCAGCGCCTCCAGCGCCTCAATGGTCTGCCACTGGTCAGTGATCTCCAGCTCTTGCCGCGACATCAGCGTCCGTACGGTGGCTGCCTCGGTGGTGGCGATGAAACGAACCTCGTCGGGCGCGTTCGGACCGAATGCTCCGAACCAGGCTGGGTTCTTCGCCATCAAGAGATACTCTTCCAGCGGGAACTCCTTGACCTTGTAGGCGCCAGAGCCCGCGTCGTGAGTCAGGAGGTACTCCTTGCCATAGTCGCCCTTGTCGCCATAAGGCCCAGGAGTCACGATGTTGGCCATCACCTCCTCTTCGTCAGCAACGTACAGGCGGATCAGGCTGATCAGGAAGAGGCCGCTCGGTTGGGCGAGCTTAAACTCGACGGTGTAGTCGTCCAGGGCAGTGGCGCTTTCGACTGTACCCAGGAACACATAGGCTAGTCCCTCGCCAATCTCCAGCAGCCGGTTCATGCTGAAGGCGACGTCGCCAGCCGTCAGTTCGCTCCCGTTGTGGAACTTGACCCCCTTCTTGAGAACGAAGGTCCAGGTGAGGCCATCGCCCGAAACCTGCCAGTTCTCTGCCAGATGGGGATCAACCCCACCCGCGGTATTGGGGAAGACCAGGGTGTCATACAGGTTGCACAGAGAGGATGTACTGGAGAAGTCAGACCCGACGGCAGGGTCAATGTAGGTGGGCCAGGCAAAGGTGACGTTGAGGGTCCTCTTCTCAGGTGGCGGGGCACCCTTGCCGATGGCAGCGTACATCTCCGCTTCGTCGGCACTGGGGATGAGGAACTTCCAGCCAGGATGGATCAGGTTGGGATTCTCGATCTGGGCGAAGCTGGCATCCTCCTCGTACTTGACATTGGTAGCGCCGACGATGGCCCAATAGGCCGGCCCGCTGCCCAGGTACTTCTCCGCCAGGCTCCAGAGGTTATCACCCAGCTTGACCGTGTAGGTCAACTCCTCCTGAGCGGGCGGAGCGGCGCTGGCCGTGCTCACCCCCAGGGGCAGCAGCATGGCGAGCACTAGAAACAGATTAAGGCCAACTCGTTGGCACAGCGTCTTCTTAGACATTTGTTCCTCCTTATTGTATTTTGGACTAACGCGAGAACCAAACATTTTTGGTGCGATAGGCATCCCTCCTTTCAAGACGCGAACTCTTAACCGGGATGAGGGGCAAAAATCAGGAGGATCGGGAGAGAGGAGTAAGCGGGTTCAACTGGCTGCTCCTTCCAGAATGAGCCGGTTGTCTATCCGCAATGACAGATTTCCTGGCCCACGAAGCGAATTGTAGCCACGCAGAATTATACCACCACTTCACCCCACTGTCAAAACGTCTCCACTCCCCATGCATCCAACAGCAACAGTACATAGTACAACACAAGTTTCCGCAACGTCAACATCACCTACCAATACACAAGAAGCCCTCTTCGCGCACGGAAAGGGCTTCTTGGTTGCCCATACAGAGCGAGATTTAGCTGCTTTCTGCATGTTTTGAGTTCATTCTTATCATTTCTACGATATTCTCATGGTTTTGATATAATTCATGCTATTTCTGGCGTATTATATTTGATTATAGCTATGTTGTAGTTGCCGCAAGCGCCTATCCTTCCGCCGTGCGAACCTCAACATCAGAAAGCAACTCGATAATCCGCATCACCGCGGAGTGATCGAGGTCTCCCCACCCCTGCGCCTGCATGGCGCCGAATAGCTCATGGGCCAGGGCCGATGCTGGCAACGAGATGCCATAGGCCCGCGCTGTCTCGCGGATTATGTTGAGGTCCTTGTAGTGCAACCTGCTTCTGAATCCCGGCTCGAAGATACGCCTGATGATCCTCGGCCCGCGCACATCCATGACTTGTGACTGGGCAAATCCCCCACTGAGAACTCCGACCACAATAGCAGGGTCTACTCCGGCCCTGGCTCCCAACACCAGCGCCTCGGCCATGCCGATCAGATTCAAGGCCACCTGAATCTGGTTGCAGGCCTTCACCGTCTGCCCGGCGCCGTTGGGGCCACAATGCACGATGGTCTTGCCCATCACCTCGAAAATAGGCAGCACCTCATTGAAGAGATCCTCGTCGCCGCCGACCATGATGGACAGAGTGCCCTCCTGAGCGCCCACATCCCCGCCGCTAACCGGTGCATCAAGGCAGCGCACCCCTTTCTTAGCCATCGCCTCGGCCACTTTCACTGCCACGGGCGGCGCAATGGTGCTCATGTCTACGCAGACATCGCCCTCGCTTACCCCCTCCATGAGGCCATCCTCGCCCAGGGCCACCAGCTCCACGTCGGGCGAATCGGGCAGCATGGTGATGATCAACTCACTCCTGGACGCCACCTCTGTCGGGGAAAACGCCGGCTCGGCTCCCTCGCCGGCCAGCTCCTCAACCGGCTCACGGCTGCGACTGTGGACCACCAGCGGATAGCCCGCCTTGAGCAGATTCCTGGCCATGGGCTTGCCCATGACTCCTAGACCGATAAAACCGATGGTTGGCTTAATCATTGAGAATGCTCCTTTCTTTTACGTTGAGGACTGGATCAAAGACGTACACAGTATTCCCCATTACCTCGCCCATCACCAGCGCGTGAAAGCCACTGAAGTCCGCCCAGGGCAGAAAATCAGCGCGCACAAACACGATGGGATGCCAACCCAACTCAAGCTGAGTCCGCATCCGGTGTGAGATGCGGATGATCAGTGTGCATATTATACCACGTCTGAGCACGGTTTGCAATACCCAAAAAGAAAAAACCGACCTGCTTGGATCAGGTCGGTGTTCTGGCGGGAGCGACGGGATTCGAACCCGCGGTCTTCGGCTTGACAGGCCGACATGTTAGGCCACTACACTACGCCCCCATTCAGGGTAAATGATAACACAGAAACCAGTTTTCGTCAAGTGGCGCTAAGCCACTGATCCAACGCCGGAGGCAAGAATAGCAAGACCAGGTTGGCCACAGCGTGGCAACTGATACTCGCGCTCAAGCCATAGCGCTGGCACACGTAGCCATAGACAAAGCCCAAAAGCGCCATAGCTACGACCACGGCAGCCAGTACCGCCGGGAAGCCGCTGAGCCCAGGCAGGAAAAGCACACCCTGGCCCAGGCCGTAGAGCAAGGCAGCGACGACCAATCCGCGCTCCCGCTGTAGATACCCTCGAAAATAAAATCCCTCAATGGGTGCGGCAAGAAGAACCAGATTCTGGAAAAGGGTTGCCTGGTTGTCCAAAGGGAAAAGCCTGGCCGAGGTGGTCTTGAGAGCATCCCTGGCCAGCAACAGCAGCGGCAAGGAGATGACCAGGCCAACCAGTGCGCCACGCCCCAGGTTGACCAGTCCGTATTGCATGGCCATGGCCTTCTCCTCGGCATAGATCAGGCAGATTCCCAGCAAAACCAACCAGAGTATGATCAAGCGAGCTTCCAGCCCTATTCGCCAGGTCCCCAGGCCAACAACAGCATAGACCAGGAAAGTCAGATAGGGATCGAATCTCGCCAGGCTGTATCGCTTCTTCTCCTTGCCGCCCTTGGGATTCACAACTGCCCCGTCACCTCCCGCGCTACATCCAAAGCAACCTCGATATCGTCAGCCTCGATACCGTAGTGGGTCACGGCCCGCAGACGTTGACCGCCGATGGCCAGCAGCTTCACCCCCCTCTCATCCAGTCTGGCCTGCAGCTCTGCCGGTGTCAGGCTCTCACTGGTGAGCTCGAAGATGACGATGTTGGTCTGCACCCGATCCAAATCGAGGGCCAGCGCTGGCATCTCGGCCAGGCCCTCAGCCAGGCGGTGAGCGTTGGCGTGGTCTTCCGCCAGGCGATCCACCATCTGCTCCAGGGCGACGATGCCGGCTGCGGCAATGATGCCCGCCTGACGCATGCCACCACCAACTATCTTGCGGCTGCGCCGCGCCTCGTGAATGAACTCCTCGTCCCCGCAGATGATCGAGCCCACCGGCGCCGATAGGCCCTTGGACAGGCAAAACTGCACCGAGTCCACACCCTCCACCAGCTCCTCGCCGTCAACTCCCAAGGCCACCGCCGCATTGAAGACGCGGGCTCCATCGAGGTGGACAGCCAGGCCGTGCCGTTTCGCCAATTGGCAGACGGCTTGTGTGTACTCAGGCGTGAGTGCTGCCCCACCGCAGCGGTTGTGGGTGTTCTCCAGACAGATCAACCTGCTGCGAGGAAAGTGGACGTTCTCGCCGCGAATGGCGGCTTCGATGTCGGTCAGGCGCAGGGTGCCGTCGGGCTGGTTGAGCAGAGTGCGCGGATGGATGCCGCCCAGCGCCGCTGAGCCCCCGGCTTCGTAGAGAAAGGTGTGGGCCAGGTGGCCTACAATGAACTCGTCGCCCCGGCCGCAGTGAGTCAACAGGGCCACGAGATTCCCCATCGTGCCGCTGACCACATAGAGGGCCGCCTCCTTGCCCATGCGCTGAGCAGCCATCTCCTCCAACTGATTGACCGTCGGATCCTCCCCGAAAACGTCGTCGCCCACCTCGGCCTGGTAGATGGCCTCGCGCATGGCAGGCGTAGGAAGGGTCACGGTGTCGCTTCGTAAGTCTATGAGTTTCAAGTTTCTCTCTCCTGTGCTTGTATGGTATTCAGGACAACTCGGCGCCGAAGGTACCCAGGCTGAGGATGACAGCATCCTCTCGCGTGAACCCGTGCTCCCGTAGCCGTCTGGCCCAGCGCCGAGTGTAGCGTGTTACCTGGATGACCTCGACCTCAGCATAGAGCAAAGTCAGGCAGGCTACCTGCTCTGGATAGAGCAGCTGACGCCGGCGCACCCGGGCGAGCCCCTCGAGGATCCTACGAGCAACACTCTTGTCAAGCAGGTAGGCGGGCATCCGACCGGACCTCGATCACCGGTAGCTCCTCCAACGAGGGTGCTCCCGCTCCCAGATCCTCCCAGAGAGCATCTGCTTCATCATCTGGCAAGGCGAAATACTGCCGGTAAGTAAGACCAGCGACGAAGGGATCTTCCAGGGAGGGTAGGGAAGCAATCCCCATCGTTGCTTGCATTTGAAGGTAGGAGATTGCTTCGCTACGGTCGCAATGACACATCTGTTCCTTTGACTTAATGACATTGAGTGAGCGCTGATTACTGGCCCTAGTATCTCCTGACGACGGCCCGGTAGGTCTGAGGCTGGCGGCATTGCAGGAACTGAAACTCCTCACGATGCTTCCGAACACTGTCCAGGTCAATGCGGGCTACGCTATAGCCTTCGACTCCCTCCTCAACGGCGCCGTATAACTCACCTCGCGGGCCCACGACCATGCTGTCGCCGAAGAACGAGTAGGTGTACTCCTCCCCCACCCGATTGGCGGCGACCACGAAGAGCGAGTTCTCGTAGGCCCTGGCCAGCACGTAGGTTCGCCACTCCTCCGTATCCGGCTGAGCCCAGTTGGCGCAGACGATCAACAGATCTGCCCCATCCAAAGCCAGGCTGCGGGCCACCTCGGGAAAGGCCAGGTCCCAACTGATCAGAAAACCCACCTGGCCAAACCCTGCCTCCAGGACAGGATACCGATAGCCGGGCCGGAAGGCCAACCGCTCCTCCCCTCGCAGGTGCACCTTGCGGTATTGGCCGATTAGTTCCCCATCGGGACCGATCAAGATGGCGGCGTTGTAGAGAATGCTCTCCACCTTCTCTTTGGCCACCATCCCAAAGGCGATGTGGGTGTTGAACTCGGCAGCCCGCTGGGCCAACAAGTTGGCCGTGGGGCCGGGCACCCGCTCAGCCAAATCGGTAAAACGCACCCCACACTCGTAGCCGGTGGTGACTAGCTCAGGGAACACCACCAGGTCAATCTTTTGCTCGCTGCAGATCTTGTCCACGAAATCGGACATTTGCACCAGGTTCTCGCTAACTTCGTTCATACGGGGATTCATCTGCACTACAGCTACTCTGATCTCGTTCATACAGTAATTCGGCTCCTTTCTCCTTAGGTACTGTACCTTAACACTGCGGATAAGTCGATGTAGACATATGGTGGCACA
>CAYMKL010000138.1:0-17353 GCA_964390805.1 uncultured Anaerolineae bacterium | reverse complement strand
CCCAATGCTAGATCAGCGAGAAGTCAGCCGAGAAATGTGCCATTGTCGAATTAAGTACTACTACAGACCGTGTTGCGTATTGCGTGTTGCGCGCCCCATAGTATAATCACAATCCAGGTATTAGTCAAAAGGCGACGAGGCAACGAGGTAGCGGATGACTTGTCAACACGTTACCCGTTGACTCGTTAACCCATTACCCGTTGACTCGTCACACACTTGCGGGAGGCAACTGGCTATGGCCTCCTCGATTTCGATGCTCTCCTGTCCGTGGCCCTGGCTCAGGTGAGCCAGGAACTCCAGGTTGCCAGCCGGCCCTTTGAGAGGCGAGGCCATCAGACCCCGCACCGCCAGGCCATGGTCCAGAGCCCAACCAAGGATTTTGCCCAGGACAGCACGGTGGACTCCGGGATCCTTCACCACTCCACCCTTGCCCACCTCTGCGCGCCCGGCCTCGAATTGAGGCTTGATGAGGGCGATGATGTCACCCCCTGGCTTGAGCCAGCCCGTGACGCTGGGCAGCACTAGCTCCAAGGAGATGAAAGAAACGTCAACGGTAGCCAGGTCAATGGGCTCTGGCAGGCTCTCCAGGTAGCGCACGTTGACGCGCTCCATGACCACCACCCGCGGATGCTGGCGCAGACGCCAGGCCAGTTGGCCATAGCCTACGTCAATGGCGTAGACCTTGCTCGCCCCTCGCTGCAACAGGCAGTCGGTGAACCCGCCCGTGGAGGCCCCCACATCAGCAGCCACCGCCCCGTCCACCTGGACGGGGAAGCTGTCCAGCGCCGCCTCCAGCTTCAGCCCGCCCCGACTGACGTAGGGCGGCTTCGCCCGCAGGCGAATATCGCCGCCGCCGGCCACCTGCATCCCCGGCTTATCCATCACCTGCCCGTCCACCAGCACCTGGCCGGCCATGATCAGCCGTTTGCCCCGCTCCCGACTCTCGACCAGGCCCCTCTCAACCAGCAGCACATCCAAACGCTTTTTCTTCACTGTTATAGGATAGCCGCAACTTGACAAAAAGTCAAGCAGCAACCGAAGTGCTGATTTGCTCAAATCGGCATAATCTGGTATCATCTAGTCCAGCCAAATACACGAGCCAGAATTGCCAAGGGGAAAGTGACTTCCGATGACACAGGTTGCGTGAAACGTAAAACGTGAAACGTAAATCACACATTACGTTTTACTCATTACGTTTTACGCCTACGGAAGTTACTTTCCATCCGCCAAAACAAAACAGGTAGGATGGAAATGACCATGTTAATCAATCTCCTCAAGACCATGCGGCCCAAGCAGTGGCCGAAGAACGTGTTCATCTTTACCGCCCTGGTCTTCGTTGAAGAACTGTTCACACCAGCCCCCCTGCTGAAGACCATTGCGGCCTTCATTCTCTTCTGCCTTATGTCCAGTGCAGTCTATCTCATCAATGACGTGGTGGACATCGAAAAGGACCGCCAGCACCCGACCAAGCGTCTGCGCCCCCTGCCGTCAGGGCAACTGAAGCCCTCGGTGGCTATCGCCGCCGGGGCGTTGATCCCCCTCGTCACCCTGCCCCTCTCTTTCCTACTAGACTTCTATTTTGGTCTGGTCGCCCTGGGCTACCTCCTCACGATGATTGTCTACTCCTTCACCCTCAAAAACATCATGATCCTTGATGTGCTGACTGTAGCCGCTGGCTTTGTCTTGAGAGCGGTGGCTGGGGCAGTGGTCATCTCCGTCCCCATCTCCCCCTGGCTCTATGTCTGCACCACCTTAGTGGCTCTATTCATCGGGTTCAGCAGGCGACGTCACGAGTTGGTACTGCTTGCAGAAAACGCCAACCAACACCGCGCCAGCTTGAACGAGTACAGCCTGCCTCTATTAGATCAGATGATCGCCGTCGTCACCTCAGCCACGATTATCGCCTATTCTCTCTACACCTTCTCTGCGCCGAATCTGCCCCCCAACCATGCCATGATGTTGACCATCCCCTTCGTACTCTACGGTCTCTTCCGCTACCTCTACCTGATCCACGTCGAGAACAAAGGCGGTACTCCTGAGGAGATTTTCCTAAGCGATCTGCCCATGATCATAGCTCTCGGCCTTTGGGCTTTAGCTGTGATAGCAGTCCTGTACTTCCTCTAGCACATCACTACACGAATTGAGAAAGGAACGAATTCTTAAGATGGCCGTTGCCTACGCCCCAGGGAAGGTCATCCTTTTCGGCGAGCACGCGGTAGTCTACGGCCAACCGGCCATCGCTGTGCCTGTAACCCAAGTGAAAGCCAGGGCTACGATCGAGACGGGCCTTGAGGGCCAGGGCATCACCATTTTCGCTGAGGACCTGGAGCAAAGCTACTCCCTTGCGCAGGCACCACCCGACGACGCTTTGCGAGCCATCGTGGCCAGCACCCTGGAGCATATCGGCGTGGGGACAAAGCATGACCTGATCATCACCGTCAGTTCCACCATCCCCATCGCACGGGGGCTGGGCAGCGGGGCAGCGGTTTCCACAGCAATCGTCCGCGCCCTGGGCAAGCACTTCGACCGTAAGCGAAGCGGCGCTCAGTGCAAGCACTTCGGGAACCGGATGAGCCCCCAGGCCATCTCCAACCTGGTATTCGAGACAGAGAAAATCCACCACGGCACGCCCAGCGGCATTGACAACACCGTCATCGCTTTCGAGAGGCCAGTGTATTTCGTCAGGGACCAGAAGACGGAGATCTTCTCGGTCAAGAGCCCCTTTCTATTGGCCATTGCCGACACCGGGATAGCCAGCCCCACCAAGATAGCCGTGAGCCACGTGCGCCGGGGCTGGGAAAGGGAGCGAGAAAAGTACGAGGAGATCTTCGACGAGATCGGGACCATCGCTAAAATGGGCCGGCAGGCTATTGAACGGGGCGAGAGCGAGACCGTGGGGCGACTTATGAACGAAAACCACCGCCTGCTTCAGCTCATCGGCGTTTCCTCGCCGGAGCTGGAGGGCCTGGTGAAAGCCGCTCGCCAGGGCGGCGCACTGGGGGCCAAGCTCTCCGGGGCCGGGCGCGGGGGCAACATCATCGCTTTGGTCACTCAGGAAACGCGCAGCCGGGTGGACATGATGCTGCGCTTGGCCGGGGCGAAGGATGTTATTGTCAGCGAGGTAGGCTAACCGTTCATGTGACTAGCTTGACAATGTTAACTTCGCCTGCGTCAGACCTCCGAGGTCTATGAAACGACTTTAGGATGGCGAAATCGTAGCTTTTGCAAGCATTGTGACGGGTGCAATCACCCATCGGAGACCTCGGAGGTCTAAACTTAACATTGTCGAACTAGGACTGAGGAGGAATCCGTAAACCCTGCGCATCAGTGTTCTTTCTGCTTGACAATTGTCGCAGAATGATGTACAGTATCACTGTACATTTTCTCACTTGGAGGTGTCATGACCATTCAAACAACCTACACCCAGGCGCGTGCCAGTCTTGCATCGCTTTGGGACGCGGTCACTCAGAATCGTGAGATCGTGATCATTGAGCGGCGCGGCGCGGAGCCGGTGGCCCTGATCTCGGCCGACGAACTGGAAGGGTTGATGGAGACCGCCTATCTGTTAAGGTCGCCTAAGAACGCAGAACGCCTGCTGAGGGCACTAAGGCGAGCACAACAGAAAGAAGGTACTCCACAGACTGTCATCGAACTGAGAAGAGAGGTCGGCCTTGACGAGATCACGGGAGAAGGATAGAGACAAAGGGAAACAACGCGACGCTGTCTTCCATCCCGAGTTCATTGAGGATCTGCGGTACTGGGTGCAGACAGATCAAAAGATGGCATTACGGGCGTTGAGGATAGTGGAGGACACTATCCTCGACCCGTTCAAGGGGATAGGAAAACCCGAGCCATTGAGGTACCTGGCGGAGGGAGCCTGGTCCAGGCGGTTGACGCAAGAACACCGCCTCGTATACCTGGTGAGTGAGGACCGGATAGACTTCCTGAAAGCACGCTACCACTACTGAGGGTTCTGCCTGGACGAGTGTCCGGTTAAGGGGCAGACATTGAATTGTATTTGCATCTTTCGGCTTGTTGGCGTGTTTAATGAAAACAAATCCTCAACCAAAAAATGATCGCGAAGCCGGGCCTCGAAGGAGATACCTGCTTAGGATAGAGCCAATAGCCATCCTTCTGCCCCTTCTCGTGTTCATACTCAGTACTGCCTGTTCCTCTCCTCAGCAAGCGACTCCGACTCCAGTTACACAGCCTGAGATCAAAAAAGCAGCCCTGGTGGATCAGATAGCGCTGACGCATCCAAACCCTGAGTTCACCAGCCAGGCGCTGGCTTATCTGGAAGAGGCCGGGTTCAGCACCGATGTCTACGAAGGGGAAGAGGTTACAATTGAGCTCTACAGAACGCTGCCTGAGAAAGGCTATGACCTGATCCTTATTCGGTCTCACTCCACCAATATTCTCAACGAGAACATTCCGGGCGGGCCTGTGTTCCTGTTCACTTCAGAGGTCTACGACAAGAGCAGGTACGTTAAGGAACAACTGACAAACCGCATTGGGCGCGCCAAGGCTCTCTACGACGAGGACTCTCCCCTCTATTTCGCCATTCTCTCTCGGTTCGTCAGGCAGGACATGGTGGGTCGTTTTGAGGATACGTTGATCATCATCGGGGGATGCCAAAGCCTGGGCACACCAGATTTGGCGCAGGCGCTTGTGGCACGAGGAGCTTCGGCCGTGGTTGGCTGGAACGAGTGGGTGGACCTGTCCCACAACGATCAGGCACTCCTACATCTACTGCACGGCTTCACCATAGAGAAGCTGACCCTGGAGCAGGCCGTGAGAAAGACCATGAACGAGGTAGGCTCTGACCCGGCTTACGATAGCACTCTGACTTATCTCACACAGTGAGGAAACCCATTCACACTTTGAAACTGCCGAAACGGCTAACCACGAAAATCGCCTGGGTCAGACTATTCGCGGCGATACTGATAGCTGCTCAAGTGGCGCTATGCGCGGTCACTGTTCAAGCTGCCCCAGCGCAAGAGCCCATTGTTGTCCACGTCGTCCGTTTGGGCGACACCCTGTACTCCATCGCCCGGCACTACGGAACGACGATAGAGGCTATCGCCCAGGCCAACCACATCGCCGATCCTCGCTGGATACAGGTCGGCCAGCGGCTAACCATCCCCAGCAGCGAGACGACGCCCTCGCCCCAGCCCACCACCTACACTGTCCAGCGCGGCGATACGCTGTCCCTCATCGCCCGTCGTCACCACACCACGGTCCAGGCTATAGCGGAACTCAACAGCATCCTCAATCCTGACCTCGTCTACGTAGGGCAGCGGCTAGCCATCCCTGGCTCCGCTCCGAGCGCGCCCCTGCCTTCGCCTTTCGTCGCCGTAGAGCTAAGACCGCTCCCGGTGGTCCAAGGGCAAACCCTGGCCATCGAAGTACAGACCGACGAGTCCATGAATTTGACTGGCTCCCTAGACAACAGGCCATTGGCTTTTGTGAGAGAAGACAACCAATACTGGGCCCTGGTGGGCATCGGGGTCACAGCCCAGATCGGCCCATACCTGCTGGAACTCACCGCCACCGATGGCACAGGCCAAACGACCAGGGCGAGCCAACTCGTACAAGTAGTAGCCGGCGACTTCGTCACGGAGCAGATAGTCCTCTCGTCGGAGACGAGCAAGCTGCTGGATCCGGCCCTGGTCAGAGCCGAGAACGAACGACTCAGCCAGGTCTTTGGGACATTCAGTCGGCAACAACTGTGGGAAGGGCTATTTCGAGTCCCCCTCCAGGGGCCCGTGCGAGTCACCTCGGCCTTTGGGACGCGGCGTTCCTACGGCGGCGGGCCACCGACAAGCTATCACGGGGGCATTGACTACGGAGCAGAGGCAGGCACGTCGGTGCTGGCCGCTGGGCGCGGCCGCGTAGCCCTGGCCGAGGAGCTGATCGTGCGAGGCAAAGCGGTGATCATTGACCACGGCCTGGGCGTCTACAGCGGCTACTATCACTTATCGGGAATCACGGTCCAAGCAGAGCAAGAAGTGGAGCGGGGCGATCCCATCGGCAAGGTCGGGAGCACCGGGCTATCAACCGGACCCCACCTGCACTGGGAAATCAGGGTCGGTAGCGTCTACGTAGACCCTCTCCAGTGGACGCGACAGGCGTTTCCTTAACGAAGCAGCACAGGGGACTGTAGAGAATACTCTCTCCCCCCAAAAGAAAAAACGCCGACCCCCAGGCCCGCCAGGCCCACAGAGTCGGCGTTTCCATATTCCTCGTTGCCTCATCACTCGTTGACTTATTACTCCATATAAAGCCCCGGCTTCAACACGCCGATGAAGGGGAGGTTGCGGTATTTCTCGTCGTAGTCCAGGCCGTAGCCGATCACGAACTTGTCGGGGATAACGAAGCCCGCATAGTCCAGGGGAACATCCACCTCGCGGCACTCCTGCTTATTCAACAGGACACAGGTGCGCAGGCTGGCGGGGCGGCGCGTCTTGAGGTTGCTCAGGATGTAGCTAAGAGTCAGACCGCTGTCCACGATGTCCTCCACGATGAGCACATTGCGCTCCTCGATGCTGGTTCTGAGGTCCATGAGAATGCGCACCACCCCAGTGGACTTGGTGCGAGTGCCCCCGTAGCTGGAGACGGCCATGAAATCTATCTCATGAAGGATGGTGATCTGCCTGACAAGGTCCGACAAGAAAACGACCGCCCCTCTGAGGATGCAGACCGCCAAAAGGTCCTGACCCTGATAATCAGTCGAGATGGTTCTACCCAACTCGGCGATCTTGGCCTGCAGTTCCTCCTCGGTAATGAGGATCTCGCCTACGTCATCCATCAACATTCTGAATCCCCCCCAATCTAGTCTTCTGGTTTCTTCCTCGGCACCTGGTGGCAATGGCGGCAGCGAGCTTCGTAGACTTCGTCGGCACCCACCATGATTATAGGATCGTCGTAGGAAGCAGGCCGACCGTTGATTAGACGTTGGCTACGACTGGCCGGTGCCCCGCAGACGACGCAGATGGCTTGCACTTTGTCCACCATCTCGGCCTCGGCCATCAGCAGGGGCATGGGGCCGAAAGGCTCGCCTCGGAAGTCCATATCCAGCCCAGCGATGATCACCCGCCGGCCACTGTCGGCCAAGAAGCTGCAAACATCGGCGATGGTCCAATCGAAGAACTGCCCCTCGTCAATGACGACCACATCGGTGTCGGGGTGCACCAACTCGAGGATATCCCTGGCCCCCCCCACGACGATGGCATCCAGGTGCATACCGGTGTGCGAGGCTACTTTCTTGACTTGATAGCGATCGTCCAGGCGAGGCTTGAACACTTGCACCTTTTGCCTGGCTATCTGGGCCCGCCTGACGCGACGGATCAGCTCCTCCGTCTTGCCGCTGAACATGCTGCCACAGACCACTTCGATCCAGCCACGGTCTTGCCTTTGGTACACCGCCCCCTCCTTCAGACTGAAAACGAAAGGGCAGATACGGAGACCTGCCCTAGCCTATCAGCTAATTGGAAAACAGAAGTTGGAGGTTAGAGAACAATCATTAATCACTGCTTACCATCCAACGTCTGACCTCTAACTTCCAGTTCAGAGCAAAGAGCGACTCACTCCGCCGATTCGGTGGTCTCCTGCTCTTCTACCCTTTCTTCGACTTCCTCGGCCCTAAGCTCCTCACTCCTCTCCAGACGCCTGATGAATCGCTCCACCTGGCCGCCCGTATCTACCAGGCGCTGTTCACCAGTGAAGAAGGGATGACAGGCCGAACAGACATCCGTGCGGATCGCTTTCTTGGTTGAGCCGACAGTAAACGTGTTGCCACAACTACACACCACCTTGGCCTCAGGAAAATACTCAGGGTGAATACCTTTTCTCATCAGTTACCCTCTCCTTATGAAATCTCCGGATAGACGCTAATGATCTTCCTGCCGCCTCGCCCGTGCTCGAACTTCACGAAGCCATCAATGACAGCGAAGATCGTATAGTCTTTGCCCAAGCCGACGTTCCTGCCAGGCTTGAATTTAGTGCCCCGCTGGCGCACGATGATGTTTCCTGGCCGTACCTTCTCGCCGCCAAACTTCTTCACGCCCAGACGCTTGGATTCGCTATCTCTACTGTTGCGGGTCTTCCCGCCTCCCTTTTTGTGTGCCATAGCTATACACCTCCCTCAATCTGAAGCTACACTACGATCTCATCAATCGTCAGGCGAGTATAGGTTTGCCTATGCCCTTTTTTCCGACGATAGCGCTGCCTGGGCCTATACTTGAAGACGATGATCTTAGGGCCTTTGACGTGACCGGTCACAGTGGCCAGTACTTTGGCCCCCTCGACGGTGGGCTGCCCCACACGCACCTCTTCGCCATCGGACAGCAAGAGCACTCTCTCCAGCTCTACCTTCTCCCCGACCTCAAGGGACAGCTTGTCTACCTCTACAATCTCGCCCGCGCTGACTTTGTACTGCTTTCCGCTTGTCTCAACAACAGCATACACTGTTCTTCCTCCCAGTTTTACGATCTCGGTAAGTTCGCGCAAGAGATTATACTAGCCTTTCCCTGATTTGTCAAGACCGGTTTGCGGTGGTATAATCAAAGAGCTTCGAGGTAATGTTTCATTCGTTAATACGGGGGAGGTGAAATGAGCCCAGCGACCATTGAGCAAGTTGTAGTGGGAAAAATGTCACTGACGGGGGCAGCCGGCCAATTCTCCATCTTTGCTCTGCCGAAGAGCTTTGTCTGGCTCAAGCATTTTAACTCCGAGGAACTCGCCGAGTTCTTTTCAGAGCTGCTGGATGCCATGTATCAAAGCCAGCGCGACGGAGATTGGTCATCTGTGACTGACGTGATTGAGAACTGGAAGGCCACCGCCAATGTCGAGACCGATCCGGCCGTCGTCGCGGGAATCGAGCGGGGACTGGCAGCGTTGGAAGAGGGCCAGGGCATCAGTTGGACGGAACTGCGCGCGGAACTAAACTTATGACAGAGCCCGCCGCGTTTTCCATCGAACGCATCGCGCCCGGCGCAGAGAGTTACCTGCGTCGTTTGCCCCGCCACCGGCAAGAAGCTGTCGCCCAGGCCTTCGATCATCTCTGCAATGTGTCACCGTTCTGGCACCCCAATCCCACCGTCATCAGGCCTTTGAAGGGCAAGCGCAAGGGACAATGGCGCTATCGCATTGGCGGCATCCGCATCGTTTACACCGTGGACCGGGAAAGCCGCACCATTCGCGTCGTTTCTATTGACACTCGGGGAGATGTGTACTAGCCCCCTGACCCAAACCTGAGCCAAACAGAAGCCGCTTGCGTTGGATAGCATAAGGCCCCGCGGCCAGACCCAGGGCATCCAGTACCTCATCGGGCCGCCCGGCGCCCCGGCTCCCCGCCCGAAGGCGCATCCCCAGCACCCAACCCCCGGCCTCCTTCCCCTCAATCCACAGATCCTCGATCAAAGGCCGCAAATCGTAATCTTTACCGCGGCGATGGCGCAGCAATTGCTCGGCCGAAAGCAACTGCTGAACTCGTTCGGCCAGCAGCTTCCCCTCCATCTCCTCCTGTGGCCCATCCGAGGCCACTATCACCCGATACTCTGCAGCGTGCACCTGAGACTGAAGGGAGGGCAACTTTGGATAGATGTCCTCCACGCTAAGCAGTTCCAGGCCTGGCGGCAGGTGAGGAGCCAAGCCCTTGGCGAAGTTGTAGGGAGAGATGCGGCGCTCCAGGATAATGTCCATCACCTCGCCTCGGCTGGTGAAGCCCACAGGTAAGGGGGCGGCCACAGCCATTTTGGGCCGAGGGTTGAAGCCCTGGGAGTAATCCAACGGCACGCAGACCCGGCGCAACGTTCTCTCCCACAGCCGCATCAAATCCAGGTGAGAGATGTATTTTAGTTCCTCGCCCTTGGCGAAGGTTATGCGCAAGCGTTGCTTTGTCCTGAGCCTGTCGAAGGGCTGTATCGTTGGCCTCGTCAATCTAAACTCCGTAGTAGCAGGAAAACACGTTGGAAACCCCGCAGTCCACGCAGCCTTCCCGACAATCCATGGTCGTCTCGCCGCGGAAGCTGCACTGGTACTCTTCCATCAAAAACTCCTTCCTGACCCCCACGTCAATGTGATCCCAGGGCAGCACCTCATCGAGGGAGCGCTCCCTCCGAGCATAGAAGTTGGGATCGAGGCCAGCGTCGGTGAAGGCCCGCCACCAAAGGCCCTCCTCGAAGAGCTCGTCCCAGGCATCGAATTTGGCCCCTAGCTCCCAGGCACGGTGAATCACCTGGCCCAGCCGCCGGTCGCCACGGGAGAGGGCCGCCTCCAGCAAGGTCGTGCGGGGATCATGCCAACTGAGGCTAGTGCCAGGCCCCTTGAGACCCTGCCGCAACAACTTCTGCTTCTCCTCCAGACTCCCCTCATCGGCCAAAGGCAGCCACTGGAAGGGGGTGAAAGCCTTGGGCACGAAGGTGCCGAGACTGACATTGACCTGGGTCTTCTTCCCCCGATGACGGCGGCCAATGGCCCGCACCTTCTTCACCAGGTCCACGATGGCCGCCACGTCCTCCAGGGTCTCGGTGGGCAGGCCCACCATGAAGTAGAGCTTGATCCGCTGCCAACCGCTGGAATAGGCAGCTTCGGCCGTGCGCAGCAGATCCTCCTCGGTAACGTTCTTGTTGATCACGTCCCGCAGGCGCTGACTGCCCGCTTCCGGAGCGAAGGTCAGGCCGGTCTTTCGCCGCCCCTGAAACATCTCCGCCAGGCCAACCGAGAACGAATCAATGCGCAAGGAGGGTAGAGAAATGGCCAAAGGGGGGTGCTGATAGCGCGTGGTCAGTTGCCGCACTATAGGCTCGATCTGGCTGTGGTCGCTGGAACTCAGGGAGACCAGAGCCACCTCCTCGTAGCCTGTCTCTTGCAAGATGTCCTCCACCATTTGCGACACCTCTTCCAGCGGGCGCTCGCGCAGAGGCCGATAGATGAAACCCGCCTGGCAAAAGCGACAGCCCTTGGTACAGCCCCGTTGGATCTCGACCATGGCCCGGTCGTGTATGGTCCCAATGTAGGGCACGACCAGTCTGGTGGGCGCAGGGGGCAAGGTCCCCACGATGCGCTTCCGCACCCGAGCCCTGGCTTCAGGAACCAGGGGCTCCACAGCAGCCACCGCGCCATCGTGGTGATAGCGAACATCGTAGAGACTAGGCACGTATATTCCCTCGATTTGCGCCGCTCGCCGCAGGAAGTCTGCCTTCACAACTCGAAACCCGAAACTTGTCCTGAGCGCAGCCGAAGGGCCCGAAACCCGAAACTCCCGATAAGCCCGCACCAACTCCAGCAGCACCTCTTCCCCCTCCCCGATCACGAAGAGGTCGAAGAAGTCGGCCACGGGCTCGGCGTTGTAGGCACAACTACCCCCGCCGATGATCAGCGGATCGGCGTCGTCTCGCTCCGCCGCCAGGGGCGAGAGGCCGGCCAGATCCAGCATGTTCAGCACGTTGGTGTAGTTCAGCTCATATTGCAGCGAGAAACCTATTATGTCAAATTCGCCCAAGGGACGCCGCGACTCCAGGCTGTAGAGGGGAATGCCCGCGCGTCGCATGGCCTCCTCCATGTCAATCCAGGGGGCATAGACGCGCTCGACCAGGATGCCTTCTTCCCTGTTGAGGATGTCGTAGAGGATCATCAGGCCCAGGTTGGACATGCCCACTTCGTAGATGTCCGGATAGGCCAGGGCCACCTTGACTTCCACCTGCTCCCAATCCTTGACCACACTGTTCCACTCGTGGCCTGTGTAGCGGGCGGGTTTGACTACTTTTGACAGAATGTCATCTAGGGCTCGCCGGGTTATGTTCATTCTAATCACTCGTCAGTTCAGCCAGGACACGAAAACTGCTACTATGGAGCGTTTTCATATCATCTCAGGGGGTTTCACCACGAAATCAGGACGAGGACGCCCCTCTGCAGCAGAGAAGTTATGTCCACCCTAGTCACTCAACAATTTAACCAGAACGCGACGGCGGCGAGGCCCGTCGAACTCAGCCAGATAAACCCCCTGCCAGGTGCCCAGCACCAGGCGGCCATCCTCCACCAAGAGAGTCTGCGAGAATCCCATCAGGCTGGCTTTGATGTGAGCTGCGGAGTTGCCCTCCCCGTGACGGTAGTCGTCGTGCCAGGGCACGATCTTGTCGAGCTCCATCAGCATATCCGCCCGCACGCTAGGGTCCCAATTCTCGTTGAGGGTCAGGCCAGCGGTGGTGTGCGGCACGAAGACGTGGCAGACGCCGCTTTGCATCCCCTGCTCCCTCACAGTTCGCTGCACCTTCGCTGTGATGTCCACCAGCTCTGCAGCCGATGTGGTGTTTATTTCCAATTGAGCAGTCATTTCGCTGTTTCCGCTAATTTCAGTGCGTTGCCTTCTTACTGCTCCCGCTGGATCGCCAGATCCAGCAGCTCAACTGGCGGCATCGGACGGGGATCTGGCGATCCCCTTTGAGCAAGTATTCTCTTGCGCGAGCACCAGAGCAACCGCGCCCAAAAGGCCCACGTCGTCGCCCAGGGTGGCGGGTACAATGGGAGTGTCCTCCCACAGATAGCCTGCCATAGCCCGTTCGCGGACCGTGGCCCGGATAGGCTCGAAGAGGAGAGCGCCGGCTTTGGCCACGCTCCCACCGATGATGATCAGGCTGGGGTTGAAGAGATGCAGCAGGTTGATTATCCCGACGCCGATGTAGAACCCGGCCTGGCGGAATAGTTCAATGGCTATCGGATCCCCCCCCTGAGCCGCCTGGTTGACCTCCTTGGCGGTGATCTTGTCCAAATCGCCGCCAATCAAATCGGCGATGGTCGTCCCGATTCCGGTTCTGATGAACTCTCTAGCGGTGCGCGCGATGGCCGGGCCTGCCGCCAACGCCTCCAGGCAGCCGATGTTTCCACAGTTGCAGCGGGGGCCATGGGCCTCGACAGTCTGGTGACCTACCTCGCCCGCAAGGCCCTGGGATCCCAACAGCAGCCTGTTATCAACGATGACCCCGCCGCCAATGCCGGTGCTCACGGTGATGTAGATCAGGTCGGCAACGCCCTGGCCGGCCCCAAAGCGCTGCTCTGCCAAAGCCGCCGAGTTCGCATCGTTACCGACAACGACAGGCAAGCCGAACTCCTCTTCCATGAGGGCCTTGAGGGGGATGTTCTTCCAGCCAGGCAGGTTTGCGGCGTCAATGATGACCCCTTTCCAGGGGTCCAGGGGCCCAGGCGCGGCGAAGCCGACACCACGCCATTGTCCCCGATCCGCCGACCCCATCACCTCATAGATTGCCCCTTTGATGCGGCCCATGACCGGCTCCACGCCCTCTTCCGCCAGGGTCAGGCAACTGGCGCGACGGAGAATGTTCCCTTCCCTGTCGGCCAGCGCCGCCCGTATCTGGGTAGCGCCCAGGTCTACGCCAATGATCGGCCTTTCCATGGGATAATCCTTCCTCACCTCTACGCACGCACCTCAAAGCTATGCGTGATTTCGGTCACCCCTCTGATGGTGGCCGCGACGGAGCAGTATTTCTCTTGCGACAAGGTGATAGCACGCTCCACCTTCTTCGGGTCCAGGTCATGCCCGGAAACCACGTAGTGCAGATGAATGTGGGTGAAGGCATAGGGAGGATCAGGGGCTTGCTCGGCATCGGCAGTGACGATTAAGTCTGACAACTGTTGGCGCTGCCGTTTCATAATCATCACCACGTCGTACCCTGAGCAAGCAGCCAGACCCAAGACGAGGAGATCGGAGGGTCTCACCGGTGTCCACTCAGTCCACGCCTCGTCTCCTTCTTTGACCCACTTCCCCGTGACGACCACATGTCCGGAGTCATCTCGGCCGATAAACAGTTGGCTGTCACCACCAGCCCATTTCACTGCCAGTTGTCCCATGGTTTATCCTCCGTCAATCCGCAATCAAATTCATTTCCCGCTCCTCATGAGCAGGTCGCCCCCCACTGAGCCACGACGAGCATGATGTCCACGATGTCAACGTCGCAATCATCATCAATATCATAGAGAGAATCATAATTGGGCGTATCCGAGCTGTTGTCGGGATCAGGGTTATCGCATGAAGTATGCCAGCGGTTGGCCACGAGCATGACGTCGTCAATATCCACAACGCGGTCCGCGTCGAGGTCTCCGAAGAGAGCGCAGAAGGTATCGCAGCCTGTCCCACCCTCGCCGTCGGTGACGCAGACCTCGACGATGAACGGGGCGTCAGTGTCATAGGTGTGGGAGCCCGTGACGGTGCCGTCTCCTCCTCTTTGGTTAACGTTGCCTGCTTCTACTGTGCCGTCGTCCCAATTTGTGGTCGCCGTGAGGGTATCCAGGATACCGGGGTCAGTGAAGCTGGCGTTGAAGGCGACAACGTTGCCAGAATAGCTGGCCCGGGAGGTAAACTGGTCTACGGAGACAGCGGGAGGGACGTTGTTGACGGTCACAAACAAGGTGTCCATCCCGATGTGCTCCTCCTCGTTGCTGACACGCAGCCTCACCTCGAAGAGACCATCGTCCCGATACCAGTGGGTAGGCGCGTAGGTATCGGTAGCATACAGGCCATCGCCGAAGTCCCAGAGAATCGTGGCGCCTGCCGGCCCGCTGCCACTGAAAGTGATCTCGTCGCCCTCGTTGGCGACCTGACCGACCCCCGCATCTACGGGAACGGGCATGAAGTGCTGTCCTTTGGCACGACTGCTCCCCACATTGCCGGCGCCATCCACAACCTGGGCCACGAAGACGTTCTGGGCCCTCAAACCCGTCGCCTCTCCAATCCACTCATCCGCAGTTGGATCATAGGTCAAGTCCAGCGACTCCCACGTACCTGTGCCCTCGGTGTAGACGACGACCACCCGTTCCACACCAGATGCATCGCTGGTCTTCACGACGAAGCGAACGGAGCTGGTCTGTCGCCAGTCCTGAGCTCCGTCGAAGGGCTCGTCCTGAGCTCCGTCGAAGGGCTTGTCCTGAGCTCCGTCGAAGGGCTTGTCCTGAACTCCGTCGAAGGGCTCGTCCTGAACTCCGTCGAAGGGCTCGTCCTGAGCTCCGTCGAAGGACTCGTCCTGAGCGCGGGACACCCTCCCGTCGAAGGGCAGGCGGGTCACGGATTCGAGAGTCGGCCGGTCGAGGTTATCCTGCCGGATAGCACTCACCAACTCGATAGTCGGCGGGGTGATGTCGTTGGAGTCGGAGTAGTAGACGTCATAGGTCACCTGATCATACAGCCGCTCAATGCCCATCACGCAGTTCTCCTCTACATCGGTGCAATTCTCCACTACGTCGGTGTGCTGGAACTGGCCCAGAATCAGAACCAGCCGCTCCAGCAAGCCCTGGGGTGTCTGGAAGTGGTTGATGCGGCTCAGTCCTTGGGGGCGCCAGCCGGTATAGATCCACTGAGGCTCATAGCGGGTCGTCTCCGTCACGGGCATGGCGATGACGGGATTGAAGCTCGGTTTGTCGCTGTAGCTGCCTCCCAGGAACAGCGCCCCATGAGCCACCGCGCTGTCCTCTGGGCCGCTAGATAGGGCAATGTCCAGGCTGGTGCGGGGCTGCAGCGGTCGGTACAGCACGGCCTGCACCTCACCACTTCGACAAGGCTCAGTGCAAGCGTCAGCGGTGTAGTAGGTGCCCTGCGGGGTGTTGACGGCAGTCAGCTCGGGCGTGATGGTGTATGAACGTACGATCAACCCCTCGGATTGCAGATTGCGGATTTCAGATTTCGGATAATAGTCAATCTGCAATCCGAAATCCACAATCCGCAATGCGGTAGGTGCGGGCACCGACACCCGATACATGGGCAGGCCGTAGAGGGTGGCTTCGATGAGTACCTTTTCGTCGTAAGGCCCGTAGAACCCCATGTTGTTCAGGGCATATTCTTGCTTGGCCTCGACCAACGCTTGTCCCACGGGAACCGCTGCCTCTGTTCCCAGGTGGTGGGCGAAGCTGCTCATCAGCGCCTCAGACAAGGCGGGCGCGATGGTGTCGCCGTAGCCGTAGCCCAGGTTGCCCACGAAGAGCGCCTGTTTCCTGCCGAAGGCCTGGGCGAAATCCAGGGCAACAGTGACAGGAACACTGGTGGAGATGAGGTCGCAGACGCTGAGCCCAGCGTGGCATCCCATGGAGAAGTTCACGGTTCCAGCCAAATCCACAGCGGGTTGGTCTATCTGGTCGCTTTGGAACAAATCGGGCCCACTGGGCGGCTGTGCCCGCCAGTGGTCGAAGTGAGCGTTGATAGAGTTGAGATCGTGGCGCGTCCCCAGGAATTCGTTGGTCAGATCCACAGCGTCCCAGCCGTCGTTGATGAGAGAATCGTTGGCCAGTCCTTGCGCACCGAAAGTATCTGAGATGACCTGCGCGCTGTCGGTGAGGAAATCGTAGCCCACCGACAGGCTGGTCGTAGCAGTCAGGATACCACCACTGGCCAGGTAGTGGTCCAGTTGGCCGATGATCTCGCCCGGGGTTTCCACCAGACGGCCGATGGGATAGTTGGCCACGTAGAGCGGGCGCCCCATGTAGTTGGTGGGTTCGAAGTCCACGTAGAAATCGTCGGTCCATAAGTAGCCAGCGTTCAGGCTGGCAAAGTGCGCGCTCTTCTCCTGGACGTGGGCCGAATTCCTGTAATTGTACTCGTTGGAGGTGTAGACGATGTCGAGGACGCGGCGGAAGGGCAGCACTTCGTCGCTACCGACGATGACCAGGTAGGTCAGGTTGGAGAAACTCGAAGCATCGTAGAAGGTGCCAATGAGCTCCTTGATAGCACCGGCGACCTCATTGGCGGCTTCAGGATCGCAGGTTTTCTCATCCCAGTTGTCGTAGGCGGCCGCTACCGTCGGGTCGGTCTCGACGGGGAGGATCATCCCCTTCACTGTGGCGTGGTCGGCAAAGTCCCGCAGCCTCGACAGCAAATCGTTCGCCGCTGCCGAGCCGTACAGTTGCTCCATGCGCTGCTTGTTGGTCACGATGAGCGCCCGCGTATCGCTGGCGCTGAAGGGTTGGTAGATGGCCCCAGGCGTTCCTGGGGCAAGGCTGCGGCTGCAGACCAGGGGTGGAGGGGTTGGTAGGACTCCAGCTTGCAGGGTGTAGGGCTGGGAACTGTAGGCGCTATTGTGGCCCAGCACCAGCACGTAGTAGAAGCCCGTGGCGTACACCGCCACGTCTGACACTTGCTCGTCCTCGGTGCCTCGACGGAAGGAGATATCCGCTAGAGGGATGTCGGCCAGGGGTATGTCCGCCAGGGGGATATCCGCTAACGGGATGTCGGCTAGAGGGATGTCGGCTAGAGGGATGTCGGCCAGGGGTATATCCGCCAGGGGGATGTCTGCTAACGGGATGTCGGCTAGAGGGATGTCGGCCAGGGGTATATCCGCCAGGGGGATGTCTG
>CAYMKL010000137.1:17464-17537 GCA_964390805.1 uncultured Anaerolineae bacterium | reverse complement strand
CGCGTATATGACACTCCTCTACAGTTGCGGCTCTGGCAGAGTCGTTCGGTAGAGGAGCAATGACCAATCACTG
>CAYMKL010000137.1:0-17364 GCA_964390805.1 uncultured Anaerolineae bacterium | reverse complement strand
ACGTGAAGCACCATCATGCCAAGTACTATCAAGAACTGCACGCTGACGAGAGCGAGTGAGTTTTTTTCGATTGAGTAGGAGAAGCCAGGCCGGGGAGAGGACGTGTCTTCCCGGCCTTTGTTGTATATGGCATCACCCTGCAACATTTGCGCGGGTCCCGTCCCGCATCGGTCAAGGGGGGAGGATGAGATGTTGAACCTCTCAGAAATGCAAGTCTTCACCGTCGCCGCTGAGACAGAGAACTTCTCCGAGGCGGCCCGCCGGCTCCATCTCAGCCAGCCAGCGGTCAGTCAGCAGATCCGCTCATTGGAGAACTACCTGGACGTCGAGCTGTTCCTGCGCTCCGGCCGAGGGGTTGCGCTGACCGATGCAGGCGAGGTGTTGTTGCCCTTGGCCCGGGAGCTGCTCGACCTGTCCCGGCGCATCGAGGAGACGATGCGCTCGCTGGAGGGGCGGGTCGTGGGCCATCTGGCTATCGGTTGCACCACTACTGCTGGCAAGTATATGCTTCCCCTCGCGGCGGCCGCCTTTGGCCAGCATCACCCGGACGTCCAGGTGACCATTGAGATGTGCCACTGCGCCTCAATAGTGGAACCACTGTTGGCTCAGGAGGTTCATCTGGGCATCTCCAGCACGAAGATCGTGCATCGGGACATGGAGTCCCAGCCGTTCTTCACTGACCACGTAGTTCTGGTCGTCCCCGCCAACCACCCATTCGCCCAGCGCTCGTCTGTCTCGCCCGTCGAGCTAGTGGATCAACCGTTCATCCTGTGGGAGGAAGGCTCCAGCACCTGCCGGATGATGCAGGAAGGGTTAGCAGGTCAGAGCCTCCCGCTCACCGTGATTTGCCTGGCTATGAGGGTCTTTTCTGGCTATGTAGGGGTTTCCACTAGGCGGTGTCGGGTTTTCCCCGACGGAGATTTGACAAAGATTTCCCCCTGTGATATACTTCACCAGCGATCGGAAAGGCCGGGTTGTCAACACGCAGGTTAGTCTAGCAGACAGAGGGGTCTGCAGATCTCATGGTAGCACACGTTTTTCGAAGAGAGTTGTCTCAGGGAGAGGGGCTAGCTCCGGCATTGTCGGAGTTGACCTCTCCCTTTTGTTCGCGAGTTTCGATTCCTGCATTTTTCGTGAGGAAGGGGGTGATGAGTCCAGTAGGTGACAAGAGCATGACTTGAGGTCAACAGTGCATTGGCCTCGATAACTTTGAGTCAAGGAGGATAAAAGCGTCATGAAGCTTAGTCGTAGAGAGTTTTTGAAACTCACCGGGGCAACCGCCGGTGGGCTGATGCTGCCTTATGGCCTCTCCACAGGGGCGCTGGCGGCTGGCTTTCCATTGCACAAGCCCATCGGTGAGACGCCCACCATTTGCTGCTTCTGTGCCGTGGGCTGCGGCGCTATCGTCAGTGCCGAAGGCGGCCGGGTGCTCAATCTCGAAGGCGACCCCGACCATCCCGTCAACCAGGGCTCCCTGTGCAGCAAGGGACTGGGAATGGCCCAGCTCAACACCGTGGATGGTGAGGTCAATCGCAATCGCTTGCAAAAGGTGAAGTACCGCGCGCCCGGCTCATCCAAGTGGGAGGAGAAGTCCTGGGATTGGGCCCTCGATGCAATCGCACAGCGCGTCAAGGACACCCGGGATAACTACTTCATTGAGGACGACAGCGAGGGTCGCACGGTCAATCGGCTGGAGGCCATCGCTTCGCTGGGCGGCGCCGCGCTGGACAACGAGGAGTGTTCCCTCATCGTCAAGGCCATGCGAGCGCTGGGCATGGTGTACATTGAGCACCAAGCGCGTATATGACACTCCGCTACAGTTGCGGCTCTGGCAGAGTCGTTCGGTAGAGGAGCAATGACCAATCACTGGGTTGACATTAAGAACAGTGATTGCATCATGATTATCGGCAGCAACGCCGCCGAGAACCATCCCATTTCCTTCAAATGGGTCACCAAGGCCATAGACGAGAACGGGGCCACGCTCATCAGTGTGGATCCCCGCTTCACCCGTTCGTCGTCCAAGGCCCACATCTTCGCTCACATGCGTTCGGGCACCGACATCGCCTTCTTCGGCGGGATGATCAAGTGGGTGCTGGACGACATGGAAGCCAATCCCCAGAACTACAACATGACCTACGTCACCGAATACACCAACGTCGCCTTCCTGATTGACCCTGAGTTCAAGACAGCCGCCGAGCTAGATGGCAAATTCTCTGGGTTCCAACAGAAAGAAGACTTCCCTGGCGTTGGGCAGTTCGGCAAGTACGACAAGTCCACCTGGAAGTGGCAGACGGATGCGGACGGCATTCCGCTCAAGGATAAGACGCTGCAGGATCCCGACTGCGTCTTCCAACTGCTCAAGAAGCAGTACGCGCGCTATGATCCCGACACCGTGTGCAACGTCACCGGGACGGACAAAGCGACTTATCTGCAGATCTGCGAGACCTATGCCAAGACAGGCGCGGTGGGCAAGAGCGGCACCATCATGTACGCTATGGGCACCACCCAGCACACCGTCGGCACGCAGAACATCCGCGGCTACGCCATGATGCAACTGCTGCTAGGCAACGTCGGCGTGGCGGGCGGCGGCATCAACGCCCTGCGTGGCGAGTCCAACGTGCAGGGTTCCACTGACCACTGTCTGCTGTGGCACATCCTGCCTGGCTATCTCAAGCCACCGACAGCCACGGAAACTACCATCCAGGATCACCTGGACGGGCGGGCGGCGGCCTTCGCCACCTCCGATCCCAAGAGCGCGTCCTGGTGGCTAAACTACCCCAAGTACTTCGTCAGCCTGCTCAAGAGCTGGTATGGCGACAACGCCGCCGCTGACAACGACTTCGGGTACGACTGGCTGCCCAAGCTCAACCCCGGCACCAACTACTCTCACATCGCCCTCTTCGAGGCCATGGCCGCCGACGTCATCAAGGGGCTGTTCTGCTGGGGCCAAAACCCGGCTGTGGGCGGCCCCAACTCCTTCGCCGAGCGGCAAGCGCTGCAGAAACTGGACTGGCTGGTAACTGTGGACCTGTGGGAGACAGAGACCTGCGCCTTCTGGCAGGAGCCCGGCCTGGATCCCGCCAACATCAAGACGGAGGTGTTCGTGCTGCCGGCCGCGGCTTCCTTCGAGAAAGAAGGGAGCATCGTCAACAGCGGGCGCTGGAGCCAGTGGCGCTGGAAGGCAGTGGATCCGCCCGGCGAGGCCACGCCTGACCTGGACATCGTCGTCGAGCTGATGCTCAAGGTTATCGGTATGTACGAGTCCCAGGGTGGCCCGGTGGCCGATGCGGTCACCAAGCTGCGCTGGAAGGGCTGGTACGACAGCCCGGCTGGCAAGAACGGCGCCGCCGACCTGACGGACCTGGTCGCCCGTGAGATCAACGGCTTCGCCGAGGCCGACATCTTCAACGCCGATGGCTCGGTCAAGTACCGCAAGGGGGATCTGATGGGCACCTTCGGCCACCTGTTGACCGATGGTTCCACCTCGTCCTCCAACTGGCTGTACACCCAGTCCTACAACGAGAAGGACGGCAACCGGCAGAAGTGGCGCGACAACACCGACTACCATCCCGCCGGCATCGGCCTGTATTCCAAATGGTCCTGGTGCTGGCCGGTCAACCGGCGCATCATCTACAACCGCGCTTCGGTGGACCTGGATGGCAACCCGTGGGACGTGCAGGACTTCGTCATCCGCTGGACGGGGCCCAAGACCAAGTGGCAGGGAGACGTTCCCGATGGCGGCTGGGCGCCGATGAACATGGAAGGCACGCGCTATCCCTTCATCATGAAACCGCAAGGTTTCGGCCGCATCTTCGGGCCAGGCCGGGCCGAAGGGCCGTTCCCTGAGCACTACGAACCACTGGAAGCCCCTGTGTCCAATCTCCTCTCCGGCACGCAGCACAACCCGGCCATCAAGGTCTGGCGTCCGGACGAGGTCGCATCGGCCGACGAGTACCCCATCGTGGCTACCACCTACCGCGTGACCGAGCACTGGCAGGCGGGCCAGATGACGCGCAACCTGCCCTGGCTGGTGGAGCTCATGCCGCAGATGTTCGTGGAGATGAGCGAGGAATTAGCAGAGGACTTGGGGGTCGAGAACGCTGAGCTGGTCACCGTCGAGTCACTGCGCGGCAAGATCCAGGCCGTCGCCATCGTCACCAAGCGGTTCAAGCCCTTCCAGTTGAACGGCAAGACCGTGCATCAGATCGGTCTGCCGTGGCACTGGGGCTTCACGGGCCTGTGCGTGGGCGACAGCGCCAATGACCTGAGCCCGCACGTCGGCGACGCCAACACCATGATCCCGGAGTACAAAGCTTTCTTGGTACGGGTGAAGAAGGGAGGGTTCTAAGATGACCAAGGCAATGTTGATAGACGTATCCAAATGCACCGCCTGCCGGGCCTGTCAAGTAGCGTGCAAAGCGTGGAATGACCTGCCCGGTGAGATAACCGTTTGCCTGGGTTGCTACGACAACCCTCACGATCTCTCACCTGATACCTGGAACCGAATCGCCTTCTGGGAGACTGAGCAGAATGGCAGGCTTGGCTGGGTGTTCCGCCCGGTGCGTTGCATGCACTGTGGCGATGCTCCCTGCGTGAGGGTCTGCCCCACGGGTGCGCTCTCCAAAGACCCGATGGGCTTCACCGCCTATGATCCGTCGAAGTGCAACGGGTGTGGCTACTGTACCCAGTTCTGCCCCTTTGACATCCCCCGTACGAAGGATGCCGGCTTCTGGGGCAAGGGCAAGAGCAGCAAGTGCACCTTCTGTCAGGATCGCGCGGTCAATGGGCTGATCCCGGCCTGCGCCAAGTCTTGCCCGACAGGCGCCATCAAGTACGGCGAGCGGAACGAGCTGGTAGACGAAGGCCGAACGCGGGTGGGAACCCTGAGGGGCAGGGGCTTCTCTGAGGCTAACCTCTACGGTGAGAACCTGCTGGGTGGCCTGGGCATGATGTACGTCCTGACAGCCAAGCCCAGTGTCTTCGACCTGCCCGAGGCCCCCTCAGGGGCGCTGGCCGAAGTGTGGCAGCCCTGGGTGCAGACGTTGGGTGGAATCGCCGTGGGCGCGACGGCTGTAGGGTTGGTGATCAACTGGTTGGTGGCGCGTCAAAAGATCAAGGCGGAGGAGGCGTAAGATGGATAACAAGAAAGAGATCCTCATGTTCGGAACCGGGCAGCGCTTCGTGCACTGGTTGCACACAGCGGCCTTTGCCGTGCTGATTGTCACTGGGGCCATGATCTACGTTACCCCGTTTGGCAACTCGATTGCCCGGGGGGACGGGGGGCACCTGTTACGCCTCATCCACCGCGTCGGCGCCATCGCCTTCATGTTGGTGCCCATCTGCTACTTCGTCTTTGATCCCAGAGGGTTGTTCGGCTCTCTGAAGCGTATCTTTAGCTGGGGCAAGGATGACGTTGGCTGGCTGAAGAACGCGCCGGCCTACTACTTCCGGGGCGATGACGAGGCCATGCCGCCGCAGGACAAGTTCAACACTGGGCAGAAGCTCTTCTACCTGGTGGTGGTCATCTGCATGGTGGGCTTCATCGTCACTGGGCTGATCATGTGGTTTGGCAAGGGCACGGTGCTGCCGTCGTTCGAGGTGTCGCAGGGGCTATTCCAGTGGAGCGTGTTCCTGCACGACCTGTGCACTATCGCCTACGCAGCCTTCTTCCTGGTGCACTTCATACTTGCCGTGGCTCATCCACTGATGAAGGGCGCCCTCAACGGCATACTGTTCGGGTGGATGCCAAGGGACTACGTCAAGCACCATCACGCGAAGTATTATGAGGAACTCCAGAGCGAGTCATAGTATAAGCGGAAACCACCTTTGAACCGGTTCGGAGGGGCACATGGCCTGTCCATGTGTCCCTCCGTCGGCTGTTGATATTCCCAAATAGGCAGTGGAAACAGCGTGAGAGCGTCAGCATGGTCTGCTGTAGATGCACATCAAGGGGCGAGGGCTGTTCGGCCCTTGCCCTTTGTTACGTTATGGGGTATAATTCAAGTGGAATGATGATTTGTGAGTTCTGTGGTGGTGAGACTATCAGCAAGAAGGTTCGCAAGATTCATTGTTGTCAGGGAAGAACTCAAGGTGCAGGTTATTGGGCTGCCAGCATAATGCGTAACAGGGAGGTTAGATAGGTGCCGACAATATCAGAGGCGTTGACCGAGGCCGCACGACAAGAGCCCGACCTGGCCTCTTACTATGAGTTTCATCACACGCTGTTTCAAATACTAGACCAGGCCAAGGCTGAAATATCGGAAACCCTGGAGATGGTGGACGAAGAGGCGTTGCAGGCGCGATTGCTTCAGGGCCTGCCGCTGCTGTCTTTCGCCCAGTTGCCGCTGGAAGCGGAGCGCCTCGCTGAACTGGTCTCGACCGTGGCGCAGTTGTTGATGGGCTATGACCCCGACCTGCTGGGGCAGACAGTGCCCGGCAGCCCCGCAGAGTGCCTGGCTCTGGCTCAACAGCGATTCGAGGAGGGGCAGGCTTACGGCGAAAAGGGCGGGGAATCGGAGGAAATCACGCTGGCCCAAATGTCTGTGGACCTGGCGCTGAAGCCCTACCAGGAGTGGGCGGCTGAACAAGTGCTGCCCCATGTGGATCAGCAGGGTTGGAGGCGAGGCTATTGCCCGGTCTGCGGCGGCGCTCCAGACTTTGCTACGTTGGATGCCGAGGCAGGAGCGCGGCGCCTGCTGTGCTCACGCTGTAATAGCCAGTGGCTCTACCACCGGCTGGGTTGTCCATTCTGTGAAACCACCGATCACACCAAGATCGTTTACTATCCCAGCGAGGATGGCATCTTCCGACTCTACGTCTGCCAGGAGTGCCGACGCTACCTGAAGACCATGGACTTGCGCGAGGTAGGGCGGGCGGTCCTGTTGCCCGTGGAGCGAGTGACCACGGTAGCAATGGATGCGGCGGCTCGGCAGGAAGGGTATCGGTGATGTGGATTGTGGGGTGTGAGATGTGCGATGTGAGACATAACAGGAGGAATGCATGAACAAGACTACTGTGTACATGCTTCTCGCCGGCGTGCTCGTCGTTGGGCTAGTGGTGGGGTACGTCGGGGCCACGCAGCTTGGGCCTGCCGGAGCGGGCGAGGTGCGCAACGCTGAGTTGCAGGTCGGCGATAAGGCCCCCGACTTCCGACTGCCGGACCACACCGGAGGCTATGTCCGGCTGAGCGACTTTCAGGGCAAGAAGAACGTTGTTATTGCCTTCTATCCGTTGGCCTGGACGCCTGTCTGATCAGAGGAGATCCCCGCCTTCGAAGCCGACATGCCGCGCTTCGAGGAGGTGGATACCCAGGTTCTGGGTATAAGCGTGGACAGCACAGCCACCAACGACGCCTGGGCCGAGTCGTTGGGAGTGGAAAAAGTTCTTTTGCTGAGTGATTTCTGGCCCCAGGGGGAAGTAGCTCAGCAGTATGGCGTCCTTCGTCCTCAGGGCTACACTGAACGGGCGAGTTTCATCGTGGATAAAGAAGGCATTATCCGCTACGCACACATCTACGACATCAACGAATTGCCTAACAACGAGTCTCTGTTCCAGGTTCTACAGGAGCTTCAGTGAAAACGCTCTCAGCCCCCGTCCCCCGTTAGCAAAGCGGCGGCGTCGCCGGCGAAGTCATCCCGCGAAAGCGCTGCCCTGAGCCTTGTCCTGAGCCATGTCGAAGGACTGGCGAGGGGTCGCCCCGGGGACGGGGCTCTGAGCACTTTCCGGGAAGCTCGACATCAAGGGGAGGTACGTGAAATGTTCTCGAAAAGGAAGGTGGCCGTTTCGATCACCCTTCTCCTAGTCGTCAGTAGTTGGGTTCTGGCCGGGTGCGGCGGCTCAGAGCCAGCCGGACTGGGGGAGGGCCGTGGCATGCTCTATTTCTATGCCACGTGGTGACCGATCTGCAAGAGTATGACGCCCATCGTGGATGGGCTTGAAGAGACTTACGGCGAAGACTTCAAGATTGTGCGCATAGACATTGACACAGCGGGAGGGAAGGAGCTGGCCCGGGAACACTACTTCATCGGCCAACCTACATTCCTCTTCTTCGACGACTCCGGGGAGGAGGTGCGGCGGCTGATGGGACCCCAGGCCGCCGAGACGATGCAGCAGGAGATCCAGCGGATTCTAGGAAAGTGACGAGGAGACGATGATCTTGTTGAAGAAGCGCACTGTCCTCGTTGTGCTGCTGTTGGCAGCCCTGGCGAGCGTGATGGTCTTTCTGACTTGTGCCTGCTCGTCCTCTGCCGGGAATCGTCCCCGCTTGCTGTACTTCCGTTCGGCCACTTGACCGTTCTGCAAGCAGATGAATCCCATCGTGGATGGGATCGAGCAGAAATACCGGAGGCACATTGATGTGGTCTACGTCAGCGTGGACGAGTCAGAGGGCAAGGAGTTGGCCAGGGAATATGGGGTGATCGGCACGCCCACGTTCTTGCTGCTGGATAGCGAGGGTACCCAGGTCAACGTCCTGCGTGGCTCGCTCCCAGCGCCCGTGATCGAGCAGGCCATTGAGGGGCTGATCGCGCAGTAGGCCGTTCTCGACTCCGTTGGCTATCCCGACTTCGTCATCCGTCGTAGCCAGGAGACGGGGGACAAGACGGTCCTGGTCCTTCCCGACATCGCCACTTGTGCGAGGTGCCGCCAAGAGTTGGGGGACTCCGACAAGCGCCGCTACCGCTATCTTTCTCGGCAACATCATCTTACGTGAACGAGTACGGGAAATTGACAAGAATCGCCGCTCGTGATATACTACGCAGCTGGTTGGAAACGCCAGCTTGCTAGGGGGTAGGCTGCTTAGCAAGGAGAAGGGTCTGCAGTTCTCATGGTAGCATACGGTTCTCAAAATGCGTTCTCAAAGGGGAGGGATGGGCTCCGACTTTGTCAGAGGCATCCCTCCTCGTTCTTTGGTAGGTGATTCCGGCTCATTTGCCTTAGAAGGAAGGTGGCTACGAAGACAAGATAAGAGAATTCGGCCAGTGGAAAAGTGCTCTTATATCACCTAGGATAAACGAAAGGAGCGAGACGTATGGAAGAAAGAACGCTTGGCCAAATCTTATGGGAGCGCCAGGTCTCTCGGCGGGACTTTTTGAAATTTTGCACGGTCATGGCGGGGACTTTGGCATTGGAAAGCACCTTTGCCCCCCGCATCGCCCGCGCCCTGCAATCCCCTAAGAGGGTACCAGTCATCTGGCTCGAGTTTCAAGATTGTGCCGGCTGCACCGAGTCGTTCCTGAGAGCTTCCAGGCCGACGGCGGCTGAGGTCGTGCTGGATGTGCTCTCGGTGGACTACCACGAGACGATCATGGCCGCCGCTGGACATCTGGCAGAGGAAGCGAAAGCGGCCACGATTGACATCGGCGGTTACCTGCTCGTCGTCGAAGGCTCCATTCCCACTGCTCTAGACGGGATCTACTGTACCATCGGCGGACGGACGGCGGTGGATATTCTGGAGGAAGCCGCTGCTGAGGCATTGGCTGTCGTAGCTGTAGGCAATTGCGCCGCCTTCGGTGGTATACCCAAGGCGGTTCCGAACCCGACCGACGCGATGGGAGTGATGGACCTGGTGAAGGATAAGCCGGTGCTCAACCTGCCCGGCTGTCCGCTCAACGTGGTCAACCTGACCGCCACCGTGGTCCATTTCCTCACCTTTGGTGAGCTGCCCGCCATGGACAGCCTGCATCGGCCGCTCTTCGCCCACGGCGCGCGCATCCACGACAACTGCGAACGGCGTGGTCACTTTGACGCCGGTGAGTTCGTGCGAGCGTGGGGCGACGAAGGGCATGGCAAGGGCTGGTGTCTGTATCAAATGGGCTGCAAGGGGCCAGTGGCGTATCATAACTGTCCCACGGTCCGCTGGAACGATGGCGTCAGTTGGCCAGTGGGGAGTGGTCATGGCTGCATCGGCTGCTCCGAGCCCGGCTTCTGGGAGTTGGGCGCGTACAACACGGTCGAGATATTCGATGCGACTCCGCCAACGAGCTTTCCGCCGGTAGAGGAAGCTGAGGGGAAGATCACCCCGGCCGCTGCTGGTGTCATCGGAGGTTTGGCCGGTCTGGCCGTCGGCGCGGCAGGCGCGGTGGCTGCCCATCGGCTGTCCAAATCCGAACAAGATGAGTCCGAACAGGGACAGGAGTAAGGAGGCCACCATGTCTCTCAATCGCAGGCAGTTCATCAAACTTGCCGGCCTAGGGGCAGGTGGAATGCTCCTCTCACCGCAAGGCGTAGGGACTTCCAGAGCGCTCAGCGCCGCCAACGAGCTGGCCCTGTTCTACGACCCCACCAAGTGCATCGGCTGCCGGGCCTGCCAGAGCGCTTGCAAGGACTGGAACGGAAATCCCGCTGAGCTGGATCCCACTGGTCTGTACGACGCCCCCAGGGAGCTTTCGGCGGATACCTGGACGCTGATCAAGCTGGCCAATGTCCAGGCCGATTCGCCCTTTTTCAACTACCAGTGCATGCACTGCACTGATGCAGCTTGTGTGACGGTTTGTCCGACCGGGGCGTTGTACAAGGACAAAGAAGGCTTCGTGGCTTTCGACCAGGACAAATGCAACGGCTGTGGCTACTGCACCCAGTTCTGTCCCTTCGGTGTGCCCCATCTGAAGGATGTCAACCTGATCACCGGCCAGGCCCAGGCTGCCAAGTGCACCTTCTGCCAGGACAGGATACAGGCGGGGATAGGGGGGCCGTTTTGCGCCGAGGCCTGTCCAACCGGAGCCCTGGTTTGGGGCAGGCGAGGGGAGCTGCTGGAGGAGGCGAGGGCCAGGGTAGCCGAGTTGAAAGCCGAAGGGTACAGCAAAGCCAAGCTCTACGGCGAGAGCGAGGCCGGCGGGCTACATCGCCTGAGCATCCTGCTGGCCGAGCCATCGGCTTACGGCTTGCCTGTTGATCCCCAAGGCCCGATCTCTTTCTCCTTCATTTGGCAGAAAGTGATCCAGCCTCTGGGAGAGGTCGCTGTAGGCGCTACGGCCCTGGGGTTGGTGATCAACTGGCTGGTAGCGCGTAAACAGATCAAGGTAGAGGAGGCGTAGGATGGCAAACAGGCAGAAAGAGATCCTGGTATTCAACACGACACAGCGCTTCGTGCACTGGCTGCACACGGCGGCTTTCGCAGTGCTGATGATCACCGGCGCCATGCTCTACATTCCGTGGTTCGGCAACTCCATCGCCCAGGGCGCAGGAGGGTATGCCGTGCGTCTCATCCATCGGGTTGGCGCCGTGGCCTTCATGCTGGTGCCCGTCATCTACATCGTCGAAACCCCCAAGGAGTGGCTGGCTTCCATGAAGCGAGTCTTCACCTGGAGCAAGGACGATCTGGGTTGGCTGAAAGCTGCCCCGGCCTACTACTTTCTGGGCGACGAGGAAGCGATGCCGCCTCAGGACAAGTTCAACACTGGGCAGAAGCTGTTCTATCTGACAGTAGTCATTTGCATGGTGGGCTTCATCGTCACTGGGCTGATCATGTGGTTTGGCAAGGGTGTCGTGCCGGCGTGGATGTTTCAATGGAGCGTGTTCCTGCACGACCTGTGCACCATAGCTTACGCTGCCTTCTTCCTGGTGCACTTCGTGCTGTCGGTGATGCATCCGCTGATGAAGGGGGCCATAAACGGCATGCTCTTTGGCTGGATGCCGGAGGAATACGTGAAGCACCATCATGCCAAGTACTATCAAGAACTGCACGCTGACGAGAGCGAATAAAAACTCTACCGCCTGTTCTTCTTCCCTGAACACGAATATTCACCAAACTAGAAGGAGAGAATAAATGGCAAAAATCGTGATTGATCCAGTCACCCGCATCGAGGGCCACCTGCGGATTGAGGTCGAGGTGGACGGAGGCAAGGTGACCGATGCCTGGTCCTCCAGCACTATGTTCCGAGGCATCGAACTGATTCTGAGAGGGCGTGATCCCCGCGAGGCGTGGACCTTCACGCAGCGAATATGAGGGGTCTGAACGACGGTTCACGCCATCTGCTCCGTGCGAGCAGTCGAAGACGCTCTGGGAATCAAGATCCCCAATAACGCTCGAATTCTGCGAAACATCATCGAAGGCATCCAGTACGTCCAGGATCACGTCATTCACTTTTATCACCTGCACGCCCTGGACTGGGTGGACATCGTCAGCGCACTGGACGCCGATCCTACCGCGACGGCCAAGCTAGCTCAATCCATCTCCGATTGGCCCCAATCCAGCGCCACCTACTTCAAGGGAATCCAGGATCGGATCGCGGCCTTCGTAGCCAGCGGCCAACTGGGGCCGTTCGCCAATGCCTACTGGGGCCACTCGGCCTATAAGCTGCCGCCTGAGGCCAACCTGATGGCCGTGGCCCACTACCTGGAAGCGCTGGACTGGCAGCGGGACGTCATCCGCGCTCACGCCATTCTGGGCGGCAAGAACCCCCACCTGCAGACCTACCTGACGGGCGGTATGTCCACGCCCATTGATCCGAACAGCGAGGCGGCGCTCAACGCCGATAAAGTCGCCATGCTCAACGAACTGTTCACCAAGGCTAAGCGGTTCGTGGATCAGGTCTACTTGCCCGACGTGCTGGCAGTCGCGCCGTTCTACCTGGAGTGGGCTGGGATCGGCGGTGGGGTAGGCAACTTCTTGTCCTACGGTGACTGGGCCGATGCCAGTGGGAATCTGTGGATCCCGCGAGGTGCTATCTTCAACAAGGATCTGAGCACGGTCGTCCCGGTAGGTCATCAAGAGGTCACCGAGCACGTTACCCGCTCCTGGTATGAGTACGACGACGAGACCACGGGCAAGCATCCCTGGGAGGGAGAGACCCGTCCCAACTACACCGGCCCTCAGCCGCCCTACGAATCCATGGACACCAGCGGCAAATACTCGTGGGTGAAAGCACCGCGTTTCAAGGATGAGCCCATGGAAGTGGGGCCGCTGTCGCGGATGCTGGTTGCCTACGCTTCCGGTCACGAGCGGATACAGGCGGTGGTCAACTCGGTGCTGGAGACGCTCGGCGTCGGGGCCGAAGTACTCTTCTCCACGTTGGGGCGGACGGCTGCTCGCTGCATTGAGACCGTGGTCGTGGCCGAAAAGCTGGTTGACTGGACCAACGAGCTGGTGGACAGTATGGCCAGTGGTGACTCGCAGATCCACGATGTGGACTCGTGGGACCCGGACAACTGGCCGGCCGAGGCCAAGGGTTGGGGCTTCACCGAGGCGCCTCGTGGCGCGCTGGGCCACTGGATTCACATCAAGGACAAGAAGATCCACAACTACCAGGCGGTAGTGCCCGGTGGCTGGAATGCATCCCCCCGGGACGCCAACGGCAAACCAGGCCCCTACGAAGCGGCACTCATCGGCACCCCTGTCGCCGATCCGGAGAAGCCAATAGAGGTGCTGCGAACAATCCACTCCTTCGACCCCTGCCTCGCATGTGCCGTCCACGTTCTGGATACCCGTGGGCAGGAGGTGACCAAGGTTGTGGTGCAGGCAACGGGACGTTCATGCTAGATCGGCCGCCTGCCAGGACGCTCATTCTGGGTGTGGGTAACCTGCTCCTCTCGGACGAGGGGGTTGGCCTGCGCGTGCTGGAGCGGCTGGCAGCAACCTATATCTTACCCGAGGAGGTCCAGACCCTGGACGGTGGAACGCTGGGGCTGGACCTTCTCTACTACCTGGAGGGCGTGGAGAACCTGGTGATCATTGACGCGGTGAAAATGGGGAAAGAGCCAGGGGCGCTGCTGCGGTTGGAGGGAGACGAGGTACCGACCTTCTTGTCGGTCAAAGTATCCCCCCATCAAATTGGCATCCCGGACATGCTCCTGGCAGCTAAGCTGAAGGACCTCTATCCGCGCCACGTGGTGCTGTGGGGCGTGCAGCCCGGCGTGCTGGACGTGAGTCTCGACCTCTCGCCGCCCGTCGCCGCCCGGGTGGATGAACTGGTGGAGAAGGTGGTGGATGAGTTGCGGCAGTGGGGAATCGAGGCGCGGCTAGCTACCTGAACCGGTCACTTTCAGGTGTATGAAAAGGGCAAGGAGCATCTCAGCTCCTTGCCCTTTGTGGTCTATCGGTCGCCGCACCTGAGCGCCGTTACTTCAATCGCTGCCGCTCTCTCCCTTCGCTACTGGCGGTATCGGTGTATCCACCATGACCTTTGTGCCCTTGTCTGGTTCTGATTGGATCAGCAGTGTTCCGCCCAGAAGTCGCGCCCGCTCGTGCATGCCGATGAGCCCCAGTTTGCCAGTGGCCGCCAGGTCGCCTGTCCTGTCTGGCAGCTCAAACCCCTGGCCATTGTCATCCACAGTTATCCTCACCCGTCCCTCGCCAAACTCCACCGTTGTCACAACCCTCGAAGCCTGGGAATGTCTCCTGACGTTGCTGAGCGCTTCCTGGACGATGCGAAACAGCGCCAGCTCCACTTCGGGTAATAGGCGTCGCCTGTCGCCGCATACCTTCAGCTCTGTCTCTATTCCGTCTTCTTTCACATCGGCCAGTAATCCTTCCAACGCCGGCAACAGGCCCAAATCGTCCAGCACAGACGGCCGCAGGTCTCGGCTGAAGCGGCGCACACCCCGCAATATGCCATCAATCAGTTCCTGCAACTCCTCCAGGCGTCCTATGGCGGATTCAGACAACTGTTCACGGGAAATAGTCAGGTCGTCGAGACGGCGCGAGAGGTTTATCAGGGCCTGAGCAGTGTCGTCATGGAGCTCGCGGGCGATGCGCTTACGTTCGTCCTCCTGGGCTCGAGTGATCTGGCGGGCGTAGAAGCGCATGTTTTCGTAGAGGAGCGCGTTCTTGATGGCGACGCCGGCCCCACGCCCAATGCCAGCCAGGATGGCTGCGTCTCTGTCGGAAAAACTTTTCGGCCTGTTGAGACTGCCGGTGGCCAACATACCCAACGGCTGATTGCCGCTCATGATCGGCACCGCTACAACGCTGGTGGTGCCAGCTTCGACAAAGGCAGGTATTGCCTCAGGATAGGCACTGTAGTCCTCGACGACGATAGGGCGGCCGCTGGCTATCACCTGCCCGGCCAGGCCCTCTCTCTTGGGCACAGTTACATCTGCTAACTCCTGGGGCAGGTTGTGGATGTATGGGTAGCTGATGGACTCTCTCTCGCGGTCGAGCAATGCAATGACCCCTGCGTCAGTGTCTAGCAACTCCCCGGCGATTTGAAGCACTTTGGGCAGGGTCCTATCCAACTCCAGCTCCGAGGTGATCCTCTCTACTACTTCATTCAACAGTTGTTGGATTCGTAGTTGCCGCTCGACATTCTGGTGTAGGCGGGCGTTCTCGATGGCCACGCCGATCTGGTTGCCGAGGGAGGCGAACAATCGCTTGTCTGCAGCGCTTGGCCTATAAGTGCCCCTGACATACAGGAACATCACCCCCAACACCCTGTCTCTTGACTTCAAGGGCACGACGATATGAGAGTGAGGATCCAACTCCCTGCATCTGGTGTGTTGAGCATCTTCAAAGGAATCGTCAGTAAGAAGCACTTCACCTGACTCGGCCACCAGCCCGCACAGGCACTCGCCCACCGCGATTTCCGCCTCTCGCCGGACAAACTCTGGCGACACCCCGTGGTGAACTCTTAGATGTAGTTTCTGCTCCCCTGCATCCAACAGGAATATCCCCCCCTTTGCCTCCAACCTCGTCACCTTCAGGATCTTGCCCAGGGCCTTATCGAGGATCTCATCAAGGTCAAGCGATTGGCTGACCGTGGCGGCGATGGCATTCACTGTTTCCAATTCCTCAATGGCTTTTTGGCGTAGCCCTTTCTCCCTCTCCTGGGTCTCGATCATCCAGATCATTGTATAGCCGACTACGGCGACAGAAACCGTCTCCAAAAGGGCATCCGCTGGGTAGGGGGAAGACAGCAAGGCGCGGGGCAGCATGATGAGGACAGCGAGGGCCAGGGTGATCAGCCCACCTGCTTGCCCGAAGGCGAAGCTCGCTCCGGCTATAGGCAATAAGAATATGATACGCTCTATGGTGTGCCGGGTAAGAGGGAAGGACACCAACGGCGGGAGACGCATCTGCGGTGTAAAATAGTGGAGGAATGTACTGGCGGCCAACATAGCCGCCACAATCCAGAAGTAACGGGTGCTTACAATTCTTTTCAACGGCCTCAGCCCCGCGATCACCATAGTCCAGATCAGAACGGGTACAAAAAGCGCAATCGCGACGCCAATAACCGACGCCACAATCTCTCCGATGACTCCCATAATTGAATTGTACCTCCTTCAGGAGAGATCACCGGGCGGTACGATTCAGTACTGCCCTCGCTAAAGCGTATCTTCGAGTGTAAACCAGCCCTTTTGCAGAGCTTGCACCACGGCCTCAGTGCGCGAACCAACTTGCATCTTGCTGAAGACGGTGCTCAGGTGGGCCTGAATGGTGCGTGTGCTGAGGCTGAGATGGCGAGCGATGTCCTTATTGTTCATACCTTTGGCTGCTAGCTTCAGGACCTCCAACTCCCGCTCGGTGAGTTGGCCCAGCACGCTCTCCTCGGGAGGCTTGCTTGGGGGATGGGCAAAGCGATCTACCACCTTGCGGGCAATGGCTGGGTGAAGCACTGATTCGCCAGCGTTTACCTCCCGGATGGCCTCGATCAAGTCACGGCCACGCACGTTCTTCAGAAGATAGCCTGCTGCCCCTGCTTCCAGGAGAGCGAAGACGTACTGGTCATCGTCGTAAGCGGTGAGTATGAGCACAGCGGTGGCTGGGCATAGGGCCTTGATCCGTTTGGTGGCCTCAATGCCGTTGAGCTTGGGCATAGCGATGTCTATGATGGCCACGTCGGGTCGCAGCTTGGTAGCTAGCTTTACGGCTTCCTCTCCGTCACCGGCTTCTCCAACCACGCGCAAATCATCCTCACGCTCCAGCAGCTTACAGGTGCCCTCCCGTACCAGCACGTGGTCATCAGCCAGCAGAATCCTGATTTTATTCATAGCGTTCTCCCCTCAATTACTGAACGGCTCTGTGTATATTATACTCCATTAGCTAGAGCAGGGCAAGATGGGAGCGGCCTACACCACAACTGCTCGCGGCGGATTGCGTGCAACCTTCGGTTGCCTACCGCCGCCAGACCGCTGGATCTGGCGCTTGTCCTGAGTAGCCGCAGGCGTATCGAAGGACTTGTCCTGAGCATAGCCGAAGGGATCCAGCGGGAGCGAATTATGCTGTACTGATTTTAGTAGGTAGATACGCGTATCCTGGCATAAGGCAAAATGCTTAGCCCGGCATAGCCAGAGCTAGGCGAAATGGCCTGGGCCTTTGCGAGTTTCGACAAGTCTGGGGGCGAGGTCTTAGGCCTTTTTCGGGGGAGTAAAACAGGCGTTTTGGTGAGCGTTACATGTTTGGGACACGAGAACGGGAGAAGTCAGTGTTGT
>CAYMKL010000136.1:0-17741 GCA_964390805.1 uncultured Anaerolineae bacterium | reverse complement strand
ATGTCATCAGATGGCAAATCTGAAACCGCTCTGTGGAATTAAGCATAATCGGTATGATATCTTTTCCGTGCCCCCTAAGATAGACAATGATGCAGGAAGGGTAGCCTTTGGAACAGCCATATTGGGTAGTGGTGCAGGTGCTAGCGGTACAGGCCGCTTGGCGACAATCAAGTTTATGACGAAAGGAAGGGGCGGCACTATCCTGGATCTCGAGGAAGTTCAGCTTGTGAATGGGGAGGGACGACCGATTCTGTCGGCGGAGGTTCAGGATGCTGCCATCGGTGTGGATACCGCACCTCCACCTATCGTCTGTCCCACATCTACCGCCACACCGATGCCGAGGACCATAATACCTGATGAGAGGCCAATGGAAATCCAGTTGACGACCTGGGGCTTTGTAGGCTCGCCTGTCTGGTCTCCTGACGGGCGTAAGATTGCCTTTGTAAGCCGCGCTATTGATCAAGATAGGCCTGGTATCTGGGTGATGAACGCTGATGGCAGTGAGCAACGTAAGCTGGCTGATAATGGTTATTGGCCGGCCTGGCTAGATGAGGGACGAACAGTGGTCTATGTCTCCAAGGTAGATCAAGCGCACGGAGGAGTGTGGACAACCGACATCAATGGGGAAGGGTGTAGAGAACTTGCTGGCGGTGACTTCAATCGTGTGCGCGTATTGCCAGATAACAGGGTTGTCTTTCTGCAAGACGAACATGTCATGGGGATGAACAGCGATGGGAGTGGGCGGGTACCTCTAAATGCCCTTGTTCTTCCAGGTCAGTCTCATCAGACTACATTCATCCTGTCCCCTGACGGGACTACATTCGCTTATCATGTCCAGAACGAGTTATGGGTAGGAAGTCTGGATGGCTCGCGATTGACGAAGATCCCTGATGGGTTTGATGGCCGGGCAACAAGTTTTGCCCTATCCCCGGATGGCACCAGGTTGGCCTATATCATCACACGCATGGGGGTTCTGCCAGAGCTTTGGGTTGTCAACACCGATGGCAGCGAGCCCATTCTGTTGGCAAAGGGGGAGAGTGAGCACTTTGCAGATCTCACCTGGTCGCCGGACGGAAAAGCCATCGCCTTCACCCGTGGCCCGACCGGTACAGCCACAGGCCCCAGTTGGGAGATATACCTGGCGAAGTCCGATGGCTCGGAATTACGTAGGCTCACAAACAACAGGCTGCACGAAGGGGATCCGGCCTGGTCACCAGATGGGACCAGAATCGTCTTTCAACGAACTGACTTTGCTGGTTCCGAGCTGATGGATAGCACTATATGGGCTCTGGTTCTGGAATGATTACCCTGAATAACGGTATGGAGGGAAAGCTATGAAGCAGGACATGAAGAGGTTTTCAAATCGGACGGTGCGAAGCTCCTTTCGAAAGCGCGCTAGACAGTAGCGCGCTTTTGTGTTATAATCGGGTTGTCAGTTCAGAAACCAGGTTTTTGGCTGAAGGATTTGACTTCTCGTAGCGCAAAGAGTTCCAAACAAGTAGAGTAAAAACCTGGTTTCTTCCAAAGTGGCAAGAAAGGCAGGTGCATCATGAAAAGAATTGTTCGTTTCAGCCTCTTGTTTCTCGTTGTCCTCCTTCTCACCTCCCCGGTGGTCAGAGCTCAGGGACCGCCCACCATCACCGAGGTGAATTCCCAGGTGGTGGTCCTGGAGGACGCGAACCTGGATGTCAAGTACCGCTTGACTTTCTGGGAGAGCGAGCCGCGGGACAGGATCAACACCATGGGCCCCTTCGACGCCGGCCACCGCATCCTGGACGCCCACCTCGAGCACGACGGCCAGGAGACGCCCGTGAGCCTGAGCAGCAAGGGCGGCGGTTTCTACACCGTTCCCTTCGGGCTGAGCACCACGGCGGGCCGGGAGTACACCGTCCAGGTGCACTATCGGGTGGAGCGTGCGCTGGACGTGACGGAGATTGACGGAGTGGAGCACCGGGTGCTGGCCTGGGCGCCCATCCAGTGGAACCTGTACATTGGCGAGCAGATCGTGACCTTCATCCTGCCCATCGAGCTGCCGGCCGACGTCACCCAGCCGGAGCAGGTGACCGATGAGCTGGTGGATAAGGCGGCCGTCGTGGTTGACGACGCCAATGTCTCTTCTTTCGACCGCTGGGTCTACTATCCCACCCCCGACGAGGCCACCGGCAAGAACTGGCTCTCCATCTACATCTCCAAGAAAAACGTTCCCCCTGAGTACCACTTCACCCCCAAAGTCTACATCCCAGGCCGCTACTTCGCTGAGCTACCAGCCGAGGTCGTCGTCCCCGTCGAAGAGTTCACTCCCACCGAGGAACCCGAGCCTGCGCCTAGTCGTTCCCTCCTCCCCTTCCTGTTTCTTTTCGGATTCTTTGGCCTGCTCGTAGCCGGTGTCATCGTCTTCATCATCTTCCGCCTGGTCTCGCCCAAGGCTGCGCCGGAGGAGTACGAGGCTCCGGAGATCGAGATCGAGACCTTCGCGCAGCCGGGGGTGGTGCCAGACCTGGACGCCATTGAGGCCGCCCTCTACATCGGCGACACGACCAAGGTCATCACTCTGGTGATCATGTCCCTCTCCCAGCGGGACGTGCTGACGGTGCTCAACAAGCGGCCCCTGCAACTGGAGGTGACCAACCCCGATGTGGAGATGAGCGATTACGAGCGGGCACTGGTGGCGGGCATCGCCGACGACGGCACGCTGCCCCAGTCCACCATCGAGCGGGTGATGGCCTTGCTCTCGGCCCGGCTTCAGACCAAGATGTGGAACGCCGACCCTGAGGCCACTCGCGACACCTACCGCCGGCGAGCCGAGGATGCCTGGGACGACTACCGCCGCTCGGACCCCGTGCGCCCTTGGGGTTGGGGGCACCCCGCGTTTCCCTGGATCATCCTGGCCCCCAGCTACCGGCCCTACCGCCCTGTGCCCGTCGCCGTCCGTCGGGGCCCCACGCCCCTGGAGGCGCTGCGCGAATCCCCGCTGGTCGGTGCTGCTGACCAGATGGCTGGCGTGATGGAGGGCGTGGCCGACAACATCACCACCCGCGCCGAGGGGTTGGCTACCTCCACCGCTCACTTCCTGGACCGCGTGGTCGGGCGGGAGGATGCTGGCTACGACGCCTGCCACTCCGCCTGCCACAGTGCGTGCCACTCCGCCTGCGTCCATGATGCCTGCCACAGCGCCTGCGTCCACGACGCTTGTCACAGCGCTTGCCACAGCGCCTGCGTCTGCCACAGCGCGTGCCACTCCGCTTGCCACAGTGCCTGCGTGAGCAGCTTCTAGGGTATGTGAGGGTGCAATGAGCGGCGTGTGCCACACTGCACACACTAATGAGCTAGGCGACATCACTGGCTTTGTACCAATAGGGAAGGAGTGAGTAAGTGGAAAAGATGACCATGTTGAAGGGTGTGCAATACCTCGTAGATGGCTCAGGCAAACACACTGCCGTTGTTATTAGTTTAACAGAATGGGGCGAGATCTGGGAGGATTTCCATGACGTGTTGGTGTCCGAGTCGCGGAGGGATGAACCCACCATTGCCTGGGAAACACTGAAGGCGGAGCTGGCGAGCGAGGTATCCACGAGTGACAACGTATGAGGTCAAGTTGGCGACTTCGGCAGCCAAAGAGTTTCGTTCCCTGCCGTTGGAACTCAAACGTCGCATCGGCGCTGTGATTGATAGGCTGAGCCAGGACCCACGCCCGCCAGGCGTCCGCAAGCTGGTGGGACACGAACGCCTGTATCGAATCCGCGTAGGGCAATATCGCGTTGTGTACGAGGTTGATGACAAGGAGCAACTCGTTCGTGTCACACGCATTCGACACCGGCGGGAAGTCTACCGATAACCTGTAACGTCGCCTACTGCGCCCACGACGCCTGCCACAGCGCGTGTGTGAGTAGCTTCTAGGGTGGGCAGCGTGTGAAGTCCAAAGAACCACATTGCAGATATCGAGCGCTAATTCAAATGACACCTCACTAATGTTCAATCGGGGGGAGGGATGACATCTGAAGCGACTGTGTTCTTAAGCGCCACTGATGAAAAGGCAGTGGCTGCGTTCAGACGACTACTGTTGTCGAAGCAACTCTACCTGCATGGACTTGATCATTCCACGAAAGCAGGTGCGCTCAATAAAATGATAGCCGTCCACAACTTCCACAATGCCATCGAAATAGCTCTACGAGCGATCTTCTTACACTATGAGATTCGAGCTGAGAAGCAACTCAATATTGAATTCGAAGTCATGTTGAACGAAATCGACAACTATGAAGCGTTCAAAGATAAGGGAATTAGGCTGCCATACCGCCAAGAACTAAGAAACCTCAACCAGCTTCGCAATCTTGTTCAGCATCACGCTGTTGAGCCAGAGTCTACTACAATGGACGATTGGCAGGTTTTCACACGGCGATTCTTGGAACAGGCATGTCAGACTTACTTTGCCTTGGAGTTCGCCAGTCTTTCACCTCTCTCCATGATCGAAGACGTAAGTCTCAGAGAAGTGCTCAGGTTGTCTCTCTTGAGTATTGAAGAGGACAATTTCAAAAGAAGTCTGACTCTGTCGAAAATCGCGTTCGAATGGGCTGGCCAAGCAATATCAGGTTTCCTTCCCTACGAAGGATTTCTTAGTAGCTCTGTCATCACATCTGGGTTCCGCAAGTTCCCGGACTTAAGAGATGCTTTTGAGAAGTTGGCAGAGAAAACTCGTAGGGCTGAATACTATGCGGCCTTGCTGTCGAGTGGGGTGAATCTCGTGGACTATAAGCGGTTTGAGTCGTCTACGCCTTCGGTTGCATTTACTGTAGGCGGTAGTCCTAATGTTCAATCATTGGGATTCCCAGGGATAAGCGATGACACGGCACGATGGGCGCATAACTTCGTTGTTACAACGATCGTGCATTGGCAAGCTCTTGGGCTGGCCCCTTGCATCCCATACTGGGGGGAAGAAGCAGCAGAGAAGCTAATTGGGGAGGGCGGAGCAGCATTCTCGTGACGCCGCCTTGCTAGCTTGGGGCTTGGCCGCTCGCCAAAACTTACTGTCGACCCATGGCTAAGCACTTCAGCAGCGGGGGTCACGTTATCGTCAAACACAGGGGACGTGAGCGTCGAGCTTGACGCACTGCCGGTTAACGTTTTACAGACGCGGATGGTGGCCGAAGTCAGCAAGAAGCTACGGGAAAAGATAAGGGAAAACACCCCTCATGATCGTTTTGAGAGATTTGCATGGCCGTGAGATCAGACTGACCGATGAACGGCTGGCTCATATTCTGGAGCATCCTGAAATGCAGGGTCAAGAACAGCGTATTGCCGAAACCTTGCTGACTCCTTACTCGGTTGTTCTGAGTCACCATGATCCAGCGGTTCATCTCTACCACAGATTGTTTGATGAAACACCCATCAGCCGGAAATATCTTGTCGTTGTGGTAAAACACCTTGAGCGGGATGCCTTTGTTATCACCGCTTTCTTTGCAGACAGGGAGAAGAAAGGAGTGCGCTTATGGCCTCAATGATTCGTATCTGGTATGATCGGGAAGGAGATTTTCTCGAAATCACTTTCCGAGATGCTAAAGGATATCTTCAGGAGATCACGGAAGACGTCTATGAACGAGTGGACGAGGCCGGCAATTTGCTGGGCTACGCTCTCCTGAACGTGACTCGCCATGAACGCCAGGCCGTATTGATCCCCCTAGAGGCCCAACGGCTTCGGGCCTTGCTTCAGGAAGCGTAGACTGTCAAACGTTATCGCCAAACACGGTGGGCGTGAGCGTTGAGCTTGATGCACTGCCGGTTAACGTTTTACGGACGCGGATGGTGGCCGAAGTTGAGAAGTGCATGGACTTAGACCTGCTGGCAGGACAGGTTGGAGGGGTTGTGACATGAACGAAGCAATAAAACGTTTGTATCTCGAATACAACAGCCCAGCCCCGAGGAACCGCACGCTGTTTCTGACTGAGGCCGACCGAAAACGATACGCCAGCTTCCCGAACCTCGATGAGTTGCAAACAGGTAGGCCCTTTTCTGCCCTGCTTGATCGCACTTATCACGGCGATTGTATAGAAGGGATGGCACTACTGCCTGATGAAAGCATAGATCTTATCTTTGCTGATCCACCTTACAACATCGCAAAAGACTACGGCAATAATCAAATGCGGCTTTCAGAGCAAGAATATAGAGTATGGAGCGAACGATGGATCCGAGAAGCCGTCCGCTTGCTCAAGCCAGAAGGATCCATCTACGTTTGCAGCGATTGGCGCTACTCAGGAATGACTCAGTCGCTCCTGGATAGCTACCTTATCGTTAAGAACCGTATCACGTGGCGACGCGAGAAAGGGCGTGGCAGTAGACGCAACTGGAAGAACAACATGGAAGATGTCTGGTTCGCTGTCAAGTCAGAAAACTACATCTTCAATGTTGAAGAGGTCAAAGTAAAGAAGCAAGTGATAGCGCCCTATCGGGAGAACGGAGAGCCGAAAGACTGGGTTGAGGAGAATGGCGAGCGGTATCGCTACACTCATCCCGCCAATATCTGGATAGATACAGTTGTCCCGTTCTGGTCAATGCCGGAGAATACACCTCATTCAACTCAGAAGCCTGAGATGGTCGTTGAGCGGGCAATGAAGGCCAGTTCGAATCCCGGCGACGTTGTACTCGATCCCTTTGTCGGCTCAGGCACAAGCGCAGTGGTAGCTGTTCGGTTAGGACGGCGTTTCATCGGCTTCGAGATTAACGAGGAATATGTTCGCCTGGCTGCGAAACGACTTGACCAGACGCAACCTGGTATGCTCTAGTGAGGGCCAAAGGAGGCATGCGATGAGGGTCAAATATGCCTTGTTTGCACTTGTTGTGGGCCTAGGGACAACACTCGCTTTGGTTGGAGTGCTGGCCGCCGACGGCTGGCTCTATGATCTGGCGAAGGGCGAGAAGCACGTGGGCATCCGTGGTCATAACGCTGATGACTGGATGGGAGACAGCCTGACCAGCGCCGACATCAACGGTGATGGTTACGACGACCTGATCCTCGGCGCGACTGGGGTTGATACCGACGCCGCCTCTAACGCGGGCGCCGCCTACGTCCTCTTTGGACATCCCCTATTTCCACCCAGTATGGACATCGGCGACACAGCGGACGTCGTCTTCCTGGGAGCGGCGACAAACGACTACACGGCCCAGATTGTCGCCAGCGGCAACTTCAATGGGGATGAGTACGCTGACGTCCTCATCGCTTCTCGGTGGGCCGACGTGATCTCCGGAAGCCAGGTGATCACCGATGCCGGTAAGGTATACCTGGTTTTGGGGCGCTCTGCCTTTTCTCCCGCGGTGTCCCTCTACACCGGGGCCGATGTGATTTTTCAAGGAGCTGAGGTGGAAGACTTCACCGGCCAGGGTTTGGGCGCCGGGGATATCAACGACGATGGCTACGATGACTTCATCATCGGGGCCTATCGTTGGCACGGCTATACGGGCAAGGTGTATGTTCTCTTCGGCCCTCCGCCCGTCAGCGCAACTGTTGGCATCAGTGCTACCGCCGACATAACCTTCCTGGGTACATCAGCGAGTGACAGCCTGGGCTATTCCCCAGCCAGTGGTGACTTCGACGGCGATGGCTGTGATGACCTGTTCCTGGGTGCGATGAGCGCCAGCCCGGCGGGACGGCAATGGGCTGGAAGTGTCTATGTCGTTCTCGGCTGCAAACCTCTTTCCGGCACCCACCCTATCAGCGATGCGGCGGACTTGACCCTCCTGGGGAACGAGGAAGACCGGGCTGGCTGGGACCTGGCCAGCGGTGACGTCAATAGCGACGGCTACGATGACCTCCTCATTGCGGCTCCCTTTGCCGACCTGGGCGGAAACGATTCAGGCGCTGTTTACGTGGTCTTGGGGGGACAGGACCTTTCCGGGACTTTGGATATCAGCACTGCTGCCAGCATCACCATCACCGCTGAGGCAGCCGGAGACAACCTGGGACGTTGGGGGTTAAGCAGTGGAGATGTCAATGGCGACGGCTACGACGATGTGATCATCGGCGCTCTCTATGCTGATCCTTCTCCTTCACGCTCCAATGCGGGCAAAGCCTACGTGGTATTAGGAAGGCCGCACTTTTCTCAGACGATCCCGTTGAGCACCGAGGCCGACGTGACCATCCTGGGTGCAGCGTCCGGCGACAGACTCGGGGATGAGGTGGGTACTGGTGATCTCAACCATGACGGAGGCGAAGAAATCATTGTGGCAGCACCTGGGGCCGACCCTGCCAGCGACCGGGAGGACGCCGGCCAGGCTTATGTTTTCTACTACGGACTTTCGAAGACGTACTTATACCTTCCGCTGGTGCTGAAGGGCCAGTGAGATAGGCGCAGTGTTGAACCATCACAGATATCAAAACAGGAGGTAAAGACTTCAAGTTGAAACGTTCAGCCCTGAAACACTTGATAGCCATTGCTCTTTTTCTCTGCCTGGGTGCGATGCTGGCCAGCGTCGTCTACGCAGGCATTACCAGCGACGAGCACATGAGCGACACCCACTACGGGCCACCAGTGACCCAATTCCCCTCGGGAACATCTGTCGTCTACGTGGTCTTTGATTACACCGACATGCATAGCGAGGAGATCACCATAAAGGTCTGGAGCCCCATCGGGGAAGTGCTCTTCGAGCAAACTCAGGCTTACTCGGGCTCGGGCACGGAGTCCATCGAGGTCTCAGGCCCGCAGGGAGGAGCTTTCCCTGATGGATGGTATGTCACCAACTTCTACCGCGGCTTTCTTCCCTTTTGCACTCTCCTCTGGGCGGTGGGTGAAGTGATGACTCCTACCTCCACAGCGACGGGCACAGTGATACCGGTGGTAGACGTCGCCCCAGCGGAGGGATACGCCGGCCAGGAGTTCACCTTCAGTGGCTGGAATTTCACCCCCAACGGCCTGGTGCATGAGGGCTACAACGATCCCAATCAGGAATACACTTACACTGCCTCTTTCTACGCCGACCCGTATGGTGGGTTTGTGCGGGCCATGGCCTCGGAGGCGGACTGGCTCTTCGGCGCCTATACCTACATAGCGTTTGACTCCGACAAGGACTACGATGCCACTGTGGAGTTCACGATCTCCGGGCCTCAGCCCACAGCCACACCTACTGCGACTCCGACCGCTACGCCGACCAGCACACCCACGTCAACACCAACTGCAACCGCGACCGCTACGCCGACCGGCACACCCACGCCAACATCAACTCCGGCCGATACAACAACTCCCCTTCCGAGCTATGAGGTCTACCTGCCGATCATCTTGAAGAACTACTGAGAACCATGAACGATAGGCTGCAACAATTCGCCAGCAGTTTCATAGAAAGCACCCGTGACTACATCTTCGTCAGACCAGAGGACAATCTGCTCATCCTGCGACCCAACCGGGTGCACCACCTGAACGCCACAGGCACGGTGATGCTCAAGGCCCTCTATGATCGCCAACCGCTGGACGTCGAGGCCATCGTAGCGGAACTGGCGGAGCGCTACGGCGTGCCTGCGGAGCGCATCGAGGAGGACGTGGAGAAGCTGCTCCAAAGTCTCTCACTCCTGCTCCAGGATAAGGCTGGCTGCGCTCCGGCGGTGAAGACCACCCCCTTCGGCAGCCACGAGAGGAGGTACCCCGTCCTCTCCGAGATCGCCGTCACCTACCGCTGCCAGAACCGCTGCTTTTTCTGCTATGCCAGCTCACCCGATCGAGGCTTCGTCGTGAGCGCGTCTCGACTGAGCTCGACGAAGTCTCAGCCGAACGGCCGACAGGTGCCAGAGATGACCAGCGATGAGGTCGAGCTGGTGCTGGACAAGATCGTGAGCCAGGCCAGGGTGCCCACCGTCTCCTTCACGGGCGGCGAGCCCACCCTCCGCGACGACCTGCCAGAGCTGATCGCCCACGCCAAAGGGCTGGGGATGAGGGTCAATCTGATCAGCAACGGCATCAAGTGCGCTGACACAAGTTACGTGGCCACGTTGGTCGAGGCGGGGCTGGACTCGGCCCAGATCAGCCTGGAGGCGGGAGAGGCTGCCGTCCATGATGAGGTGGTGGCCCACGCAGGAGCTTTCGAGCGCACGGTGCAGGGAGTGCGCAATCTGCGGGCGGCTGGCATCCACACCCACACCAACACCACCATCAACCAGAAGAACCGGCAGGCCCTGCCAGCTCTCATTGACTTCCTGGCCGAGATGGGCATGGAGTACCTCTCCATGAACATGGTCATTCGCACCGGCGGGGCCGTGGGCGTGCCCGACGTCAATTATGAGGCCATCGGCGACCTGGCACTCTCCCTCAAGGCCAGGGCCGAGGATCGGGGGATGCGCTTCGTCTGGTACTCGCCGGTTCCCTACTGCCTCTTTAACCCCGCCCAGCACGGCCTGGGCTCCCAGTCCTGCTCAGCGGCCGACGGGCTGCTGTCTGTCGCCCCCGACGGGGCGGTGCTGCCCTGCTCCAGCTTCGAGGAGGGCATTGGCAACCTGCTCACCGAGGACTTTGCCACCCTCTGGAACCGGCGGACGGCGCGCTATTGGCGGGACAAGGAGTTCTTGCCCCCAGGCTGTCAAGAGTGTGAGCTGGCCCACATCTGTTGCGGAGCCTGTCCCCTCTACTGGGATGAGCAGGGCACCTTTGCTGAGATAGCCCCCTACATGGCCGAGACCTCGGCCTGGGAGCGACTGACCTGGAACTTGAAAAGGCGTTACCTGGGAAAGGTCAAGGGAGTGGGGATGTGATAGCGTATTGCGTATTGCGTGGTGCGTGAGGCCCAAAACGGAATGCGGAATACGCAACACGTCAAGATGGATAAACACCGCAAGGAGGTGCTATATGCCCCGAACAGTCTCTTTGGAACAACTAAACGATTTCCTAGCGGATAACAGGCGCAAGATCAACGCAGTGGGGCGCGAGGTGGAGGAGATCCAGGTGGGCTTCAACAGCGCCTACGTGGAATTCAAGGCCGACCACGACGCACAACTGGCCAGCCTGACCGAGATGCTGTTTGAGAAGCTGGATAACCTCGGCCCGGGGCTGCGAGCTCCGATTGACAAACGGGCCGCCGAGGAGCGCCGCCTCCTGGCCGAGCGCAGAACAGAACTGCGGGAGAAGCTAACTCCCCAGACCCAGGCGGAGGCCGACGCTGTATTGACCCAGGCTCAAGAACAGACAAAGGATCTGCGCCAGCTCAATCCCCTGCTGGATGAGCGCGAGGAGGCATACAAGGCCCAACGGGCTGCGTTAGAGACAAGGCTGGCCCAGCTCAACTCGGAGATTTCCCGACGCTCCCGGGGCCTGGGCTTTATCATCCGTTTCATCTCCATCGGCAAGCTGAACAACCAGCGCCACCACATCCTCGGCCAACTGGAGACCCTGGCCCAGAATCTGAAAGAGGTGCGCGAGGAATGGCAGACCAGCCAACAGGAATTTCAGACTGGTCAGGAAGCTCTGCAGAGTCAGTGGCGCGAGCTGAGCCTCAAGGTTGCTGAGCTGAACAGGGAGCTGACCTATCTGGACGACGAGGCACAGCGGGAGGCCCTGGCGGTGAAACGGGCGGTGCGCTACGTCCTGGACGATCTGAAAGAGCCCGTCCCTCGTCCTGGTGATCTGAAGCCGGGACTGGAAGCCATGATCGAGCTCAACATCAAGACCGACGCCTATCAGGAGGGGTTAGGGACGGTGGGAGGGCTCATTGCCCTTTTGGATAGCGTCGGGAAAGGGACGGACAGCTTCCGGGAGAGCATACAGGGGCTCATTGGAGAGCAGCGCATGCACAGCGAATTCCTTCCGCGGCTTAAAATGCGACTGCCCGACTCAGTCATTGCTTTTCACAATCAATGGGATGGTCTAAGAGCTAAAATGCGTGACGATGCCCGACTGTGTGCTCACCCTACGGAGTTTCTGAAAGTAGCGCAGCCGGTTATTCAGCGCGACCTGAGCAATGAGGCCGTCACCAGCATGTTCAACAGTCTCGGTCAAGCCCTGACCGAGTCAACCAAGAAATGGAGGGGATAATCATGAAACGAACGATCTTGATTGCCGCTTTCGTTGTTTCAGTAGTCCTTTTGGTCCTGGGGCTCCTTTTCCTGTGCGCGGCTACTCGCGAGCCGGGACGGCTGCCCCTGTCGCTGATCCTGCTCGCCATTGGCGGTGGTGTGGCCGCCTGGAGCGCCCTCACCTGGCGGCGGGATCAGCAGTTAGAGCCTGAGCGACTGGCCGACAGCATCATAGACCTGGTTCGGACTAGAGGCAGCGCCGAGGTCAGCCTGGCCCAGATCGTGGCCGAGCTCAATGTGCCCACCGATGCTGCTCAGCGGGCCCTCGGTGTGCTGGAGGGGAGAGGGGAGTGCCGACGGGAGCGCGGGCCTGAGAAGGACCTCTACGTCTTCCCCGGCCTGATGGAAGTGAAAGTCGTGCGCCGCTGCGCCTACTGTGGCAGCGAATTCAGCGTCAAGAAGCCCCTGCACAAGTGCCCCAACTGCGGCGGCGAGCTAGAGCTGGTGAGAGAATAGATTTGAAATTGGTTCCGAAATTTTAAGGTTTAGGCCGTATCTAAAACGGCGTTTTTGCGTTATAATAGGTGGAAACGCTATATTATTGATTGAGTTGTAATGGCAAGGTGTGGATTACAATCCATCATTGCCTTGCTCTTCTTTGTCGGCCCGAGGAGGGCGTAGATGCCGGTCTTGAGAATACACCTCTTTGGCTCCCCCACCATCACCTGTGATGACGTTCCACTCAATATCACCTCTCAAAAAGCCCAAGCCCTATTCTATTACCTGGTCTCCAATCGCCAGGCTCATTCTCGAGAGAAGCTGGCTACCTTGTTCTGGGGAGAGACCAGCGAACGCCAGGCCAAAGGTAGCTTGCGCAACACCCTCTATGAATTGCGTCGCAACCTGGCGCCAGGCAGCAAGCCCGCCGAGAAATACGTCTTAGCCGAAAGCAACACTCTCTGTTTTGACCCTGAGGCCGATTACTGGCTAGACACAGAGGAGTTCGAGAAACTGCTAGATGCAAAGGCCAACAGTGACCGGCTTAGGATGGACAACTGGGGCAAGGCGGTGGAGCTGTATCGGGGCGATTTCCTCGAGGGCTTCTTCATCAGAAACGCCTACGAGTTCGAAGACTGGTCCTTTTTCGAGCGGCAGAGGTTACAGAGAAGATACCTGGAGGCCCTCACAGAGCTAAGCGATTACTGCGGCAATCAGGGCGAATACGAGAAAGCCACCGTCTACGCCATTCAGATACTCAGCCGCGATAACCTTCAAGAGAACATCCATCGCCAACTGATGCGCCTGTACTACCTGGCTGGCAATCGCAGCGCGGCCCTGCGTCAGTACGAGATATGCAAGGATGTCATAGAGCGAGAGTTAGGCGTCGCTCCGTTGGCCGAGACCACGACCCTTTATGACCAGATACTCCGTCAGGAATTAGTGGAACCCCAGCCCAGGGAAGTGGAGGCGCCGACGAGAGAACCGAGTGTCGAAATCCGGTGGCAGCCCCGTCCGTCGCCGCTGCGCCCGTGGCCGAAGCCGGAGTATTTGAGCTCAAGCCTGGTTGGTAGAGACAAGGAATACGCCCAATTGATCCGCTACCTGGAGGCCGCAAGCCAGGGAAGGGGTCAACTGGTCATCATTGATGGCGAAGTTGGCATTGGCAAGACCCGGCTGGTACAGGAGTTGCTCGATAGGGCAGAGTCCGATTTTCACCTGCTGATAGGCCGGTGTTACGAGTCTGAAATGACCCTGCCTTATCAACCCCTGGTCGAAGCCCTGCGGGGTTATCTGCCAACACTGGATATACACGGGCTTCAGATATCCAGTCTATGGCTAAGGGAAGTAAGCAAGCTGGTCCCCGAACTCAGCGAGGTGCTACCAGACCTCCCCAACAGTGTGCCCCTGAACGGCGAAACTGAGCGTAGCCGCCTCTTTGAGGGAGTTGTCCGGTTCCTGGTTGCTCTCTCACGCCAACGTCCTCTGATCCTCTTTCTTGATGACCTCCATTGGGCCGATCAAGCGACTCTGGCCCTTTTGCAATACCTGGCTCGTCACGTCACCAGGGAGAGGATACTGCTCGTTGGTGCTTATCGTACTGAAGACCTTAATGGGCAGTTAGCCAATATGATGCGCAGCCTCAAGCAAGATGGCCTTCTGGCAAGGATCAGTCTGCATCGCCTCACCCTGGAAGACGTGACCACTCTGATCAGAGAGATGGCGGGCATGGAAAGTGGGGGCGAGAAATTCAGCCGCAGACTATATCAGGATACGGAGGGCAATCCCTTCTTCATCTTCGAGGTCGTCCGCTCCCTTCTTGAGGAGGGCGTTCTATATCGAGATGAGCATGGCTGGAGCACAGACCTCAAAGATTTCGCCACCAACTATGCCCAGATCTCAATCCCTCCCAGTATGCGCGATGTCATTCAAGCCCGCCTCAACCGTTTAGAAGAGGTGAGCCATCAAGTGCTGGAGACAGCCGCTGTCTTTCGTCAGCAGTTCTACTTCGCCACCGTCCAGAGGGCTTGCGACAAAAGCGCGGACGAGGCCCTTGACGCCTTCGACAGGTTGCTGCGTGCACAATTGATCAAAGAAGTCGAGGTAGGTATAAAAGGCAGTAGCTACGACTTCAGCCATGCCAAGATCAGAGAGGTGACTTATCAGCAGATGAGTGGAGCCAGGCGGCAGCAAGTGCATCGGCGAGTGGGCGAGGCTCTGGAGATAGAATACCATAATCGCCTCGATGAGGTGGTCAGCCAATTGGCCCATCACTTTACGGCGGGAGGGGATAGGGAGAAAGCCCTGAAACACACCATCAGGGCCGGTGACAGGGCCAGAGAACTCTACGCCAATGAGGAAGCCCTTGCTTATTATCAGAGAGCGCTGGAACTTACGGAGAGCGAGGAGGAGTTGGCAACCATCTATGAGGGATTGGGCGATGTTTATGCCCTGGTGGGAAAACATCATAAGGCGATAGAAAGCTACAAGTCGGTGCTGGACAGCGCGGGGCAGGGGTTGGACAAAAGACAGGTAGCTGAGATCCATCGCAAGATGGGCAGAGTATATGAGAGAAACGGGGGGCGCAATCTAGCACTGGAGCATTTTAGGACCGGCATGAGGATTCTTGAATCCGATGGCCCCTCACTGGAGATGGTCAGGCTGGATAGCGGTATGGCGTTTTTGAGTATTCGTCAAGGGCGGTACGAGGAGGCCACTAGACTCTGCCAACAGAGCCTGGACATGATAGAGAAACTGCCTGAGAATGTGGATAGCCGGAAGGAGCGGGCGCGGATATATAATAACCTGGGATCCATTTACCTGAACTGGAACGATTACCCCCGCGCCACCGAGCACTTCGAGAAGAGCCTGGCCATTAGAATTGAAAATGGGGACACGCACGGCACTGCTGTTCTTTACAACAACCTCGGGGTGGTCTATGAGCGACAGGGCAACTATGACAAGGCCCTCGAATATCATCGCCGAAGCTTCGAGCTTAAGAAAGAAATCGGGGACATCTATGGACTGGCTATATCCTTCACCAATCTGGGGCTGATTCTCTTCCGCAAAGAAGATTATTCCCAGGCTCTTAATCACCTGGAAGAATCAGTGAACATCTGTGGGGACATAGAGTGTGAATGGCTCTTGCCAGAAACCTATCGGGGCATGGCCGAGGTTGCCCTGGCTCTCGGTGAAGTTGCAGAGGCCCTGGAATGCGGTCATGCTTCTCTTGAGATGGCCCACAAAATTGGCGACAAGACCTTTGAAGGAGTGGCGCACCGAGTGTTGGGAAAGGTCAATGCCCTGGGATGCCAGCAGTGGGAAGAGGGTGAAAGACATTTCTCAGAGAGCATAAGCATGCTGAAGGCCCTAGGAAACGAACATGAGCTCGGCAAGAGTTACTACGAATGTGGACTGGTGCTGAAAGACAAAGGAGAGGTAGACCGGGCCCAGGAATACCTCTCCCAGGCTATTGAGATCTTCGAGAGAACAGGGGCTGCCGAGAGGCTCGAGAGGGCCAAGACAGTCCGTCGTCAGCTCTGACGACCTCCTCTAAAGATCGCCCTCCTGATAGATTCTCCTCAATAATCTTCAAAGCTCTACCCTACCCCTAACGTTTACTCACCGCAAATCCTCTACACGCAATTCCCCCCTGCACTGAAACCATTCCCGCCTTTGTCTTGAGTCTCGGTGGATCCAATTTGCTGGGCCTGGATTGCCAAATCCAGGCCAGACGGACTGATCGATGGCAGTGATCGGGTGTGGTGTGTCATTGCGAGAAGCGGAGCGACGAAGCAATCCCCACCGTTGCCTGCATTTGAAGGGTCGAGTAGCGACTTGGGTTGAGTAGCCCGTTAGCGAAGCGGCGGCGTACCGAAACCAGCGTATCGAGACCAAGGCGCGGCTCATGCAATGTGAGATGCACTGCAAAGCCGCTCGCGTGGCCTCGATACGGTCTTCCCAGACCTACTCGGCCGACGCTCGCTCCCTTAACTTAATGACATTGGGTGAGTAGTAGTTGCGAATTCGCTGTCAGATGACGGAATCTTAAGGAACTTTGACGTTTCTCTGACGCTCCTCTAACAGATAATTGATGCCTATTTGGTATACTGCTGTTGAAAGTTAACAGCAGTTTTTTATTAGCTGCGGAAAGGGGAGAAACTATGTCGCTTCAGCAACGAAAGTACGTGTCCTTCTTCATCCGCATTTGGGAAGAACCGCGGGAGGTGGAGGACGAGCATCCTGAGTGGCGGGGCAGTGTCGAAAACGTTCAAACAGGACAGAAGAACTACTTCAAGGGCATGGAGAATCTGGTTGGTTTTATCCGCGAACAGTGCAACGGTTTTGGCGTCTCTTGGAACAAGAGGAAGTACATTGTCTGAGATCAGAGAGGCGCCAGGGCGAGGCCATTCGCGAACTAATGAAGGAGGCAAGAGTAAATGGGTAATCAAGTAGGCATCATCAAGGGCGACTTTTGCTCAAGGAGGTAAGGAAAATGAAAAGGACACTTTGGTACATCTTTTGTATGGCGTTGATCCTCGGCCTTTTGTTAAGCGTCAATCTGGCTGAGAGCCTTGCTTCTTTCAAGATCGCGGGCATCATCAAGGGTGACTTCTCTGCCCCGAGCGCGGGCATCATCAAGGGCGATTTCTCCGCCCCGAGCGCGGGCATCATCAAGGGGGATCTAGCACCCTCTGTTTAGAATTGCTGTAACTTATTCACTTGATATGCTGGAGTCTCCAGCGGGTGTCTGAACAGGTCATCGTCCCAGTGGCCACTATGAAGACAAGGCCCGCTTGGGTCTCAAAATGCTATCACGTGAGTGATTACGAATTTTGGCTAAACTAAGCCGCTATTTATTAAACCAGCTAACTACTAAAAAACAAAAGGAGGCTCGAAAATGAGTAAGAAACGTTGGTCTGTGTTAGGCCTGGCATTGGGAATATTGGTGCTGGGACTGTTGGTGGGACTGATGACGGTCGGCACTGTAGCAGCCGACCCAACTGCCGGAGTCAGGTTTCAGATTCCGCGTATAGATATAGGTGATGATCCCGTAGGTCCGCCTTATGGTGGATACGGAACTGGTGACTGGTCGACCTGGATCCAGGTGCAGAACGTGAGCCCGCCGGACCCAGTTACCGGGTTAGAGCCGGCAACAGGGGCGATCTTCTTTGGGTGGAGAGAACCCTCCGATCCTGCAACGTGCCCCCCAAACGACACAGGACCTTTTGTCGCCTACTGCCAGTTGATCCAGGGGAATGCTCTT
>CAYMKL010000135.1:0-17865 GCA_964390805.1 uncultured Anaerolineae bacterium | reverse complement strand
ACCGGCAACCCCTTCATCCCTTGTACTCTTGAGGGGTAGCCTGAGTAGTTACCCTGTTACTTGAAATCACATAATCGGACACGTCCAAAGGGGTAACATAGTGTTCAGCCAAATAGAACCCTGTTGCATAGGGCGCTCCAGGGACTATGTTTCGATACCCGTCTTGAATATGAATATTCTTTCCTTGCCCCTCGATTACCTGCACGATGCGATTGAAATCGTAAGTATAGTCCTTCGCTTCTTCTGCTTGGCTCGAATGCCACTTGTTAACGAAGAAACATGCAGTAGCATAAATAATGACACAAAGCATTAGTAGGCAAAGGGTATACTTCCTAGAGGACTTCAGGTATGAGAATGTAGCCATGTAGAGGGCCAAAGCCACTCCAATGTAATACATAGTTGTATAATCATGAAAAGCGGTTAGGCTTCTCATCAGGAAATTCCAGAGAAAGCCGGAAAAAATCATTAGCAATAATATCAATCGTTTTTTGGGTTCCGCTTTTTTTATGAATATCGGGACCAGTATAAACATTGGTAATAGAATCAAATATCTGAAGAAAGCAAAACGTCTATACAGATCTCTGAAGAAAGTGATGTATCTATGTGTCAGCGGTATAGACCAATCTATGATTCTTTCAATTTGGCTTCGAGTAAAATTAACCCAATTCAATCTGTCAGCATATCTTTCATTGAACGCCTTATCAAATGACAATCTTTTCAAAGCATTTTGAACAATGCCAGTTTGGGTTAGAGGAATCTCACTTTGTCTAGCCTCTATACTAATACTATAGGTCAGTAAGCTAGCTCCCCACACTAGTCCAACAATGAACACTATAAAAGAGTCATGCTTTAGGAATTTTCTGAGGCCCTCACCAAAGTTTGAATTCGGTGACTTCATGAGCATGGAAAACTCTATGATAGCCCAAAGTACCATGATGGCATAAGAAGCGTAACCACGTCCCAACCCTATGGAGACAAAGGTAGCCAGATACAGTAGTTTTCTCTTTCCATCCAGTTTGTAAACTGCGATGGAGAATAAGAGGAACACAAAACCGAACAAAGCAGGTTGATCAAAATGAACCATGTCTTTATAGTAAAGCAAGAATAGATTTGAAAAAGCAATCAGAACCACGCTGAGGGCTAAATGCTTATCAGCGATCAATTTGTTCACTAACATGAAAGCCATAATCAGCGTGCCTAGAAAAATGAAGTTCATCGCCTGCCTAGCGACATAGACTTTTGTAGCCAAGTTATTGCTCAGAGATAAGATGACGTTAAAGAAAGCACTGAAGAAAACGGGGTATCTATCGAAGTAATAGTACTGCTCTTTGTTTTCGTCATCTTTGAATGCCATTGTATAGCCAACAAATTGATTGTCTGAATTAGCCTTACTTATTATAGCTAACGCATGAGAGGATACCCAACCATGATGACCTGGCTCAAAGCCTACTGTCCTATTCTGTGTTGCAAAAGTAGTGACTACAACGAGTAAGATAATGAAATATAACAGAGAATCATGGGGCTTTTTGTACAGGCGACTCTCTCCCGCAGAGGGAAATGAGCAACATCCTTTTGTGAGCATCAGACCAACTACCTTCCTTCTCTCAGAATACAGAAACAATTGCTACGTGGGCCAACGCCTCCGCCCGCATGAAGCGCCCCGTCTGGGGCAGGCGTTCCAGGTTGGCCGCCAGCAGCGAGGTGGGTACAATGTGGCAGCGTTCCAAGAGATCGTACTGGGCCAGCACCTCCTGAGGCGGTCCATCGGCGACGATGCGCCCCTCATAGACCAGGACCACGCGGTTGGCGTAGCACACCGCCAAATCTATGTCGTGGGTGATGAACAGGATGGCCTCGAAGTTCGGCAACTGCAGGATAGCGTCCATGAAAACCATGTAGTTCTTGTAATCCTGGCCGGCAGTGGGCTCATCCATCACCAGAACACGCGAGCGCATGGACATGATGGCCGCGATGCTGACCCGCTTCTGCTGGCCGAAGCTGAGGGCCAGGGGCGGGTACTCCTCTAGCCCGCTGAGGTTGAGGATTCCCACCGCCTCAGTCACTGCCTCGTCAATGGTGGCCTCGTCGTAGCCCAGGTTCTCAGGGCCGAAGGCCAGCTCCTTCCGCACGGTGGGGGCGAAGAGCATGTGACTGGGGCTCTGAAAGACGTATCCCAGGGTCCTGGCGATCTCGGCCACGCTCAGTTCGTGTGTGTCCACCCCTTCGACCAGCACTCGCCCCTTCGTGGGCTTAAGCAGGCCGATGGCGTGTTTGACCAGAGTGGTCTTGCCGGCCGCATTGGGGCCCAGGATGGCGATGACGTCGCCGCGGTTGATGGTCAGGTTGACGTCGTGGAGCACCAGCGGCCCCTCCTCGTAGGCAAAGCCCACTTCCTTGAACTCCACCAAGGTCTCGCCGATCTGCCCCCCCTTCCTCCTCCCCAGAGCCTGCCCTGAGCAAGGTCGAAGGGTTGGCGGGGAAAGAGGGGGGGCAGGCGAATAGGCGGGAGCTGGATCGTGGCGGGCTTGAGCGATGATCATCGGCGCTGGTAGCTTAACTTCGTGATAGTCTATCGCCCGCTCGAGGCCGGCCGTGGGCCCAAGGTAGTGCAGTCGCCCACCTGCCAGGTAGAGGGCCTTCTCTGGCCCAATCTTTAGAATGTCTTCCACCCGGTGCTCGACGATGAGGATGGCCCGGCCCTCGTCGGCCAGACGGCGGATGAGGCGCAGGGCCTCTTGCGCGCTGGCGGGGTCGAGGCTGGCCAGGGGTTCATCCAGCAATAGAATGGAGGGATGCATGGCCAGGATGCCAGCCAGGGCCACCTTTTGCTTCTCTCCGCCGGAGAGGTAGAAGGTCTCCCGGCGCCGCAAGTGGTTGATGTCCAGGTAGTCTAGGGTTTCGTCTACGCGAGCGGTGATTTCTGCCGCTGGCAGGCCCAGGTTCTCCGGCCCGAAGGCCACCTCGTTGACGACCCGGCTGCCCAGGATTTGGCGCTCAGGGTCCTGCAGCACCGTGCCCACGATCTGGGAGATGGCCGCCAGGGACTTGTCGCTGGTATCTTCCCCGTGGAGACAGACCCGGCCCTCCAACTCCCCCCTGTAGCTGCGGGGGATGAGGCCGTTGAGGCAGCGGATCAGGGTGGTTTTGCCGCAGCCACTTGTTCCGGCCACCAGCATGATCTGCCCTGCTTCCAGTTCGAAGGAGACGTCGCGCAGGGCATAATCGGGCCGGTCGCGATATTTGAAAGAGAGCTGCTCCACAGCTAGAGCGGAAGCGCTCGAGCCCTGATAGCCTGCTTCCAAAGACCTACCCCCATTATCCTCATTAAAGCCTACATCCCGACGGAGTCACCCCGTGACCCAGTTGACCAATTGAAGCTCAGGAACCCTCGAAAACTCACGGACGTTGTTCGTTACCAATGTAACGCCCAGACTAAGCGCGTGAGCTGCTATTAGCATGTCCAACGCCCCAATCGGAGTCCCTTGAGCTTCCAGGGCGGCCCGTATCTTTCCATATGTGGCGGCCGCTTGTTCATCGAAGCCCGCGATGACCAGCGGTACCAGGAATTGCTCCAGAGCCTGTTGGTTCTGTTCAGGGTATTGGCTCTTCTGAACGCCGTACTGTAACTCCGCTACAGTGATGGAGGAAATGCCTATATCCCCGATGAGGTGAGAGCGGAACTGCTGTAACACCTGTGGAGGCTTCTTTTTGATCAGGTAGATGCAGACATTGGTGTCAAGAAGGTATTTCATGCGAAGGGACTCTCTCTGGTTTGTTGCTCGGGCTGATTGCGTGTTTCCATAAAGTCATCAGAGAATTGGCTCAGGCTATCAAAGAGGGTTTGCCAGGACTCACGGTAGGGAATAAGCAGAATGGCGTTTCCAATCTTCTTAATGAAGACCTCTGCTCCCTCAAATTTGAACTCTTTTGGAATCCTGACGGCTTGGCTTCGCCCATTTCGATATAGCTTTGCAGTTTCCACGGCAATCCTCCTTTGTGCATAATTATGTACCGATAGTATATATCAATATCGGCAAATTGCAAGAGGGGTAGCTGTTTCGCGACCGATCACAAAGCGGGTCTACCTACCAGATCTATTGCTACGAAATGTGACGCCAGTTGCTAAGCTCCGGCCCCAGTTCCCATACCCCGCCGTCCAGTGCCTTGATGTACATGACGTTGTACTTGGGCCGCGAGGTGCGCTGGATAGCCGTCGGATAACCCGCCTCCTCGCCCAGCGCCCAGCCCAGCCGGTCGCGGATGCCTGTCTCCTCTCGCCACACCAGGCCGAAGCCCCGCACCGGCTGATAAAGTCCCGCCGGCGGCACGATGCTCGGATCCGATTCCGGCTTGCTTTCGTCCCACTCATCGAGCAAGACCTTATAGGCAGGCTGCGCGCCATCATCGAATAGCACATAGATCCAGTCCTCAGCCCCGCTCCACAGCATCAAGCCGTGCTCGAAGTGCTGCTCCGCCCCGTCGGTGAGGATGGATGGGCTGCTAGGACACTCGTCAGGAGCCGGGGAGAAGAACCAGGTATCAGGGCAGCGCAGGTTCACCTGCAACGTGGCCTGGACCACGCGCTCCGCTTCGTCGAGGACGAAAAGCACGAATCCCTCCCAGTTGCGGGACTCGGCTGGAATGTCATAGTCCATTGAGCCGGTAGGCTCGACCTCCCACCAGTGACCGAGCTGACCGGTAGACATCAGGTGATACAGCGAGGCCTGGTTGCCACCACTGGACCGCCACTGCAGGGTGATGGTGTCTCCCGGATCAGCCTCGGTCACGTTGGCACGGAAGTAGGCGATGATGGGGCCCTCGTCCGGTGTTGGGCTTGGCGTGAGCGTAACGGTTTGCGTGGGGATGGGTGTCGGGGTCGTCGTTGGGGTGTGGGCTGCTGTGGGCATCGGTGTTGGGGTCGTCGTTGAGGTGGGGGTTGCGGTGGGCATAGGTGTTGGGGTGGCGGTGGGCATCGGCGTCGAAGTCGGCTCCGGCATGGGGGTGGCCGATGCCGTCGGCGCTGGGGTGCTGGTTGGCATCGTCGTAGGAGGGAGCGTGGGCGTGGCGGATGCAATCACTGCGGGAGTGGCCGTAGACAACACAGTCACAGGGATAGCCGTAGGCGATAAGGTCACAGGCGTGGCGGTCGGAGCAGGTGCACATGCTGCCAACAACAAGGGGATCAAACATACCACGCCAGCACTGCTCAAAAGTGGGAGTTTCATCTTCTCCGTCCCCATTCAGCTTTGGATTAAGGGAGCATGCCGACCGAAGGCACCATGCGCTCGTACTGCACACCGGATTGTCCAAGGCGACCACCGGCCACGGTCGCCAGGCCGCCCAGGAAGAAGAGCTGTGTGGAACCACCGCCGTCGAGATTGACCGCATCCACTGCACCTGCATCCGCCAGGAGGTCCGCAAGCTCGGCCAGCGTTACTCCGTGACTGTCTGCTTCCAGGTGCCCGGCCTTTCTCTCTACGCCCGGTGCCCCAACCACCACCAACCGCCCCTGCCGATCCACGCCCAGCCCAACACGACCAGCCCGCGTTCTGTCCACATCGTCTGGAAACTCGGTGGGCACCACCCCGATCTCCACGTGGCCGTCATCGCCCAGCCGGTCAACCCAGAACTCCTCCTCGGCCAGGCGCGTCGCTGTGACGACTGTTCGCCCTCCTTGCAGGAGCAGCGGGCCCACTTGCAGCGCCTGCACGATGTCGTGCAACCTGCGGTTGCCATGTTCCTCGCGCATGAAGCGATAGCTCACCACCGGCCGGGCACGCAGCGCCGCCTGGGTTTCGGGCGCCAAGACGCCTTGGGCAAAGGACAGGACGAACCCGTTCTGGGGTATGTTCAGTCCGCCGCCAGCCTTCCACCCAACGACCCTCTGGTCAATGATGGTCAGCTCGACCCGCCCGCCTTCAATGGGAGTACGTCCCAACACGCACCCCTTCGACAAGCTCAGGACACCGCCCTGGGAGGCGGTTCCGTAGAGGCGGGTGTAGGCCGTCACCTCGGCCTGGGCGTTGAGGGCAAAGGTGAAGATGTGGCTTCCGGTCGCCTTCTGTGGGAGATGGGATTCGGACGCCACCATGACCCCACCGGGTAGAGCAATGCCCACGTCCTCCAGGGAGAACATTCCGGTCTGCCACTGCCCGTTGGCCCGCTGGAAGATGACACCCCGTCGGTACAGTGGCGGGCGCCGGATGACTCCATCCTGAACGAAGAGACCATAAGGCTCCCCCAGAGCGGAGTGGAAGCTGCAGAAATCGTTATGCTCCAGCAGGAAGAAGGCGGTGTTGAAGGCGATGCGCGGGCGCTCCCGCCACACCAGATCCCGCGGGAAGGCCAGCCGTCCGATGGGGATCAGATTCAGCATCACAGGGAAGTCCTCGAAGTCCACGGTGTCCGGCGGGCGGACGCCCGGCCCCAACTCAAGGCGCAGTCGGCCCTCGCTTTCCAGCAGGGCAAGCACGGCCTCGCCACGCTGCCGCCAGGCTGCCTCTTTTGTGGGTGCTGTCACCTGCCAGCGACCTTTCTCGTAGCGCAGCCAGCTCCGGCTCAGCAACGTCCGCAGGGTGTGGGTGATCAGTGAGTTCGCGCTGAAAAGCTCTTCCCTCGCCTCTGTGTGACAATGCAGACCGGCGAACAGATCGGATACGGGGCGGTCTTGCTCCAGGCGCAGGAAGGCCACGATGCGGGGGGCGGTCTCACCTCGCGCGATGGCTTTGACCCAGCGCAGGTAGGCGGCATCTTTCAGCTTGACCTGGGGATCACGCTGGTCAATGTCCAGGAAGCGAAAGCCCGCCGAGGGAAATCTCAGGAGCGTGTAGTCGGAGAACGTGCCGTCTCCCCAGTGGATGCGATCCTGGTTTTTCTCAATGTCTTGAAAGCGCATGGTAGACTACCTGCCCTTCCACCATAGTCAACCGGGGCCGCAGAGCTTCGTCCAGCAAGACCACGTCGGCGTCTCGGCCAGGGGCCAGCGCGCCCTTGTTGAGCGCCAGCACGCGAGCCGGCACCGCGGTGCCGGTCACCAGGGCCGTCTCCAGAGGAAGCCCAACCTCTTCCACCAGGGTACGCAGACCCGCATCCATCAACGCGGCACTGCTGGCCAGGCGGCCATCGAGGCCGACACAGGCTCGTCCATCAAGGATGACCTGCTTCCCGCCCCAGGTGTACTCGCCGGGCGGCAAGCCGGCAATGGGGGCGGCGTCGCTGATGAGGGCCACCCCCTCGGGGCCTTTGAGGCGCAACAGCAGAGCCAAAGCCGCCGGATGGACGTGCACACCGTCGGCGATGACCTGGGCTGTGATCTGGTCGAAATACCACACGGCGCCGAGCACGCCCGGCTCCCGATGGTGGAAGCCGCGCATGGCGTTGTAGGTGTGGGTGGCATGCGATAGCCCCAGGCGCACCGCTTCAGCCACCTGCTCGAAGGTGGCGTCGGAGTGGCCGATGGAAGGCACGACCCCTCGTTCGATCAGGCGGGGGAGGGCGTTCAGGGCCTCTCCCTCTTCGGGAGCCAGGGTCAGCATCTTCACCTGCCCCTGGCCTGCCTCGGACAGTCGCTGGAATTCCTCCCAGCGGAAAGGGCGAAGCAAGCGGCCATCCATCATACCCGTCCGCTGGGTCGAGAGGTAAGGCCCCTCTACGTGCACACCCAGGATGCGCGCCCCCGGCGGCCGGGCGGCGATGATGGCGGCCATTTCCTTCAGCAGCTCAGCCAGTCGCTCCAGAGGGGCAGCGATGGTCGTGGGCAGAAAAGCGGTGACGCCGTGCTGGGGGAGTTGAGCCGCTATCTCTGCGGTCTGGCCTTGCATGACGCCGAAACCGCTCAGGCCGTGGATGTGGAGATCAATGAGGCCGGGGATCACATGGAGGCCGGTGGCATCAATCACCTCGGCGTCCGTGGCATCCAGCAGCGGCGCCGCCTCCCCCACAGCAGCGATCTTATCGCCGGCAACGGTCACTAGTCCCCGCTCGATGACCCGCCCCGGTGCGTAGACCCGTCCGTTGATAATGTGTGTCGTCACTTCAACCCCGTGGTAGCGATGCCCTCGATGATGAAGCGCTGGGCGAAGATGTATAGTATCAACAGGGGCATAATCGAGATCACCGAACCGGTCAGGAGCAGATGCCACTGAGATTCATAAGCTCCCTTGAAGGCCATCAGGCCCAGGGGCAAGGTCCGCAGGTGGCTTTCGGAGATGTAGAACACGGGGCGCAATAGGGCGTTCCAGTTGTTAATGAAAGCCAGGACGAACAGGGTGACCAGGGCTGACCCCGCCAGGGGCAGGAAGATTTTGTAGTATATACGAAAGACCGAGGCGCCGTCTATGGCTGCCGCGTCCTCTAGGTCCTGGGGGATGTTGGCGAAGAACTCGCGCAGCATGAAGGTTCCGTAGGAACCCGTCAGGAACGAGGGGACGATTAGGGGCAAGTAGGTGTTGAGCCAGCCGAGCTTGATCATCATGAGGAACTCAGGGATGATGGACACCTCGACGGGGACCATGGCGGTAGCCAGGAGCGCGCCGAAGAAGAAATTCTTGCCCCGGAACTCCATGCGGGCGAAGGCGAAGCCAGCCAGTGAACAGGTAATCACCTGGCCGGCAGCGGCCATGAAAGACACGAAGATGCTGTTGAAGGTATAGCGAATGAAGTTGTGCTTGGTGAACACGGTTGTGTAGTTGTCCCACATCCCCGGCTTGAAGAGCTTGTCCGGTATCCACACCGGCGGGATGGCAAAGACGGCCCTGGAGGACTTGAAGGTGGTCAGAAGCATCCAAAGGAAAGGGAAGACGGTGACGAAGGCAAGGAGCAATAGGATCAGGTACATAAGCGTCCATTTGCCCACGGTTCTCTGGCGTTTGGATATCACGATCAGCCTCCTCTATGCCTGGTAGTGAACCCAACGGTTCTTGAACAGGAAGTTCACCAGCGTCACGATGCCCACGAAAAGCACCAGCATGCAGGCCAACCCTGAGGCGAATCCCATGCGCTGGAACCTGAAGGCATTCTCGTAAACGTAGTAGCCCAGAGTGGCGGAGGCGTAGAGCGGTTTCCCCTGGGTCATGGCGTAGGTCACGTCGAAGGTCTGGAAGGCCTGGATGACAGAGTTGACGACGATAAAGAAGGTCACCGGTGACAGGAGGGGTAGGGTGATGCGGAAAAAGGCCTGTCGGCCAGTTGCGCCATCCACGCGCGCTGCTTCGTACAAGCTCCTGGGGATGGCCTGTAGCCCGGCCAGGAAGACCAGCATCTGGAACCCCGCCGTCTTCCAGACGGAGACGATGATCAAAACCAGCAGGGAGTAGGGCTTTTCAGCCAGCCACGCTATGGGGTTGATGTGGAATACGGTCTTCAGAAAGTGGTTGAGGATGCCGAAGCGGGTGGCAAAGATCCAGTTCCACACCATGGCCACGGCCACCATGGAGGTGATGTAGGGCATGAAGTAGAGCCCTCGGAAGAAAGAGATGGCCGGAAGTCTCTGGTGTATCAACAGGGCCAGGATCAGGGCGCCGATCACCACGCCCGGCACGTAGAGGCCGACGAAGACAAAGGTGTTCCTGACCACGAGCCAGAATTGGTCGGAGCCGAACATTTCCTGATAGTTGCCTAGCCCCAGCCAGAAAGGCGGCGCCGGCATTTGCCAACGCCTGAAGCTGTTCACGATGACAGAGGCGATGGGATAGTAACGAAACACAACCAGGCCGGTGAGCATGGGCAGGATGAAGAGATAAGGCGTGATCTTTCTGTAGCGCATAGCGACCACCTTATTTCAAAGAGCATGTCGAAAAATGGTGTTCCGCCGGAGGGCGGGCTCCAGCGGAACACCAAGGTAGAGATCGGAATCGGTCGGACTTCAGGGCTCTGCGTAGAAGCGGGTCAAGACCTCGTTGGCGCTCTTGGTGGTTTCCTCGATGGCAGTCGCCATATCCACCGCGCCGTTGTAGGCTTCATCCAGCCAGGCGTTCAGGCCGGCCCCGCCGGTGTAGCCGCGCCACTCGCCCCAGCCAGGGGTGAAGGAGTTGGGCCCCAGGTTCTCGCCCCACTCCAGCAGGAACCCCTTATTGGCGGGCTGTTGGTCCTTCTCCAGGAACTCTTCGGAGTATGCCGTGTCTTTCATGATGGGCACCTTCCCGCCCTTGAAGGACGACGCTGGGCGGCCAGGCCCGGTCAGGAACCTGATGTAGTTCCATACCTCGTCCGCGTGCTGCGTGGTGGGGGACATGGCGATGTTGTCGGGCCAGCCGTAGGCCTGATCCTTCTCCCAGTTCGGCCCCCTCGGAATGGGCGCGATTCCCCACTGGAAGGTATCGCCGGTGATGTTGCGAATGTTCTGGATGTTCCAGGAGCCATCCACCCACATGGCCGCCATCCCCTGGGGGAAGATGTCCTGTTGGCGGATGCCCTCCATCTCCTTCGGCATCGGGGCTACCTTGTGCTCGTGGATCAGGCTGTACAGGAACTCCAGGGTCTCGACGGCATTGTCGTCTGGCTCGAAGCGCGTCTTGGCGGCGTTCAGGAAGCGCCCGTTGTTTTGATAGACCCAGGACTCAGTGTGGGCGTAGCGACCGTAGAACCAGAAACCGTACTGGTCAATGGTGCCATCGCCGTCCTTGTCCATCGTCAGCTTCTGGGCCGCATCCAGGAAGTCGTCCCAGGTCCAGTCTTCCGTGGGGTAGCCCACTCCCGCCGCGTCGAAGGCGTCCTTGTTGTAGTAGAGCACCGTGCACACCCAGGCGAAGGGCATGGCCCTCATGCTGCCCGTTTCCTTGTCCGGGTAACGCACGGCACTGAAGACGCCGGTGAAGTAGTCGTCCGGGTTGACGTCCCTCTCAATGTAGTACTCGATGCTTCCCATGAGATTCTTGGAGGCATACTCATCCACGTAGCCTGAGCTCATGTTGAAGACGTCGGGCATCTCCCCGGCCGTGGCCAGGGCACTCATCTTGGGCCAGTACTCCTTGGGCACCAGCGCCTCGAACTCGATGGTGACGTGGGGGTTCATACTGGTGTACTCGTCAATGATGCTGAGCTCCAGCTCCTCCAGGTCGGGGTCCCACATGAAATACTTGAGGGTGACCTTCTCCTTCACTTCCTTCTCGACCACCACGGTCTCGATCACCTTCTTCTCGACCACTACCTCTTTCTCCACCTCGACGGTGACCGGAACCTCCTTCTCGACGATCACCTCCTTCTCGATCACTTCGGGGGCGGGCGCAGCGCAGGCGGCGAGAAGAAGCGCCAGCACCATCGTCAGAAAAAACGACCTTTTCATCTTTCTTCCTCCTTGTAGTAGATGTTTGCGGCGAGGGTCATCCTCGCCAATCGGTCCTGCACAAAACGCTTCATCGTCGTTGGCATCACCCCCTTTGCTACGCGGCAGTTAATGCGGTGATTACGGGACGAGTTCGAACCAACTATATCACATCTCCGGGAAGCTGTCAAACTAAAAGGTCGCCTGGAATCACTGAGTACGCCAGGGAGTAGGCGGTTGCGGGAGGAAGTGCAGCCAAGGTAGTTACCCTACCCTTACCTCACGCACCAGTCAGGACTTCGACTCGTTGGGTAAGAGCATGGGCTGCATCCTTCTGGCTGGCCTGCTCGGAGGCCAGCCAATCGCGGTTGGCTTTGAGTGCGCAATAGACTTCGTTCAGCCAGGCACGCATGGTTCTGAAGGCTGGGCCGCCAGGCTGCGTGCGTATCTCGACAAAGTGAACCGGATCCAGAGCCTGTCGCACCGTTGCTTTGGGCAGATCCAGCGGACGGCCGATGACGGCTTTGGCAGCCTCGTCCAGCAGCGAGAAGGTCACGTCGCGCGGCTCTAGTCCCTGGGCCAACGCCAGTTGCACCAATTGCGAGACGATCTCGTGCGCTGTAAAGAGGTCTTCAGTGCCGGGCTCGTACTGGCGGGCCTCTGCTGTAAGCGAAGCGGCCTCAGCCTCGACTTGCTTCAACGCGCGGAGCAGCGCAGTGCCATCCTCGGCGCTCAGGATGCCTTGCTCGGTGAGCATCACCACGTGCGCTTTGTTGGCTGCCATCATCAGGTCAACAAGATGCATCCGCGCCTCAGCAAATGACGGCTTTAGCACGTGTTCGGCGTAAAGGGGGTGGGGAAAGTCAAGGTTGGAGATGGGCATAGCGTTGAACCTATCCTTTGAGGCCCGTCAGAGCAATACCCTCGATGATCTGACGCTGGAAGACCACAAAGACAGCCAGCAGGGGCACTACCGACAGTGTATTGGCCGTCATGATCAGATGCCACGCGGCGGTGTCCTCGCCAGAAAAGAAACCCAGGCCCACCGGCAGGGTGAGCATATCCCGCGCGCTGGAAACGATGAGCGGCCAGATGTAGGCGTTCCAGTTGCCCAGAAAGTTGAAGATGGCAAGAGCCGCCAGGGCGGGTTTGACCAAGGGCAACGCCACGCGCCAGTAGAGCCCAAACTCTGAGACGCCATCTATCCGCGCCGCGTCCATCAGGTCGTTGGGCACGCCAGACATGAACTGCCGCATCAGAAAGATGCCGCCGGCGGTGATCACTCCGGGAAAGATGATGCCCCAGTAGGTGTCCGCCCAGTCAAGATTGACCGACATGATGTACCAGGGGATGATCAACATCTCGGTAGGCACCATCAGGGTGCTCAGAATGAGCACAAAGATGATGTTTTTTCCAGCGAAGTCGTACTTGGCCAGGGTGTAGCCGGCCAGCGAATCGAAGAAGACCACACTGAGGGTGCTTAGGGTGGCGCAAATGAAGCTGTTAAGGTACCAGCGCGGAAAGAGCGTTTTGAGAACGACCTGTCTGTAATTGTCAAAGGTCGCTGCCTTGGGAAAGAAGTTGCCCATGTAGATTTCGGAAGCTGGCTTGAAAGAGGTGGCGATCATCCAGACAAAGGGCACAACCATTGTGAGGCCGCCCAAGATCAAGAAGAAGTAGCAGATCGCCTTGATAATGGCTTCAGACCGCCGTTGGCTCATCTCAAATCCCCTTCCCAGAGTCTTCTGCTCCACACCGACTGCCATTTGTCACCTCCTAGTATTCAACCCGTCGCGTCAGCAGACGCATCTGCACCAGGGTAATCACCATAATGATCAAGAACAGCACCACCATGAGGGCAGCGGCGGAGCCCATCTTGTATCGGCCAAAGCCCTCACGGTACATGTGCAGCACCACTGTCACCGTGCTGTTGAGTGGGCCGCCGTCTCCCTGGCGCGTCATGTTGATCACCTGGGTGAACATGCGCAGGAACCTGATGCTTTGCAGCACCACCAGGTAGACGATGGTGGGGTTCAACAAGGGCAGGGTGACGTGGCGGAAAAGCTGCCAACGGCTGGCGCCATCAATCCTTGCGGCTTCGTAGTACATCTGCGGAATCTGCTTCAGGCCGGCCAGGAAAATGATAATGGCAAAGCCCAGTCCCTGCCAGATGGCCACGGCGGCGATGGAGAGCAGTGCCTGATCGGGGTCACGCAGAAAATTCTGTTCAGGCAGATTGAGGAAACCAAGAAACAGATTGATCGGCCCAAAGCGCGGTTGATACATCCAGCGCCAAACCCAGGAGATGGCGACCGTGGAGGTGACAAAGGGGATGAAATAGATGGCCCGGAACAGACCAACCAGTTTGTTGATGCGATCCAGCATCAGCGCGATGACCAGGGCCAGCACCAGTTGTGTGGGTACGCCGATGATGACGTAGGCAAACGTATTCTGAAAGGCGTGGCGCACTACAGACTTGGGGTTTTGAAAATCCTGCCAGATCTTCTCGAAGTTGGCCAGGCCAACAAACGGCTTTTCCGGAGAGAGGATGTTCCATTCTCGCACGCTGACATTGAGGGCGAACAACGTCGGGCCGATGCGAATCGAGAGAAAGAAAAACAGCGGGATGAGAATGAAAGCATAGGCCCAAAGCTGTCTACGGTGACGCAGACTCAATCTGTTTGACATGTCCAACGCTCCTTACACCTCGACAATGTCAAATCACGCGCCAAGTGTCATTGCGAGGAGCGGGTCTTGCGACGCCTGTCCTGAGCTTGTCGAAGGGAAGCAATCCCCCGCATACATTGGAGGAGATTGCTTCGGCAAAAACCGCCTCGCAACGACACCCACTTAACACTGTCCAGATACCCACTGCGGCGTTCTGTCGAAAGCGCTCTCGATTCTTGAGAGAGCACTGCATGGGAGGCAGGGGGAACACGCCCCCTGCCTCCGCAGGTGGGTCGCTAATGCGTAGCCCAGAACTCGTCGAACAGGGCCTGGACTTTCTCGACAGCTTCGTCCAGCGCAGCGCGCGGGTCTTCGCCGGTCAAGCGCACGGTGTCATAGGCGTCAATGAGCGCCTGGCGGTCGTCGCTCTCGTTGACAAAGAAGGTCGCGTAGGCGTAGGGGAGTTGTTTGGCAAAGGCACCGAGCTTGGGGTCAGCCAGCAAATCGGGGTCGCTGGCGGCTTCCAGCCGCGCCGGCAACTCGCCGACCTTGTCTACCCAAAGTGCCATGGCCTCGTCGGTGGTGATGAACTTGAGGAACTTGATCGCCGCTTCCAGCCGCTTCGGGTCAGAGGCGGCCTTGTTGGTCAGGCCGTGAGTCCAGAAAGAACCGAAGGTCGTCAGTTCACCACTAGGCCCGATGGGCATAGGCGCAACGCCATAGTTCAGGTCAGGTGCGTTCACGACAAGGGAGCCCAGGCGGAAGGAACCGTCAATGTGCAAGGCCAGCTTGCCCTGGTAGAAGGCCTCTGTCGCGCCGTCGAACAGGTCATTGGTGCCGGTCTTGTACTCGGTCTCGAACTGGCACAGCCACTCCCAAGCTTCATAGCCGCCCTCGGAGGCGTTCCACTGAATCTTGCGTCCGTCCTCGCTCTGTGGCACCTGGCCAAACTGGCGAGTGAGAATCTCTCGATACCAGTGGTGGGCCTGCCCGTCCATCTGCACAGCGTAGCCCATGATCTCGTAGTCGCCGTTGGCGTCTAGCTTGGTGAGCTTCTTGGCGTAGTCCACGAACTCGTCCAACGTCGTGGGCGGGACTTCCGGATCCAGGCCGGCGGCGACAAAGAGATCCTTGTTCCAGAACAGGGACAGGGTGCGGACGGCGGTGGGGATGGCCCAGTACTTGCCCTCGAACTTGCCAGCCTGCACCAGCGGCGAGAACTCGCTCTCGATCATTGAGGGCGGGAACTCGTCCTCGGGCAGGGGAACCAGGTAGCCGGAGTCCACCCAGAGCGGCATCCAGCCATAGTAGAGGGTGGCGACGTCCGGGCCAACTCCGGCCGGCACCGAGGCGGCTATCTTGTCTCGGTAGTCCGCGTAGGGGAAGTTGGTGTGTTTGACGTGGATGTCGGGGTTTTCGCCCTCGAACTGCTGGATGAGGCGGTTCATGGCATCTACGCGAGCGTCGTAGAAGTACTGCCAGTACTCAATGGTGACGCCCTTTTCCACTTCCTTCTCCACGACCACGGTCTCGACGACTGGCTTCTCGACGATCTTCTCCTTCTCCACCTCGACGGTGACCGGAACCTCTTTCTCGACGACTACCTCCTTTTCGATCACCTCAGGTGTAGGCGTAGCGCATGCGGTCACGAGGGTGGTCAGGGCCATGACAACGAGCAGTAACGATACGAGCTTTCTCATTTTCCTTTCCTCCTTTTGCATAGTTTTGGTGGAGCGATTGGATACTGGCAGAGCCAATATCCCCTATAGGTCTGTCTGTGTCGGTCTATCACCCCCTTTCCTTACTCGATCTTGAGCAGGCGTGCCGCGTTGCCGGCCAGGATCTTTTGCATTGCCTCGTGACTCACTCCCAGGTACACCAAATCGCGAATCTGGTCTTGCAGGTAGCGCACGGCGAAGCCACGCGGGAACCAACTGGAATCGGTGCCGAAGAGAATGCGGTCGGGGCCGATGGTCTCCAGGTATTTGCGATAGAGCCGCTTCACCGTCCACTCCTCCGGCATCCAGCGGATCCATTGATTGGAACCGGAGGTGTCTACGTAGACGTTTCGGCAAGCCCAACAGAGTTGAAGCGTGTCAAAGATGTAGGTACAACCAAAGTGGGGCACAACGAAGTTCACGTCGGGGAAAGCTCTGGCGATGTTATGCAACTTGAGAGGGCTGATGTTGGGGTGGTAAGCGATGCCGCCACCGCCGCCCATGATGCCGAAGTGAATCAACACCGGAATACTGTGCTTGGCCGCCACCTCCCACACGGGAAAGGCCGCCTCGTCGTCCAGGTCTCGATCCAGGGCCGGAGCCAGCACTTTGTAACCGCGCATCCCTAGCTCCGTCACTGCCCGCTCCAACTCCTCGGCGGCGTTCTCTTCAAAGGGATCGTGATGAGCGAAGCCGATGAACTTGTGCGGATGGCGGTTCACCAGGTAGGCCAGGTGATCGTTATCGCCGCCGGTGACAAAGACGACTTTGTCCAATCCGTAGCGGTCCACCTCAGCGGCCCAGCGGTCGGCCTGCTCCTCGTCGGTAGGTGACTCTGCCTCCGGGGCAGGAAAGCCCCAGGCTCGTCGCCACTCCAGGTTATAGGCCCTGGCCTGCTCGCGGATCAGCCTGACGCGGCGCTCGCCGATTTTCTTCGCCAACTGTGTCCATCGGTCGGTGCGTCCAAACCAGAGGCGGCTGGTGGGAAAGTGGGCGTGAAAGTCTACGATTCTGAAATCCTGGTACATCGGGGACCCTTTTGGGTTGTAGTGGAGTCGAATCAACTATAGCACATCTCAAGGAAGCTGTCAAACTGACAGGGCGCATGGAACCGCTGAGCACGCTGACTCCGCTGAACTCGCTGAGGTTATCGTCAGCGTGCCGTCTCGTACACGATCCGCTTGATTTGCAGGCGCTTGGCTCCGAAGTTCAGCAGCAGAGCAACTTTGTAGTCAGAGGCTTTGAGGTAGGAAAGGGTCTGCACAAAGTCTACGTCTTCCAAGGCAGCTTTGGCCTTGATCTCGACCAATACCTCATCAACGACGAAGTCCACTCGCTTACGACCGATCTTCCTCCCCTTGTAGTACACGTCAATCCACACCTCGCGGGAGAAGTCCAATCCGTGGGCGGGGAACTCCAGAGCCAGAGCACGTTGATAGATGACCTCTTCGAAGCCTGGGCCGAGCACCTTGTGCACTACTTTGGCTGCTTTGATGATCTTGGCTGTGACCTCGGACAGGGGGTATCCCTCACGAACATACTGCGGCTTGATCATGCGTCTCCTTTCAAGTCAAGCTCTTCGAATCGCTGAGTGCGCTGAACTCCACTGAACCCGCTGAGGACACCAGCTTTCAGCGACTTCAGCGATCATCAGTGGTCTCAGCGATTCAGACCTAGCAGCGGCCCATGTCTCTGAACCGCTGAATGCGCTGAACCCCGCTGACTTCGCTGAAAGCCCTATCTTTTTCAGCAAACTCAGCGCCCCTCAGCGGCCTCAGCGATTCAGACCTACGAGCGGCCCATGTCTCTGAACCGCTGATCGCGCTGAACCTCGCTGAGTTAGCTGAAAGCTCTTTCTTTTTCAGCGAACTCAGCGGCCATCAGCGGCTTCAGCGATTCAGACCACCAGCGGCCTATGTCTCTGAACCGCTGAACGCGCTGAACCTCACTGAGTTAGCTGAAAGCCCTATCTTTTTCAGCGAACTCAGCGCCCCTCAGCGGCTTCAGCGATTCTAACTCTACGAGCGATCCATGTCTCTGAACCGCTGATCGCGCTGAACCTCGCTGACTTCGCTGAAAGCCCTGTCTTTTTCAGCAAACTCAGCGCCCCTCAGCGGCCTCAGCGATTCAGACCTACGAGCGATCCATGTCTCTGAACCGCTGAACGCGCTGAACCTCGCTGACTTCGCTGAAAGCCCTGTCTTTTTCAGCAAACTCAGC